>JBDKUN010000042.1:0-78744 GCA_039679675.1 Armatimonadota bacterium
CAGTTGATGTAACGAGTATTAAGCATTGTTTTAGGCAAAACTCCTTCCGGGAGAGTTTCGAGTTTGAGTGTAAAACCAACAGATACAGCAGTATCAATGACTGGTTAGGTGTCCGTAGGTTTGTTACATCATTACTCGAAACTCTTTAGGTAGTTCGGGTGCAGATCACACCTGAACTAGCTGAACTCAATAACCACCTTGTCTTCCCTCTATGCAGCACATCAATACGGTTGCAGCAATCCCCAGCCTTCTATCAAGAGTCTGCATAATATCAGGAGTAAAATCCACATCCATCTTCGTAATAATCGGATTGAAGTGCTGTTCTAGTGTGAATACATGCCGGTCACCGATCTCGCCGTGGAACTTTTGCGGTATCAGCCGTGTTACAAAACGCCTCAGCAATGCTAGAAGCAGGCTGTCTTCGGTAATCAGCCCTATCTCACGGTCATACTGGTCCATGATGACCCATTCGTCTTTTATCATCGACTTGAAGCCGCGCCTCTTAAGCGCACCTACTTTTTCGTTCTTCGCAGGATCCCAAACATCGTATACGCTGGAAATATCGATGATACTCCGGGCTTTAATTGCCAGAACTTCATGAAGTTTCTGCTCATCCGTGTACACCCTGATATCTTCTTTCAGCTTAAAAGCCTTCATGCTGACGAATAAAGCCAATGACTGATTTGACGGCGCATAAAACCGAAGTGTTGCTCCAAAGAGCTTCATAAACTGTTTGCATACAAGGTATTTGTTGTAACTGAATGGATTCTCTATCACTATGATCTCCTCTTTATGAAATCAGTTGCGGGCAAATTGCCCTTGCATCCACGAAACCGGCTCAACCTATCTGCTTTTCGTATAGCAATCCTGCTGACACCTTCTTCCTAGCAAACAGTTCTACATATATTACAATTAATCCTCTTCATAATGTTAGCAATATATATTATTGACGTTACGCTTATAGCGTCATATAGCATTCAAATAAATACCTGTTTTTCAATATATGGTGTCGATGCGATTGACATCTGGAAGATTGTCAGCTATACTCCATTTAAGTAGCAGTCGGAGTAACAGGCTGCCTGGCCTAAAAACACTTGGGAAAGGAGGGAAAGATGGAAGCTAAAAAGTTTATGCCTGCGATCATTGCGGTCATTGCCGTGCTTGTTCTTTCTACTTCGTCATTAGCCGGAACTATATCACAGACCAAGACATTCACAGGCACTCCAAGCTTGAACAGAGTGCTTACCTTTGATAAGTTCAATGACCAAGCCGGATCAGGTACGTTGACCTCAATCCAAGTCATACTTACGCTGGATGTCAATGGCGGCAAGCTTGTTCTTGATAATGATGGAGAACTCGTAGCGACTGGCACCTTCGGTCTCGGCGGCAAGTGCGACATTTCCTCAAGCCAGGTTTCACTGCTGACCGATTCCAACCAGCCCCTATTCGGCATGGCTGAAGCTGGTCACTCGGGATCCTTTTCGCTTGCAGCAAACGAAGGCGATTCCAGGACAGATCTCAGTCCAGATGGATTGGATGCCTATGTTTATGAAGGCGCACTAAATTCTGACATAAAATCTGGTTATATCGGTAATTCGCACTGGACCGATTTCATTGGAGCAAATACCTACGATATAAATCTTAGGGCTATACAGTGGTCGGAGGTCAGTACAGTTAACGGCGTTTCATATATGGTACTTCCTGTTGAAACATCGGGCAATGTTACCGTCATATATAAAACGACCGATGTCCCCGAGCCATCATCAATCGCAGGGCTTTTAACAGCTCTCGCTGGTATGGGATTCGCAGGACTTCGCCGAAGAATCAAATAGGCAAAAATATCAAACAGCCGGTCGATTAATAGTCTCCGGCTGTTTTTTATTTCTCTTCAACCTACCCCTGCATATCCCAAATGTTCTTTTACCACAAATAATCCTCTTCGTAGCAGATACAGACCATACTGCTGCTCATCCATAAACATCCATCGTTCCCCACCAGCAAATTTACCTGTTTTTCAAAATACTGTCTGTCAACTGATTGACGCACAGTATGTACTTTCGCTATACTTCATCTGTAGTAGTCGAAGTAACATCAATATGATTCCTCGACTCACTGGCCTCGAATTACTCAGGAAAGGAGGGGAACATGAAAACGAAAAAGTTTATACCCGTAGTTGCGGCCATTATCGCCGTGCTTGTTCTTTCTACCGTGTCTATGGCCGGAACTATAGTGCAGACACAAGCATTTTCAGGTACACCGAACTTCGCCAAAGAGCTTAGCTTTAATCAGTTTAACGATCCGAGCGGATCGCTTACGTTGACCTCGATTCAGGTTATACTCACACTGGATATTGATGGTGGACAGATTGTTCTGGACAATGACAGCGAGGTGCCGGCAACCGGCACATTCGAGTTCGGAAGCAGCTGTGGTATTACATCCGGCGATGTCTCACTGCTGACCAGCACCAGCCAGCCGATATTCGGCCAGGCAAGCGCAGCCAATTCTGCAAATATTTCGCTTGCAGCAAACGATGGCGACAGCACAGATACATATAACAATGATTCAGGACCGGATAACTATACCATCAATGGTGCTAAAGCAACCGACACCAAGTACGGATATATCGGCAGTTCATACTGGACTGGGTTTATAGGTTCCGGAACCTATAATATTTCAGTAAACGCTGACCAGTGGTCAAATGCCAGTACATTCAGCGGAATGTCCTACTCTGTAAGCCCTGTTGCAGCATCAGGCAACGTGACTGTCGTTTATAAAACGACCAATGTCCCCGAGCCATCATCAATCGCAGGACTTCTGACAGTTCTCGCTGGTATGGGATTCGCCGGACTTCGCCGAAGAATCAAATAGAACAGTAAAAAGCACTAAACAGCCGGATGATACCTTTATCACCGGCTGTTTTTGTTTATTCTGTACAAACAGGGGTAAAAACCAGCTTGTTTCTGTGAGTCTGCTCCTATAGAGTTTCAGAAGATAAAGTAACAGCCTTACAGTTATATAAACAGTTCTCTGATATAGCTTTATCTGTTGATTTCACACTTATACCTGAAACTCTTCCCGGAAGAGTTTCGGCAACAGATAATATATGACTGGCCTTTGATTAATCAGCCGAAAATCTATAATTGGGTTATTGGAGAGGGCTAAAATGATTGAGGAAGCAATAAAACCTGAAAAGGCGCCCTGAAACTCAATCAGGACGCCTTTTCAATAACAGCCACTACGTTGTTATTGCATTTTTCGCTCCACTATGTAAACTTGTGATCCAATGGGTCTCCAGCGTAAGTTTGCGCCAGTGCATATCTTGTAAAGCACATCATCCGCAGTGACATTGGTTTCATTGATGCGGGTTACTTTAGCACCACTCAAATCAGCGTTTGCGAGTATCACCACGCCATACGTAGCACTGGTTTCCTGAAGTGCCGCATATAACTCGGTATTTTTGATGTTCACATCCGATGTCACTGCGTTCTCCATGGAGTTCAGATGAACCGGCATAAACACTGCTTCCGCAAACTTCTGGCTATGATTCTCCCACTCGATAAGAGCTGTCATAACTTCCTGGGCGCTGCTTCTTCCGAGTACAAACGGGATAACCTGTCCCTTTTCACCGATAGTACCCGTAAATATCAGGCCAGCATTCTTGATGCTTTCTCTATCGAATCGCGTACAATCGGAAGGCATCAGGTAGACCCTTAAGTCTTTACTGGTAACAGAATCGGGCTTAATTACCAGCCGGAATATATTAGACCCGGAAGGCTCCATCTCAAAGCTGAGCCCGCTCTGCAGCCATGCTTCAGCACTCGAATCGGACTTCCAGTTCTCCGGAGTCGATGCAGGTGTGCTATTAACTACTCTCGCCGCCATCGGGTTCGGCACCAGCCAAGCCGCAATAGTCGTCCTTGCAGGTGTGTGCAGCACTACCTGGCCTAAAATGAATAACGTAGCTGCGCCGGCAAAGACTCTGGCCGGTATCTTCGACTGGAACACATCTCTCCAGATCGTCTGCCACCTGGGCCGGCTGCATCTTTCTGTTTCGCGTTGCATCCTGATCTTCGTCATGACCGCATATGCAAAATCGGACGGAGGCTCCACCTCAGGCAGAGCCTCCAGCATCCGCCAAGTCAGCCTAAACGATGCGAACTCGCGCGCGCACACTGAGCAACTCTCAAGATGCTGATCGAACGCCACTGCCATCGGGTGTTCGAGCGCATCCTCCAGATAATCAGAAAATAGTTCTTGGGCTCTTTCGCACTTCATATAATAACGCTCCGCTTGTCAGTCAAGCAATCCACCTCTAAATGAATTACTAACATGCTCCACACACGCAAATAACCGATAACACGCCTATTCTGCACGCGTTTCGCATCCATTGTACGTCTGTGCGACTACACTACCTGCACTACATGCAGGCAGACACAATGCCCTCCTGTTTATTTCTCTTTCCTATACTAAGCTAGACCTGCCTAAATGTTAAAAAGTTCCCGAATTGGCTCCAATTTCTCTTTTAGAGCAATTCTTGCACGATTCAATCTGGATTTTACCGTGCCGATAGGCAGTTTCATTATCTGAGCTATCTCATCATACGACTTATTCTGGGTGTGATAGAGAATAACCATGATCTTCTGGTATTCAGGGAGTTGCTGGATAGCGTTATTCAACAGGTCGTTCCGTTCCCCTGCCTCGACCACACGGTCCGGTGTCGGGTTACCGTCTTCGATCTGCCTTGTGACGGTGTTTTCTTCGAGTTCTATGTAATCTTCAAGCGATGTATGCATGTGGGATTTCTGTTTCTTGCGCTCGTCCAGATAGACATTCGTTACGATGCGATAGAGCCAAGTGGTAAAATTCGCATCGCCTCTGAAAGTATTGATGGCGTTGAATACACGAATGAATGCTTCCTGGGAAACATCGTTTGCATCATCGTAGTTACCGGACATGCGGTAGGCGAAGTTAAACACACGCTTCTCATAGCGTCCCACAAGTTCATTGAACGCCCTGATATCGCCTTGTTTGCAGCGTTGGATCAGAGCATTATCAAGACTCTTATCATTGATATCGCTCATTACGCACCCGATACCTCGGACGGTCGAAGTTGCCGGCTATCCTTGCGAGCTTTTTGCCTGACGAACAGCATCAATCTCTTCGTCGGACAACGTGTGGCTGGAACGGCCTCCTATAATCTCCTTGGCATAGATACGAGAATCAGTACGGCCATAGAGACTGCTTATCACCACACCATTTTTATTCTGGTCCAGAAGTGCCAGGGCGAAGCTTTGCCCTCCGCCGACATCTGGAAAAGCGTCAAACCTTACAAGGCCGACATTCTGCAGGCTTCCATCCAGTTGCACAATCATAGACGCCTGGCGTGACTGAAGCTGTGCGATCTCTCCTTCTGCCCCGATAAGCCGCTTTGCTAGTTCTTCCATATTATCGACCGGCAAGCCAGTGGCTGCGGCTGATGAGTCACCGCTTTTGAAGAGTCTACCCAGTTTGATAGAAACGTATAAGCTAAAGATAAGAAGGCATAGCACAAGTGCCGACAGCACCAGAATAATAAGTGTTCCGTGCTCTTGCACAAGCTCAAATAATGTGTCAATCCAATTCATGCAGCCCTGTTCCTCCGTCCCATCCAGCAATATTATAGCATAGCTGTGCTTGATTCGAAAGGGAGCAATCTTACTCGCCACAAATGATTGACTTTTAGTAAGCACACCCTTACAATGAATCTTGCTTCATGGGGCCGGATCGGGCCTGGTGGCTTGCCTGGTCTTCAAAACCTGTGTGAGGGCTGACGAGGCTCTCGGGTGGGTTCGATTCCCACACGGTCCCGCCAATTCTACTGTTCCGGCGCTGGATGTTCTGGCGGAGGAAAGCCAGCGTAAAGAGGATACTCCCGCTTGCCCTTCTCCGAAAACATCACCCACAGCCCGTAAATACCAAGAGCTGTACCTATGGGAATGCTCAAAATCGCGATTATGGATGCCGCAATCGATACCGGCCTTGCCCAAAATCTCCTCATAAGTAGCGCCCAGCCTGTAAAACAGAAAATCACTGCGAATACAACTGCCAATATGATCGAGACAGTCGCCTCTCCGGGAGGAATAGCCGTGCGTTTTCCTCCGAATGCAGGAAAAATGACAGCCAGCATTATGTTGGCAAAAACCCAGATCCCGTAAATGATGAACAGATAGCCGAGTAACCGAAAATGTTTTTCCATCATGCCCTCCGTTTTTCCACAGCGTTTTTACTTACCCTGTTAGATTCATCCCTATTCCATATTAAAACAGGCCGCTTTCTTGACTCAGTCCCAAACTCGTGGTACCATACTACGCCAGTGAGAAATCGATGGTAATTTATGGCAACTCTGGGCCGCATTTAGCCTTCCGGGGTTGTCTTTCTTGTGATACAGGAGATACAGAGGATTCAGATGGGGAAGTCACTCATCATAGTAGAGTCGCCGGCTAAAACGCGCACGCTCCAGGGTTTCCTTGGACCTAATTTCAGGATCGAGGCATCGATGGGACATGTGCGGGACCTGCCCAAAAAAGACTTCGGCGTGGACGTGGACAACGATTTCGCGCCTAAATATGACATCATACCGGAGCGTAAGGATGTGCTCAAGCGCCTGAAAGATGCAGTTAAGGATGCTGATGTAGTATACCTGGCCTCAGACCCTGATAGAGAGGGAGAGGCAATTTCATGGCATCTTCAGCAAGCGCTCAAACTCGAATCAGCCAAGCGTATAGAATTCAACGAGATAACCAAACAAGCGGTCACTCACGCACTTGAGTCGCCGCGGCAGATAGATATTGACCGCGTAAACGCGCAGCAGGCAAGGAGGCTCCTTGACCGTATCGTAGGTTACAAACTCAGCCCGCTCCTCTGGCAGAAGGTCAAACGCAACCTTTCAGCAGGACGCGTGCAGTCTGTCGCTGTAAGGCTCATCTGCGACCGCGAGCGTGAGATTCTGGCATTCGTCCCGGTCGAGTACTGGTCACTTACGGCCAAACTCACCCCCGAAGGAAAAATACAGCCATTCGAGGCAAAACTAGCTCAGATAGACGGCGATAAAGCCGAAATTAAGAATGAGACAGAAGCGAAGTCCATTCTGGATGAGCTTGAAGGCGCTCTTTATAAAGTTTCCAAGATTACCGAAAAGGAGCAGAAGCGGAACCCGGCGATGCCGTTCATTACGAGCACATTGCAGCAGGAAGCCGCGCGCAAACTCGGGTTTTCGGCTAAACGCACGATGATGGCCGCCCAGCAACTCTACGAAGGCATCGAGCTTGGCGAGTCCGGTCACGTCGGGCTTATCACTTATATGAGAACCGATTCGACCCGCGTGTCGGCAGAAGCGCAGGAAGAAGCTCGTGAGTATATACAGCAGACTTTCGGTAAAGATTACATTCCGGCTACGCCGAGGAAATCCAGGGCTAAGAAGGGTGTCCAGGATGCGCATGAAGCGATCAGGCCGACGTCCGTTCTTCGGCATCCCGATCAGGTGTCGGACCTTCTGAACCGTGACCAGGCCAGGCTTTACAAGTTGATCTGGCAGAGGTTTGTTGCAAGCCAGATGAGTCCAGCTATCTTCGATGTTGTAACGGTAGATATAGCCGCAAAACGGTTCACATTCAGAGCAACCGGCTCAACCATCAAGTTCCCCGGTTTCAAAGCTGTTTACACTGAGGGCAAGGACGACGCACTTGTTGCAGACGAAGAGCGCCCGCCGCTTCCTAGAATGAAAGCCGACGATATGCTCAAACTTCTCGAACTCAGTCCGAACCAGCACTTCACTGAGCCGCCTCCCCGCTATACGGAGGCTACGCTCGTTAAGGCGCTTGAAGAAAAGGGTATCGGCAGGCCGAGCACATACGCAGCGATCATTTCGACGATTCAGGACCGAGGTTATACCGTGCTTGAGGAGAAGAAATTCAAGCCGACAGACCTGGGGGTTGCCGTCACTGACTACTTAGTCCAACATTTCCCCAAAATCTTAGACGTAAAATTCACCGCTTCAATCGAGACCGAGCTCGATACTGTCGAAAATGGCGAGATTGACTGGCACAAGCTCCTGCGAGACTTTTATGGACCGTTCGCAAAAGCGCTTGAAGAAGCGCAGTGGGGTCCTGAAGGCGCAGAGCGCACATGTCCGAACTGCGGAAAGCCGATGGTTATCAAGAGAGGACGATTCGGTCCGTTCCTTGGGTGCTCAGGGTATCCTGAATGTAAGACTATCGTCAAAGTCGAGCGTGAGAAGATCCCCGCGGTCGAGCCCAAGGAGACTGACATCGACTGCCCTAACTGCGGGAAGAAGATGTTGATCCGCACAGGCCGTACCGGCGAGTTTTTGGGATGTTCCGGTTATCCTGAATGCAAGACGACTATGCCGATCGATAAAAAAGTCGGGATCAAGTGCCCGATCTGCGGCGAGGGCGATGTCGTCGAGAAAATGTCCAAGAAACGGAAGATTTTCTACGGCTGCAACAGATACCCTGACTGCAATTTTGTGAGCTGGGGAAAGCCGACAGACCGCAAATGCCCGCAGTGCGGCTCCGTGATCGTGGAGCAACGCTGGAGGGGGCGTCTGACCGGCTATAAATGTCTCTCCGCCGAATGCAACTACGAAGAAAAAGGCGCAAAGAAGAAAAACGAGGAGTCCGAAGCTGTTGAGCCGGAAGAAAACCAGTCTGCTGTATAATAATTTATTGAATTTTCATACAGCTTTATCTTGCCCTACCCCACTGTATTAAGCCATAGGGCAAATTGCTGGAATCTACCACTGAGCACTAAAAAGCCCAAAAAGTGGTTGGTAGAACTATACAAACACTACCAACCACTTCGATAAACTTTAGTTACATCTACATTTTGAGAAGCGCGTGTCGTTCACCGCATTCATCACGATAATACGCTAACTTCCCGGGAATGCAAGAGATAATTGCACCCCATCCAGACTCAACAATTTGCTCTATCGCATCAGAAAGAGACCGAGTGCTGCCGTCAATCCGCTCGTCTCCAGAGATTATATAGACATTCTCCGGGCTGCCTTCCTTTCGCAATAGTGCCTTTATATCTTCCCGCTGCGACAGCCACACCGTATGACTTGGTTCCAACACATGAGTGTGGTTCAAGCAGTTCAGTTCTTTCGAGCGAATCTTGGGGTTATCCATAAAATAGCGAAACCTGTGACGTTTCTCTCTGGTGATAAACGAAGAGACCGTTTTATCTTCATGCTCATTCATAACACACTCTCCGTCGGTTATTGTCTACTATCGGGAGTCAGCATCTGAAACCCGGAATATTCTGCAGGAAGATAAACGGCAATTCTATGTCCCCTATATTCTACTGATTCACAGTCACATCGATCTCACGTCTCGTTGTAGGGGTACTGAACCCTTCCGGCGGAACTACAGAGACCGTGCATGTTCCTGCCGCCAGCGGAGTAAACTTCGTTACTGCTGAATTTCCATTCGAATCGAACGTCAGCGGACTGACTGTGATCGATCCAATGTTTACGTTCGAGCTTACCACATCGACGTTGACTGTCAATCCTCCCCGCAGTTGTTGATAAGCTGAATATGTATAGTTAACAGGGTCCAACCGGGCGGGCCTTATATCCAAACTGGAGCTAACAGCGCCCACTTTGGTAGTAATGCTGCTGGGGCTGCAAATAACAAACCCGGACGGGTTTACAGTGATCGTCTTTTCCACAGGGCTATAGCCGGGCGCCGATATTGTAAGTGTAGTCGTGCCGAGGCCGCGTCCCTGCACATAGAATGCCCTGCTGCTAGTATTTCCTACACCGCTGAATGTGACGCTGGATGTCCCCTCAACCAGAGGGTCTGTGGTGACTGTAGCCACCGACGATGAACCGACTGTTATCGTCACATCTACAGGCTGCGGCGGAGCTGTCTGCAGATAGAAACTTATATTGGTCTGCAGATCGCGTCCTACACAGACATCATACGTCGTGACGTTGGGAACAACAACCGTCACAGGAATCGTGTTCCTGGTCGCTGATGTCTGGAAGCCATCAGGCGTGCTGACGGATATTACGGCGCTTCCCGTAGCGACAGGCTGGAAAGACACTTTTGCGCTGCCGGTATTCCCTTGCAGGGTAATAGAATTTGCGGAAAGTGTACCGACAGTCCCATCGGATATTGCCACAGGAACTGTAACACTCGTTATCCCGCCTCTCAGGTTCTGAGGAGCAGAATAGGTAAGATTACTCGCATTCAGCATAACAGACCTGATATCCATATCTGTTGATGCAGAGTAGTATGTCGTGTTAATACTGCTGGGATTGTAGATCATGAACCCTGATGGGTTTACAGTGATTGTCTTTACCACAGGGTTATAACCGGGGGCCGAAACAGTCATTGTAGTTGTGCCAATGCTTCGCCCCTGCACATAGAACGTTTTGCTTGCAGTACTTGTTACGCCGCTGAATATAACACTGGATGATCCTTCGACTGCGGGGTCCGTAGTGACCGTAGCCACCGACGATGAACCGACTGTTACCGTCACATCTACAGGCTGCGGCGGAGCTACCTGCAGACTGCAATATGTTGACACCTGCAGATCACGTCCAACACTGGTATCATACGCTGTGATGGAAGAAGCCGTGATCGTAGCAGTTATCGATTGCTTGTTTGCCGGTGTAGTAAACCCATCTGGCGTGCTGATCGAAATCGTTGCGGTACCGGCTCCCACGGGGTCAAACTCTGTTTTCGCGCTGGTTACGTTAGCTCCTATGGTGACACTATATGCCGTAAGAACGCCTGCACCAGTATTCGATATACTGACGGGAACCGTAACGTTCGCTATTCCGCCTCTCAGGGTCTGAGGTGCTGAGTAGGTAAGAGTACCTGCATTCAGCATAGCAGGTCTGATATCGATTGACGTATTGCTCGCAAATGTAGTTGTGCTGATGCTGCTGGGGCTGTAGATCACAAACCCAGACGGGTTTACAGTGACTGTCTTTTCCACAGAGTTATAGCCCGGTGCCGATACAGTTAATTTGGCTGTACCAACGCTTCGGCCCTGCACATAAAACACCTTGCTATTACTGTTTGCTACACCACTGAAGGTAATACTTGCTGTCCCTTCGACTGCAGGGTCTGTAGTAAGCGTAGCTACAGTCGGTGAATCGACTGTTACTGTCATATCGACAGGCTCAGGCGGAGCTACCTGCAGACTGCAATATGTCGATGTCTGCAGATCACGTCCCACACTGACGTCATACGCTATGATGGAAGAAGCCGTGACTGTAGCAGTTATCGATTGCTTGTTTGCCGGAGTTGTGAATCCCTCAGGCGCGCTGATCGAAATCGTCGCGGTACCGGCTCCCACGGGGTCAAACTGAGTCTTCGCATTGTATTGTCCGGCAGCAATACTGAGAGGATTTATAGTAATCGTGCCGACCTGCGTGTCAGAAGGTACACAGCTGATATTGACAGGCACACTGACAGGGCCTACTCCCGGCCTTAGAGGCAGGTTTGCTGCGTAGGCATGTGTAGATGAGTCCAGCATAGCAGGTCTGACATCGATGTCTGTATTATTCGCGAACGAAGTCGTGCTGAAGTTGCCGGGGTTGTAGATCACAAACCCGGACGGGGCAAGTGTGACCTTGAATACCTTCCCCAAACCTCCCTGCGCCATAGCAGTTACATTCACAGTGCCTGAATCAGCCAAGCCATGGACATAGAATGTGGGCAAATTGGATGATCCGCCGTTTACCGTCAGTGTAATGCTGCTGCTGCCGACTGCGTCGGTTGTTTTCGAGAGAGTAACCTTGCTGGGGTCAGAACTTGTGATAACTACCTTGAGCTTTGTACCGTACTGGACCTGAGAAGGCAGGTAACCGTTCAGTGAAGTCATGAGGTCCTTGCCGACGGTAGCGTTGCCTATATTTATCTCCTGGCGCTGCCCCATAACCAGGATATTACAGCGCGCATTGTTTATTATTGCAGGCGCCGCGCTTGGATCGAGCCCGCCGTATGCAGCAACGAAATCACCGCTGCACACAACATGTCCCGCCGACACCACCTTCACACGGTGGTTGGAGCCGGAGCCATCATCTATCCAGAACGAATTCTCGTCAATATAAGTGCATTTCCCCCACACTTTGAAAAGGTGCGTGGTCACGAAGGAAGAAGACTGTGTAAGGAGAGTAGACAGAGCGTCTTTGCACCCTATTCCTAACACCTGAGCGGTAGTGTACGCCGCACTGGAATCTGTGCAGGTATTTCCCGCTTCGTCGGAGGCAATTACTGTTACATTATGGATACCGAGTGCAGAACTCGCTGATATATCGCCTTCCCACTTATTGACTTCGGTAAAAGTCAAAGGGACCGAATCGGCAGTCACGCTGGTTACCGCCGTGTCATCAGTTACTTCTGCGACGATGTGGACAGTATCACCAGGAGCGGCCATCTGAGGCAAGACAGTCACGGAACTCACAACTGGAGGGGTAACATCCTGCGCGATTGCGGCGCCCACCGCAAAAAACAACAACGTCAGCAAAATAATGATGAATCTCTTGACTCTCAATTCTGGTCCCACCTTTTTCCGGGTTCAAACCCTGTTTCGCCTGCAACTGGAGCAGGCTTGCGTATTGTACATTAATACAGTTATTTAACACTTATGTCAATGCATTTAGCTGATTCGACTGCGTAATTAACACGGATATAGAACAAATACCAGTATAATTACCGGGTTTACGAGGGACTGACTCTATCAAGAGATGAGGTATGAGAAACGAGGGACGAGTAGACACCATCCCTCGTTTTATGCTGTTTTTACTGACATCCATATGAAGGTTTGGAGGGGTAAGATACCCCCTGGGTAAGATTACCCACAAACAACGATTAGAATCCTGGGATATTCATGCCAGGGGGAAGGCCCATGCTGCCCGCAAGCTCCTGCATCTTCTCAGCGCGCCGCTCGCTAGCGCGTTCCAGCGCCTCACGTACCGCACTCGTCACAAGGTCCTGCAGCATTTCTACATCTTCGGGATTTACCACTTCTGGGCTTATTTTTACTTCGAGAAGCTGGGGAATACCGTTCATTACCGCAGTGACCATTCCACCGCCGGAACTCGCCTCTATCCGCTCCTCGGCAAGCTCCTCCTCCATCTTCTCCCGGTCCTCAGTGATCTTCTGGACCTGCTTCATAATCGATTGCATGTTAAACCCGCCAAAGCCACCAGGCATTTTAGGCATTTATTAATTCTCCTCCCAGGGATTATAATCTTCATCGTCTACATCCTTGACGATTGATCCGCCAAACATCTGCAGCACGTCCTGCACCATATCGCCCGTGTCCGCACCATCAAGTTGAGCAGGCGCAGCTTCTAGCGCAGCCTCAACCGGTGTAGAAACCTCAGGTTTGGCCGCCTGCAATACCGTGACTTTTATAGAAAACTTCCTTCCAAGCACCGCTTCGAACGCCCGGCTGATTATCTCGATATTTGCAGGCGACTGGGCATTCTGGACGTGGAATTTCCACTTCTCATCGAAGCCCAGAGATATAAACTTACCCTCTACAGCTGCAACTTCCGCCTCTCTCAGCATACCCGCAACGAGCGCTTTTCGCTGAACATCTTTGATGTGCTTTATAACCCTCGGCCAGGCCTGTCTTACCCGCGCCAGCCCTATTTCAACGTTAGGATCGGCATCAACAACCGGAGGCTCGTCGTCAACAGGCTCTGAAACAGACGTCTCAACCGGATTTGCGGCCTTTCCCGGAGCAGGCTGCGGCGCTCTTGGAGCCGTCTTCAGTGGTTTGTTCGCGGCTGGAGTCAGCCGCACCGGCTCGGCAGGCTGTTCAGCCGCCGGTATTGCCCGCTGCGGCTGTGCCTGCGGGTAAATCGCCTTCAAAAATGCCAGTTCCAGGACCAGTCTGTGCTGATCGTTCCACCTGAGGTCTCTTTCGGCGGAAGCAAATACATCAACAAGCGACACCAACTGCTCCCGGCTGTACTGCCTGGCTCGTTCGGCTGCTTTTATGCTTGTTTCCGACCCTGCGCCTACTGCAGCTGCCAACAGGTCGCGAAAATGCCCCGCAATCGCCTTAATCAACTCGCGGACATCCTTGCCTTCGTGTATCAACCGTCCGGCAAGTTCGAATGCCGTAGAGGCGTCCTTCCTCGCTATAACATCGGAGACTTCGAACAGTACATCCTCATCCACCGTTCCCAGCACTGTATTCACATGCTCCACGGTTATGCTGTCGTTCGTAAAAGACAGCACCTGTTCGAGCAGGCTCAAAGCATCCCGCCATGATCCCCGCCCGTTTCGCGCAAGGACATCTATGGCGGCATCATCTGCCCCCCTGCCCTCCTGTTCAAGCACGTACCGAAGTCTGGAAGCAATGTCGCTCACGCTCCCGCGTCTGAAATCGAACTGCTGGCAGCGCGAACGTATAGTAAGCGGTATTTCATGCGCCTCGGTTGTCGCAAGTATAAAGATTGCATGGGATGGAGGCTCTTCCAGCGTTTTGAGGAATGCGTCTTTCGCAGCATCAGACAACTGGTGCGCTTCGTCGATGACGAAAACCTTGTATCTGAGATGCATCGGGGGATATTTTACGTTATCGCGGATCTCCTTTATGTCGTCGATGCCTCTGTTCGAGGCTGCATCCAGCTCGACCACATCGACCGCTGAACCATCCACAATACTCCTGCAGGCATCGCACTCGTTGCAGGGGCTAGGAGTAGGCCCATGCTCACAATTGACGGCTTTTGCAAGAAGTCTCGCCACCGTAGTCTTTCCAGTGCCCCTGGAACCGCAGAAAAGATACGCGTGACCGATTCTTCCAGAGCTTATAGCGTTCTGCAAAGTCCGGGTCACATGGTCCTGTCCCACAACGTCGTCAAAAGTCTGGGACCTGTATTTGCGGTAAAGTGATACGTAGGACATGGTAATGTGTTGGTTCAGGTTAATCCCCATCAGGTGACCGTGCACCTGCCGTCGATACGCCCGTCCAAGTGTTACCTCATGAAAGGAAGCTCCAGCCAGGACACCTGGCGGCACATGGGCGAACCTGTTTACCGCTGCTTCCTTCCGGACCTGACGGGTTTTGCAGGACGGCCATTGCGCCGGGCCCGACTATCAACGCCCCTAAGCATAAGTGCTCCTCGAACGAACGAACCTCTAGCAGGAATTCGACCCCGCTATAGCGGATTGCGGGTGCAGGGCACCGCTGGCTCCCCGTCTAGCACGATCACCTGATGAGGACTACGGGGAAATACCCCAAAATCTTCAGCCCTGTAATTATACTACATCCCACACCGCTTTCCTAGTAGAAAACGCAATAAATTCCGCCTTATGACTTACGGCTCTTTGCCATCAGAAAACGCTCTTGCAATGACATCCTTTGGCAATTGCTTTGTAAACAAACTGACCACCGGAACGACTATGAATGGAACCAGCACTGCCAGCGCTCCTGAAGCAGGAATCCAAGGTTGTCCCTTGCATATATAGAAGACGACTACCAGTCCGAGCCCAACACACATACCTGCAACAGCGCCTGCGGATGTAGTTTTACGCCAGAACAGTCCATATACATACGGTGCTGCAAACGACCCGGCAAGAGCACCCCAGGCAAGCGCCATCAGATCAACTATGAACATCGGCCTCTTAAGAGCTATCAACAGAGACGCTGCCACGAATACTCCGCAGAGTACCCGCATAAGTGCCATTATATTGTTCTTTGACGCATTTGGCTTGATCGCACCTGCATACAGATCCATGACAATTGCTGAGCTGGATACCAGCACAATGGATGACAGGCTCGACATCGAGGCGGAGAACACCAATACAATGATTACAATAGATATCGCCGCAGGCGTGTGACGTGCAAGCAGTGTCGGCATCAAGTTATCGATGTTGGTTTTTGCAACGCCCATTATCGCAGGATCTTTCACCGCAAAGAGGTGAGTCATGGCACCCGAATAATATGCTCCGAATGCCATCAACAACGAAAAGATGGTACAAACTATCATCGTGCTTTTGATATAGGCTTTGCTTTTTATCGAGTAAAACTTCTGCACCATTTGCGGCAGTCCCCAGGGGCCAAAACTTGTGACTATGACCAATGACCACAAAGTGATCCATCCCGGCGGACAGCCCGGTTTTGCAGGCATAAACAGACCAGGCGCATTTACGGGCTTTAGCAAATTGTGAGTAGCTTGACCGAATCCGCCTACCTGTGACGCCAGGAAATATACCATTATCAACACGCCGAACAGCTCGATTATGCCGCGTATAAAGTCTGTTATTGTAAGCGCTATATAGCCGCCCATCATCAGATAGACTCCTGTCAGCAGAGCCATAAACCCCAAAGCATACTGATATGGAATATTGAAATAAGTGCCGACAAGATAGCTTAAGCCGGTGTAGACCGATGCAGAATATGGAACCAGAAACACGAATACTATCGTTGCGGAGATAATTCTCAACGACTTATTGTTAAAGCGGACAGCCAAAAAGTCCGGCATCGTCATACAATTGAGACGCGCGGTCATTGTCCGAGTGCGGGAGCCTAGAATCCGCCAGGCCAACAAGCATCCTACAATGGCATTGCCGACGACGATCCACATTGTGTGTATGCCGAATCCCCATCCCAGATTACCTGCGTACCCAATGAACAGCACCGCCGAAAAATACGTAGTACCATAGGCAAAAGCCGACATCCACGGTCCAATTGACCTGTTGCCAAGAAAAAAATCACCTACACTCTTAGTCCTCTTCATCGACCAATAGCCGATGCCCATCATAACCAGCACATAAAGGACAATTATTACGATCCCTATAGCTGCCAAACTCATTATCTCCTTGTTACGCAGTCTTTGAACAAGAAGAATACCACAACTCAGCTATAACGGCAACATTTACATTGATAAAAAACGGCCGGAACTTATAATGGCTCCGGCCGTTCGATGTATCTTATTTTCAATGTATCCTATTTTATAGAATATCGCTTTTCTTCAGGATAAAGTCCTTCCGAAGGATTCTCACACCAGGAATGGTCTTGGTATCTAGACAGTGCTTATCTGTAAGCCCTTCGCCAAGCCAGCCTATGCGGTCCTGGATAAAATCAGGCGCTTCCTGCGGGTTCATCCAGATGCTCAAGCGATATTTATCTTTGGTAAACGGATATTTATCGGGATCAAGACTCATATTAATTGTTATGCTGAACTTTCCATCTCTGATCCCGGTATCGTCCATCATAACAGTCTGTTTCTTGTCTACTTCCCAGTTGAACGAGTCCAATCCCTTCATATGGAAGTAATCATAGTCCATATCGGACAGCAAGATCCTGAGCCTTGCACCGCTCTGCCACTTTGCTCTCCTCTCAAGAGGGAACGACTGGTTGGTTTGATACCAATGTGTAAACGGTTCGGACGCCAGACCATTGTACTCCTCAGCAGGAACAATATTTGCAGTCCCCGAAATGAGCAGCACTCCAGGTTTCAGTTTTTTCCATGTAACATTGAACTTAGCGTCTACCGGCGGCATAGTATCGATCTTTGTCTTGCCACTGGCAACCAACTGGGCATAATACTTCTTAGCACCCGCAACTGCGCGAGCTTCGTTCTTGTCCGGTTGCTTGACCGACTCAAATACGTCAAGGCCGCGCTTATACGCACTCATATCACCCGTCCGCCAGGCATCCCTGAGAAGCATCAGACCGAGGTTTCGCTTGCAGATATCGATATCCTCTTGAATGGTGTAGTCATTCTTTTTCTTCCGGGCATTCGCTTCCGCTACACCTAAAGTCTCTCTCCACTTAGCCTCAGCGCGGCCTATATCACCGATGCGCTCGTAGGCATGTGCAACCATTCTATCGACGAACGCCGGTCTAGGTAGTTTAGCGCCGGTATTAGGATCGCAGGTGTTTCGTTTCGCAGCTTCCTCAAGCCACTTCGCAGCACCACGATAATCTTTCATTTTTTGCTGGTAATGCATCCAGCCGAGTTCAAAGTAAAGATCATATACGTCCGGATTATTGCTGATTCCTTCTCTAAGAAGCGCAATAGCCGGAGGAATATACCGTCTGTCCGAGCGCTGCTCCTGATCGACAAAATTATAGTCTAAATGCCACGCTCCGGTGCTGTATACATCCAACTGATGAGGGTCGAGCCATGTGACAACTCTTACGATCGGCAGAATCGCCTCGTATTCACCAGAATGGAAGAATTCATCGGCGCGGGCCCACAATACACTCGCAACTGCTTCCCGCATTCCCATCGCCGCAGCACCCATGAACTGCAGAGACATGTCGAACAGCAGGTTAGTTTTGCGTGTATCCTTGTCCGTAAGTACGTCCGTACTACGGAACGGAGCCCCTGGCGCGTATTTAAGCCGGTCCATCGGTATGCTGCACATAGAAGACGCTGCAAGCATCACGACTATCAGTCCCAAAAGGACAATTCGCGTCTGCCGGGTCACAAGCTACACCTCCTTCCGGTCAAATACAAGCACTGCGGCAATCATCAAGAACGTCACGATGAGAAGTGCCTTCAGGACACCCATTACGACGTAGACTTCCATACTTCGGGCTTCGGTGTGGGGATGAATTATCTTGTTTTGAATATTGTAGTAATCGAAGTTCGGAATTACTCTTTCCAGAACCCAGTAAAATGCTTTAACCAGCGGCGAAATATCCTTATTTTTGCTGTCCGCTATCGACTGCCATACTGCGGATGTACTGCCGATGACATAGACCGCGGAACTCGCAAAGAAGTTTACCGTAGGTGTAAGAAATACGGAGAAAAAGACTACGACCGCAGACAGAATGAAAAACTGGCAGTATATGAAGAGAACTCCGATGAGAAGAGACGGATCAAATATCCGGGGCTTGATCGCGGCTGCCGCCTGGTCGCCCATCGCGAGCATACTGCTGGTCTGCGAGCCTAAGCCCGATACACTGCCGCTCAAAGCTGCTTTAACCGTAACCATGATAATGAATACGATCCCCATCAAAGCAATGTTAACGGTCAGCGTAAGGACGCCTCCGATGAACTTGCCCAGCACGAATTCGTATCGGTTAACAGGTTTGGAAAGAATAGTGTAGAGTGTGCGGCGTTCCACTTCGGTCGGGATCAGCGAGACGCATAGTATCAGACTTATAATGAACCCTGCAAGCAGAATGATGAAGAGCCCGAGACTCTTCACGACCGTCATATCCGACTGAAATCCCAACTGAGTGAAGCTTAACGACAGCACAATCATAGCAACGGCGACGATGAGAAAGACATTCAATATCTTCTTTCTCATAGCTTCGCCGAAAGTGGTTTTAGCGATTGTCCAAATTACCATTAATGCCCTCCCCTGACGGTATCGACGAACAATTTCTCCAGAGTCCGCCGTCGCGGGTTGACCGAAACAAGCGATGCATCTGACTTGAGCAGAAGGTCTATTACCGGATTGAGAGATTCCTCGCTCTGAGCGTAAGCAGTGAGCCTGTCCGCATGAAGCTCACACTCATCGACCATTGGTTTGATCTTCTCAACCATCTGGTCATCTACCTTGTCGGCAATTATCTCCACCTGTTTTGTGGTGAGCAGTTCCTTCACATCTCCCATCATTGCAAGTTTACCGCCGACCAGGATGGCGACCCTGTTCGCGATTATCTCGATATCACCAAGTTGATGTGAGCTGACGAAAACGGTCTTTCCCTGCTCTCTGAGATCGAGAATAATATTGCAAATATCGGCATGCGCTATAGGATCAAGGCCGGATGTAGGCTCATCCAGAAAAACCAGGTCCGGATCATTCAGAAGTGCCTGCGCGATTCCGACCCGCTGCAGCATACCTTTGGAATAATGTCTGAGTTGTTTGTCAGCGGCTTCCGCTAGTCCCACGGACTTGAGCAGCTCATCTATGCGATCTTTTTGAATGCTCTTGTCGATCTTGAACAAATTCGCGTAGAACACAAGAATCTCACGCACGCTCATGTGCTCGTAAAAATATGGACTTTCCGGCAAGTAACTGATCTTCGCTTTTACTTCAATGTCCCCAGCAGGCCTGCCGAGAACCTTGACTTTACCGGCGGATGGAAACAGAAGTCCGAGAAGTATCTTTATTGTGGTGGTTTTCCCTGCTCCGTTAGGTCCGAGGAAACCGAATATTTCGCCTTCCTTAACTTCAAGGTTCAGATCGTTTACCGCGATGAGTTCACCGCCCATCGGGCTTTTGAACCTTTTTGTCAGACCCTGGATTTCTATGGCTGCTGCCAAATCCGTAACCTCCAGTGACTAAAAGTATTTCAGATTATGAGACAAACTCGGCTGTATGTCCCACAAAAGTATACCTTTGCCTATGTAGTGTGTCAACAAAAGCCAATGTGGGACAAAGAGACCGTATCTATTCTCTAATACGGGGCTTAAGTCCGCCTGGTTCCCGGAATTTTGGCAAATTCAGCAGTTAATGATGGGTTACCTTCACTTAGCCGTGCCCTCTGCTTCGGCGGGCGGGAGGAACTGTTGGGCGTTCATATGGGACGGGGATATATTCCACGCTTGGGCGGTGCGCACCAGGCTGAGGATAAAGTTTCATCAGGCTGTAGACTTCGTTCGGCATATCAATCGTAACATGCAGTTTGAGCATCTCAGCTTCTTCTATCGTAATAGGATAATCATGCGTCCATCGGCCTTCGGTAAGGATTTTCGCGACTTCATCAGCCTGGGCCGGGGGCATTTTGCCGTCAAGTATCCTCCGCACGAGGTACCTTACCTGCTTCTGCGCTTTCACTGCAACATCGGCCAATATCAGCGTCCGATCGTCTATCTCATTTATCGCTTTACGCTCGATCACTGTAAGTACCGATGCGGCAGGATACTCCCCCAATTGCGGATCAATGGGCCCCAGGACTGCATTTTTATCCATTACTATCTCATCGGCAGCAAGTGCGACCAGTGTGCCGCCTGACATTGCATAATGGGGGACGAAAATCGTTACCTTTGCTTTATGGGCCTTGATAGCCAGTGCAATCTGTTCGCTTGCAAGCACAAGGCCGCCGGGAGTATGCAGCACCAGATCTATCGGCATGTCTGGAGGCGTCAGTCTGATTGCACGGAGAATTTCTTCGCTGTCTTCTATATTTATATAACGAAATAAGGGAAAACCCAAAAACGCCATCTGCTCCTGACGATGAATCATAACAATCACCCTGGAACGGCGTCTTCGCTCCAAATCATGGATGAGTCTGATGCGCGCATTCATCAACGCGCGCTGCCTGAATATAGGTAAAAAGAAAGCTATGATAAAGATTAGCCAGAAAACTTGTCCAATTATGCCCGCATAATCCATATCTTTCTCCACCGGACAGCGAATGTCTCAACATTATACCCAGAAATAGAGGATAGAAAGGAATGAGGTATGAATGGTGCAAATCTCCACTAATTTCTTTGGACTGCGGAAGCGGCAGCTTCCGCTTTTCTATCGGCATCCGCTATCCGTCATTTTGAAACGCGAATCACGCGGATTTAACGGATTTCGCGAATGGTGGAGACCTAAAGCATCTACTTTTAGCTACTACTCTCCACCAATTTGGGAAGCTTTCCTGGATGCTGAATCAAGTTCAGCATGACGTTTTCCCTTTGCTTCGGACCGCTTGCTCTCGCATCATCTACGATGATGCTGCCGCGACAGCGTTTTCGAAGAAAGCGCGATAGCTGCCGAAGCCGACACTGCAGGTGTCGAGAAATTGACAATGCTTCGCGCGTCTTTTGCGCTTCTTCGCGCACTTCGCGATTCAGAATCTTTGATACCGCTTCGAAATAAGATACGTGAGACCCCGCATGTTACTGGCTTGGTACCGGCCATCCATATGGTATATAATCTTTATTAGATGTAATACGGCTGGGCCGAGAACGGAACATTTGGGTCCGCGAGAGAGTCTTATTTATGAATTAACAGCCGAATTATGTGGTTCCAACGACACACGGTCTGGCGGCAATCGGTTTTTGCCAGTCTGAGACCGATTGAGTGGGTAGGTCTATGGGATACAAGAGTCGCAGCATTAAAGTCACCTTAGTTTTAGCATTCATCCTCGTTGCAGGGTCAGTTTTCGCCCAATCCGACTGGAAAACGTACCACTATGACGACGGCAGGCTCGGAGTCAATGAAGCAGAAGGTGGTCTGTCCGGACAGAGCATCAGTCTTGTCTGGACATTTCCAAGATACGATGTACTGAACACAAAAGAAGCTGATTCCTCATACATCGTCGATATGCCCGAAAAAGCCGGCACTGGAGATCTTCTGCCCAACGAAACAGCATGGCAGAAGCTAAGCGGTATGGGAACGCAAAGCCGTCCGGGAAACTACTACGGCAGCGACTTTTATTGGATCAGGGCCACAACTCCAAGCGGTCCCGCGGCAGCGAAAGCTTCCGCAAAGTGGAACTTCTCAAGCACAACTCTTCCCGAAGGGCTTTACACGGTACAGGTATGGTTCCCTTCATCCGGGGGAGGAAAAGTCAATTCATCCAAAGTAAGCTATACCGTTCATTACAAGGGCGGCAGCAGCAACTATGTAATAGACCAGAGCACAGGCGGCAGGTGGGTCACACTGGGGTCTGGCGCTCTTTATATGAATTCAAGCAGTTATATCGAGATGTCCAACATCACTGATGACGCAGACCAGGATGGTATTGATGTTATCGTCTGCGCGGACGCCGTCCGATTCGTCCCTTCGTCGGGAATGGAAATTTACTCATCTCCCGCAGCATCGTCCAGTGCGCCGGTCGGAATCACCGGTGAAGACATTCCGGCTGTATGGATCGGCACCATTGAGACACCAATTGCGTCCCTCGCAGAGGGAATGGATGATTTTGGAGCAGTTTACTGTGTCCGAAGCTACAAGGGAACTACCGGGATCAACTATTCGGATTTGCTGGACTCTTCGTCATCGGTATGGGATACCAATAACGAAGTAAAATACGTCGGAACAGCAGCATGGCGCTATCCACGCGCAGGAGCGTTCGACTCTAACAGCGACGGCACCGCAAAATCGCCGAACAGCCGGTTTCCCCTTGAAGGCCCAATCGGAGGGTTCCACGGCCTCGGCGGAGTCTATTCTTCACCTACATTGGTCGGCAGCGGCTCCTCCAGATATATTGTTTTCGGCGGCATGGACGGACAGGTTTACTGCCTCAATGCTAACACAGGCGACCTTGTGTGGAAGGGGCCTGGCGTTACGATTTCCGAGCCTTCATGCCCGACTACCTGGACACTCGTCAACGGCAGATATGATGCATTCGGAGGGTCATTTCTGGCAGGGCCCACTGTAAAAGATTCAGCCAGTGAGGTAAAAATAGCATGGGATATTACCTCCACATCTTCTGATCCCGGTGTCGATTCCTTAAAAACTGACGGTACAGGACACAAGTATGCTATCTACGCATGGATACCGGCAAGGAACACGACAACAGAGACAGTTAACCGCTCCAAGGACGCTGCTTACTGCATCACCTACTGGGATCCGGTCAATTCAAAGGAACGGACCGAGTGGGCACGCGTAGACCAGCGCGACCCAAGCGAAAATGTCGGCAGCATCAGCGAATATAACTGCGGAACCTGGGTCAAGATAGGAAACGATTACTGGAACCCGCGAAAAATCGAGCTTTCAAATGTATCTCAGACAGGAGACACCGACCGGGCGGTAATAGCCGACGCAATTATGGTAGTCCCTGCCGAGATTGGAGCTTTCAGCTACTCGACAGCAATATCAGACGGCTCTAATGTCTATATCGGCAATACAAACGGCCGTGTATATGCGTTCGCGTTGAAGTCCAACTATTCGGCGTCATCGAAAGCAGCAACGCTTTCGTGGACTTTCCCCAAAGTCCAGACGAAAAGCCCGATCACTGAAGTCGATGACTCACTCGCAAGCCCGTTCGGCTCGCTGGTTTCCTCCCCTGCCCTGACTTCAGGAAATCTGATGGTCTCGTCTATGGACGGCAGTGTCTATGATATTACCAACCTTACCGGCGGTGAGAAAGGCGTCAAACTGGCTTGGAAGTTCAAAGCAACATCCGTAGGCGGCACGTCCGAGGCCTTCAGCTCATCTCCTGCAATTTACGGAGACAAGGTATACACCGCATCGGTAGGCGGGCGGCTTTACGCCATCAATATCAATGACGGAACATGCGCATGGTCCTGTCCAAACGCATCGGCGTCCGAAGCTCCGCTTTCAGCGTTCAGGTTTTCCACTCCGGCAGCCTACGACGCAGGGATATTCTGCGGTTCTACCGGTGGAAAGGTCTACGGGTTCACGAACACAGGCGGCTACATCGCTGATACAACGTTTACCCCGCCTAATATGTATGCTCCTATTCAGGGGTCCGTCGCAATCGATGACAAGAACATGTATATAGGGACCGTCGGAACAGGCGACGGCGATGACGGCGGAATCTGGTGGGTGAACCGTGACAACGGACAAACAGCTGATATTACCGGCACATGGACTTATTCCGGTTACAGCGATCTTGGTATGGTCTTCTCTTCGCCTGCCGTAGCCAACGACTATTTATATGTCGGGACAGGCAAGGGCCGGTTGTGCGCGTTCTCGTCATTGGCATTCGGAGGCGCATGGGTCGGCGGCGGAAAAGGTATGGCGGGCCAGCCGCCGTTCCATCGTCAGTCTGCACCGAACCCGGCAAAAACTTCGCAGGTAGATATATACAACCCGACTGTTTACAAAGAGACACTTGATGCGTTTCAGTCGCTGGTTGCTGCCGGTACATCGACCAATTCGGACGTAATAGGCACGCTTCTTGCGGGCGCTTCCAGCAACGACACCAAGCTGTTTGTCGACAGCGCGTTTGACGGGTCCGAAGCCCAAAACATCGACGGCCATAAGAGAGCATTTCCTTACGGAGCATCGGGTTCACTCGGAACCGGCGACAGACAGGTATATCTTGAGTGGGGAGAGGACCTCTACCTGATCGCATGGAACCTTCCTCCGCTGAAAGAATTGGTAGGCGGCGATCCGACATCCACAACAGGGGTCGGCACTTCAACTCAGAAGGGCTGCATCAATTTTAAATTCAATAATTCGGGGTCCGGGTCATCATCGGGCGGAACTATAAACCCCAAGAACGCGGACTACCTGTTCGAATATAAGACTTCTGACGTCGATTCAAACAATCTCCCGATCTACCGGTGCGTAGCGTTTGCCAAGGTCGAGCTGACCGGCAGCGGACAGAACCAGCCTTCGCCGGGAACCGGGTGGAATGTCACTCTTCAGGTCTCAAGAAACTCTGCCACCGACCCGCTCGGCATTATGCCGCTTCTTTCCGGAACACCTGGCAGCTTTAGCGTCAAAGATAAGAGCAAATGGGACCCGCAGCCGGTCGGGATCAACAACCCGCTCGCTATTTGTGATGATGGTTATTATCCGACAGGTAACAGCGGTACTTCGACAGGTCTGGGATGGCCTACTGCTAATTCCGACGGCACATACAGGCCGAACCGGGACGAGCCTACCGCCCATTTCAACGGCAACTCGATCATAGAAACAGACACTACCACCGGCACGAGCAAAATAACCAAGTCGATAATGCCGCATGTCTACCTTGGCCAGGCGCAGCACGGATCCAGCAGCCGGGTAGCACCGCTTAAGGTAATGGACCGAAGCGCGACGGGGCTAAAGTCTACTGTAGTCAACGGCGTCGTCACATGGAACAATTTAATCAAGAATTTCAGGATCCAGACCGCTGACCTTCACTGGAATGAAAGCTCAAATCCGATAAATCCGCTGCCCTGGGACCGCCTTCCCTACGTCGATATACTGGGGTGCACCAGCAGGCAGCAAACGGACTATCCGGACATTACGAAACGAGCCGAGCGGTTCCAGAAGGATACTGGAGACCCGTCTGTCGACAGCAATACACTTCTGCCCGCGTTGCCGAAGAATGTGGACGACCCTGACAATACCAATTATGATGAATCCCGGCTTCAGGCCGAGACAATCGATGCGTGGATAGAAGTTCCCAAATATCAACCGGCCAATACTTACGGCCCTGGTTACGTGGCGACGGCCATCGCTTATATAGACAGCAATAGTGACGGAACCTGCAACCTTGGAAACCAGGTAAGCGGGCGTCCGACGTCATATATCGAGGCACACAGATATTTCCTCCTGTCCTCTGATGTCCTGCCGGATTACCATATCGTTGTAGAAAAACCGCTGACCATAGATATAGTGGGAGCGGACAAGTCTGCAGCGCCGCATGGCCTGGGGGTATACCTTGATTCCAGCACACTCACCGATTGGTGGAAGGAATTCACGGTACAAAATCTGGGAAACGTCAACTTGTATGACATCAAGATAGCGAAATATGTCTCAAACGGAGGTAATCCGTGGACGGTCAACCTTTATTCTGACAGTGTAAGTCCGTATTTCCCTATTCTTGGATATGGTATCACTAATACGACACCCAGTTACCAGTTCGGTATAGTGAGTTCGTTCGATGGATGGGACCCTAAGTGGGGAAGCATCAACACGGAACCGTTTATAACCACCGGCTACGGCTACACACTTTCAAAAGCACGTGTGGGAGACGTTGACCCGACAAGACTCACCATTCCGGACCAGAGGAAGTGCGATGTATGGCCGAACGTTACGAGTGCTGCGATTGACAGCAAAGGCGGCAGCAATAACACCGGAATCGATCCGAGTGTAAGCGTGGTCGTTCCGCTCACACAGCCTACCGGAAGCTACAGCGCGCTTGTGCCGGTCTTCGCCGATATGCAGAATAATAACAATGTTCTCGACATCGGAAAAGAAGCATATACTGACCCGACATTCAGGCTCAATGTGTCTGTTGCCGAAGACAGGTTGACCGGCGGTTCGACACCCGGCTCCATTACCCAGATCGATCCTTCGCAGGATCCGAACCCGGACCCAAATAAGAAGTTCATCTGCGGCGATACGCAACCGGCAGCGTGGCGTGATCCGTCGACCGGCAATACATTCCTTTTCTGGTCATCGAACAGGTCCACATCGACCACCGTGCATGTCGCTCCTAACGCACCCTGGTACATAAGGTGGGCTTCACTGTTATACGATAAGGGGAACGATACAGCACCAGGAACATATTCATGGAAAGCTGCTGATACCGACACATCGAACACCAGATGGTGGGCTACGCCACTGAACTCTGCAGCAGCTACAACCGGACCGGCGGCTGCCGCGTCAGACAAACTACCAGCATCCGGTTGGCCTGTGGCACTTCCGAACCTTCTGGATGACTCTATCAAGTATTCCTCGCCGTTTGCAGCTATGAACCTGGATACTATTTCACCGGACAACCAAATGAGAGTCTGGCTGTTCTGGCAGGGGCAGGCCGATGCAATCGACCCGGTGACTAAGAAGGTAAACAGGGAAAGCCGTATATTCTACACCCTGGCAGCAGGCGGGTCTTCGACAGATGTCGGACAGATATACACGTTCAACGATGATGTTAATCTCACAAAATTGAACCCGCGCGCAATCGCCTACAACAGCGACCAGAACGAGATCCTATGGCTTATGTGGCATGGAGGTGATTCAGGACGGTGGAGCCTATTCGGTAACCTGAACATTTCACCGCTCACAAGCAATAATCCTGGTAATTGGAGCGGAGATGTAAGGTTCGTTACACCCGGTTGCCTTGTTTCCGTAGCTGAACCATCGCCGGTCCACAGAACGATAGGCAGCACCGATATTGCTGACCGTGACCATTATATAGATGTGGCTTATACCGGAGCGTCCAAATACGACCAGACATCCGATATAATCTTCACACGCTATAAATGGACCGGGACTAACACCGGCCCGTCGGTAAATGCTGTGAAGCTGCCTCGCGTTTACGACGAAGAGTTGGCACGCGACTCGAAGAGAAATGTCTACACTTCTGAGCATCTGGCCTGGGTAAAAGCGAGAAGCGCCGGAGCCATAGACGACGATGTGCTCTCAAGCACCGACGACAGCTTGAGATACCTGCCTGTTATTCGAGTCAAACTGGCCGATGATTACACTACAGATGACGGTGTCGCTTTCACTAAAGGCACTATCGTGAGCGGCACTGATGGAAGTATAACCAAACCTAATAATACTGTTTCGACGGCCGGGACCGCCATCGCTCCTGAGATCGATCATGCCACCGGAGTGTATACGTATACTCTTTCTGGCGATGCAGGCAGCCTGCTGGGCAAAATGCTTGTGGACTATTCAGCTGGAATCGTCCGGTTCACAAATCCGCTTCCGCCAAAGACCAAGGTATTCGCGTTCTATACGCCGCAGTCCAAAAGGCTTACTCACGGATCCGAGCAGGACAGCGCTCCCTTCATGTTCATCGAAAAGACTGATATGAATAGCACCAATTATACCCCTCCAGGGTTCGGGCCTGCCGGCTTCAAGGGCGTTGCCCCAACAGACAGGCTCTGGCTATTCTGGCGCAAGCCTAGTACAAGCGGTGTTCAGGCAAGCACCATCTATTACAAGACATATAGAATTACCGCAACGCTGAGTAATCCGATAGACATGGCTTCTAATGGAAAGCCGACAGCAGATATTACGGTTGACCATGCCTTCGGGCCATACGAAGTAAGCTGGGACGGGAAAAAGATATACTTCACCAGCGTTGACGAAAGGTATCCGGGACTTTCTCCAAACACTCTGGACCCAGTAACGATCACGTTCAGACAAAAGGGAGGCTCCTCAACCGATAGAGTAACCGAAACCTTCGACACACTCTCCTGGGAAGAGGAACTGCCCGAAACGGCGCTCCCTACCAGGCTCCGTGTGAATGAGGGCCAGGTATGCGCATTCACTGATCCCTGCATCCAACCTTCCAGGGTTTGGGTTTTCTGGTCCAGCACTCGTGCAGGCGAAAGTGACCTGTATTACCAGACAATAAGCCCCAATTTCAGGGCTGTATTACCGTAGAACCGGCTCACAACCGGATAAAGTCATATTTGAGCTTAAAAGTGATTGATTTTGTTTGACACGTCAGCTCGTTTGATGATACGATTAGTTACTGGTAAGCTCTGCATTATTGAGGAATAGGAAAAACAGAGTATGAGCTTGTTTGGCAAGTCTGCTCCGTCGGCCGTGGTTGGTCTCGATATCGGTACCGAGTTAATCAAGGCAGCCGAAGCGAAACTGACTAAAGACGGCATACGGATTACCGGACTAGGGGTTATGCCGACCCCTCCCGGAGTTATTGATAACAGCATGATAATCGACCCCAAGGCCCTTGGGGCGGCTATCAAGCAGCTTTTGCGCGACAGCGGCATCAAGACAAAGCACGTAGTCAGCTCCATTACAGGACAAACATCCGTGGTGGTGAGGATTATCGAAGTGCCGCGCATGACACCTGGAGAGTTGGCTGAAACCATGAAATGGGAGGTCGAGCGGCATGTTCCGTTCGCGCCTACCGAGATCCAGATGGATTTCGCGCCCATCGAGAAGCCCAACACTCCACCCGATGCGCAAAATATGGAAGTTCTGCTGGCAGTAGCTCAGCAGGATTCCGTTAATGGCCTTGTGCAAGCTATTTTGGCTGCAGGACTGGAACCCATCGCAATCGATGTTCAGGCGCTCGCTGTGAGCCGCCCGCTGATCGATGCCGTGGAAGGTCCTAAGCCCTATATAACGGCTATCGCCAACATCGGAGCCAGCACTACTGATGTCGGAGTCTTCGAAGGAAGTCTTCTTGCATTCCCCGGCCCACCCCTTCCTATAGCAGGTATTAACTTCACTCGCGCTATAAGCGAAGAGCTTGGAATATCGATGGAAGAAGCCGAACAGCTGAAAAAAGAATATGCTGAAGTCGATATGACCGTAATGCAGGGCGGCAATGCTAACGATGGCAACGACGATGCCAATTTGGATTTCGCGAATGCTGCGCCTGCAGCTATGGACTCATCATATTATGCACCCGCTGCAGACTCGGCACCGAATGCATCCGAACCTACATCATACGGCACATCCCTGCAGCAGGCTGATTCTGACTTTTCACCTTTCGATATTGGGACGCCGGAAGTTCCCCCACTCCAACCGGAAGAGAAAAAGCTCGATATATCCGGAGATGACGTTTTCGACCTTGGCGGGCAGCAGGAAACAACCGATTTCAAACCAGTCTTCGACCTTGAAGAACCTGAGATCCAGCCGGCAGTTCCCGCACCTGCATCGACATCTTTCGATTTCGACATCGAAGATCCGCAGACTGCTCCTGTCCAACCCGCTCAACCGGCTGACAGCCAGTTTGCTGCACCGGCGGCAGAACCAGACTTGGTTCCCGCGCCAGCCGCACCTGCCGGTGACGTAAGATTTAAGGTCATTAAGGCTATTACACCCGTTCTGATCGAACTGGCTACAGAGATCAGACGTTCAATTGATTATTACACTTCCAGATACCAGACTCGTCCCGAGCATCTATATCTTTGCGGCGGGACTGCAAAAATACATAAGCTGGACCAGTTCTTGGCAAATGAGCTTGGGATTCCCGTTGTTATTGCGGACCCCACAGCCAATTTAACCATGCAGTGTCCTAAATATACGCCGGATTATCTGAGCGAAGTATCATCTTTGTTCCCGGTAAGCATTGGTCTGGCAATTCGTGAAATGCTGGAATAGACGATTGGCAGGTTTCGCGCTGCTGCGCTTTCGATAAGACCTGCCTCCGTAATCCAAGGAGTCCTTCAAGCTGTTATGATTAAGATTAATCTTCTTCCGCCAGGAATATTCGAGGCGAGGGTAATTAAGCGGCTGATTGTGCTGTTCTCCTTTATCGTTGTGGCAATTGTAGCTGGTTGTATGTACTACACATCGACGGTCAACAAGGCCACAGCAGGCTATAAGGCTGAAACAGCCATAGCAACCGATTGGAAAAACAAGGCCGATGCATACAAAAGCCAAGCCGACAGCAAGATAGCATCAATTGCACCAATTGATGCAAAACTTCAATTCGTTGCTCAGGTGGATAGTTTCAATAATGTATACCCAAAATTTTATGAGAACCTGGCTCAGTATACCTACCATAAGGTAACATACTCACAGATCGCTGTTTCTACGGATGGCAAGGTGACTATATCGGCAACCGCGCCTTCCCTTTCTGATGCAGGCAGATATCTGCTCAATATGTATAGAGCAACCGATCTGTTCTCGAACGTTTCTATCTCAGGCGTGCCTGGTTACCCAGCGAATAGTTCTGGAGGATCATTGTCAGGCGGCGGTATGGCATTGAACTCAACGCCACTGTCCAGTGCGACTCCTGCATTATCACAGTCGGGCGGAGGGCTTGCACTTGCAGGCGGACAGGCGCCGGAACTGCCTGGACTATCATCCAGTGGAATAAGAGGGGGACTAAGGGGAATAGGTGCAGTCGCCAGTGGTATCAGCAGATCGCAGGCGAAGCATACCGGCTTTAGTTTTACCGTTTCATGCACTATCAAAGATCCATCGATATTGATACCCCCTTCAGCTCCAGGTGGAGGTTCGGCATCGGGCACACCCGGTGCAGCGCCGGGTGCTGGTGGTTTGTCTTCGGGTGGCGCAATACCGCTTAAGTAGTCCAGCAAGATTTATGACCGGAGGAATATTGGGAATAACTCCCTAGTATAGATATGAGTAAACTGCGCAGAATACATATAATCATAATAGGCGTTGTGGTGTGCTTATTGGTAGGCGCCGGTTTGTATTTCCTTGTTGTAGACAAGGCTGTAAAAGCACGCGATGCCGCGTTGGTTGAGAGAGACGGCGTACTCGGTGCCGGTGGAACTGAGGCGAACTGTAATGATAAGTTCAAAGAACTCCAAGACGCTAATCTAAAAGTATTAGAAGCAACCGCCAAATATGAAAAGACCATGCGAGCCAGAATGCCGAACATCAGCCTTGATGATACGAGAACAGGTATGCTTGCACTGTGGCACGAGCAGTCTGAGGTTCTTGGACCGTTGCTCCTTAACCACATACGAAGCAGCAAAGGCATTCATCTTTTGTCGTCTATTCAGATTCCGAACCCGACAGCCAATCCTAATGATTTGCAGAATTTTGCTGACTCACCCATAAGAATCGATATTGGCAAAGTCTCTGTATCAGGCGATTTCAAGTCAATTATGAATCACCTTCGAAGTTGGAGTAAGCTAAACAGGCTTGTATTGATCGATCAGCCATCATTAACTGGAGAAAGTCCCAATCTGGTATGTGAGTATACTCTTTCTGTATTTCTGTACCCGATGACTCCTCCTGGTCCCCCCATTGATATTGCACCTCCTGCAAACAGCAGCGGCGGAACAGGCGGAATGGGCGGTGGAATGCCCAGTGGAGGACTTGCAACTGTTAACACTGGACAATCAACCGGGGGATCGCCGGTAACGGCGCAGCCACTCCATTAAAAGCTGGTTATAATTGAGCCGAAAGGTTCAGAGGTAGAATAATTATTATGCAATGGCTTCAAGATAAGAAGAATTTACCGTTTGTTATCGGCGGGGTGGTACTGGTTGTAGTAGCTGTCGTAGTATTTTTGTTCATGCAGATGTCCGGCAGCAACAATGCACCTACAGACAACCAATCTACCGCTGGCGGAGCCGCAGCGCCTGCTACTGCTCCCGCTGCCGGTGCACAGTCGCCTAACGCGGCATTACCAGGCGGCCCAGCCGGAGCTACAGCAGCTGCCCCTTCTTCACAGGTTGGTGGAACTGCTCCCAGTACGCCCGGAGTTCCTGGAACACAGATGGCAAGTGCAGCAGGTGAAAATGCAAAAACTCCGGCATGCTCTGCTGCGGAGCGATGGCGTGTAGACCCATTCGCCCCTCAGAAATCCGGCAGCCGGATAAAAGAGCCCAAACCGAGGCTTGCAATACCTTTAGTCAGCAGGCTATTTCCGCCTGCACCGGTACCGCCAGCTAGGATAAAGCGCTATAAACCACAGCCCCCAAGGCGAGTTGCTGGGATACTATATGGAGATAAAGTAAATGCATTGATCCAGACACCGGATGGCTGGGAGATAAAACGGCCTGGCGAAAGACTCAGCGATGGAACAATCGTTGAGAAGATAGAACGCGACCGGGTAATTCTTCGAACAGTCAATTCGGATGGAGAAACATCTTTTGTCGAGGTAAAGTTGGCTGCATCACTTTCGCAGCTTAATTCTCCAGCTTCCAGAAGCAATAGTGGCTCACTATCGCAGGGGAGCGGCGTAGGAAGAGTTCCATCCGGCGGTAGAAGCAGACCCGCTGAGATACCGGGATTATAAGATTAATGAACTGATAGTAGAGTGTATTAGTTGCATTCTACAGGGAACCACTTCCGGGAGTATGCAGTCAAAAGAATTGTGCTCCATCGGAAATAATGTTCTCGTAACGATGTGTAGGAGGCGTTTAGGATGAGAAAGTCTATACTAATTGCTATGGCCGTTATATTTATAGTCGGCATATTAGCAATTTCAGCGTCAGCCCAGAGTGATGATAAGAACCAACCGCGTATTACAATCGAACTAAAGGATACACCTATACGTTCAGCTCTTGATACGTTGTTTAGAGGTAGAGGGCTTAGCTACTCTATTGGCGCAAACGTAGGTGGAAATGTCGGTAGCCTCAGTTTGAGAGATGTTACATTCGATGTTGCACTGAAGATGCTCCTTAAAGCAGTGGAGCCGCCGCTTGTTTACCGTAAAGATGGGGATGTTTATGTCATTACGGTAAAGAGTGACCAGCCTGACACTAGTACATTTACTCCACCGACTGCGGACATTAACCCACCTGATACTACCGAAGCAGAGGACGTTAAGATGGAGAAGATTTCCTTGAGCTTCGTCGATGCTTACGACCTTAAAGCAATAATAGAAGGCCAGAACACCAGCCGGTCTTCAAATGGTAGCAACGGTAGCAACGGTAGCTGGGGTAGCGGTAGCAGTGGCAACTGGGGCGGCAGTAGCGGCGGCAGTGGCAACTGGGGCGGCAGTAGCGGCGGCAGCGGCAGCTGGGGCGGCGGCAGCAGCAGTTGGAGCAATAGTAACAGCGGCAACAGCTATGGACGCTACAGCGGACGATCCGGTTATTAGGAAGGTTAGGACAAACGGATGCTACTGCCTTATCCGAGGAGGAATAATATGATTTTCATGCATGGGTGGGGATGCGATAAGCGAATTATAAACTTTACCGTTATCGGCATAATGGTTTTAATTATCGCATGTTCCGCCGCAGTCGGTGTATGTGCATCGGACCGTGGGGTAATGCTCGATGTTCGCGATGCCAGGCTCAATGATGTTGTTGTTTTACTTACTCAACAGAGCGGCGCTAACATAATCGTCAATCCTGACGTTTCTGACAAACGTATCACTGCGGTTGTTTATGATAAACCGCTTGAAACAGTTCTTGAAAATGTGGTACGCACTGCCGGAGTAGACTTCTGGAAGACAGACGATGGCACCTATATAATCGGTGCAAAGCGCCCGGAACCTGCTAAGGCTGTTGAGCCTGTAACCGCACCGGCACAGCAGGAGCCTGTAGAAAAGCCTAAATACTATAAGGAAAAAATAACGCTCGTATACAGCCATCCTGTAGAATTGCTTGAATCTATGGGCCTAACATTCGATAACCAACCCGATGTACAGAAACACTTTGCCAAAACGAAACCTGTCGGCAAGGTACTCGGTGTTCTTGATGAAGACGAATATAATACAGGAATCAGATTCAATAATGTAAACGATCAGGGCTCTGTTCCTCCCGCAGTTGATTCCGGTAATTCCGGTGCAGCTGTAGCTGGACGCAGCGCAACCGCTGCTGATGGCGCTGGTCAGTATCCCGGTGCTGGTGGAAGGTCGGGAGGTTATCCTTCAAGTGCAGGATCGCCTCCTGGTATGTCTTCTTCTCGTGGCGGGACCGGCAGCACTAGTAACAGATCCAGCAGTCTTCTTCCTGACGGTGTAGACTTGGTTCAGCCATTCCCGCTGGACAACTCTATTATCGTTCGCGGAACATGGGAAGGCATTTCTGAGTTCAAAGAACTTATTCATATGCTTGATGTACCTCCGAAGCAGGTAAGTATCAAGGCTGAATTCATAGAAGTAACTACAAACGATGTAAAAAGGCTTGGTATTGACTGGAGTCTTGAGAGACTGAATGAAACGATCAACACCAACTTCAACCCAAGTGGTAACGTTATCGTTGGTGTCACTACGGGCAACCTGGCGGCTTCGCTTCGCACAGAGTTGACCAAGAGCTCAGGTAATATCATTAACTCACCTATTATCTCTACACTTAACAATGAATATGCAGAGATTAACATAGGATCACAGATACCTTACTGGACATCGTCCATGGTCACAACATCGACTGGGGTTGTATCCAACAGTGAAGTAAATTCTATTAATATAGAAACCTACCTGAGGGTTCTGCCAAGAGTAAATGGAGACGGAACCATAACACTTGAGCTTATGCCAAGTGTACAGGACACAGGGACTATGTATACTGCTCCTGACGGCCAGAGCCAGTTACCTGAGACCAGGTATCAGACACTGCAGACTCGGCGACGGGTTATGAGCGGTGAGACTATTGTAGTTGGTGGATTTATCAGAAAAGACCAATCGACAAGCACTACGCAGATACCGATTCTCGGCAGCCTGCCTATTATTGGCCCGTTATTCCGATCATCATCTACGACTTCAGAGGACCGCGAGCTGCTGATCTTTGTTACTCCCACCATTATCGGTGAGAAATCAACGGGCAGCTCAGTAGGTGTTTCAACATATCCGTAGAGGATATTAACACTCATTTGTGAATATAATTGTGGGGATTGTTTCAAAGCAATCCCCACTTTCGCTATTAAGGGAGCGTTTATTGTTTCGCTTTCTAACTGCAGGTGAATCCCACGGAGAGATGCTGGTTGCAATAATCGACGGCGTACCGGCAGGATTACCTCTCACGGCTGAATATATCGATTTTGACCTTTCACGGCGTCAAAAAGGATACGGGCGCAGTGAAAGGATGTCTATTGAAGAGGACAAAGTCAGTATTCTATCCGGCGTGAGATTCGGTATTACCCTTGGAAGCCCCATAGCATTATCAATACCCAACCACGACCGGCAAAGTTTCATGAACGTTCAGCCGGTTGACCAGAGTAGCAGAGATCCCGATGTAATCCCCCGGCCTGGGCATGCCGACCTCGCCGGTTCTATTAAGTACGGACATTCGGACATTCGTAACGTTCTGGAACGGGCGAGCGCCAGAGAGACAGCAGCAAGAGTCGCGGTCGGTGCAGTTGCAAAACGTATTCTTCTGGAACTGGATATACATATCGCAAGTCATGTAATAACGATAGGCGATATTTGCGAAGAGCAATCCGCTGGCATGTCTCTTAAAGAGATCCAGAAACGTTCCGAAGCATCTCCAGTCCGGTGCCTTGATAAAATATCTGAACAGGCGATGATTGCTGAGATAGAAAAGGCAGCCAGTAGAGGTGACACGCTTGGCGGAGTGTTTGAGATCATAGCATCCGGTGTCCCGGTTGGGCTAGGAAGCTATACGCATTGGGACCGGCGGCTGGATGGGGAATTAGCCAAAGCTGTTATGAGTATTCCGGGAATAAAAGGGGTCGAGGTAGGGCTTGGATTTCAAGCTGCGCAACTTCCTGGATCACAGGTCCACGACGAAATACATTATGACGGTGTTTCTTACACCAGGCCATCCAATAACGCTGGTGGAATTGAGGGAGGAGTCTCGAACGGTGAACGAATAATCGTAAGAGCGGCTATGAAGCCGATCCCTACCCTCACCCAACAACTGCAATCAGTCGATATGAAGACGAAAGAGCCGATGCCTGCCTTTGCAGAGAGGTCGGATGTATGTGCAGTACCATCAGCAGCGGTGGTCGGCGAATCGATGACAGCTATCACTCTCGCAACCGCAGTTCTTGAGAAATTCGGCGGAGATAATCTGGACGAACTCAAAAGGAACTTTATCGCGTATAATCAGTAATAAAAGTCGGCAGATTAGGCGAGGTTACTGGCCACCCGCTTCACAAAGGCGTGATCAAAAATGAAGAATATCGTATTGATTGGCTTCATGGGTACTGGCAAGAGCCGAGTCGGTCACATGGTAGCTCGCAAGCTTGGTATGAAATTCATCGATACGGATGATCTTATATCTCAAAGGTTACAGATGCCCGTTTCAGACATTTTTGCAAGGCTCGGAGAAGGCAAATTCAGGGAAATAGAGCAGCAGACAATAGCGGATGTATCTCTGAAATCCCGTCATGTCATTGCTACTGGCGGTGGCGTTCCCATTCTCAAGGACAATGTCGATAATCTGAAGACAAACGGAATATTGTTCTGTCTTTCAGCAAGCCCGGAGATCATATACCGGCGCACACTACGTGCTGATACACGTCCGTTGCTCAAAAGTGAGAACAAACTGGAGCATATAAAGAGTCTGATGGAATCCAGACACCTCTACTATTCAGTCGCCGACTACCATATCGACACTTCTTCGCGTCCGGCCAGTGCCGTGGCACGGGAAATCGTGGAATTATATCAGTCTGATGGCAACAATCAAGGTTGATCTTGGAAAAAACAGCTACGAGATCGTTGTAAAGAACGGTATCCTCAAAAACGCGGGCGCAGAGATAGCCAGAGCATGCCGGGGAAGAACAGCAGTTGTTGTAACCGAAGCCGGTATATACGAGCTTTACGGGCACAGCCTGATGGACAGTCTATCTTCCGCCGGGTTTCATGTGTTCACTACCATGATTCCTGGCGGCGAAGATTGCAAGGTGTTCGATACGGCAATCGAGCTCTATAACCGCCTCCTCGGTTTCGGAATCGACCGGTCAGGAGTACTAATCACCCTCGGCGGCGGCATAACAGGCGACCTCGGTGGTTTTGCAGCAGCCACCTACCTTCGGGGAATCGACTTCATCAATATTCCGACGACACTTCTGGCGCAGGTGGACGCAAGCATCGGAGGAAAGGTCGGAGTTAACCTGATCGAGGGTAAAAACCTGGTCGGTGCGTTTCATCAGCCCAGGAGAGTGCTCATCGACCCCGACCTCATAGCTACTCTCCCCTACCCCGAACTCGCGAGCGGCTTGGCCGAGATAATCAAACATGGTATAATAGCTGATCAAGAGATGTTCTATTTTATCCGATCTCGAACCGATGCAATTCGCGGGATGGAGAGCGACACTCTTGAAAATGTTATCGTCCGGTCTTGTGAGATTAAGGCAGATATCGTATCCAAAGACGAGAAAGAATCAGGGCTTCGAGCTGTTCTTAATTACGGACATACGGTCGGACATGGAATCGAAGCGGCTACCGGTTACTCCAGATATACTCATGGAGAAGCTGTCTCCATTGGGATGGTTACAGCCGCGCTTATTTCCGAGACTGCCGGGTTGGCAGCGCGGGGAATAGCGGAGGAAATAGCGGAAACGCTTCAGTATTTCTCGCTCCCTGTCTTATTGGATGCGGATGTCGATCTTGATAAGGTCATAGCAGCTATGAAATATGACAAGAAGTCCGTATCCCGAAAACTCAAGTTCATACTGCCTAAGCGGATCGGAAAAGTTATAATAACCGACAGCGTGACCGAAGCTGATATACGGCAGGCTATGGAAAAGCAGGCCATGCTCTTCGGACAAGATTGAGAATATAAAATGGCGAATCGGCTCATTGGTTTTTGGATACTTTTTGTTACAATAATCTTCATTGCTGGCTTTTTCTCACAAATAGCCGCATCTCTGGAGCCGTTCGGTCGTTATACATATTTAGCAGCACTCTTCATCAGTGTGGCAGCTATTGTGCTAATACTGATGCGACACCGATGTAATGGAGCAGATTAATGGCAAGATCTAAAGTCGCAGTTTTGAAAACAAGTCCCGAAACAGTGGTAGAAGACTATGGCCGGCTGATGAAGATGGCGGATTTCGAAGACCACCTGCCCAAGGACAAAGATACTATCCTCAAGATTAACATATCTTGGCATTATTACTATCCGGCTTGCTCCACAACACCATGGCAGTTCGATGGCATAACTAAAGCTCTTCGAGATGCAGGATACGGTAAACTGATCCCCGCGCAAAACCGGACAGTAGTCGTAGACCCCAAAGTAGGCGCTAAAAACAATCATCTCGAATCGGTCATCGAAAAACACGGCCTTGAGTTCGTTTACCTCTATGAGGACGGATCAGAATGGATCAAATACGAGCCCAAGGCAAAGATGCTTGTGCTCGACAAGGTATTCCCTGACGGGATTATGATCCCCAAGCTGTTTCTGGATAAGAATGCCATTCACATGCCGACACTCAAAACGCATGTTTTCACCACAATGACAGGCGCTATGAAGAATGCCTTCGGTGGGCTTCTTCGCGAAAACAGGCACTGGACGCATTCAGTGATCCATGAGACACTCGTGGACCTGCTCGCCATTCAAAAAGAGATCCACCCCGGCATATTCGCGGTCACGGACGGGACCATCGCAGGCGACGGACCGGGACCGAGAGCGATGGTGCCGATCATCAAGAACTATATACTGGCAAGCGCCGATCAAGTCGCAATCGATGCAGTTGCGGCCAAGATGATGGGATTCGACCCAATGTCTCTCAAGTTCATCAGGCTGGCGCATGAGCATGGGCTTGGAACCGGAGACGTTAAAGAGATCGAAGTCGTCGGTGAAGATATTTCCGAAGTGAACTTCCATTTCCATGAGAAACAGGAAACTTTTGCGTCACGCGGACAGAAATTGATATATCACGGCCCGCTGAAACCGCTTGAGAATATACTCCTTCGCAGCTGCATCGCGCCATGGTCGTATTACGCATCCAGGCTTTATTATGATGGATACTGGTACCGATGCATCGGTAAAGGCAGAGTGAAAAAGATTCTTCAGACTGAATGGGGCAAACTATTTGAAAGTTATGGGAGATGACGAAGTTGATCGGACAAGTGGTCAACTACAGATACGAAATTCTCGAAAAGAGCGGAGACGGTAGCTTTTTCTCGGTATACAGAGCCAGAGATAAGGTGCTAAACCGGCTCGTCGCCGTTAAAACAATGGTCCCGCAGTATTCTCAAAACCGCGAATTTGCCGAGCGGATGATTGAGGAAACCCAGATGGTGTCAGACCTCAATCATCCGAATATCGCCAAGGTGCTTGAGGCAGATAATGACAACGGAACCTACTTCACGGCTGTCGAGTATGTGCGGGGCATAAACTTAAAGGAGAGGATCCGCCGCACGGCTCCTTTCACCATCTCCTATGCTGTCGATATAGCCGTCGCGGTCGGCTCCGCACTGGAATATGCGCACCGGCAGGGAGTGGTCCACGGAGATGTCCGGCCCCAAAACATCCTCACTAACCCTGAAGGCCAGGTAAAGCTGACGGATTTCGGCACAGCCAGGGCACTTTCTGCTTTTCCTGCGATAAGAGAGGCCGTAATGCTGCGTTCAGTGCATTATATGTCTCCTGAAGTAATACGCGGCGAGGCTCCAGAGCCGGCAAGTGATGTGTATTCACTGGGCGTAGTGCTATACGAGATGCTGACAGGCTCGGTTCCGTTCGATGCCGCAACATCTGCAGCCATCGCAGCCAGAACGCTGCAGGACCCGGTCCCCTCACCCCATGTAATGAACGCCGGTGTACCGGCGATCCTTAACGAGATCGTCATGAAGGCAATGCACAAAGACCCGTCCCAGCGGTTCGAAAGCGCGGCAGATTTTGTATCCGCACTTATGAAAGTCAAGGATTGGCTGCGAACGGGATATATTCTGTCGGCACCTGAACACCCGAAGGCTGAATCGGCAGAAGAATTGATTTACGAGACCGATGAAAAATCCCAGAGCTTCTTCAAGACTACGGCTGTCTGGCTGCTTGCGGTATTTGTCGTCGCTATAGTCACCGCCGGGTTAGTGGCATGGCTGTTCGGGGAGAAGCAGACCCTGCCGGTTCCAGATCTGATAGGAAAGACTTTGGAACAGGCAAGAGAGATTGCCGGAAGGACAGGACTCGAGATAAAAGATAACGATGTTCACCAGGAATATAATAATGAAGCAGACAAAGGGTTGGTCTATGCTATGAGCCCACGGCAGGGCGGCACTGTTTCAAAAGAACAACCGTTCATCCAGGTATGGATCAGTAAAGGGCCTCAACTCGTGGAAGTACCGAGTGTTGTAGGGCTGACAATTGATGAAGCTGAAAGTAAAATAAACAATGCCGGGTTAGTAGTCAAGCGTCTGACCTCGGAATACAGCGATACGGTACCGTCTGATCACATTATCCGGCAATCCCCTACTTCCGGTGAGAATTTAGAACCCATGAAGGAAGTAAACATCGTTTTGAGCCTCGGAAAAAATCCGATGGAAACAGATCAGACTACCAGTGACGATACATCCGGCGCCAACGATACGAACTCACAACCCAGGTCATTCCTGGTAAAGGTTCAGGTTCCCAGTGATGCCACCGAGCCGCAGCAGGTGCGGATAGTCGTCATCGACGATAACGGCGAAAATGAGGCTTACAACGAATATCACGATCCAGGTGACAGCTTTACACAGGAAGTTACTGGTACCGGTGACAAGATACGTGTGAAAGTATACGTCGGAGATGAGCTACTGAAAGACGAAGTCCATAGCAGCAGAGGCCGAAGACGATAGCCTTTGATATTCACCTCTGTGTGAGTATCACAAAATAGAATTGGTGACGGAATTTTGGAAATTAATATTGCACCATCGCTTCTATCCGCTGATTTTGCGGACCTGACAGACGCTCTGCGCCAGGCAGAGGCCGGAGGAGCGAAATATTTACATTTCGACATAATGGACGGTCATTTTGTCCCGAATATTACGTTCGGGCCATTGGTCGTACGGGCACTCAGGCCGCTTACAAAGATAAATTTTGATGTGCACCTTATGATCTACGGCGCGGAGCACTACATTGAGGAATTTGCCGGCGCAGGAGCTGATTTAATCACCGTTCATGCCGAGGCTTGCCCTCATCTGCACCGTGTAATCCAGCAGATCAAAGCCGCTGGAGCGAGTCCGGGTGTCGCTCTTAATCCGGCTACTCCCCTATCAGCCATCGAGCACGTAATCGAGGACGTCGATCTTGTTCTAGTGATGACTGTCAATCCCGGATTCGGCGGACAGAAGTTCATTGAGTCGATGCTGCCCAAGATCAGCCAGGCCAGGGAATTGGTTGATAAGACAGGCCGAAAGATAGACATCGAAGTCGACGGCGGGGTGGATTTGAACACATGCCGAAAGGTAACAGCGGCAGGCGCTAACCTGCTCGTGGCCGGAAATTCCGTCTATAATAACCATCTTGGGATTTCAGAGGCCGTGCGTTTGTTGAAAGCCGAAGCCGAGAGTGTAATGTCTAGGGGGCGGTGAGCTTGAAATGATCATCAGGGTCATCATTTATGTAGCGATTGCCGTAATAGCGATTGCGATCCTCGCGGAGGTTCGCAGGTGGATAAAAGGCTCGCGTCTGATCAGCAAGTCGCAGAAAGCCTACAGGCTTTCTGCTGCAATATCGCTTGAAGCTCTTCTTCTTATGTTTCTATTCGGCAAGTCAATCTCCGGCTGCAACCCGCTGTTTCAGATCAGCTACTGGAGCACCGCAACGGCACTCACCTTTATTGTGGTGGTTCTCGGTCTGCTTGACGTAAAAGCTACGCTCGTCACCTTCCAGGAACAGCGTCGAGAGATGTTCAGCGACCTGATCGGCAGGGAAAAACGAAAAGAATAGGCATGGAAGTTTTTATGAAACGGGCGCTCGCGCTCGCGCGGCGTGGAAATACCAGCCCGAACCCAATGGTCGGCGCTGTCGTCGTTAAGGACGGCGTAATAGTTGGTGAAGGCTATCATAAACGCGCTGGAGAGCCTCATGCCGAGGTTATCGCGCTTCGTAATGCAGGCGAATTGGCTTCCGGTGCCGATCTTTACGTAACACTTGAGCCATGCTGCCACTTTGGGAAGACCCCGCCCTGCACAAAAGCCGTTATAAAAGCCGGAATAAAATCCGTTACCGCTGCAATGGTCGACCCGAACCCTAAAGTAGCAGGGAAAGGGCTTGCGGAGCTCGAAGCCGCAGGGATACATACCCGCGTCGGGGTTCTCGAAGAAGAAGCGCGTAAGCTGAATGAGGTTTTTATCAAGTTTATTACGACTGGGCTGCCGTTCGTCACTCTGAAGCTCGCAATGACGCTCGACGGCAAGATCGCTACCTGTACCGGCGACTCTAAATGGATCAGTTCCGATGAATCTCGACGAATCGTCCACCGGTTAAGGGAACGAACAGATGCAGTTTTGGTCGGAATCGGGACCGTGCTTGCCGATAATCCCGAACTTACAGCGCGAAACGGAGCGCGGAGGGCCTATCCTGCCAGAGTCGTAGTCGACAGTTCTGCAAGAACTCCTGTCAATGCAAAACTCTTCTCGCAGCCGAGTGGTGAGACAATAATTGCTGTTTGTGATGGAACTGCTGAGGCTAATTCACTGAAACTAAAGCAAGCTGGCGCGCGTATAATAAAAGTAGGCGGCGAAGCAGAAGAGGTAAGTCTCCCTGCTCTGATACAGGAGCTTGGGCGTATGCAAAAGACAAGCGTGCTGATCGAAGGCGGAGGAAGAATCGCCGCAAGCGCCCTTTCTTCCGGCATTGTAGATAAAATTTTGGTGTTCATTGCGCCTAAGATAGTAGGCGGAGAATCAGCCTTGACTCCGGTAGAGGGGCCCGGCATTGCAGCCATGGCTGATGCACTCCGGCTCAAGAATATGAGTGTAAAGAAGGTCGGGTGCGACCTTATGATTGAGGCATATCCGTGTTCACAGGGTTAGTTGAAGAAATAGGCACAGTCAGATCGATAACGCGAGGAGCGGGAGCAGAGCTTCGGATCGCGACGCATGTCGTATCTGACGGCGCAAAAATCGGCGACAGTATCGCGATAAACGGCACCTGCTTGACGGTCACTAAGATTACGGGAAACGAACTGAGTTTCGATGCAGTCGAGGAGACACTCAGCAGAAGCAGTCTGGGAAGTCTGAAACCGGGCGATGCAGTGAACATGGAGCGCTCCGTATCTGCAGACCGGCTATTCGGCGGGCACTTTGTTTTGGGACACGTGGACGGGCTCGGCACAATTCAGAGTTTCGATAAGAAACCGGGTGAGACTACGCTTATTATAAAAGCCCCTGAAGAAGTGATGCGGTACGTCGTCACTAAGGGGTCGATCGCGATAGACGGAATAAGCCTTACAGTGGCATCCTGCACAGAAGACGGGTTCAGAGTGGCGGTGATCCCGCATACATTTGCAAACACCACACTCGCGTCCAAGCGTGCGGGAGACACGGTAAATCTCGAAACAGATATACTTGGTAAATACGTAGAAAAGTTCATCTCCGGTCGGTCGCAGAAACGAAGTATTACAGAGCAGTTTCTGGCCGATTCGGGTTTTTTGGAGGGTTAACAGTTGTCGGAAGAGTTCCAGTTCAGCGCCATACCAGAGGTGCTTGAAGATATCAAGGCTGGTAAGATGGTCATTGTCGTCGATGATGAGGACCGCGAAAACGAAGGCGATTTCATTATGGCAGCCGAAAAGGTCACGCCGGAATCGATTAACTTCATGGCAAAATACGGCCGGGGGTTGATATGTGTTCCAATGACCGGCACAACTGCACAGCGGCTGGATCTCAACATGATGACAGAGCACAACACGTCCAAGCACACGACAGCGTTTACGGTGAGTGTGGACGCCGCTAAGGGCACTACGACGGGAATATCGGCCTATGACCGCGCAGTTACGATCAAGAGGCTTTCCGACCCTGATTCCGTGCCCCATGACTTCTGTCGCCCTGGGCATATCTTCCCCCTCATAGCAGAGGACGGCGGCGTGCTGGTCCGCGCAGGGCATACTGAAGCCGTAATCGATCTTACCAAGATGGCTGGGCTCTCCCAGACAGGCATACTCTGTGAGATCATGAGCGATGACGGTACGATGGCACGGGTTCCTGAGCTTATGAAGATAGCAAAGCAGCACGGATTGAAGATCGTTACAATCGCAAGCTTGATTAAATACAGAAGGCAGCATGAGAAGCTGATAAAAAGGTTCGCTACGACCATAATCCCAACTGAATACGGCGAATTCACTACCTACGGCTACGAAACGACTGTCGAAGCAAATCCGTATATTGCGATGGTTATGGGCGACATTACCGACGGCGAGCCTACGCTGGTTAGGATTCATTCAGGGTGTCTTACTGGTGATGTGCTCCATTCCCTCAGGTGTGACTGCGGCCAACAGCTTGAGCTTGCTATGAAGAAGATTTCAGCGGAAGGTAAGGGAGTAATCCTTTACATTTATCACCACGAGGGACGCGGCATCGGGCTTGTAAACAAGCTGAAAGCTTACGCGCTGCAGGACCACGGCGCGGATACAGTCGAGGCCAACGAAATGCTCGGTTTCCCGGCTGATATGAGAGATTACAGCATCGGCGCGCAGATACTGGTCGACTTGGGGCTCAAGAAAATCCGGCTTATGACTAATAATCCGGCCAAATATGCAGGTATCAGCGGTTACGATCTGGAAATAGTAGAGCGCGTGCCCTTGATCTGCGAGCCAAACGAAGCTAACAAACGATACCTTTTGACCAAACGTGACAAAATGGGACACAAACTATAGAGCTATCAGCCCCCAGCAAAAAAGCAAAACACTGAAAGCAGATAAATGATAGCTGATAGTTAAAAAGGAGGTTATGATGCCGAAGTTATATGAAGGAAAGCTGATTGCGGCTGATCTGAAGTTTGGGATCGTCATAAGCCGGTTTAATGAGTTCATTACCAGCAAATTGCTGGATGGAGCGCTCGATGCGCTTATCCGCCATGGCGCTGAGGATAAAAACATAGAGGTGGCATGGGTTCCGGGGACCTTTGAGATCCCGCTTATCGCACAAAAGATGGCTGGGTCCAAAAAATATGACGCCGTCATCTGCCTGGGAGCGCTCATCCGTGGCTCTACACCCCATTTCGACTATATCGCAGCCGAAGCATCGAAGGGCATAGCGCAGGTCGGGCTTGTAACGGGAATCCCGGTCATATTCGGGGTCATCACAACCGACAACATCGAGCAGGCTATCGAAAGAGCCGGAACCAAGGCCGGTAATAAGGGTGCTTCTGCAGCCGAAGCGGCAATCGAGATGGCTAATCTGGTAAAATCTATAGGGTAATGCAAAGGCTCTAAGCTTCAAGATAGTAGAGGAACGCGCACTATGAAAAAACTGATAAATTATGTGCTTGTCTTTATTCTGGGGTTTGCCGTATGCGCAGCCATATTCAAATGGTCTGCGAAAAGCGCTGATATATCGACTGTAAACATCCCCACCAGCTTTTCGCCTGCAATTGCGCGCAAAGGCGATGATTCTGTCGCTGTCGCAGCAGCCAAAGTTGAAAGATCAGTAGTCAATATAGACACCGAAGGCAAGCCCAGCGTATCACAACCGGACTTATTCGGTTTTATGACACCGCAGGAAGTAATTCCGAAGGGACAGGCATCCGGCGTTATCATACGCAGGGATGGCTATATCCTGACGAATAACCATGTAGTCGCAAATACGAGCAAGGTCTATGTCACGCTCTGGAATAAGAAACGCTACCCGGCGAATATAATCGGGCGTGATTCCAAGAGCGACCTTGCTGTTATCAAGATTAAAGAGAACAACCTGCCTGCAGCCACGATCAATGAAGCTGAACCAAAGGTGGGCGACTGGGTTATCGCTATCGGCAATGCACTTGGTCTCGGTACAACGGTTACGGTCGGCGTGGTAAGCGCTACGGACCGTGGGCAGCTCAATATTGAAGGTACGGTTCTGGAAAATGCAATACAGACCGACGCAGCCATAAACCGTGGAAACAGCGGCGGCGCGCTCGCAGATATAAACGGCAACATCATCGGGATCAACACGGCAATAGCATCGACAAGTCCGGGCGGAGGCAGCATCGGTATCGGGTTCGCGATACCGAGCAAAACTGCGAAATGGGTTGCAGATCAGATCATACAGCACGGCAAAGTAGTCCGCCCATGGCTGGGTATCTCTTACATACAAGTCGATAGCTCGAACCGACAGGATCTGCAGTCTCAGATCGGGCAGGTTCCTCCTGTAGACGGCGCGATGATCAGAGAGGTTATGCAGGGAAGCCCGGCTGAAAGAGCAGGACTCGCACCGCTCGATGTTATAACGAAGATCAACGGCAAGAGCGTTACAAGTGCCAAGACTATCTCCGAGGCTGTCCAGAAGTCCAAAATCGGCGACATTATCGACCTGACAGTATGGCATGCCAGAAATTCGAGAACAAGCCGGATCGCTGTCAGAGCCGGGGAAATGCCCGCTGGACTATGAAAATAGGCGTAGTCAGCGATACACACGGTAGAATAGACACCTGGCGAAAGGTGGAAAATATCTTCGCCGGCGCGGATTTGATCGTCCACGCCGGCGATGTTCTCTACCATCCGCCAAGGCTGGGATACACCGACGGATATGACATCCCGGCTTTAGTCGAAGCGATGAACCATTCACCTGTCCCGATAGTCATAGCGCAGGGCAATTGTGATTCACAGGTCTACGAAGAACTGCTCGAAATGCCGGTACAGTCGCCTTACGCGACCGCTTATGTCGGCGACACCCGCATTTTGATCAATCATGGGCACACTCTGACCCGCGAAGATATGATCCGGCTCGGAGGTTATTACAAGACCGATGTCTTCGTATCCGGCCACACACATACACCTGTGCTGGAGAAAGCCGGTTCACTCGTGTTGATGAACCCTGGCAGCCCATCGATACCAAAAATCGAGCGGGACGGCCGGATTATCGGCAGTGTCGGACTGATTACCGACACGCATATTCGTATTCTGGATATCGATACGGAAGAGATTTTGTTTGAGTTGGCGAGATAACTCCCACTATTGCAGCGCAGATAAAGAATCAGGAATATAAATTAAGCGCAAACGGATATGTCATTCAGTTTCCGTCTCACCGCATTCCGCCACATTCGCAGCGCATTTTGACTCTGTGGAATTCTGCTTTTTCTGTAACTGAGTTAACTCAAGTCCAAGGAGCGCATTCTGCTGTGTCAATATCCTGATTCGTTCTGCTAATTGCGATAGGATTAATGAGAAATGCAGCGCAAGCAAAGCTCCAAAAAGAAACGCAGCGATGAATAGTGCCGATGGGCCATAACTTACGCCCATGTAAGCAGATATTCTTTCCACAAGATCTCTGCGAATAGATAATGCTAGAAAAGAAATGCCTGCAAATAACCACAAAAGAGAGTATTCTTCGCGTAGTTTTCGCTTGCGAACCAGTTCAAATATTGCAACCAATACAAAAACACTCAGAACGATTGCGATTATCTGTATTCTTAAATGCATAGAAGCTCCCCCACCCAATCAAACCTTGCCCGCTGGCTTTTCAGGAGGCCTGAAAAAACTGATAGTCAGTGCAAGCAAAACTTTTACCATATAATATGCGGATTTTATTGGAGTGATAGATGAGCGGCCTCCCTGTCTCTCCTTCATGCGAACAGGAAATTCTTTAATTCTAAAGCCATTTCGTTTCAGAGCTACAACAACTTCCACTTCAGGGTAATCGCAGGGATAATGGGCTGCAAGATATGCTATAGCCTGTGAGTTGAATGCTCTGAACCCTGAAGTGCTATCTGTGATAAGCTGTCTGGTCAGGACGTAAATGGCTATTTTGAAGATTGTTATTCCAACTCTGCGAATTCTGCTGGACCTGAAACCTTTTGGCGATAAAAACCTTGAACCAATCGCCACATCCGTGTCACCACTTACAACCGGCTCGACTATAGTTTGTATCTCGTCGGCATTATGCTGTCCGTCTCCATCTACTTGTAAAGCTAATTCGTATCCATTGTTTTTCGCATAAATAAGGCCTGTTTGAACAGCGCCGCCGATACCCATATTGCATGGAAGCGTCACAACTGTCGCTCCAGCTTCGCCGGCAAGCCGGGCTGTATTGTCTTTTGATCCATCATTAACAACAAGTACATCCAACCCTAACGGTAGCGAAAGGAGACTCTTGACGACATATTCTATACTCGCAGATTCGTTGTAAGCGGGAACTATCGCAAGATATCGAGACTTTACCATACCAGATCTATCCTTCTCCAATATAATGCATCATAATCAACCAATATTTGAGGCAACCACTGAAGAATCCAGGCTTAAATATCTCTCAAGAGAAGGAACAAGCCTGAAAAACCCACGTACACCCAATATAGTTATATAAGGAACAAATGGTACTGCATAGCGAACCAATCCTATCGTTATCATATGGACAAGAGTAAAGTTAACCAATACTGCGATAAGAATCCACATACCCAAGCGGTCTTTTATACTCTTGAGCGAGAAGATTGAAAGAATAATCAGAATCAGATGAGTAAACATGATGGCAATGCTCGATTTCGAGGGAGTTTTGCCATATCCAACATTTAGCCAGAATTGCGTAAACTTTCTGAAACTAAGGCAAATCCAGTGAACAGGGTTCGTTTTGATATTCTTGATAGCTTCCTTCTGGTAGAAGGTATTCTGTTCAATCTCATTTGGATGAGCATATAGATATTTGAGAATATGCTTCGGTAGTGTTTTAGGAGCAATGCCGTATTCGCCATATGTTCCTGACCACATTACGTATCCAGCCTCTGTTGCTCCAGGTACAAACGCATTAAAAACAATATAATTGCGAACCACCCATGGGCTTAGCGTAAAGAGAAATACAACCAGAAACAAGGAAAGCCCGGCAATCAATTTCCGTGTTTTGACTGACATCATCAGGATCAGCACTACCATAAAGAATGGGAGTGGCAGTGCGGATCCTCTGCATAAAGTCGTGACTCCCGCCATAACTCCGGCTACCACAAAGCATGCAGTGCTTTTTCGCCGAATAGCAACTAAAACAAAGTAAATCGTCGCAGCCATCAGCAGTGTAAACAGTATTTCTGTATGTACCAGGCTCGCCCATTGAACAAGAGGGATGTACGCAGCAACTATAAGTGCAGCCACCGCTGAAACTATTCTTGAAGCCGTAAGTAACACACCAATCCGATATATCAGGTAAGTAGTCAAGACTGCCAATAGTATCTGCAGAATGTAAACCGCCTGCGGGTTATGGCCGAACACGGTATATACCAATGCTACGAATACAGGATACGTGGGACCAACAAACGCAGTAAGTTTGCCTTCGTTGTTTGTCATTGACCAGCCATTGGTGGACATACGATAGCCTATACCATCGTAGGTCTTCTCATCCCAGATAAAGGAATGATGTCCCGCGTGAATAAACCACATCAGACGAAAGATTAGTGTTAAAACCAGCGCGGCAATCAGTATCCGCATCGCCGCACGATCTGACCGTGTAATTCGAACGATATAGTTCTGAACATTACTCATTACTATTTACTCCTGCGTAGCACATATCGGCATTTTAATATAGTCTTTGATTTCTCCGGCTATTCCTACTGGCTTATGTTTCTTTTTATTCATCTTTATTTGTTATAAGCCGCTATAACCTGCATCACTACATTGATTTACACAATATTAGTAATTGGTTGCTTCTGCCGGAATATTTAGCGATCACTACTAAAGTTATTACTGTCTAGTGCTTGGCATTTCCTCCTATTTGACGTTTTCATGTCACCCCAGTGTCTGATCATGGCCCAGCTAATCAATATCTCAGTATTCCCTTGCGTATATGCGATTCAGGGTGTAAACTCAACAGGGAATATTAGGATGTGGCCTCACTTCAAAATCCTCTATCCTATTTCCTTAAACCTAGAGGAGGATATGTATGGCAATCTTTAAGCGAACAGCGCTTGTAGCCCTCATTCTTTTGACAGCTGCAGGAGCATTCGCAGCAGACAACCAGGTTTCGGAGACTGTACTGCCTAATGGGCTCAAGGTGCTGATAAAGGAAGTTCATGCAGCGCCTGTATTTACGTGCCAGGTATGGTACAGAGTCGGATCAAGAAACGAGCACCCCGGCATTACCGGCATTTCCCACATGGTCGAACATATGATGTTCAAGGGGACCAAAAATATCGGCAAAGGCCAGTATTTCCGAATGATCAGAGCCAAGGGCGGGATGAACAACGCATCTACCTGGCTAGATTGGACTAATTACTGGGAAGTCCTTTCGACCGATCATCTGGAAATGGCTTTAGGCATGGAATCGGACAGGATGCAAAACGCACTGATGGACAAAAAGGAGTTTAATTCGGAGCGCGTTGTAATTCTGTCTGAGATGGAAGGCAAGGAAAATGAGGTCAATACCCTCCTTTATTATAATATGATGGCTGTAGCCTATCAGTCGCATTCGTACAGATGGCCGACAATAGGTTATGACTGTGATCTAAAGAACATCACACGCGATCAGCTGTATAAATATTACAAGACTTATTATCATCCGAACAACGCCGTCCTGGTAATCGTCGGCGATGTAGATACAAACAAGACGATGGAGCTTGTCCGCAAGTATTTCGGCAAAATTCCGCGAGGGCCGGAGCCTCCCAAGGTTTATACAACAGAAAAACCTCAACTTGGAGAGAGACGATTCGTCCTCAGGCGTGAAGGCCCTTCCGAAATTTCAATGATTGCCTATCATATGCCAAATATTAACGACCCAGACATTTTCCCGCTGTTGATCCTTGGCCAGATCCTGGACGGAGGAGGAAGCAGCAGACTCCACCAGTCGATGGTAGAAAGCCAGCTTGCGACATCGGCTTCAGCCAGTGCCGGGCTCAGAAAAGACCCCGGACTTTTCATGCTTTCTGCGACCGGACAGCAGAATGTCACAGCAGGCAGGCTTGAAAAAGCGCTGCTGGATGAGGTCGAAAAAGCCAAGACCACCCTGCCCACAAATGAAGAGCTTACACGAGCTAAAAACCAGTTTGAGGCTTATCTCATTTACCAGAACGACAGCGTGTCCGATCAGGGTGAGAACCTCGGATATTACGAGTGTGAGACATCCTGGAAATTCATGGATGAGCTTCATCCAAAGATCGAAGCTGTTACAGCCGAAGACGTACAGAGAGTCGCCAGGAAATATCTGACGGAAAACAACCGCACTGTTGGATGGTTCGTTCCAACAGCGCCCGGTGGATCTGCGAGCGGGCAGCAGGCTGCGGTACTTAATGTCGAAGGCAAATATCCCGGAACTGCCAATTATCAACCGGCAAAGTGTGACCTGTCAAAAGCCACTGTGCATAAAAGCGCAGCAGTGAAATCCGTAACACCCACGCACCCGTCGAAGTCAGTAATGCCCACGCGAGTGGTCCTAAAAAACGGTATAGTCGTAATCGTGCAAGAGAACCACAGCAATCCGACGGTTGCGATCAGAGGAAGCATCAAAGCCGGCAATTGCATGAACCCGCCTGGCAAAGAAAAAGTTGCCTGCATAACCGCTGCTTCATTGACTAGAGGCACAAATAAGCGGAGTAAGCTTGATATATCCACTGAATTGGATAACCTCGCTGCAAATGCCGGATTTTCCAGTGACTTGGAAGCAGTCTGGATTTCGGGAGATTGCCTTTCGAAGGATTTTAGCCAGGTAGTAGATTTGCTCTCTGATGAACTGAGAAACCCGTCATTTCCGCAGGAACAATTGGATAAAATCAAATCCGAGTTGATAGTGGATTTTGACAAGCAGGCTCAGGATCCGGGCAACATGTCATATCGCAATTTCTTTAGGAGCGTCTACCCGGAAGGACACCCTGCCCGCATTCCGACCATCGAGGAAGACAAGAAATCGGTTATGTCGACAACACGTGACGACCTTGTCTCCTTCTATAAAGCACACTATGGCCCTGAAACAACCGTAATCGTCATAGTCGGTGATATAAAGACAGATGAGGCTGTAGCAGCTATAAAGAAGTGTTTCGGTGATTGGCAGCCAAACGGCACAGATGGAAATGTCAAATTACCAGACCTGCCTCTCGCAAAAAGCAGATCGAAAACCATATGTGAGCTTATGGATAAGTCTCAAGTAAATGTTTATTTCGGCCATGCCGGAAATCTCAAACGGAGCGACCCTGATTTCTATGCCACAACCGTGATGAACAACATCCTCGGCGCAGGCATGAACGGAAGACTCTCCCAAAAGGTTCGCGACGAAATGGGACTTGTATACTCTATCTACAGCCTGTTTGATGTCGGATTGAACGATGGCACATTTTTCGGCGGGTTCGGGACCAATCCCAAAAACGTTGACAAAGCACTTACTGCCATGGACGAAGTAATACGAAATTACATTAAAAACGGCCCAACCCAGCAGGAATTCAAGGATTCCATAGAGTGTACCGTTGGGTCTTTCCCTCTGCGGCTGGAAACAAACGACGGCGTTGCAGGTATTTTGAACGCAGCTGAGTTTTACGGCCTTGGTATGGACTATATTCAGAAATATCCGTCCTACTACCGGACGGTAACAATCGATCAGGTCCGTCAGGCCGCAAAGAAGCACCTGCATCCCGACAGCATGAGCGTATCAATAGCCGGACCGTATAAGGAGAACAACCAAAAGTAGATAATTCAGGTGATCTCCAGCTTTAGCAATAATTACTATTCGGGAGGGATTGTAATCCCTCCCGAATAAGTGTCAACTAAATCTTCTCTACCTGTAATCCTCTAACTCATCCTCTATCGTCGTACCTTCTTCTTTTTCGTCGATGCGGACTTCAGTAAAGAACCGCCGCGCCCCTTTCTGCCGCACTGCGTTATGAGCACGCTTTACAGTGTCCATCACTTCATCGAGATCTCCCTCGACTGTCGTGCCCATCGCGTCTACTTCGTACTTTAAGCCTGATTTTTTGACTTCATCGACTGCTGCATCGACATAAGGCTTCATTTCGCCTTCGACCAGCGGAGTAACTGTAAATTCTGCAACTACCGGCATTGATGGAACCCTCCTCTTTGATAATCACTGCAAAATCCCCAATCTGCTAAAGCAGTACCCCGCTGTTATCGGCTTTGAAACACCGGCAATCACCCCGCCTGCCCCGGTAGAAATGCTTGTTTTATTAAACTACACTCAGAACTAGCTGAAATCTGCCGATAATCTATAGAGAAAACAAGTGCCACTAACGGAATAATACGCTTGGTTGCTCGGCGCAGGATACAAGTATAACGCAATATCCTCAGCCGTCAGCCTTGCAGGTTCGCATAGCCGAAGGGGGTTATCCAAGACGTGCTATCACAATTATTTGGAAAAGACACGATTGTAGGTATCGACATTGGGAACAGCCACATTAAAGCCATTGAGCTTGAACCCATCGGAACAGGTTACCGGCTGGTAAATGCAGCGCTCCAAGTCACACCACTGGACTCATGCCGCGATGGAGTAATCACCAACACACTTGATGTTGCTCAATCCATAAAAGCGCTTCTCCGTTCGGCGAATATACGCAGTACAGGTGCGGTCGCGGCAATTACAGGTTCACAAGTTATTGTCCGGCAGGTACAGCTTCCTAAGATGAGCGAAGCTAACCTGCGTAAATCCATCAAATTCGAGGCAGCCAAATATGTCTCGGCATCGATGGATGACAGTATAGTCGAATTCGAGATACTCGGCGATGTGGAAGGGACCGACCAGATGAACGTCATGCTGGTCGCAGCACCTAAGGACCTCGTGGAAAGCCGCATAACTGTCCTCGAAGCAGCGGGACTCGAACCTGTCGCCATCGATGTGGAAGCATTCGCAATCATCCGAGCCCTTGTTGAATCGGACACAAACAATGAGCTGGCGACAAAGACGGCCGCGCTCATAGATATGGGTGCAAGCCATACAGATGTAAACATCGTGTCTAGTGGCACATTTGCTTTGACCAGAAGCATCCCGATAGCAGGGGACAGCTTCACCAATGCAATTAAAACACTGACCGGATTCTCTTATGATGACGCCGAACGGCTCAAATTCGAGATGGCTATGCAGGACTCGATCGACAAGCTATCGGCACAGGAAGTCGAAAGCAAATGCTGGCGGGTAGTCCAGCCGCTTTTGGATGAACTCCTGAGGGAGATCCGAAGGTCTATTCATTACTATCAATCCCAATTCCCTGAGGGAGCGGAACAGGCATCGGTTTCACAAATCGTGCTCACGGGCGGAACGGCAAGGATGCCCGGAATGGCTGCTTATGTATCATCGAAACTGAACATTCCGGTGGAAGTAAGCGATGCGTTCTCCAAGGCATCCATATCTCTTGGGCGCTTTCCTCAGGAATTTGTCGATGATTACGGTCCGGTGCTTGTCGTAGGCACGGGGCTGGCTCTTAAAGAGGAAATGACGAGAGCAAAGCAGCGGATCGCTGCCTGAGTGGAAAGGAGCTCAAGACATGCCCTCCATTAACATGATCGCACCCAGGCGAGCGGAGAAAAAACGTCTGGAATCAAACGTGAGAAAGCTGCTGCTGGTAATCGTTGTCGAGGCCGCAGTGGTAGTATCGATTTTCACACTCATGGCCACGAGAGTTATTGGAACCCAGTCCAGTATCACTAATCTGGACAGGCAGTTAACAAAGCTGCAGCCGACGGTGGACAAGATCGAAGGTTATGAAAAATCAACCAAAGAACTTGCTCCCAAGCTGGAAATTCTTAACCAGGCAAAGTCGGACACCCTGAGGTGGTGCCGCGTACTTAACGCCTTGAGCGTGAGTCTGCCGGACAAAACATGGTTGACAAGAATATCGACAACAATCACGACTGACAATTCTGACATCACTATGAGCATAAACGGAGTTTCAGCGGATCAATCGCTCGTAGGACAAACGATGCTCAGGCTGCATGATACCGTTGCTGATTTCAGCAGTGTCGATCTCCATTACACACAGCAAACACTGGTGGGGCCGACAAATGCAGTGGAATTCGAGATGGCTGCAGGCATTAAGCTTCCCAAAAAGGCTGACAGTAAGGAGGCGGAAAAGAGTTGAAAACACCCACCCTCAAGCCGACCACAAAAACGCTCGTATTGTTATCGGTGATAGCAGGACTGCTGTTCGCATCGATAATCCTTGCTTATACGGTTGGTTCCAGCCGACTCGGGTCTGCCACAGCACAGCTTCAGAACAAACAAAAGCAGGTTGATGACGGCACACGGGTAGCAAAACGCCTCGTAGAAGCACAGGAAGCGTATCTGAAAGCCCAGGGAGAGATTGGATTTCTTGAAACGTCCGTATCTAACTCTGCTTATATACCGACGCTTCTCGGACAATTGGAAGCACTCGGCAAATCGCATAATCTGAAGGTTGTCTCGGTGAGGCCCCAGCCTATTGCTGAACAAGCTCCTGCCAGACCACCAGCGGGTGACTCCGAAAACAAATCGGGTTCAGCGGCAGCGGCGACTAAAGAAAAACCTAAGCCTTACGACGAGATGAAAATCGATATTCAACTGGAAGGCTCTTACTGGTGTATACACGACTTTATAGAGAGCCTTACCAAGTTCCCTAAAATCATAGCGGTCAATCAATTGCAAATGTCGCCAACGAAAGCAGCCGAACTGCGAAAATCACCTGAACTGCAGGCCAGTTTAGTAGTAACTGCATTTATATTTAAAGACAGCACCGGTAAGGAAACTGGAAAACCTGAGCCTACGCATCCGGCGACGAATAACGCGATGGCGATGGGGAGGTCGAAAAATGAAGGATAAGCAGACCCCGCAGGTCATCGTCCTGGGTATTTTAGTAGTTATATGCGTGGCATTCGTTGTCGTAAAAGTGACCGGCGGAAAAGGACACTCCAAGCCCGCCCCGGCAGGAACGCAGACAGCGCAAAAAACCGCATCTACGACCGGCAAAACAGATGATAACAGTGAAGAGGCTGCGCCGGCCATTCAGCTTGCATCTTTGCCATCTGCAGCAAGACGCGACCCATTCGCGCCTGCAATGGATACAGTTGTAAAAAATGTCCCGTATATACCGCCAACAAAACATCCGGTCAAAACGGCGCGGATAAATATTCATCCAGCTAATATTCCTGTTCTACCTATGCCGGTATTACCGGTTGGAGCAGGCCCGAGGAACACTGCACAGGCAGTACCCGCCAGCAGCGTCGGAAATGGACCTGCCGTGGAAGAATTTCCTGCTTTTGTTCTTACTGGAGTAATTACAGGACGGACGAACGTGGCCATCATCCGCCTCGAAGATAGTAGATACATCGTCAAAGAGGGCCAACTGATCAATGGGAAGTATATGGTCGTTTCAGTGTCGCCGGATGGAGTCCGGCTGAATCATGGCGGCCGAAGTGTCTTCTTGAAACTAGGAGGAGAAGGGAATGCGAGTTAGATTGAGCGGAAAGGTGTCCCTTGGACTGCTGTGGTGCGCACTCATTATCGCGGTTGCTGCACCCACAGCTGCTGCGGATGCGCTGACCGCATTACGGAGCGAGAATGTCTGGATTCAGTCGGCCCCGATTCTGGCCGAACCACACTTAAATCAGATTGCTATGGCTCCCAGCAGCACCGAGGCAAAAGTAAAACCTCTGGAGCCCAGAAATATCAGTCTGGATTTCCATGCAGCCGATATTACGGACGTCCTCAAGGCACTTTCCGTGCAAAGTGGGACAAATATCGTTACCGGAACGGATGTCAAAGGACAGGTTACGGTAAGCCTGAACAAAGTATCGCTTCATGAAGCGCTTGATATGGTCACCAAGCTGTCAGGCTTCAGATACGCTGCTGTCGGAAGAGATACTTACATCGTCGGATCGACTCCCGGAGTCTCCGGTGTGCTCGGAAGCGATGAGTCGGATACAACAACCGAAGCTGTTACTATAAACTATGCCAATCCTGATCAGATAGGACAGCTTCTTGCTGCCAACATGCCGAACCTTAAGTACGTGCCGACCGGCGCAAAGGCAGACCAGCCCGGACCCAAGGTAGTTATGCTTACAGGGCCCAAGTCCGTCGTGGAATCCGCCAAAGCAATGATAGACCAGGTGGAGCTTTCACTCAGCCAGGAATCACAGAACAAGGTTGTCGAAGTATACAGGCTGAAATACGCGAATGCGAAGGATGTTACCGCAATGCTTTCGACCGTCCTCCCAAGGTTGGCCGTCAGTGTAGGCCCGGCTAATGGGTTCGACCAAAGGCCCCCGTCCGGTATAACATTCGTGGAGACAACCGGCGGCAAAGGCGGCAGTGATGATTCTCAAATCAAAGAAGAACCTATGACAATAGTACTCGCGGGCAACGCCGAAGACGTATACAAAGCAAAAGAACTGATAGGCAAGGTAGATGTGAAACCTCGCCAGGTGCTTATCGAAATCAAAGTTACCGATATTACAGTCAGCGCCGAAAAACGGCTTGGTATCACCTGGAGTTGGGACAGTATTTCATTCAGCGAAGGCACTGATACAGACGGTGGCGGAAACAACAAGTGGAACAGGACTCCAATGAATGTTGAAGGCCAACTCAGCGCTATGCTTGAAGATGATAATGCAAATCTCCTGGCCAACCCGACCGTAGCCGCTATCGAAGGTAAACCTGCAGTTATCTTCATAGGCGATGAAGTCAAGTACATAATCAAAACAGAGCAGACTCTAACCGGCTCAGACATCACTACAGAGACAGCAAATGTCGGAGTTACACTCAGAGTAATCGCCAGACCGGATGATGACGGTTATATCACAATGGCACTCCATCCTGAGGTAAGCACTATCACAGGCTGGCTGTCAGTCGGAACCGGTTCTGTACCACAAATATCCCGGCGTTACACCGATCATGTGATCAGAGTAAAAGACGGCGATACTATCGTTATAGGCGGACTTATCAAAGATAATGAACTCAATAATCTCACAAAAGTCCCGCTGCTCGGCGACCTCCCGTTCTTCGGCAATCTGTTCAAACACAGAGAAAAGACCAAAGAGCATTCGGATATCGCAATATTCCTGAAAGCCACGTTACTTAGTGACTAATAATCATAGATGACGACAAGGATGGCTGGGCCATACGGCCCGGCCATCCTTAAAAATGAGTAAAAATAGGCCGGTTAACTTCCAACTCTGGCCTGCAATCGAGAGCCATAATAGCCGATAAAATAGAAGGAGCACTGTTAAGGCGAACCACTTTGCAGAAAAGTTGAATACAGCGGCTCCGCTCCGCATACTTACGGAAAACGTGAGTAATGCTCAACAATAAAAATCAGAGAGTCCCGCAAATGGCACTCTCGCGGCAGGACCAGAATGGCAAGACCACAAGCAATAGGTGATATCTGCGTTCGGCTCAAGCTGATCACACAAGACCAACTGGAGCAGGCGCTGGAAAAACAAGGGCAGCTCAAAACACAGGAATCTCTGGGAGATGTTCTGGTGAACATGCATCTGATCGGTGAGAAAGACAGAGTAAGATGCCTGGGTGAACAGTGGGGAGTGCCGTTCGTTGACCTGTCAGAGAAGGAACCTGAACCTGAAGCGATCAAAATGGTATCCCAGGAAATCGCAAGGCGGCAGAAAGTAATTCCGATTGCGAGAAACAACGGCAAATTGACACTTGCCATGAAAAACCCTCTGGATATCTTCGTAATCGATGAAATCCGGCTCACAACCGGAGTCGAAATCGAGCCGATGATCGCCGTTGAAGAAGATATTGTAGCCGCAATTAGCCGGTGTTATCGAAGTGAGGCATCAGTTAATGCTGTTGTAAGCGAGGTAATGCGGGACCTCGAAGGTGGAGAAATCGATTTCACCACCACGGAAGACGTCAGGGAAGAAGACATTTCCATTGAGCAACTCAAAGAGCTGTCCGAGGAAGCGCCTGTTATAAAACTGGCTAATCTTATCATAAGCAGAGCGGTCGCAGACGGAGCAAGCGACATTCACATAGAACCGACCAGAGAAGCTGTAAGAGTCAGATTTCGGATCGACGGTATCCTGCATGAAGCCATGGCTGCACCCAAGAAGGTTCAGGCATCTTTGACATCCAGATATAAGATCATGGCTGAGATGGACATCGCAGAAAAACGAGCTCCGCAGGACGGCAGGATCGGTGCATTCATAGACGGAAGGCCATTCGATTTCCGTGTATCCACTCTGCCGTCCGTGCATGGCGAAAAAATCGTCATGAGGATCCTTGATAAGAGTTCTATTTCCGTCGGGTTAAACAAATTGGGACTCCTGCCCGAAACACTCGAGCGGTTCGAGTCACTTATAATGCGTACTTTTGGAATTATTCTCGTTACGGGACCGACTGGAAGTGGAAAATCGACGACGCTTTATTCTGTTCTCTCGAAACTGAATTCGGGAGAGAAAAATATCCTTACACTGGAAGACCCGGTAGAATACGAGCTTGCGGGGATAACGCAGACACAGATCAATGCCAGAGCTGGGCTGACATTTGCAGCAGGGCTCAGAACTATGCTCAGGCAGGACCCTAACATAGTGATGGTCGGAGAGATCAGAGACGGAGAAACAGCACAGATTGCATCGGAAGCCGCCCTTACGGGCCACCTGGTGCTCTCTACACTGCACACAAATGATGCCCCTGGAGCTGTGACGAGGCTTCTCGATATGGGGATCGAACCGTTCCTCATAGCATCCGGTGTTATCGGGATTATGGCGCAGAGACTTGTGCGGTGCATCTGCACCAAATGCAAGGAACAGTATAAGCCGCCTCTGGATGCGGTAAAGAGGCTCGGAATACCGCTTGATGGTGAAAAGCCCGTTACGTTTTATCGAGGCAGAGGCTGCGATCACTGTAAAGGCACCGGCTATAAGGGCCGGATCGGCGTCTATGAGCTTATGATAATGAACGACAAGATTCGTGACCTTGTGCTTCAGAGAGCATCTACACACCTGATCAAAGAAGCAGCTGTACAGATGGGCATGAAGACAATCAAGGAAGATGCCATGGAGAAAATACTCCTTGGGACAACTTCGCTTGAAGAATCTATGAGAGTAATTTATTCGGGTTAGACGGCCTTCTTCTAAAACAAAGAAAACTTTTGCTATTCACCTATTAAAACTGGAGAATAAACTTGAAAGACGAATATTCATTGGATGAAATAAGCGATTTTGCTTATATGGAACAGGCACCGAGTGCTGAGAATGTGCATGTGGACGACCTGCTTCGGGAAGCTGTGGAAAGAGGTGCGTCGGACCTCCACCTTTCCGTAGGGCTGCCGCCTGTAGTCCGTGTAGACGGTAAACTGGTGCGGCTGGATTACAGCCCCCTCACACCTAATGAAATACAGCGTCTGGTTTACGATATTTTAAAAACGGACTATATCCAGTGGTTCGAAAAGACACATGAACTCGATTTCTCCTACAGTGTAAGAGACGTCGGCCGGTTCAGGGTCAACGTCTACAAGCAAAGAGGATCTGTGGGAGCGGCATTCCGGTCCATTCCCAACCAGATCCCGTCATTCGAGCAGCTAAGGCTCCCGAATGTGCTTCGAAACCTGTGCAGGAAGCACAGCGGGCTTATACTCGTTACCGGACCGACCGGAAGTGGAAAGTCCACAACCATTGCCTGTATGATCGATCTGATCAACTCGGAACAAGAGCTCCACATCATGACGATAGAGGACCCGATCGAGTATCTGCACAGGCATAAACGCGCGATGGTCAACCAGAGAGAGCTGAACGCCGATACAGACTCGTTCGATAACGCGCTCCGCGCAGTCTTGAGAGAAGACCCGGACGTTATTCTGATCGGTGAGATGCGAGACCTGGAGACAATCTCGGCAGCTCTAACACTAGCGGAAACGGGACACCTTGTCTTTGGAAGTCTGCACACAAGAAACGCACCACAGACTATCGACAGAGTCATAGACGTATTTCCGCCACATCAACAGGACCAAATAAGAGTCCTGCTATCCAATACTATCGAAGGAATAGTAGCTCAACAGCTCATACCACGTCTAGGTGGAGGTAGAGTAGCCTCCATCGAAGTACTTATCGCAACTTCCGCGATCAGGAATCTAATCCGGGAAGGGAAGACCTTCCAGATTCACTCCACAATCGAGACCGGCGCGCAATTCGGCATGCAATCTATGGACAAAGTGCTGGCCGACCTTCACAGGAACGGCCAGATAAGCCTGCAGGATGCGATGGCACGGGCTATCGACCCGGAGAACTTCCAAAGGTTCCTTGATGGAGGTTAGCTAATGTCAACGTTCGCATATACCGCGATTGACGGAACCGGTAAAACGGTGCGCGGGAAGATTGATGCAGAGACCGAGCAGTCTGTGACGAGCAAACTGCACGAGCAAAATCTGCACATCGTAAGCGTCATCAAACAGCGGGAAGGCAAAAAAATGCCGACCGTTGGAAGTAAAAAAGTCAAGCTGAAATCGATGGTCGTTTTCAGCCGGCAGTTTGCTACTATGATCGACGCCGGAATTGCAGTCGTTCGCTGTCTGGACATCCTTGAAGGGCAGACAAAGGACGAAGCGTTAAAACCGGCAATCAGCCAGTGCAGGCGGGATGTAAAGGCAGGCCTTTCGCTTACCGACGCGTTCAGTAAACACCCTTACGCGTTCTCCCGACTCTACATCAATATGGTAAGAGCGGCAGAGACCGGCGGAATCCTTGACCAGATCCTTGACAGGCTATCGACCTTCCTTGAAAAGGAAGATGAAGTCCGAGGCAAGATCAAATCGGCAATGATCTATCCTGTCATGGTCCTTATATTTGCCGTATTGATGCTTGCAGCGCTATTTATGTTCGTGCTGCCTAAGTTCAAAGAGATATTCATCAGCATGAACGTAAAAATGCCATTTGTCACACAGATGCTGTTCGACGGCAGCACATTTCTGCGGACTTACTGGTACGTGATCCTGATCCTGATTATAGGAGGCTACATAGGCTATAAGAGCTACTCCAAGACGGAGCAGGGCAGGTTCCAGATAGACAAGCTGAAGCTGAAAATACCTGCCATCGGTGAATTGATTCAAAAAATGGCGATCTCCAGGTTCTCCCGGACATTCGCAACGCTCATAGCAAGCGGTGTCCCTATGATGAGATCACTGGAAATAGTAGGTGAGACTTCCGGCAATGTGGTAATTGCACAGGCAGTCGAAAATGCCCGAACCGCCATCAGAGAAGGCCAGAAGATCAGCACTCCGCTCGCGCAAAGCGGGCTGTTTCCGAACATGGTCACGCATATGATCGACATCGGGGAAGAGACCGGAAGGCTCTCGGACATGCTTGTTAAAGTGTCTGATTTCTATGACCAGGAAGTAGAAGGCGCAGTAAAAGCGCTGACATCGCTTATCGAACCGTGTCTCATAGTATTTATGGGCGGAATCGTCGGCTTTATAGCCGTTTCGATAATGGCCCCGATATTCAAGCTGGTCAGTTCTATTGGATAATCCCAGCTTAAACCATTAAAATCAATCTAGGAGCAATATCGGTGCGCGGGGATCGCACCCCGCGCACTGATTATACTGGCAAACATGATGATGCAGTCCACAAACACTCGAAATACACATAAACTCACCGAAGAGGGAGTACAGAGCCTTCTGGTAAAGTATATGGCGTCTCGCAACGTCGCAGTCCGTGACCAGATCGTGCTTCAATACGGCAACCTGGTGGAAAGCATAGCCCGGCGATTCGTCTGTGCATGTGAACCGGTGGAAGATCTGGTGCAGGAAGGTTACATCGGACTGATTACGTCTGTAGACCTGTACGATCCTTCCAAAGGCGTGAAATTCTCCACATATGCAACGCACTTTATTATAGGCCAGATAAAGCACTACCTCCGCGATAAGGGTAAGATCATCAAGGAACCTGCCTGGCTTCAGGAGCTTAACCAACGGGTAAGCAGGGTCATCGACTCGCTGACGCAGAAAAACGGCCGTCCGCCTACCGAACAAGAAGTAGGTGAGGTCATGGATTTGCCCGAAGACAGCGTAGCGGAACTCCTTACGACACGGGAAGTCTTCAAAGTATCTTCGCTCGACGCGGGGACCGACAGGGATGACGGTTCGGGTTATCCGGTGGACACGGACAAGATCAAAGATCAGAAGTATACCACTTTCCAGCTGCCGTTAGAAGATAAAATCGTACTTGAGACAGCCATGGATAGGTTGAAGTCTATAGAACAGAAAGTCATCTACGAATTCTATTACATGGACCACAACCAGACTGAGATAGCCCGAAAACTCAATATTTCATGCAATTATGTCTCTCATATCCTGAGAAACAGCACAAAGAAGCTGAAAAAGATCCTGATGACGGATGAGATCAGAGATGCGCAGATACAGGTGTCGCAGCTATCCAGGCGTCTGCAGGACCAGAACAGAGTACTGGAGCAGTATACGGTCGTAGATACTCTGACCGGAGTATATAACCGCAAGTATCTCATGGAACGGCTCGACGAAGAAATAAACCGGGCATGCCGCTATAACCATCCGGTCGGACTGGTGCTCGTGCGAATAGAACTGCCCGAAACCATAGGTCGGTTGACCAAGCTGATCAGGACTGACGATATTCTGGCGCAGGCGGCGCAGAAAATCCGGGCATCTGTGCGAAAAGGGGATGTCGTAGCGAGGTTCGACGATCAGATATTTGCAATAATCTTGCCTCATGCCGGAGTCCAGGCTGCCAATGTCGCAGAACGTGTTCAAAAATCACTTATAAAAGATACGCTGCAGCCTGCCGAAAACAATGAGACTGTCCACGCTGAAGTCGATACATCATGGGCATCATATCCGACGCAGGCTACGAACGCGGATGATCTCGTCAAAGCCGTAACGACCGGACTTGGTATTGCCGAAACTGAAACCGAGCTTGAGCTCACGCGAGCAGCATAAAGACAACCTCTGCCATTCTTCGCCGGTCTGCATCATTCGGCAATCGAGTGGTGCGGACCGGCTTTACATCTTTCAACACTCTTACTTCTGGTAATCCGTCACCGGAGCCATTGTGATATTGCCGTCTTTTCGATATTGGAGAATCGCGCCTGGGAATTTGGACTTCATCTTCCCGCTCACCTCGTGATGGCTGCAACTAAGCATTATAAACTCCGCAGGCGACTTCGAATCGGGCTTTATGTAGACGTAAGAAATGGAGTCTTTCGCTGATTTATCCGCCGGACAGTGAAGCGCCGATGCCGGAAGATAGTCAGGCACAAGGTCATTCAGGCTGTCCGGGTAAGCATCCTGTTTTGTATAATACCGTTCTATTGCGTCTCCGACCTTCTCTATGTTAATCCTGCATTCGGTGAGGTCTTTCGCGTAAGTGGTCTTATAGAACGATGCCAGAACTACAGTCAGAAATATAACTACTGCGACAACGAACACCGAACACCCAATGAGCGCCGGGCGCAATCTTCTCGGTTTACGGATGGTATAAATCTGCTTATTATCGTTTTCCAAAATATCTATTCCTCGTTCTCGATAATAGCCTAGCTTGGAGCGAAAGTCAACGATTTAGCTATCAGCTGTCAGTAATCAGCTTTTGAACCGCGGAGACACGGAATGATGGGGAAACGCGGAAGTTGGAGACTTAAAGCATCTATGATGGCACGTGGGATATATGATCCCGTGCGCATTAGCAATAATACCGGGCTACGTGCATTTCATATCCGCTGGCTGTCCATGAAACAAAGGACGGGGCTTGGAACCCCCCGTCCTATCATGATTAGCTTACAGTCCTCTTCCTGCTGCGAATGCCTTCAGGTTTACGTCTTTGTGTTTTGCCGGAACGAGTTCAACGAGCGCCTGCTCCCAGACTGATTTCTCAATATCCATCAGCTTGGAGAGCGCACCGACTAGGATAATATTCACGGTCCTGATGTTTCCGAGCTCATGGGCTATCTTGAGCGCGTCTATGACCTTGTAGTTCTTATACGCGCGAGCGATTCTCTCTTCGATATCATCGATCCACGGCTGCTGGCCGCTTGAGACGGTCACAGGGATGATGGCCTGGCGGTTGATGAGCGCGACTCCGTTGGGAGCGACCGTATCTGCATACCTGAGCGACTCGACAAGCTCGAAACTCATCAGAAAATCGGTCTCGCCCGCCGGAATGATCGGTGAATATACCTTATCGCCGATTCTGACCTCGCTCACGACGCTTCCGCCGCGCTGGGCCATACCGTGGACTTCACTCTTTTTGACATCCTTGCCAGAAAGCATTCCGGCGCGAGAAATAACTTCACTCGCAAGGAGGGTCCCCTGCCCGCCTACGCCTACAAGCGATATGTTTATCGTTTTATTCATCGGGCTGCCTCCTCAAGGATATTTTCTTTGATCGCGCCGTATTTACATACCTGCTCGCACATTCCGCAACCTGCGCAGAGCACCGGGCTGACCTTTACCTTGCGAAGATTCGGCTTCGCCGGGTCGGCGTCTCCGAGCTCGAGTGCAGGGCATCCGAGCTTGAGACATGCTCTGCAGCCTCGGCATGCGTCTGTGTCGACAACAAATTGCCTGGTGACTTTCAACTTATATCCCAGAACGCACGGCCGCTTCGCTACGACGACGGACGGCTCAGGAGAGTCCATCTCCTCTTTCAGAACCTCTTCGACCTCTTTAAGATTGTAGCAATCCACCTCACGCACGCGATTTATGCCGATACCTTTTGCAACCTGCTCTATCGTAACGGCGGTTGTCGGCTCGCACATGAGCGTCTTGCCGGTCCCTGGGTTGTCCTGGTGTCCGGTCATAGCTGTAATGCGGTTATCGAGGACGACGACAGTGCTCGTTCCCTTGTTGTAGACTACGTTCAGGAGTCCGGTCATCCCGGAGTGGAAAAACGTAGAGTCGCCGAGGACTGCCGCTGTTCTGTTGCTGTGTCCAGCTTTCTCAAGCCCATGCGCGTTACCAATGCTTGCGCCCATGCAGACTGTTGAATCAATGGCGTCAAGCGGCTTGAACGCGCCCAGAGTATAGCATCCGATGTCACTCGTAACGGTCGCTTTCAACTTATTCAGGGCATAGAAGACGCCTCTGTGCCCGCACCCGGCGCAGAGCACCGGCGGCCTTGAAGGAAGCCCCTCGCCTACCCCCTTGCTCGGAATGACCGGCTTTGCTTCTTTGTAAATCTCCGCCCTAAGCTCCCTCAAGCGCTGAGGGTTCAGCTCATAAATGTGAAGCTGTGTCTCGTGGCCCTCGACCTTGATGCCCATTGCCCGAATCTGTTCTTCAAGGAACGGGTCGAGCTCTTCCACGACGTATAGCTGCTTCACGCTCTTTGCAAACTCGGCTATCATCTTGGTGGGCAGCGGATTGGTGAATCCCAGCTTCAAAACGCTTGCCTCCGGGAAGACTTCCTTTACATACTGGTACGAAATCCCCGAAGTGACGATCCCTATTTCGTTGCTGCCCTTTTCGATTCTATTGAACCGGCAGGTTTCGGAGTATTCGCGCAGCTTTTTCGTCCGCTCTTCGACCTTGACTCTCATTAGTCTCGCGTAGAGCGGAACGGGAAGCGTTTTGGAAATATCTTTGGTATAAGTCCGGCCGTTTGACGGGAGCGGAGTGAAATCGCCAAGATCGACAACGCTCGAAGCGTGTGAAGTCCGGGTCGTCATCCTGATAATCGCCGGAGCATCGTATTTTTCCGATACGTCAAATGCTTCGACGGTCATCTCATAGGCTTCCTGGCTGTCGGACGGCTCGAAAAGCGGCGCTTTAGCGAACCTTGCAAGCACTCTGTTGTCCTGCTCGTTCTGAGAACTGTGCATGCCTGGGTCATCAGCTGTTACGACGACCAATCCACCGTTAACACCGATAAATGTTGCAGTCATGAGCGGATCGGCGGCGACATTGAGGCCGACATGCTTCATTGCGGTAAGAGCTCTCTTCCCCGCAAACGAAGCTCCGATCACGACTTCCATCGCCACTTTTTCATTAACGGACCACTCGCAGTAGATACTGTCTTTGAACTTGGCAACGGTCTCCAATATTTCCGTGCTGGGGGTTCCGGGGTAGGCTGCCGCTACATTGCAGCCGGCTTTGTAAGCTCCATGCGCAATGGCTTCATTGCCTGAAAGGAACTTTTTAGTTTCTGCCATAGTTTTAAAATCCTTAAAGTAGACTGAGCATAGATTTATCAAAAAACGCACCCGTTGAACTGCACGAGCGGCCGCTGCGACTCTGCATCCGGCAATTCAGTTATAACACTTTCCTACGCCTGAGCGCAAGAGCTGCCTAATCGGTCACAAATTAAGATTACAAACGGAATCTTTGCAGGAAATAACAGGCTGAAGTATAATTAGTAAGTGTAGGGTTTGGCTAATCATCTAAAGATCAAGCAAGTCTTTATTACCAGCTCAAAATCCTCCCGGACTTTCCGGTGAGCACAAGGTAATCATGTGCCGTTTTGTGACTCGCCGCATGAAATCCCAGCTATTAACACATTGATGAGGTTACAATTGGACGGAACCCTCCAAGATCAAAAGTCATCTGAGAAAAGTATAAAAGGTAAAAAGCCAGCGCAGCCAAAAGAACGGCGGGCGTTTCTCACCACAAGGGTAGTAATCCTGGCAATCTTGCTCATAATCGTAAACGATTACTGGCTTACCCAGATGGAAGTTGTCAGATACATCTTCCCTACTTATGCTGCACCATTCTGGAACGCTATTATTACGCTGTTTGTGCTTATTCTCCTGAACATGCCGGTCAAACGCATATTCCCCAGAATAGCCCTTGCCCGGACGGAACTACTTGCAATTTACGTGATGGTATCCATCGGTTCAGCAGTCTGCTCCCACAACATGATGCAGATCCTTGTGTCCATGATGGGATATCCCACGTGGTTCGCGACACCTGAGAACAACTGGCACGAACTTTTCGGAAAAGACCTGCCGTCATGGCTCTTCGTATCAGACCAAAATTCACTCAGGAACTTTTATATGGGCGGATCGTCGCTCTATTTGCCGCAAAACTGGCGTCCTTGGGTCTTGCCTGCGGCAGCATGGTCCGGGTTCTGCTTTGCGCTTCTCTTCACGATGCTCTGCATAAACAGCATCTTCAGAAAGCACTGGATCGAGTCCGAGAAGCTGACATTCCCGATTGTCCAACTGCCGCTTGAGATGGTAAATGGGAGCGAGACCGGGTTCTGGCGCAATCCTTACATGCGAGCCGGGTTCGCTGTAGCCGCAGGCATAACCTTCCTGAACGGGTTGAACTGCATTTTCCCATCCATCCCTGCATTGCCGATCAAAAGGGTCGATATGTCGCAGTATTTCACCACCCCGCCATGGAATGGGATCGGTCAGTTCAACAGAGCGTTTTATATGTTTGCGATAGGCCTCGCATTCCTGATGCCGCTCGATCTGTCGTTTTCATGCTGGTTCTTCTTCCTTTTGCAAAAGGTTGAACTGGTAGTGTCTACTGCTGCGGGTTGGAACCAGGTAAGCATCGCGGGTGGAGGGTTCGACAACACATATCCCTGCACAAGCAGCCAGGCATTCGGCGCATATATGGCTGTATGTGTGCTTACGCTGTGGTCAGGCAGACATTATCTGAAAAACGTATGGCAGACTGCGTTCACGAAGACTAAAGTGATCGATGAATCGAATGAACCCGTTAAGTACCGCACGGCGATACTGGGCGCAGCCGCAGGTTTCCTGGCCATATCGCTGTTTGCATATTTCATGGGTGTCTCCCCTATTGTTATAGTTGTCTTCTTCCTGGTTTATTTTGCACTTGCTATAACGGTCACCAGGATACGGGCGCAATTAGGTTTTCCTGCCCACGATATGCACATGATGGGGCCCCACAACCTGATGCTTACGGCTACACCGAGTGAGTCGCTCGGTCCGAACAACCTGATAGGCTTTATGTCGTTCTACTGGTTCAACAGGACATATGCAAGCCACCCGATGCCCCACCAGCTTGAGGGGTTCAAGATGGGCGAGCGCATGAAGTCCTCGGCGAAAGAGATGTTTTACGTATGTGTAATAGCATCCGCAGTCGCAATGCCTATAGGGTTCTGGATGATATTGCACAACTACTTCCATTACGGAGCAGGCACAGCAAAAGTGCAGTGCTGGGCACTGGGACATGGCCAGGAAGCTGTTCAGAACCTGACAAAATGGCTGTCTAACCCGACTCCTGCCAACGCAACATCGCTGGAGTTCGTCGGCGTTGGGTTCGGATTTGCCTGGTTCCTCAATTTTATGAGGATGAAGTTCATCTGGTTCCCGTTCTACCCTCTGGCGTATGCAGTCGCAAACAGCTGGGGAATGTCGCAATTGTGGCTGCCGGTACTCATCGGAAGCACGGTGAAGTTCCTGTTGATGAAGTTCGGAGGACGCAGCGCTTACCAACGGTTCGTTCCGTTCTTCCTCGGTCTCATACTTGGAGAAATGGTAACCGGCGGATTCTGGACACTGTACGGAATAATCGGCGGGTTCAGAGCATACGAGTTCTGGCCGTAATATTAGGATGTAGGATTTTATACAGTCTCGAAAGGGCGGGGTTCCAACCCCGCCCTTTCTACCTTATGCTTCGGGACCGCAGTTCGTCCTACTACCCCGTGGACCTACTGGACCACGGGGAAAAGCGCGAGTCTCCACCAATCCGACAAGTTATTTATTCTGGGGGAACGGCAGGTCTGCACAATCTATTGATTTACACAGATTTAATTTCCGCAGCAGCATAGAATTTCCGATAGAAAAGCGACCTTAAGGCATTCTGAATCGCGAAATGCGTGAAGAAGCTCGAAAGATACGAAACTCGACACCTACGGCGTCGGCTTCGGTGGCAAGCAAACCGAAGCAAGGTAAAAGGGATTGATGAAGATTTGAGGGTCTTATTGTAGATGCTTTAAGTCTCTACTATTCGTGAAATCCGTTAAATCCGCGTAATTCGCGTTTCAGAATGACGGATAGTGGATGCCGATACTCTTATGCTTCTGAGCCACAGGCATTACTCTATAGCCAGTGGTGTATCTGCCTGCTTACCCCAGTTTTCGCACCATACGGGGATCAGAATAAACAAACTGGAAAAGAAAAAGCTGGTAATAGTCGAAAACACCAAGCTCATTATAATCAAAATAAAATACCTCTCCTTATTCATTAAATTCTGATCGAATAAGGCACCTACTACAGCCATTAAGAAAACACCGATTGTCAGAGCTCTTACTTTCAAGTTTCTATTTCTTGCCCTCGCAACCCAAACTGCTGTTACTGCTGCCAATAGAATATCAACAGCCGTGCTACCAAACTGCCACGGCTTGATGTAGGTTAAATACGCAAAGCCAGCTAAAGATAACAGAAACAACGAGGCGCGAATTGCATTTCCATATGCGTGGAGCTCGAAAATAATACGTGCAAATATAACCAGCATAACCAGCTGAGTTATCATACCCGTGACTATCGCCATAAAATTTGCTGTCCCAGTTGAACCGTTTCGAAGAACAGCAAACGCACATATAAGATAGATACCGCACAAGATACCTGCTGCCAATTGCCACTTGCGCACAGCTATCGCACTAGTTAAAAAGATGACTGATAAGCCAAGTCCTGAAATCACGGCTGCCTTTAGCTCGACAATAACGGATGGATTAGCTGGGTACTTAACCACTTGATACACTAAACTTACAGCTGTAGCCATGGCTATTGCAAGCCATGATGAAAGCCATATCGGGCGTCTTCCACGTATCAGCTCTCGGATACTCACAACTGACGTAATTACACAGGTCGCAGCTAAAGGCCATATCCAATGCTGATGAGTTTTCTGAAGAAAAAGCAACAGGAATGCTGCCAAAAACGGCAGCACGGTCAATAGCACAGATTTCCAGCTTGCGATGTTGTGTGCGGCGTTTATTCTGAATGCGACATCTTGCGGCGAACCCATTCGTCTCTCGGTTTCTATCTCGACCTTTGATGCTGGCGTTCCCGAAGCAACCAACTCGTCCCAGATGTCCGCCATATGAGACTGTAACTCTCTCAGCACCTCCGACTTTTCCGCCGGAGGTATATCCAAAAGCATTTCGACCTGCTGCAAGTATGTCATAATTGCCCCTTAAGCTGTGGCTCCCTGGTCGAGCACATGGTTCATGTTCAACTGGAATTTACGCCACTCTGCCTGCAGTCTCGCAAGCTCCCCATTGCCTTTTGCCGTAATCCGATACATCCTGCGCTCTCTGGTCCCGGATGCTTGCTCCCAGTAACCTTCGATCAAGCCATCTTCCTCCATGCGATGCAGGTGCGGATAAAGCGTGCCTTCCCGCATCTGGAAATAGCTCTCGCTCATCGAGTCGAGCGCCTTGACTATCCCATAGCCGTGCAGCGGGCCCCTGGCAAGGCAGGAAAGTATCAATACAGTAGCGTTACCTTTTAGAAGTTCAGTTGGTGCGGACACAATATGCCTCTTATTTCTATACATCGCTATATGAGGTATTATACCACACAAGCAGGCGCTGTCAATCCCCAAAGTTATATTTTAATGTTCAAAGTTGATGAGTACAACATCATTCCGGGCTGCCACAACGTCATGCTGAGCTTGACTCAGCATCCAGGAAAACAATGGACCCTGAATCAAGTTCAGGGTGACGTACTCCCATCCATGATGGCGTGTGGTTGTTCATGGTGATGTATAATTTTCATTTAGGGTGAACTGTTACTTATATTTTGATGTTCAGCTCTGTTCCGTCCGTAGCACACTTGCCGTCAGGAGTTACGGCGAGGATTTTTGTCGAATATCCAGCTCGCTCGACCGCGAGAGTCCCGTCGGTGTAACAATATGTGTTTTCTCCGGTATCTGTGGGCATATTGCCCAGGTAAACGAACTTCAGCCCCTCTTCACGGCCGATTTCAGCCGCGCGATAAAGCGTTTCAGGCGGTGTAGGCGGCACATCCTGCAGTTTTGCATAAGGGAAAAACCGCGTGACGTGCCACGGGGTCAAATCCCCCAGATTACCGGCTATCCAACGGGCAATCTGCCTTAAATTGCTCTCGGAATCGTTCCATGTCGGGATGATATTGGTCACGCACTCCACATGCATCCCCCATTTGTCCTTGGCATACTTCGCCATCTCAAGAATTCCACTGACTGACGGCACCTTTATCAGTTTTCGATAGAAATCGTCCTCCATACTCTTGATATCCACGCGATATACATCGAGATAGGGGCCGATGGTGTCGATGTGCTCTTTTGTAGCATAGCCGTTCGTAACATAAACAGTATGGAGCCCGGCTGCCTTTGCGAGTTTGGCGCAGTCCAGGGTGTAATTCAGCCATATACCCGGCTCGTTATATGTCCAGGCTACGATTTCGCTTCCGGACTCCTGAGCAGCGCGGACGAAATCCTCAGGCATGAACCCGTATTGACACATCCCGCTCGGCTGAACGGCGTCCGCGAAGGATATCTGCCAGTTCTGGCAGAAAAGACACCTAAAATTGCAGCCGAGAGTGCCGACGGAGTAGCACAAACTGCCGGGCTTGTAGTGGAACACAGGCTTTTTCTCGATCGGGTCGGCAGAAGCGGAGGAAATGACGCCGTAAATAGTCGTGTAGAGTGTGCCTCCGACATTGACCTTGGTCATGCAGAATCCTGACTTGCCCTCAGGGACGTTACACCGCCGCTGGCAGATATTGCACCGCACCCGACCGCCGTCCAGCTTCTCCTGGAGCAGCGCTTCGCGCGCGGCGCCTTCCTTGAGAAGCATCTGCCACTCAGCATCGCTTACATCTATAAGCTCGGATTCATTTACTATGCTTTCCCTGGATGATCCCATGATTTTAACCTCTATCTGCTACTACCCATATCATAAAATATTACAACTATTGTGACCTTCTGCCGATAATGGATGATGATGAACAATTGGTTTCCCGGAGCAGTATTTACCGGATCAGGAATTCTCGCTGTCTACGTAGCGGGAATATACTCCGGCGCTCCAATGAATTTGATACTGGCGCTTACAGTCGGCGGCATTACCGCCGCGGCCCTTGCTGCAGCCTGTCTGCGGCTGTGGGCATCGCGGCGATATCCCGGCCACGCTCCCGACAACACTATACGAGACGAGCAAGGAGATATCCTTCATGCTGGTTACAGATAGCCTGCTTAACCGATTGGCTAAAGCAGCAGTTGAAACTACAGTGTCGGATGTTGCAGTGGTGATGATAGCCGACCGGCAGGACAACGTGCTCAGACTTATGGGAGGTCACAATCTCAGCATCAGAGGGATGCTGGGGTTATCGGTCCCTATCAATGAGGAAAACTTTTGCGGCGGGATTGTGACTACGGGCGAAAGCTCGCTCCAGCGTGACCTGACCAAGCTCGAAGCACCTGTCAGGACGCTTCTGGAAGCCTGCGGAGCCTGCACAGCCCTCGGAGTGCCGATTATGGTCGGTGCTCAAGCATCCGGTGTGATGATACTCGGCAGTACAGCAAGAAAATATTCAAGCTCCATCCTCCCGATTGCCCAATCCCTCGCCGATCTAGCCGCAGTCTCTTATGAACGTGACAGGCTCATCGCGGACCTGACCCAGGAAGTCCATGAGCTCAAGTGGCTTTCAAGGATTACGGACAAAATCCGTCTGGAGGAAAGCCGGGACAACGTCATTGCCTCAGTGCTTGAAGCCGGAAGCGAAGTGCTCACCTCTGACGGGATGGCCCTCTACCTGTTTAATGAAGACCAGTCCGCCATCAGTTGTGCCGGAGCAGTCGGCATTCCCGTTTCATTCGTCGAGCCGAAATTCGAGGAACAGCGTGCGGCGCTCGTCGAAGCGATCGGGCTGCAGGAGCCGCTTATAATCAACGATATAAAGACTCTGCCCGAAGGCAATCCTTTCCGCCAGTTGATCCTCGATATAAACACCAGAAGCATTTTCGGAATGCATCTGAGCCATAGAGGACGCCCTATCGGTATGCTGATGGCGCTTTTCAGGCGGCCGGGAGCAGGTGGTGAACTGAGGCCTGAGCTCTGCCGAATGCTGGCGCTGGATGCAGCCGTCGCACTTAACTATTCTATGCTTCTGGAACAGTCCAGATCTCTCGTCGGTGAGCTTGAGGAAGTCAACAAGAAGTTGAAAAAGCAGGCAATCCAGGACGGATTGACGGGACTTGCAAACCATAGGGCATTTCACCAGAGGATCGCTGAAGCCGTCCACAGAGTCGGCCGCTACGGCGAGTCGTTCTCACTCGCAATGCTCGATGTTGACCATTTCAAAGCTTATAACGACGCATACGGCCACCCAGAAGGCGACCTGGCACTGCAGCATATCTCCCGGTTGATCCAGGCAGAGCTTAGGGAAAGTGACCTGGCAGCCAGATACGGAGGAGAGGAGTTTACCATCATCCTGCCTCACACGCCCAAGTCACACGCTCGAATGGCGCTTGAGCGTATTCGAAAATCGATAGACTCCTTCCAGTTTCCAAACGGTAAGCTGACAATCTCAGCCGGTGTCGCCGAATGTCCTACAGACGGAGTCACATCGAACGAAGTGATTGAGAAAGCCGACCGAGCGTTGTATCACTCCAAGCTGACCGGGCGAAACAGGGTAAGCCTGTGGGCCACCCCGAATGAAACCTCCGGACGGGCGGAATCTGTATCATCGGACTCCAAGTCTGTCAGTGTACTGATGGTGGATACTGACGAAGATGCCCGCAAGGCGATGGAAAAGGCTCTCGTGGAATGCGGCTATGATCTGCACAAGGCTTCATCCACAAGCGAAGCCATAGAACTCTTGAGAAGCCGCAAATTCGATATTATGCTGTCGGACACGCTGATACTTGGGACGGAAGGGCTGCAGGTCCTCGGTCTTGCATCGAGCATCCACCCGATGATGCCTATTGTGCTAACTACCGCTCCTTCCATGGCGAACATCGCGCGGGAAGCGATGCAGCATGGTGTAACTGACTTACTTGTGGAACCATTTAATGAAAACGAGCTGCCAGTGGTCATAGAGCGAAACCTGGAGCGAAAGCGCATAGAGCGGCAAATGCTGCTCGAACGAAGCACAGGTATACTGCTTCAAGCTATAGACGCGCTCGTCGCGGCCATCGATGCGAGAGACCGGAACACGGCTGGGCATACAACAAGGGTAACTCACATCTCGCTTGCCATAGCTGACGCTCTGGGACTTCCTTCCGAAGAGCGCTACACACTGGAACTCGCCGCGAGACTCCACGATATAGGCAAGATCTCGCTTCCAGACAGCGTGATGAACAAGCCCGGAGCACTTTCCAGCTCGGAATGGAACGCAATGCAGCGTCATCCGTCTGTCGGGAGCCAGATTGTCGGTTCCATAGAAGAATTGTCCTATATCGCGACGATAGTGCGGCATCATCACGAGCGGCTGGACGGCAAGGGTTATCCCGACGGCCTGCAGGGAGAGGCTATACCGTTCCTGTCGAGGATTATAACGGTAGCGGACGCCTTCGAAGCAATGACAAGCGACCGGTCGTTCAGGTCCAGGATGACTACAGAAGAATCCATCGCGGAACTGAGACGGTGTGCGGGAACACACTATTCACCCGATATAGTGGAAGCACTGGTCGAGAGCTTGAAAATGGGCTCCATCGGCGATGAGCAGCATATTGACAAAGCGGCGTAAGGTTCTGTCGCCTAATTGTCGCCTAATAGAAGAAAAAGCCCTCTCCCTAATTAGGAAAAAGGCTTATTTTGAGCTCAAAAAGTGGAGCCGATGGGAGGACTCGAACCTCTGACCCGCGCATTACGAATGCGCTGCTCTACCAACTGAGCTACATCGGCATTATGGTGCCGAGACGCAGAATCGAACTGCGGACACGTGGATTTTCAGTCCACTGCTCTACCATCTGAGCTATCTCGGCAGGTCGAGTAATTAAAATGGCGGGGATGACGGGACTCGGACCCGCGACCTCCTACGTGACAGGCAGGCGCTCTAACCAACTGAGCTACACCCCCGCGTTTTGGTGGGCGAAGAGGGACTTGAACCCCCGACATCTTCCTTGTAAGGGAAGCGCTCTCCCAACTGAGCTATTCGCCCGGACGGAGATTATTCTATCAAATACTCCGCTTTCAGTCAATGTCGTTGGGTAAGCTTTATCAGATTTACTAACAAAGCTTCTGCATAAAAAAAGGTGCATTTCTTTGCACCAGTTTCCTAAACCCTCAGGACTTTCACCCTGCAAGAAAACAACACACGAAGTATATCATAGCCCGCTGCCCCTGTCAACAAAAATTGGACAGAAAATCTATTTTTATGCAGGGAACTAAAGCTCAATATGCCGCGTATTGTAGATAGAGTTAAACGCTTGCGACTCTTTTCTCCTTTCTGAAGCGGCCAAAGCCTACAGGCTAAGGCCGACATTTACAGCCCGTCGGTTCCCCCACTTTCCGACGGGCTATTTTTATGAGAACTATTATACGAGCCAGCGTTCAAACAAATCTTCCATTTCCGCCTTAGGTTCCTCGCGCACCGGCGAAAAAGAGATAATCGTCACTGTGTCGAGCGGTGTAACGACGTTGTCGTATATCCGCGAAAGCAGTGTCATGATCTCTTCAGGCAATCTGAACTCAGGGTTCTCCTTTTCGACTTCCCGTGCGGTAAGTTCCCCGATCTGCTTGACTACCACCTCATCGATTACAGCAGTAAACAGCCGCTGTCTTGGCCCGAACCTGCGTCCGACTGTAATCCATACAAGCATACCCGGCTGATACTTATTTGTCTTATCGCCGAGGCGGATTGTGGCAGTCTTTCTGCCCTTCTTCAGCATATCAGCGTATATCTCAGAATAAAAATTGAGCGCGAACATCACGTCACTCCTAATCAAAAGCTTCTTTACCAAGCCGATTCAGCATTATAGGCACAACCTTTTTTTACTGTCAACTCCCGGCCTGTTTATACTTTACCCAATGAAGGTAAACACATAATTACTTATCGGTAAAATCGCGTATTACAAGGAGGTCGAAATGCCAGAAGATCCTGTATGCGGTATGCAAGTCAGTGCTGACACCCCTTACAAAGTGGAAACGGAAGACGGAACTTATTATTTCTGCAGCAGGGAATGCGCGCAGGAATTTATCGAGAATTCCGAGGACTATCTGTCTCCAATGAATGAATCATTCAATGAATAAAAAAAATTAATGTTCAGCACGTTTAGTTTAGCAGGCAAGCGGATAAAATGTATTGCCTATGGGACGGTGTACGCTTAACAATAGCCGTCCTCTATTGCCCCGAGCAGGCGGCATCCTGACCATGCCGCCTGCTTTTCTTTTGTTCAGGAATATCGCCCTACGCTGATACTACAAAGATTCAACTCAACCAATCACTACGTTTAGCCATGCCTAAATTTGGCTAAACTAATATTGTCGGGGTCTGTTATGAGATTGCAGACTGTCGGCAGCGTCTCAAATCTTCCATAGAAAGGGGGGTGCGCGGTGAACCTTAGAGAACATGCCATTGCAATCATAATCAGGACTAAACTTGCTGAAGACACGCGCACCAGCGGGCAGACCATAGACGTATATGTGGCCGACGGCGATATTCAGCTTATTGGTATCGTTGACTCCGAACTACAACGTATTACGGCAGAGGAGTTGGTTAAGGGATTGCCCGGTGTCAGGCAAGTTGTAGATAACATCAGGATCAGGCGCGTGCCGGTCGGCAGCGCATAATATAATTCATAGATAACACCGAGCCGGGTTATCGACTTCGATACCCGGCTCAATTATTGAGACTCCCTAACGGATTTTGCTAGTTCAGACCGCATAAGCGGCAATGCTCATGGGATCAACTCCGAGTATCTGATTAAAATAACGAGCAAGCGAGAAAGCCGTAGCTTTAGCTTGGACTCGTCTATAAAGCCCA
>JBDKUN010000043.1:0-1500 GCA_039679675.1 Armatimonadota bacterium
TCCCTTGAAACTCTATACCATTAACCTGATCGAAAAGGCTGCCGCAGGAGAGATAGATCCGCTGGTAGGCCGTGAAGACGAGCTTAAGCGTACCATACAGGTGCTCTGCAGGCGCCGAAAAAACAATATCGTGTTCGTCGGTGAACCGGGTGTCGGCAAGACCGCGCTTGTTGAAGGGCTTGCGCTGAATATTCACCGTGGTTCCGTCCCTGATCCGCTCAAGGATACGACCATTTACTCGCTCGACATGGGAGCGTTGCTTGCAGGCACAAAATACCGGGGCGATTTCGAGGCACGCTTGAAGGCCACTATTAAGGATCTTGTAAAGATTCCCGGCGGCATACTCTTTATTGATGAGATTCATACTATTGTCGGAGCGGGAGCAACAAGCGGCGGTTCGATGGATGCATCGAACATATTGAAGCCGGCACTGAATTCCGGCAGACTGCGCTGTATTGGCGCCAGTACGTATGAGGAATTCAAAAACCATTTCGAGAAAGACCGCGCTCTTGCGAGGCGGTTCCAGAAGATAGAAATTTACGAGCCCACTATAAAGGAAACGGTGGATATATTGAAAGGTCTGCGTTCCTATTATGAGGAGTTCCATGGTGTCCGTTATACAGACTCTGCAATCAAGACTGCCGCCGAACTTTCCGCAAAATATATAAACGAAAAATTTATGCCGGACAAGGCCATTGACGTGATAGACGAGGCAGGCGCCACGCGAAAGCTGCGAGGCTGCGGCAAAGGAAAACTCGTGGTCGGCGTAAAAGAAATCGAGGGCATTGTCGCCCATATCGCCAGGATACCATCGCTCAACATATCCGCGTCCGATGCAGAGAAATTGAAGGATCTGGAAGCGGAACTGAAAGCTGCGGTTTTTGGACAGGACAGCGCCATCCATTCGCTGGTCTCGGCCATCAAGAGATCACGTGCCGGGCTTGGCATTCCCGAAAGGCCGATTGGCGCCTTCCTCTTAGCGGGGCCGACGGGTGTTGGCAAGACCGAGGTCTCAAAGCAAATGGCAAACGTGCTCGGTGTAAAATTCATCCGCTTTGATATGAGCGAATATATGGAAAAGCATACTGTATCGAGGCTGGTAGGAGCGCCTCCGGGCTATGTCGGTTTTGACCAGGGCGGCATGCTGACCGATGTGATAAGGAAACATCCATACTCCGTGCTGCTGCTCGATGAAATCGAAAAAGCGCACCCCGACATCTTCAGCATATTGCTGCAAGTGATGGATTACGCTACACTGACTGACAACAATGGGAAGAAGGCTGACTTCCGCAATGTCATCCTCATAATGACGTCCAATGCGGGTGCAAAAGAGATGGATATGGGCACCATAGGATTCGGCGATAGAAAAGCCGATGCAAGATCAAAAGGCGGCGAGGCTATAAAAAAACTCTTTAACCCTGAATTCAGAAACCGGCTGGACGCGATCATTACCTTCAACTCGCTCACCCCTGCAGTTATGAAAAAGGTAGTCGATAAATT
>JBDKUN010000044.1:0-31653 GCA_039679675.1 Armatimonadota bacterium
TCGGGTAGTGGGCTTGTATAACTTGGTGACTCATCAAGTGAGTGTAATTGCAGCCCTTTCGGTGGACAATTTCTGCCCTAACCGGCAAGGCGCCAAGTGTCATAAATCCACTACCTGTTTTCGTGATTAAAGAATTCCCCTTAAGCATCAGCTTCTGATAATCTTCAGAACTTCTTCGGTCTTTTCTTCCATAAGCTCCTTGGTCTTGGCTTCCAGGTTCAATCTGAGAAGCGGCTCTGTCTGAGAAGGCCGTACGTTGAACCACCAGTTGTCAAACTCAATGGTCAGCCCGTCCAGCTCGTTGAACCTGCCGCCTTCGTACATCGTTTTCAAGAGAGCAAGCTTGCCCTGGACATCATCGACCTTGGAGTTGATCTCCGGCGTATGATAATACCGCTTGAGCGGCTTGACGAGTTCCGATAACGGCTTCCCTTCTCTGAGCAGGAGCTTGACGATGTTCAAAAACGCCAGGTCGCCGTTGTCCGTATAGTAAAAATCGCTGAAATAGTAGTGCGACGAAAGCTCGCCCGCGAAATATCCGCCTTCTGCGCGCATCTGCCGCTTTATCAGCCCGTGGCCGACTCTGCAGGGCACCGCGACTCCGCCGGCGGCCTTTATCTCTTCGGGAACGACCCAACTTGAGCGAATATCGTATAAAATCTTCGCGCCGGGCTTCTTTCTGAGCATCTCGCGCGCGATAAGCGCGGTAATCAGGTCGCCGGAGATGAGCTCGCCGTTCTCATCCACAAACCCGACCCTGTCACCGTCGCCGTCGAACGCCGCGCCGAAGCTGGCTTTGTTCTTTACAACCGATTCCTGCAGCCATTTTAGCGTAGAGAGCTTGAGCGGGTTTGCCTCATGGTTCGGGAACGACCCGTCTATATCCCAGAAAAGCTTGATCGGCTCGTTTCCGACCCGCTCGAACAGCTTGGGCAGAATAAGCCCACCCATACCATTGGCAGTATCGACCGCTATCTTTAGGCCGCCGAAGTCGCTTATTCCCGCATTTTCGATAACCGCGTCGATGTACCGGCTGAGGACGTCCTCTTCAGGATAGACCTTGCCTTTTTGAGGCGGATCGGGAAATTCGCCCGCGCAGGCCTTTTGCCAAAGCACCTGGTTGTCTATGTAAGCGATACTCGGCACAGCATTCGGGCCGGTCATCTTGAAACCGTTGTAGTCACCCGGGTTGTGGGACGCCGTCACCATCATACCTGCGTCACCTTTGAGAAGGTTTACGCCAAAGTAGTACATCGGGGTGCTGGTAAGCCCCATCGGGACCACATCCGCGCCCTGGTCGGTTATACCTCGGATAGTAGCCTCGACGAGCACATCCCCCGTCGTGCGCATGTCATGTCCGACGACGACTCTTTTCCAGCCCTGCGACGCGACGTATGCGCGGGCTATGCGATAGCATATATCCTCGTCTATCTGACTGGGATAAATGCCTCTGATGTCGTAAGCCTTAAAAATAGTGGGGTCGATTTCTCTTGCGGTCATCTCTACCTGCCTCTATAAGATGGGGCTGAGCCCCGATTCATGCCTTCCTCTACGGCGGAAGCCTGCGCCATTATAGCCACAGGTCCAAAAGAGTGTCAAGAAATCCAGCGATTGCACGCAGGAAAGGCAATTACACAGGTGTCTTTTTCCTAAAGCAGGCAGAACAAAACAAAAAGCCGGGCACTGCACCCGGCCCAATGTTATCGTTTATTATTTTCTTCGCCTCAATGCTAACCCACCGATACCAGCTAGTCCCCCGAAGAGAGCCAGAATGGAGGATGGTTCGGGAACTGGTGCGGGTGTTGGAGTTAGTGTGCCATCAATACCTCCTCCAGCACCAGTCAACCGAATGAAATAGTTCAATTGTGTGGGCAACAATGCAAATGTTCCTGCACAGCCGGTAAGCATACTACCGGGAGAAACATCGTATTCAGAAGATAAGCTATCCCAGTTAGTCTTGCGTGTATCTGTAACAGCACGCCAACCGTCTGGGGCAACTAAGCCGGTAATCTCTGTAGTATATAAGCCCCAACCATAGCTGCTGCCATGTCCATAATCCGTATATAGCACGAAATCAAGCCGGTAGCTACCCGTTTCCAAGGGTCTGTATGTAGCTGTAACATAAGGATCTGCACAAGCTGCAATTGAGCAGGCAATGAACAGACATAGGAGCATAAGCGGGAAATAACGGCTGAAGATACTGCGGGCAATGACCATGTTTCGCTCCTGATGAGAGTGGAATTTGGTGTTTCACCCTGTAAAAGCGGTAATTGCAATGTAGCATGGATATGCCCGGCTGTCAATCGGTCATTCTGTTCGCATGTCAGGTGACTTATCCGCCTGAGAGGAGTTCCGAGAAGGTCACCAGCTTATATCCCTTGGCCCTGAGCGCATCTATCACCTTCGGGAGGGCCATCAGCGTGACTTCTTCCACGTTGTGCATCAGGATAATGCTTCCCGGCACCGTCTGTGACGACACCTGCCTTATGATGTTTTGAGGCGTGGTCCCTTCGTTCCTGCTGCAGTTCACGGTCCAGAAGACCGAGGAAAACCCGTATTTTCCTGCCGCCGTGGCGAGATTGCCGTTTTGGTGCCCGCCGGGAGGGCGGAAGAACCTGCTGGACTTCCCGGTTATGTCCCCGACGACAGCAGCCGTCCGGACCAGCTCCTTTTCTATCTCTATGTTCGATAAGTAGTGCAGATTTCTGTGTGAGTAGGTATGTATCTGGATTTCATGCCCCCCGGCAGCTATCTGGTGAAGCATGTCCGGGTTGGACTCGGCCATAGCTCCGACTACGAAGAACGTGGCTTGAACATTCTTGTCCGCGAGGACCTTGAGGAGCCTCGGAGTGCTCACACTGGGGCCATCATCGAAGGTAATCGCAGCCACTTTCTCTTTTCTGGCGGCTTTCCATACCTCATGATACTTGGCAATAGGCGCGTAATGGCTGATCAGAAGCTCCCGCGCATCTTTGTAGTCAGGATCAATCCCGACCACATGCTCCAGCGCGTTTGTTGCCGCTTTTTTATCTTTCCCGGCATCGGCACACTTCGAAAGGGTATAATATGCGAGCCGCTTCGAAGGTTTGAGCTTCAGACAGTCCCATAATGCCTTTTCAGCTCTCATCGCTTCTTCAGGATCGACCTTTGCAGTTAGCGATGGCCCGGTATTCGACACCATCACCCTGGTAGATTTATCCGTGACCACGGTGCTTACAAGAGAATGGCCTTCTATCTTGATGGTATGAGGTGAATTTGCGTATTTGGTGGTGTCCCACTGGCATTCGTATGGGGAATGGTTCACCATACCAAGCAGCTCATCATCGACGTAGAACAGCACGTAGGCAATTCCCTGGGTTCTAGAGAGATCTGCCTTCAGTATCGTCGTGCCGCTCATTACGGGAAGCTTCGGCTCTGCCTGCGATGGCGTCCTATACGGTTTTGAGAGGTTCTTTCCGGTGAAGGCTACGGCGCTTTTGGGATCGAACGTCATGACCGCGCCCGGCTCTTCCTCGAAGCCGCGCCAGTCCTTGACCATTGCAGAGAGGATATCGCGCGCTACTTTGTAATCGCCGCTCGCAAAGCGTTTCTCTGCGGCTATCTGCTGCAGCACAGGATGCTCCGACGGCTCTGCGTTTCTGCCTGAAATAGCCGATATATAGGCCAGTGCGGGACCTGTGTCGCACACGCCCCCTGCCGATGCCTTCTCAAAGTATTTTCTAGCGGAATCCGTCTTGCCGTACGCCAGGTAGTACAGTCCGAAACCGTACATCGCAAGCGGATGGTTCGGGGAAAGCTCGTTCGCCGCCGTAAATTCCTTGAACGCCCGGTCGAGCTGCCTGGTATGAAGCAGCATCGTCCCGAGGGCTATGTGGACCAAAGGGTCGCCGGAGCGCTGGGTAAACGCACTGTTTATGTTTACTGCCGCACTATCGTAGTTACCCTGCTCCATCGCGACCGCAGCTGCTACTATATCATCGATATAAGCATCACCGGCGGCTGCAGGAGTAACAGCGATACATGTTATTGTTAAAATGGCCGCAGCCAATAAGGAAAACCGTAAAAAATGCACTTTTGCCACTTTTGCTTCCTACAAAAGTGCATGACTTATGAAGAAAGCGCTGTCCCATTGCAAGTTCTATTGACATGGTATGACTGCCGCTTGTGAAAGTCAACCACGGGGCATTGAGATTGAGCACAGAGCTCTTGACGAAAGGATTGGACTAATTTTATCATTAGCACAAAATCCGCAATGGTAAAGCTCGTTATGAGCTAAGGTATGTCTTTAATAATATGGGTAACAGCAGAAAAAAGCAGACATTGCATTCGGCAGTAGACCAACTGGTCAAGGAAGGAAAACATGAACTTGGCCTGATAAAAAAACAACTGGGTATCAAGTGGAATCCCCGCTTTACTCCGAAGAAGCGCCGAATTTTGAAGATCGCACTTGTGATCTTCATCATTGGGATGCTGCCTTTTGATATGTTCGTTTATGAACCGAGGCATATTGAGCTGAATACCTACTATGTGCCGGTGCAGAACCTGCCGCAGGGGCTGGACGGCCTGCGGGTCGTTCAGATGAGCGACCTGCACCTGGGGTCTACCACGCCAAACGATATTATCTCAAAGGCTGTAGATATGGCTAACTCCGCCCGCCCCGATATTGTGGCCCTCACAGGGGATTTCGTGACATACCACGAAAGCGCTTCTGTCCCACTCTCAAAAATCCTCTCCCGGCTGCACCCGCGCATAGTCACATACGCGGTGCTGGGAAACCACGATTACGATGTGGGGAAGAAAATAGTGACGGACGCTCTGAACAAGTGCGGCATACAGGTCCTGGTCAATAGAAGCATGCAGCCAGTCAGGGGACTGTATATAGTCGGGATGGATGACCCGCATGGGGGAAAGCCCGATGCAGTGGCCGCATTCAGAGGGATAGATGAGAACAAATGCTACATAATGCTGGCTCATACCCCGGAGCAGGTCTACCGGCTCAAGGGCCGCCACGGGCTGCTGCTCACCGGCCATACCCATGGCGGGCAGGTGAGGCTGCCCTGGATGTCAGGGCGAATGGTCCCCGGATATGTAAATGGCAGATACATAGCGGGATGGTATCTGGACGGGGACTTACGGACCTACGTAAACCGGGGCATCGGAATGACGAACGCCCCCATCCGTTTCAGGTGCAGACCGGAGGTAACAGTGTTCGTCCTCGATGCTGTGAGGTAGGAGCTCTGGACTCGCAGGAGTTTTGAGGTAACAATTCACTTTTATAAGAATTACATATCGCCTCGGACAGTTAACACGCCACCATTGTACCTTAAGCCTGGACAAACACATCTAAATATATAAGAGGCAAGATGGAGAATAGGGGTCAGTATGAATGGTGCAAGCATCCACTAATTTCTTTGGAGTGCGGAAGCGGCAGCTTCCGCTTTTCTATCGGCATCCACATATTTTGATAGACCTGTGGATCCATGCCCAGGTATTTTTTCTTGGACATCCATGTCCCCTATAGTGTTGATCGTAATTTTCGCAGTTACACAGGAGGTAAAGCTATTTAACTCTCATTATGTTAGCCGCAGCACTATTATTTACTCTTCCTACAGACAGCACATCCAGCGAAGCCACCTATGCCGCAAAGCAGAGCGATGATACCGGATGGTTCAGGGACTTGTGTTTGTGTCCAGACTATTCCCTGTGCAATGCTGCTATCTTCACTCGTTAAGCCGACGATAATATTAGAATTGTTGATAGCATAACCAATACCAGCCCCAACGATTGTATATCCTTCGGCTATACTCCAGGTTATGACTGTATCAACTCCATTTATCTCAGCATTACCAAGCACAACTCCGTTGTCATTTATATCAGCTATACCAAACAGACCACAGCTATCAAAGGAAGAATTAATCGGAATGAATATTGTCTCACCATTCAAACTCCACAAGAAATTGCCTATGGCTCCATTGTCCCCTCCATAAGTTCCCGCTATCAGATTATTATTGTTTATTGCATCTGCAGTACTCCACGTCCCACCGAAAGTTCCGAGGTCTGTTGCGTCTGAACCGTGCCAAAGGGTCGCATGTTTAGTAGCATCAATACCACCTACCGCATAACCATTATCATTTACAGCATTTATTGAACCTTTTATAGTCCCGTCGTAAGGAAAAGATAACTCTGTAGCCACTCCACCAGCAGCAGTCCACTGAAACATCACGTTATTTCCGGCTGATGTGGTATGAGTACCCGTTACCATGCCAGAATTATTAATCTTGTAACCCAGTGAATCTCTATCAGTTTTACCTGTATTGATAAGTTGTGGCCCGGAGGCATCATTACTCCAAACTACAACATTACTGGTAGTATTATTGAGAACGCTTCCTACAATCTGCCCGGAATTATTTATGTCCATCGCCCAAGCATGGTTCCAGCCTCCTGTGTCCAATAGATGCGAAATGTAAGATGTTCCATTCGCACTGGCTGTAGTTCCTAAGCATACAATCAATGTGATTGCTATTGAGATAAACCTGCTCATATTTTTGCAGCTAATCATTTCTTCTTCCCGCAGACAGCACATCCGGCCAAGCCGCCTATACCGCAAAGTAGAGCCAGTATACTGGAAGGTTCTGGGACAGACGTCTGTGTCCAGACTATTCCCTGTGCAATACCGGTATCTTCACTCGTTAAGCCAACGATAATATTAGAATTGTTGATAGCATAACCAACACCTGTCCCAACAATTGTGTAACCTTCGGCTATACTCCAGGTTATAACTGTATCAACTCCATTGATCTCAGCATTGCCAAGCACAACTCCGTTATCATTTATATCAGCTATACCAAACAGACCACAGCTATCAAAGGAAGAATTAATCGGAATGAATGTTGTTTCACCATTCAAGCTCCACAGGAAGTTGCTGATAGCTCCATTATCCCCTCCATAGGTTCCCGCTACTAGATTATTATTGTTTATTGCATCTGCAGAACTCCACGTCCCGCCAAATGTTCCAAGGTCTGTTGCGTCTGAACCATGCCAAAGAGTTGCATGTTTAGTAGCCTCAATACCCCCCACTGCATAACCAATATCGTTTACAGCATTTATAGAGCCTTTTACTGTCCCATCGTAAGGAAAAGACAGCTCTGCAGCTACTCCACCAGCAGCAGTCCACTGAAACAGAACAGAGCTTCCGTTTGACATATCATGCGTGCCCGTTACCATACCAGAATTGTTAATCCAGAATGCAAATGAACCTCTGTCAGTTTCACCAGTATTGATAAGTTGTGGCCCGGAAGTATCACTACTCCAAATTGCCGCATAACTTTTATTATTACCAGAAGCACATCCTACAATTTGCCCGGAATTATTTATGTCCATTGCCCAGGCATTGCTCCAGCTTCCCGTGTCCAATAGATGTGAAACATAAGATGCTCCACTCGCGCTGGCTGTAGTTCCTAAGCATGCAATCAATGCGATTACTACTGAGATAAACCTGCTCATATTTTTGCAGCTAATCATTTCTTCTTCCCGCAGACAGCACATCCGGCCAAGCCGCCTATACCGCAAAGCAGCGCAAGTATACCGGACGGCTCTGGAACCTGCGCATGTGTCCAGACTATTCCCTGTGCTATGCTGGTGTCTTCACTCGTTAAGCCAACAATAGTGTTGGAGTTGTTGATAGCATAACCAATACCAGCCCCAACGATTGTGTATCCTTCGGCTATACTCCAGGTTATGACTGTATGAACCCCATTGAGCTCAGCATTACCAAGCACAACTCCGTTGTCATTTATATCAGCTATACCAAACAGACCACAGCTATCAAAGGAAGAATTAATCGGAATGAATGTTGTTTCGCCATTCAAGCTCCACAGGAAATTGCTGATAGCTCCGTTATCCCCTCCGTAGGTTCCCGCTATCAGATTATTATTGTTTATTGCATCTGCAGTACTCCACGTCCCACCGAAAGTTCCGAGGTCTGTTGCGTCTGAACCATGCCAAAGAGTTGCACGTGACCTTTCACCATCGCCATTACCCACTGCATAACCAATATCATTTACAGCATTTTTAGAGCCTTTCACTGTCCCGTCATAAGGAAAAGACAACTCTGTAGCCACTCCACCGGCAGCAGTCCATTGGAACAGTAAGACACTTCCGGCTGATGTGCAGTGATTACCCGTCACTACACCAGAATTATTAATCTTGTATCCGAGCGACCCTCTATCAGTTTCACCTGTATTGATGAGTTGTGGCCCGGAAGCGTCGTTGCTCCAAACTACAGCATTACTGGTAGTATTATTGAGAACACTTCCAACGATCTGACCGGAATTATTTATGTCCATTGCCCAGGTATAATTCCAGCCTCCTGTGTCTAGCAGATGTGAAACATAAGATGCTCCACTCACACTGGCTGCAGACCCTAAGCATACAGCCAACACGATCACTATTGAGATAAACCTGCTCATACTGTCTCCTCCTATCGCCTCCACTTATTATTATGGTATGAACTCGTCACAGCCTATGTCTACAGAGGATGCTTGGCGTGAATCACCATCTATATCAGTATTAGCATAAACTACCCAGTTATTGCCATCCTTGTCCTGAGCCTGTGCTATACCAGCATTTATACATGCTGATCCTGAAGCTAAATGGTATCCATCTGTAGCAAGTCCAGAGGAATTGGATATATTTGAGTAGCTTGTGTAGAACGAAGCTTTCAACCCTGTATAAGTGAAGTTGGTATCATTGTTATAGAGACAATTACGCCCATTATTCACCGCATAGGTATAGTTAAGGCCAACATTATCCAGATAAAGGGCAGCACTGCCTGTGTTAGATGCAATTATATTGTTATAAACATAAGCATTTTGGCTGTCATTATTCCTGACGTAGATCCCGGCGCCTTTATAGGAACAACTATTACTGACTATCGTGTTGTTGAACACGAATATTTTTGCAAAATAGCTATAGATAGCTCCACCATTGGTTGCTGAATTACCTCTAATGGAGTTATTGGTGATAGTCATAGAAACTGAGTTGCTGATACTTAGGCCACCTCCATTGTTATATTCAACCCTGTTGCTGTCAATAATGCCGTTCGAGTTATTAGTGGTCAAACCTGTGCCACCATTACTCTTGATATAGTTATTGTATATATTGCCGCCAGAGCCGGAAAGGTATACACCACTACTACTGTTATCCCGAATGACGTTATAGCCTAAAGCAACGCCCGCATTTGTAACTCTAATACCACAAGTTGTGATTGAATATACAGTGCAGTTATAGATTGACAGTGCATTATTAACGACGTCGATTCCATAAGTTCCACGCTTGATGGTAAAGCCGTCGATCTGAGTGCGATTGTTTGTAGCGGATGCAGTTACAACAGTGCCCCCATTCTGACCATCGAGTATAGTTGCATAATCGTCTGAATCAGGTCGAGGAAATGCTGGACGTGCATCTATAGTAGATTCATTCCCAACGAAACCACCATACATGGATACACCGGCTTGCATGGATATTCTCTCATTGTAGGTTCCCTTAGCTACCCAAACTTGAGTATCTGTCTGATTGTAGCCCACCGCAGTAGCTATACCGGCAGCGACGGTCGCCTTTGCATCATTCCAACTCCAACCGGAATTGCTGTCACTGCCGCCATCTGCGGGAGTCTTCACATACACGATATTGGAGTGATAAGACACTGTGTTATCCGTTGATGTAGAAGGGCTATTCAAGACGCCGGAGGAATCCATTGCCACCCCTGCTGGAATAGAGGCTATTACTGTCCCATAGGTAAGGTCACTGACTGCAACGTTATAGGTTTTGCCTTCAGTATCGGTCTGAGTAACCGTAACAGTCTTTGTGCCACCGGCAGTGCCGGATATAATAACATCAGCAGCAGTAAACCCTGTGACAGGCTCACTAAAGGTAACTGTAAAGTTGATTGGGGTTGTATTCGTCGGGTCTGTAGTTGCCTGCTCGATTGTGCATGTCACCGGCTGGAGTCGAAGGACTCTCTGTAAATTGTTGTCCGTATCGTACTCACAAGAACTTATACCGGATAAAATAACGAACTCACTACCATTGGCAGTGTAAATGTAAGGGAAATATGCCACCTTTACACTTACACCTGAGCCGTCATCAATCTTGAACCACTGCGCCGGACTGTTTGTTGTGTCAATCTCCGTGACTTTTCCGCAAGTCCTTACAAGCAGGCCGATATTGTTTAGCCCGTAGCCATTCACAACCCCTAACTGGCCTGTGCCAGCATAAGCTCCGCCACCGAGAGTCTTATTTATCATTCCAAGCGTAGCTATCGTCCCGGTTCCGTTCTGTGTGACTGTGGCCGCATCTATATGGCGTTCGCCGCTAGTGTCGTCTGTATCAATCGTTCCGATAATATCGACCTTTTCACCCTTATGATGTGTATTGCTTCCCAGGTTGACTCTAATCCCGCTTGACCTGTTTTCTTCTTCGATATAGAAATAACTGGCCCAATCACGGGTTATAATCTTGCCCGTCAATTCTCCGGCAACAAATGGGTGATCGTCAGCCCAAGTCTTCGCCCAGGAAATAGTTCCTGCTGTAGCAGCAACCAGTGACCCTTTATAGCTTTCCTGAGCATTGTAGTTTGGCCCACAATTTACATCGAGAACTGTATTTGTCCCGTCAGTGTCAATAGTGCCTGCGACGGTAGCGATTCTATCTGTTTGATTGACTGTACCTGTGTAATAGACTGGAATGGTATCGGTGCTGCCATCTTCACCTAATATGAATGAACCTGTGCCTCCTGTTGATACCGGATGGCAGTGAAGTTCCACGACTGCTCCCACTCCAGCACTTTTAGCAGCAGCTATGGTGGAATAAACTATAGGTGTTGATTCGGACTCTGTGCTGACTTCACCTGTAGTCATTGATTCTGTTGATGTTATTGACTCCGAAGCAGTCTGCTCCGTCAGATTCGTTTTCCACTGCCAGGGAATAGGTCTAAGCAGCCCCTTGATAAGTGGGCCAAAATAAAGCAGCGTGCCGTCTGAAGCACAATAACCCCATACTGTTACATTAGTTAAAGCATGTTCACCGGATTCCAGAGTAATCAGATCACCTTCAATATCTACGGTCTGACCAATTTTGAGTAGTGGGTTTGCCTGTGTAAATACAATTAACTTGTCCTGTGCAAAGCACTCCGAGATAACTATATATGCTGGGGTCTGCTGCGCTCTGATCTTGCTGATTCTTACAGCATCCAGATATACATGTGTTCCGTCCGCTAATTCTTTAGCCCAGTTTATCGTTCCTTCCCTTGATTGCCAGTCGAAACTTGCAGAGGCAGCAGTGGAAAGCATAAGCACTATAAGCCCTGCAAGCCCTATGACTGCCGCCATCTTTTTTCGAAGCATCATCTACTCTTTTTCTCCTTACACAGACGAATACTTTTACAAATCCATAACTATATGCTTACTTGTTCGATGGTTACAGGTAGTTTTCCTCTGGTGGGACCTATTAACTGACAATCATTCAAAGAGGATATTGCCAGGTGAAAGTAGAGGCAGCTAAGAAATCAAAATGAAGTGTACCCTACGTCATCGGTTGGAGGGGGTGGCTTTATGAGAAATCGTATCTGGGTCGTTTTTTGTGTCAACTGCTTAAGAGGCGAAAATCCGAAGAAAATAATAGCCATTGAGACTGCGTTCACTCAATGGCCAATGTGCTAAAGCGACAACCAAATATTACTGTGAATTACTTACGCCGTCGTCGGAAGACGAAACCTACCGGCGCCAGAATTGAGCAGGCAGCAAAGATGGTGCCTGGCTCAGGAACTGCCGTTACGAAGTTTTGGTTCGTATCGCTGCTGATTATCCTATAATCGCCGACCGGTCCTGTCCCTGCGTAGTCAGCTCCATATTTAAGGAACTCATCGGCTTTACTCGCGACACCTGGAGTGTTGCCCAAATAGAATCGGACAGCGCTTCCGTCACCAGAAGTCCAGAAGTTATCTCTGCTGCTGTCCCAGTCGCCCACTTCCCCTTTCCACGTCGCAAGCTGCAGCGCAGTCCGGTCAGCATCCGATGTAACAATGGCCTTGCTCCACATATAGGTCAATTTGTTCCAATCACCTTGTGACTCGATAGTCGGAATGCTACCGGAATAGTTACCGACTTTGTAATTGGTATAGGACGTTCCGGTGTTGATGAGATGAGCTGTATCTACACAAACAGCAAAGACATCCCAAGATCTCGTTCCTTGCGTAATATTGAGCTCAGGCTGTTTCCAGTAGATATTATTACTATAGGTCACGCCGCCCCATGTGGAATAAGCCCAGCCACTTTCAACACCAACTTCGCCCTTAAGGACCAGGTTGTCGAGCGATCTATTACTCAATCCACTGGCTGAGCTAAGTCCTGGTCCTGGATATGCAATGACAGAGCCACTGATGCCCAAGCAGAGTGCCAGAGCAAGTGTAATCGCCAAGAGCAATTGATACTTCACTTCGTATCTCCCCTCCCCATCTTATTTACAGTTGATACAACCGAGCGTTAACCCGGTGGTATCAACCATCTCAAGAAATATCCCGTTGGATATTACGCGCGTCTGCGGCGGAAGACTAGCCCGACCGGGCTAAGGATAGAGAGCGCGGCGAAAATCGTACCGGGCTCGGGAACTGCCGTCAACGAGGCATTGTCCAAGGCCACTCCGCCATTACCGGACGCAGTGTTTGTGTTACGAAACTCCAAGCGCGTACCGTTTGCCTTGCCCACAAGACCCGAGATGGTTACGGTCTCCCATCCCATATTATCTCCGCTCTTGCCTGTGGTATCAAACGCTAGATCCTTGACCCAAACACCACCCCAATAGACGGCAGCAGTCTTAAGCGGAGGCCCACTGTTAGGATTCCCCGCAAGCTCGAAGCTAAGGCTGTAGAGCTGCCCCGCAGATGTATTGACATCTTGCCAAACGCCGTAAGTCACATTCTCGCCGACATTCTCTCCAACAAGATCTAGGCACTGAGAGCTGGGCATCTGCCAATAAGGAGCTTGAACCAAGTTAATTGAGCCCTCGGCGGTCCAAGACTCTCCAAACGTTATACCGTCCGTAACCGTGGCGCAATAACTTCCCCAATTATTTTCACTCACTGGATCATCAAAGCTGCCGTTCTTTAGAATGTTCGTGCTGGCGTATGCCGTGCATGAAATCATTACTGCCATCGCTAAAACAATGCATACGATTCTAATTCTCCTCACACTTTCACCTCCTTTCGCCAAAATATAGTGACCATTGAGGCTGCATTCACTCAATGGTTGCCTGATAGTAATATATAATCAAAATAATGCATATTGTCAATAAGCATGACATAAAAGGAGGTAAAAACTGGTATTTATGCCAGGATATAATCCGACAATACCTCATATATTGTTTAATTTATCAATATATTGAGCCGACACATCATTAGTATTTTACTTGTGGGGTAATAGTTCACTTTTGTAAGAATTATATATTGCCTCGGACAGTTCTGGATATTTGTGACTTGAGTTGATCTGCCGGGCACATGGCGGTATTGTGTTCCCGTTCGCGAATATATAAGCCTGGGGCGTTGGAGCCAGATCCACGGACGAAAGACAAGCTTCTGGGCGAGGTACGCCGGGGAGTAAGTGCTCTACAACCTCTTGCGTGCTGTTTCCGCTCCGTGTCAATCTAAATCTCACGGGGATCGGAAACCGCAGTCATCATAGCGCCCCCACAGGTATCGACCACGCCGCCTCCGTTATCGGCAGCGCTTGCTTTGCAAGGCAGATCACGCCGCCAGGCCCAACGGGCAGCCCCAGCCGTCCCAGCGTCCCAAATGTGCGGATATCTCTGGCAGTAGGTGATGCAGTTTTCTTGATTTCAATAGGATACAGGGTCCCGTCCTGCAATATCAAAAGATCGATCTCTTTCTTGTCCTTGTCGCGATAGTAATAGAACGGCGGCTGCTTGCCACTGTGCAGATAGCTTTTAAGGAGCTCAGAGATAACCCAGGTCTCCAGAATCGCGCCGGACATTGCGCCTGCCTCAAGCGTCTGTGGACTCGACCAGCCGGTTAGATAGGAACACAATCCGGTATCTAAGAAGTAAAGCTTTGGGGCCTTGATTAGCCGTTTACTCAAGTTGTTGGAGTATGGCTCAAGCAGGTAGATGATACCCGATGCCTGCATTATCGAGAGCCAGTTCTTAGCGGTATTGACAGCAATATCGGCATCGCGGGCGAAGTCGGTCAGATTGACGAGTTGGCCCGTGCGAGCGGCAGCTATGCGAAGAAATCGCAAGAATGACATCTCATCGCCAACCCTGGCGAGGTCACGCACATCACGCTGCAGGTATGTCTGCACATAGGAGCTGTAGAACAAGTCCCTGTCCATATCCTCATTAAGCGCGATTACGGGATAAGATCCCCGCCATATTGAGTTGTAGAGCCCTTGAAGGTCCAGATTGCCACCGCTAAGTTCACGATCGGCTACGTCGGCTGGAGTTGGCAGGAATGGACGCACCGCCGGACCCTGGCCCATCTTCTCCCGCCGTGAGAATCCGAGCAGTTGAACGATAGCCACTCGGCCCGCAAGCGATTCCGACACACCTTTCATAAGGTGAAACTGCTGGGAACCGGTAAGCCAGAAAAGATTAGGCTTCTGAGCGCGGTCGGCCTCCATCTTGATGTATGGAAGCAGTTCCGGTGCATATTGGATCTCGTCGATCAGCATCGGCGGCCGGAATCTTTGGAAGAAGAGCGCGGGGTCTCTTTTGGCGAGATCCAAGAGCAGCAAATCATCCAAGGATACATAAGTCCGCTCAGGCTCGCTCAGATGGCGAAGAAACGTAGTTTTACCGACCTGGCGTGCGCCGGTGACAAGCATTGCCGGAAATTGTCCGGCTGCAGGCCTTGCAAAGTTTTCTAGTGTGCGCGGCAGATACATATCGTTACCCCATTATCGGCTATAATGCAATGCAAATGCATGATAGCCGATAATGAGCATCTCGTCAACTGCTGTTCTGGCAATGCTGGACGGGTGTACCCTATCAATCAACTGAAAAAAAGCAGGGAGACAGCCAAAACCGCAGCCGCGTCTTAGCGGGAAGCCTCTTTCATAACGGACTTCACCGAATCTGCGACATGGTGCATATAGCCTTCAGTAAGAGTAGGGTGAACCAGGAACATCAGAGCCGTCTCCCCCAATTCCCTGGCAACCGGCAGACGCTCAGGCGGCTGAAGCCCCGCGTCGGCAAACGCCTTCTCCAGATAGATCTCACTGCAGCTGCCAACAGTGCATGAAATGCCAAGAGAGTTCAAAGTGACCATAATCCGGTCCCTGGACCACCCATCCTTCAACCTCTCCGGCACAACATAGGCATAGAACTTATAATAAGCATGCCCGAAATCCGAAGAAGGCACAGGAACCCTGAGGGCAGGGATTTCACTAAAAGAATCGATCAAAACAGCCGCATTCCGCCGCCGGACATCAACCCAGCCATCAAGCTTGGTAAGCTGCACCCGGCCAATAGCCGCCTGAACCTCAAGCATTCGCCAGTTTGTTCCAAAACTCTCGTGCAGCCACCGGAACCCGGGGGCATGCTCGCGGTTATAGACAGCATCATAGCTCTTGCCGTGATCTTTATAAGCCCAAGCCTTCTCCCAAACAGCCGGATCGCCGGTAGTAAGCATCCCGCCCTCGCCGCCTGTGGTCATGATCTTGTCCTGGCAGAATGACCAGGCCGCAGCATCCCCCAGGGAGCCGCAGGGCCGGCCTTTATATGCCGCACCATGGCACTGGGCACAGTCCTCGATAACCTTGAGGTTGTGCTTTTTGGCCAGGGCAAGGATAGGGTCCATATCGCAGGGCCAACCGGCCAGATGCACAGTTATAATTGCTTTAGTCTTTGGAGTCAGCACAGCCTCGATAGCCGCCGCAGTGATATTACCGCTGTCACGGTCCACATCGGCAAACACAGGCTTGCTGCCGCGCACAACAGCCGCACTTGCGGAGGCCAAAAAGGTCCTGGGAGTCACCACTACCTCGTCTCCCGGCATAATTCCCAACGCATGAAGCGCAAGCTCAAGCGCCAAAGAGCCGTTATGGAGAGCAACACCAAACTCACACCCTACAGCCTGTGCGAACTCCTTCTCAAAAATCCGCCCAACCTCCCCCGTCCAATAGTTGACCTTGCCGGATTTGAGGACTGCGGTTACAGCCTCGACCTCATCCGGGGCGAAATGCGGCCAGGGACCTGGCTCTGTGATTGTTTTGCTGCCTGAGTTGGTGTTGATTTCTTTCATAATAGAACTCCCAAAAAGCTTGTTAACACAATGCTACACAAACTGATTATGATTGCACAAAAACACTAAATCAGTTATTTATGCTCGATAACAAGGGAAGAAAACGGGCTTTGGTATCCATTTCTGGCCTTTCTTTGCGAGAAGTAAGCGTTTTTTCTGTACAAGCCCATCATACAAGTCTTGCCGAAATACACGTTTTCCTACATAAAATGGAACACACCCAGAAGGTGCAAAAGATTGTTTATATCGGAATATTCCATCCTCGGGGCAGTAACCACCACCAAGAACAAACCAGTGCTTACCGCGGTTTTTTGCCCAACGCATTATCTCATACTTCAATAGATCATTGGGGCGGAGATTGAAGGCTTCACTGTTTGTTCCACCAAGGAACGAATAAACGCGCTCCGAAGATATTAATACTAATTCTGTGGAAACTACAACACCATCATAGAGCGCATGTGCGTATACAAATTGACCAGAGAGGTCACTGTTTATTTTTTCAAAAAAATCGCGAGAAAAATAGTAATCCTGATCTGCCGAGCGACGATTCATTGTGGTATTGTAGATGTGCAGAAAGTCATTGAGGCGGTGCCCTTCACAGTCAAACTCTACGCACACACCGCTTCTACGAGATTTGTTTACATTTTTACGCACCTTATGTTCAAAATCCATCCACAGGTCATCGTCGTCAAGATCCAAGCTCCTTACAACATTAAGGTATTTAAATTCTTTATCACCCGGATATTCCAAAACATCATTGGGAAACAGCGTAAACCGAATGAACTCTGAGACAATACATTTATCTTCAGCCCACTTTTTAAAGCTTGCCCAAAACCCATCTGCCATATCGCATGAAGCTAAATCCGTCCCCCAAACAAAAGGTCCCCCATACCCATATGGAGTAATGATATCAAAGGCCTCACCAGAACAATACTCTTCTTGACTAAGGTCACGTAATATGAATGGATACAGAACGCAAGCTGTGGAAGTACAGTATGTAGCACACAAGGCGCGATTAGATCCTTCGGCGAAAAATTGCACATAATTGGGATGTGCAAACACCTCTCTTTGAGGACAGGATTCCCATAACGAAAGCCATTTTTGCTTATCACTATCAATTGCAGCGTCTAGGATAGCAAATGATTCTGTTATATACAATTTAATATCACTCCACTCTTATAGAAGACGCCTTGATAGCTTCGTTGAGCTTATTGACCATGTCATATAAATCTTGAGGACATACATCCTGATGTACCGGCAGGTTTAGCATCACATGTGAAAGGCGGTGTGATTCAGTAAATTCGTGTTTGTGTATGGAGTCTACTAGCGTATGGTATAAGCTTACAACACCGAAGCCTGCATTGTTCATTTCAAAATACAACTCATCCCTAGATACATTCCTAATAATTATCGGGTAAGTCTGGGGAACATTGCCACAGGGTAGATCATTCCGCAATAAATCAATTTCGCCTGAAAGAGGCTCCAACAGCTTTTGCAGCCGATGTGCATTTTCAACTCTCGCGTTTGCTATGCGTTCAAGATCAAATTGCCAAGGTAGCTTACATTTAAATTTAACACTGTCTAAATGATCAACCGAGTCCAATATGCCTCTGTAATCGTCATTAACAACAAGCATACCTCCATCGTTTACAGGAAGCATTTTGTGCAAGGAAAAGATACAGGCATCTCCTAAGCGTCCAGAACACCCTCCAATTAGATCAGTAAACATTGCATGTGCTTCATCTTCGAGCACAACGACACCGTATCTTCGAGCAATGGACATCACTTCATCGTAACTCGGATCTACATATCCAAAATAATGTATTACCACTAGAACTCGCACAGGGAGTGTTTTTAATAATCGCTCTAAGTCATCAACATCAATACATAAGCGACTATCCATTTTATAGAACGCGTGTTTTAGATTGAGTTCAGACACGGGATCAAGCACTCCAGAACCTTCATTTGGCGACCAACCAATATAAGCTGGTAACAAGACAATTTCTTCAGGCTTTAGCGAAACAGCCTGAAGAAATACCTTAAAAGCTGAACGTGCATTAGCGAATGCACGAAAGTGTCTCACATAATTATTCGGTCTGGAGGGTGTTTTGTTTATACTCATTGCTCTATTATTTCTGTTCCAAATATCCAATCCTAGAGTTTATTGTGAAAGTCTTGATAACACTACTTGTATATCAGCAGACATCCGCTCTGTTTGTGCTAATGTTCGTGCGCCAGGCAATTGCAATGCAAGATCCTCTTGGCACAATACCAGCAGACGCCGCCTTGGGTCGAGCTTTTGTAGCGAAGAAACCACGGATGAGTCATTAAGAGCAGAAGGATCAGTTAATCGAAACCACGTTGGTCCCAGCATACCAATAATATAGCTCGCACTGGGTGTAGTTATATTGAAGCTACCAAAACCAAAACTGTTATACGATACCAAAGCTTGAGCATAGCTATTCACTAGTGCTGGCTGATGTTTACTGCAATTACCTAGAGTCACTTCATACCAAGTCGTTTTATTCTCTTGTTCAAAACCAAGTTTGCGGTACCACGACTTCGCTGCTTCGTTGTCTACTAGGACATCTAAACCTATATACAAATAATTGGGTTCTAGAATCGAATCAATCGCATATTTTAATAATCTCTTGCCTATTCCAGCAGATTGGAGGCACTGCAATACGCTAATATAATTCAGAAATAATCCATCTACCAGTCGTCGCATCTCTACTGCACCAACAACCTTGCTGTTATCGTCTGCAATCGTGAAGACTGTGTCGCATTTTGAGTTATAATTACTTATCTGGTATTGGATATATTTCTCGATATTGTGTCCGCCATAGATAGTAGTGTTGATAAGAGTCTTTTCAAAACCACCCCTAATAACACTAGCTATACCATGCGCGTCTGACACTTGTGCTGATCGAATAACGACGCCCATTTAATCTGAACAACCTCCCTTGCTTCGCCTTGTTGCCGCACATCGTTCCTCATCCAAATTCATCATTACCGATTGTGCATCAACCACAACACCTTCCCTAATAAAAACAGCAAGTAGAGTATTGAATAGTATTTTTATATCAAGCCCAAACGACCAGTTCTCGACATACCACACATCATATGCTAGTCGCTCGTCCCAACATAGTGTATTTCGGCCCTTTATTTGGGCATAACCGGTGATACCAGGCCTCACGCTATGCCGAAGTCTCTCTCTGTCAGTATAATATGGCATATATTTTGGCAACAGCGGCCTTGGTCCAACAAGGCTCATATTGCCCTTCAACACGTTAAACAACTCGGGCAGTTCATCGACACTTGTGGCGCGAAGTAACCTTCCGAGTCGCGTCAGTCTCTGGGCGTCAGGGAGTGGCTTGCCGGCTTTATCATATGTGTTCCGCATAGTGCGGAATTTATACATTTTGAATATCTTCCCATTGCGACCAGGACGCTCCTGGCAAAACAGCACGGGGAAACCCATACTTACAGCAACGAGACCAGCAACAATAAACAGGAACGGTAGCAAGAGCACTATCGCTACACTGGAAATCATGATATCGAAAGAACGCTTCAGCTTCATATCAGTTATTGCACATCAGGGAACGAAACAACTTGTCGAACTTACTCACTCCAGCAGCAAAAGATAATTCCTTATCATAGAAGCTCCGTCCCATTGCTCCCATATCATCTAGTGTTTTTTGATCCATACAAGCAAATCGTTCGACTACATCTGCGACACTACGGCTATCTTCAGGCTTGCATGGTATACCAGCGTTGGCATTCACTACTAATTGAGATGCATCACCCTCAACACCAACGATGATTGGCTTACCAGCATAAAGATAAGCTTGAATCTTCGATGGTATCGTTATGCGAAACAAAGGATCATCCTTTAGATGCACAAGTAAAACATCTGTTGCCTGTAACACAGCACCAATCTCTGAAACAGGACGGCGAGGTAAAATTTGCACATTCTGCAAGCCAAGCTCGCTAACCTTCATTTTCAGGTGATCGGCTTCTATTCCCCCTCCGATAAGAGTAAACTTTACATGAGGCAGTTTTCGTTTCAAGAGAGATGCAGCATCAATTACTGTATCTAGTGCTTGCATCTTGCCCATTGTGCCAGCAAAAACCACGTTAAAATGGCCGTTGAAACCCAGTTCCTCTTTAACAGCTTGCACTTCTTCCGAAGTAAACTGTATAGCACCTTCATCACACCAGTTATATATAACATCAATATCATCGGGTGCCAATCCACGATCAACCAGTGTAGCCTTCATTCCCGGTGACAAGACAGCAATGTGATCAGCTTTTCTGTAGACCGCGTTCGAAAACTTGTCCAACATGCTTGAAGCCGACTTTGGCAGCATACCTGAAGCAGTAACAGAATCCGGCCATAGATCCTGAATATCGTATAGACATTTACACCTATTCAAAATCTTTAGCAGCGTTGAAGCAAAGCCAAGTGTAACTAGATTATATACATATATAACATCGGGTTTATGTATCAAAAAAGGCCCTAGTATGGCAGAGCTTAGCCCGAAACTCGAGTAGTTCAATAGCCTTCGGAGTCCTGATCTGTCGTGACTGGGATAAAGAGCTACTCGAATTACACGGATGCCATCAATCACTTCTTTTTGCCAAGGACGCACTTTGTATCCCGGATATAGTCTTCCGCCGGGGTAATTGGGAAACCCCGTTAGAACTTCCACTTCATGCCCGCAATCGGTTAATGCCTTGGCAAACTGAATACCTTTAAAGTTCGGCTCCGGTTGGAACCACTGTGTTAGTAACAAGATTCTCATTTATCTATCGCTTTGAGTTTATTTACCAATTGACCACACATCGATAATACGTCCATTACTAGATGCTTTTCTGCCACACTGTCCGTCTCACGTAATCCGTGTAACTCAAAATAATCCTCGCTACCTTCTCCGACACATTCGGCACATCGTAGTCCTGCACAATCTGAAGGTCCCTGGCTTCCCCGCGCTTCTGTGTCTTAAGAATAGTGAGAGACTCCAAAACCCGGTCATAATCCAGCCCGACCATCATCACAGCACCCTCTTCCATTCCTTCGGGTCGCTCATGAGCTTCTCTTATGTTCAGCGCAGGAAAGTTCAGAATAGAAGACTCCTCAGTAATTGTTCCACTGTCTGAAAGAACTGCTTTGGAATGTTTCTGCAGCTTCACATAGTCGCACAATCCCATGGGCTTCATCAACTCCACTAATTTGTGGAGTTTCACGCCCTCTGCATCCAGGCGTTTTCGTGTCCTTGGATGGGTGGAAACGACAATCCTCAGGCCATAAGCTTCGGCCAAGCCGTTCAACAGCTTTCCAAACTTGGCAAACTGAGTTGGGGAATCTACATTTTCTTCCCTATGGCAACTTACTACAAGGTACTGCTGCTCTTTCAAACCAAGCCGTTCCATTACATCAGATGCATCAATCTTCGCCCCATAATAATGAAGGACTTCATACATTGGGCTGCCGGTTTTGATGATTCTATCGGGCGGGAAGCCTTCCCGCAGCAGGTATTCGCGGGAAATACTGCTATAGGGCATATTTATATCGCTGATATGGTCTACAATCTTTCTATTTATCTCTTCCGGCACTCGCTGGTCAAAACACCGGTTGCCTGCCTCCATGTGGAACACTGGAATCTTCCTTCGTTTAGCCGGATAGGCTGCCAGACAGCTATTTGTATCGCCCAGCACCAAAAGAGCGTCCGGTTTCACCTCAGCAAGAACCTGATCCACTTTTGAAATGATATTTCCTACCGTCTCACATGCCGTATCTCCGGCGGCATTAAGGAAATAATCCGGCTTGCGGATTTCGAGGTCGTCGAAGAACACCTGGTTCAGCTCGTAGTCGTAGTTCTGGCCTGTATGGACGATGACGTGCTCAACGTAGCGATCAAGAGCCGCCATTACGCGGGACAAACGTATGATTTCCGGCCGTGTGCCGACTACAGTCATTACTTTCATTAATCAGGCTCCTCAGCGATACTATTCTTCAGATGGATAAACTTGCTCAAAGAACGTTTCAGGGTGTTCAGGATCGAATATTTCACTCGCCCAGAACAATGTTACCATCTCCGTATTGCCGGTATTTTCGATGGAATGCGTGTATCCTGGCGGGATGTCTACTACTTTGAAGTCCTTGCCGGAGACATTATACTCCACTATATCTTGACAGCCAAGCTTGCGGAAACGGATGACACCCTCTCCCTCAACGACCAAAAACTTCTCTGTTTTGGTGTGATGATAGTGATTTCCCCTTGTAATACCCGGCTTGGTGCGGGAAATGAATATCTGTCCGAAACCAGATGCTTTTACGAACTCTGCAAGGCAGCCTCGGTTGTCTGTCTTGATATCGAGGCCATAGCCGAAGTCGCCTCGATCAAGATAGGAAAGGTACGTCGCGTAAAGCTGTTTGGTAAACTCATCGCCAAAATCCGGCACCAACAGCGTTTTTCGGCTGTCTCTGAATGACTGGATTGTGGCTGCCAATTCTCCAAGGGATATGCTGTGTGACGGCAGCTGGGCTGCAAACATAAAACCTGAACCGCTGGCTGAATCGATTTCCTTCACAATGCTTGAGACCACATCATCTATATAGGTAAGCTCCATCACCTTTGAGGTGTCCGAAATTTGAACCGGCAGATCGTGCGCGATGTTATGGCAGAATGTGGCGGTTACAGAATTGTAGTTTGGCCTGCACCATTTGCCGAACAGGTTCTTAAACCTGTAGACAATGCCTGAAGCTCCGGTTTTTGCACAATACCGGCGGACCGCTGCTTCCGCCTGAAGTTTACTGGTACCATATGGATTATCCAGCTCTGCCTGTATTGAAGAGGACAAGATGATCTTGGGAGCCTTTCCTGCAACAACCAGTTTTTCGCATATTTCCTGAGTGAGTCCGGCATTGCCTGACTGATATTCATCAAGCGACTGGGGCCTGTTCACCCCTGCCAGATGGACAATTACGTCCGCAGTCTGCAAGGCAGCATCCAACTCTGCAGGCGTATTGTTGACATCATACCTCAGAAGTTCAAGACCTTCGCGGCGGCCCAGCACAACGCAGAGATTTCGCCCCACAAAACCATTTGCTCCAGTAACAAGAACCTTCACGGTTGCCTCCCGCAAACGAGTTGTCCAGCCAAGCGCAGTCTATGGTTCAATTTTTTCACCTCGAACAGCACGCTGGACGCATTCCAGCTTCATCAGCAGGTCACACATACCATCAACATCGAGCAGGGATGTGTTGTGGGAGTTGTAATCTGTCAGCCTGGTGACTTCTTCTCTACCTTCACTGAAATATCGGGAGTAGTTCAGATCGCGGTTATCCGCAGGCACACGGTAATAGCCTCCCATATCTTCAGCAACAGCAAATTCTTCACGGGTTAGAAGTGTTTCATACTGCTTTTCACCATGGCGTGTGCCAATGACTTGGATCGGATTATCAGCATTCAGCAGCTTCTTCAATGCGAGCGCCAGTACCTCGATTGTAGCCGAAGGAGCCTTCTGGACAAATGTATCTCCCGGACAGCCGTGCTGAAAAGCATAGATCACAAGGTCGACTGCGTCTTCTATAGTCATCATAAACCTGGTCATGTCCGGATCTGTAACCGTCAGCGGAAGCCCATCCTGAATCTGCTTGATGAACAGCGGGATAACCGAACCACGGCTCGCCATCACATTGCCGTAACGAGTGATGCATATGGCAGTGCTAGGTCCCGCCACCCGTGATTTGGCTACTGCAAGCTTCTCCATCATTGCCTTTGAGATGCCCATTGCGTTGATTGGATAGACCGCTTTATCCGTGCTCAGGACAATCACACGCTTTATACCGTTTCGTATAGCAGCATTGAGCATGTTCTCTGTACCAATGGAGTTGGTCTTGAGCGCCTCAAAAGGGAAAAACTCGCAGGACGGCACCTGCTTCAACGCAGCGGCGTGGAATACAAAATCCACCCCGGCCATTGCATCATTGAGACTTGTTTCATTCCGCACATCGCCGATGTAGAACCTAAGCTTGGGATGCGCGTAGCACTTGCGCATATCATCCTGTTTCTTCTCGTCGCGAGAGAAAACACGGATTTCTGCGATTTCAGTTTCGAGAAACCGGCGAAGCACGGCATTTCCGAAAGTGCCGGTACCGCCGGTGATGAGAAGAGTCTTATTGGAAAACATATTATTCCTCCGACAGCGCGACGTCAAACAACTGACGCATTAAAGCCACAAGCTCGTCGCACATACTATAATGCTTGGCAAAAGATATAGCTTGCACTGACCAATGCTGGTAAACCTCATTGTCCATATCAACACATTTTTGCAATACTTTACAGAAATCATCAGTGGCATTGAGTGGAATATCCCAACCTATACACTGGCATTCTAGGTTATGCCACGGCGTCTGATTACTAATAACAGGAAGACAACCTGCTTGCATAGCCTCAAGAATAACGTGCCCGAAATTCTCTGAAAATGTTGGAAAGAGAAAAACATGGTAACGGGAAAAAGTCTCTTTAACTGTGTGATGTGGAACTTCTCCACAGTATCTCACAATGAGATTATCTGGCAACTTTGTAATCAACGCTTCGCATTCGCGCCAATATTCCATGTCTTCACGTGGTCCGTAAATATCGAAAATAACACGTCCTGTAACACCACGCAATAACCCTATTGCTCCATATAAATTCTTTTTGCGCCCTATACGCGATAAGAATATTATTTTCAACTCTCCGGGTTCTTTAGTAAGTAGGTTATATTGATCGTAATCATCAATAACTGCAGGTAGATTAGGTGCAATCACGATATGTTCTCCCGTTCCAATTGCACTACGAATATTTTCCGCTTCAGTTGGTGCTGTCGCTTGCCATGTGATGTTACGGTAAAATCCACACAACTTGGCAATTCTCAAGAAAAAGGTTTTCTTTAGATTTTTTAGTTGAAGTGCACCAGGACATAGTTCTCCACGAGGTGCCAGAATAACTGGGACTTGCGGTATAAGTTTTAAGCGATAAAGCAAAAGGATTTTCAGTGTAAAGACTGGAGAAAATATACTGTTTAAATAATAAACATCATAGGAAGAAGATAATAGTAGGTCACGTAATGCACTGAAAGATTGCTTCTTGCGTGATAAATAACAGACCTGTGCATTTCCCACTTTTTGCCAAGTATTAGCAACTATGTTAGGATATGGGGCATTATCGCCAAAATCACGGTCTGACGTTAAGATACGAAAATCATAGATGCCTGCAGTATGATCTACAATATTAGCTACCGAGCGTATGGGGCCACCACCTTTGTAACCAGGTAGATAAGCACCTGTAATAACTAAAATGCATTTGCGTTTCATACACATCTATCGTTTTCTCCAAATAAACCCTAGATTGTTGTGAACCTATATAGCTCTATCTAGCATCTCTCATAAAATGAATCGTCGTGCAGCTGCAACCTACTGACTTAAGTACCTTATGTGCAATCATGTGTATAACAAAGCCATATCTTAACGTTTATTAACACTCAATATACACATTACCTGGCAACTTTGCATAACAAGTGATACATAAAGCTGCATATATTGTGACGCCAGACTTCCTAATGTAAGTATACACTATACATTGGAGCAGTTCGCCGCAATAACTCCTAGTAGAAAGAACTTGCGTATTCTAGTATGATTGGATAGCCGTTCGCACGTTATCACATTATTGTTATGATAGATTGATATGATTGACATACCGCATCATGAGATCATGCAATTCGTCACACATTGGTATTTCTGTATTTAGCGCGGGAGTCCTAAATATTAAGATATGCAACATAAAATGGCCTGGTACAACTCTGCATATTCCAAAGCTATCTTGGTAGCAGCAAACCGTTTCACATTCTCATAACCATGATCAATCATTTCATCTCTGTATGTTCGATCATTTGTCATTCGCATAATACCATTCCTTATGCTAAGTACGTCATACGGGTCTACTAAGCAAGCTCCACTTCCAGCTACCTCCGGCATAGAACATATGTTGCTCGTCACAACTGGACGTCCTGTCGCCTGTGCCTCAATTATGGGCATGCCAAATCCTTCATATGTTGACGTAAAAACCACTATATCCGAATGCCTATATTTGTTTACGATATCATCATCTGACAAGCCATGTGAGCTAGAGTAATTAATGCCATTAACACAGAGTGTCTCCTTTTGTGCTGTGGATAACCGTCCGACAATCTCAAGATGACACCTGATACCTTTGAGTGCTTGTGCTACTCTTATAAGATTCTTGTTGTGCCCTGTACCAACTTGCAGTATGACAGGCCTATCTGTATTGAACTCCTTAGGAGCGGGCTGAAAGGCATCCCCGATCGGATTATAAATAACGCGAACTCTATTTTTGATCCATGGGGCAAACTCTATCAATTCATTAGCAGTAAATCTGGAAATTGTGGTGATAATCCTGCACCGCTTCATAGGCTGATCATACCACAAGAGTTGAAATAACCTTCTTTTAAGACCAGTCAACCGAATCAAGGATCTACAGTCGTGTATAGTCAAAATGGTTCTTCTACCATCAAGACCTAAAGCCAGGTAGTGAATATCCCCCGTAATATGATTAACATCGCCTTGGTGATTATGTGCATCAAGTATATTCAACATTATTGTACTTGGCGATGTCCCGTTATGCTTACACTGAAAGGCCGAACACTTGACCAATTCTGGCATTGCATTACGAACAGATTTGAATACACGTTCTAGACTGATTTGAGCTTCAGCAGGTTTTCTGCAGAAATATGCGATATGCATGTATCAGTTGACTCTCCGACGCATTTTACTGGTTTTGAACCTACAAATCATAATATGAGCAATACAGTCTTTGACTGCATTAATCCATAAATAATCCACATTCTATTAAAGTAATCCCAGATTATGGCTACAACTGGCTATCTATAATCTGCCACCTAATCGCCTTGAAACAAGCCAAAGAATAAACACTGGAATGATAAGTCCACGCAGTGCAGCCAACCAGTGGCCAATCGGTTGTTCAAATCCTAAAGTTAAGCTAATAAACATTGGTACCAAAGGATGAGAAGATAAGCGTGCAGGAGTTAGGAACCAACCTACCACAGATGACCACACGATGCCAAGCAAGGCAAACGACAATACACCAGATATCCAGCCGTAATTGCCGACAACCTCAAATGGTATTGAGATACTCACATTGTTAGTGTCACTCGTAGTAGGAGTCATATATACCCTAGCATACACTGTCCTATAGAAAAAATTCCCGATGTTCATATCACGTTTCTCGGGGTTCAGGACTCTAGGTAACAACGAGCTTATGCCCCAAGAAATTGTGTATCCTTTCCACTCACCCTCAAAGCTTGAGGATTCCCGAGTTATCTCTCCTGCAAGAGGATATATACCTCTAAATAAAGATTCAACGTTGAGATCACTCAAAGATTTATGCTGCACATAGATGCCCTCTCTGGCAACCCTCTTAAAAATACTTTGTCGCTCACTCACAGTTGATATATTAGCTAGCTCGGATTCATGTCTAGCATAGGTAACAAACGGTTCTACTACAAACAAATACAAACACAGCATCGCGATCAAAATAACCCACGGTATGCGTTGCCTTACCGACACATAAGCAAATAATGCATAAAGAGCCAAATGGAAAAATCCGGCTTTTGAGCCACTACTCACAGCTGATAATACACTCTGGAGCAACACAACTGCGGAAAGCCATTTTATGGATCGAGGTACAGAATATTTCGGTTGAACTAAAGCTACCATTAATGCAGAATTAGCAAATGACGATATAGCTGCGACATTTGCTATAATGCCAACCCACCATATAGTTGTGCGGATACCACCAAGATATGAAGTTGTTTCCATGCCTCTAATACCAAGAAAGTTAAGCATCGACAGCAGTAGAGTTGAGATAAGACTAAGTCCAGCAAAACATAAGACGGTTCGAACTTTATACACTTTTCCGCTTGGTAAAAGAAACCTTGCGCTCCATCCCACTTTTCGCAATCTTGATAATGCAAAATCTGATGCAATCGCATACAGTGGTAGTCCCAGTACAACAATGAATATTGCTTCAACGCCACACGCCTGTGCTGATAATGCTTCCTCAGCTCGACCAATAGAATGCTTAAAAAGCCCTGATATTGTTGGTGCTACGCCAAACCACCAGTAAAATACTACTACCGTGGCTTGAACCGGATTAAATAATGGTCTGTTTGACAATAGACCAAATGAAACATGAACACTTAATCCAAGTAGTAATTGAGCAATAATGTACGACGCAGGTGCACCAACAATGATTCCAGACAAGATAGCAACCATTGTAGACGTAAAAATACACAACATATACCAATAGGATCTATACCAAGCGCACTGTATGCGATTGATATATATTTTTTGGTATAACAAATGATTGTCGTTATGTATCAAATGTATCATTAAGAATATCCCGTAGAAGACAATGATAATTGAAGAGTATTATGTAATATAAATCTGATAGCTATTCCAGCTAAACATACATTATTATCGAACTCTCAATGCCAGCCCATCATACAAAGCATTCAACACGCTTTTGAGCTTATCCCATCTTCCAAGTATTACTAGTCCTGCTGCATAAACTATTGCTTTGGCTATTGCATTAACAGCTGCATACAAAAAATGAGGAAGATGGGTCGCGTGCTTTCTAATGATGAAAAAATGGTTCCTAATACTTAGATATATCGCAAAAGGCGAAGAAGAACCTTTTGTTGTCCGTGACCGAGTTTTCTTTATGCTGGCTGATACCTTGTGCAATAACACTGCATCTGGAACATAAGCCAACTTTAGTCCCTGCTTAACGGCCCTAATAGACCAATCTAGATCCTCAGAATAAGCAAAGAAACGTTCGTCAAACAGCCCAACGCTCTTGAATGACGTCTGACGCACAAACATGCAACAACCTGTCAGGAAATGTACCTGAGATATGTTGTCATATTGCCCATGATCCTCTTGCATCGCTCCTATATGCTGACTGTTCAAATTCCACCAGTCTATTCTCGCACCGGCGTACCATATGGTCTTCCTATAACCATAGTAAAGAATCTTTCCGCAGCATGCTGCCACTTCAGGAGTAGATTCCATATAGCAAAGTAGTGACTCAAGACAATCAAATGCTACTTCAGTGTCATTATTCAGAAGCCAAATATAATCATATTCTTCTGCAATGGCTTGCTCGATAGCCACATTATTACCACCTGCAAACCCAAGGTTCACACTATTATGAATCAGTCTAATATCTGGAAAGCTTTCAGCAATCTGATCAGTTGATTTATCTTCTGATGCATTGTCTACTACTACAATCAAGTCAGGTCTTCTGCTTCCCGCTATCAGCGATTTAATGCACGAGATAGTAAGGTTTCCACCATTCCAATTAAGTAATATCACAGCAACCGTAGGCATAAGCAACTCGCACCGAAGTTAGATTTTGATCGTATATACTTACCATGCTCGACCAAAGTAGAAAGGTAGTAAAGCTGATCAAGGTTAGCTTTTATTTTACGGACCACCTTTCCAACCTAGCGTCCAAGGTTTTGACTAAAGATAAATGGTTTAATGCAATGATCGTATATGTCCATAGCCATATGCCATGAACTACAAATGATGCTAACTGCCCTATTGCTAACCCCAGAGCACCATACTGTATTAACAGCGCAGTGATAAATATCAGGCAAATGCTTTGGCCGACATTCATAATAAAATGAATCCATACTCTTCCGGTAGACTCTAGAAACTTTACAGTAGGTGCTTGTGTAATCTGTAACATTACAGCGATTTGTAGGCATACAAAAACCAACCACTTATCTCGAAATCCTGATCCGTAGCTGGCCATAATGAATGGGCTCATAACACAAATAATGAACATTATAGGTAATGAACCAATAATTAACATTTGGAGCATTTTATACACAACACGCTTAATACTGGCATAATCCCCCACACCATCCCGTTCAGAAAGTACAGGTATAGCTACATTGCATAAAAGTGAAGGAATTAATATAGTAGCAGATTTCCATTGATTTGCAGCATTGAGAATTCCCATCTCGCTATAACCATTGTGCTGATGAACCAGCATTGCATTGCATATCCACATGACTGGACCGACAAGCGAACCCGTTAAAACAGATGGAAGTGAAAATTGCCATAAAATAGGCCACTCAGTCAGGCATCCTTTAAGAACTATTGGTATGCAAGCTTTTTTTGATTCGTAGCAGATAGCTCTATGATTTAAGATGTAATTTACGGATGCTCCTAATACCAGCGCCCATACCGCACCCGAAACATCATAAAAATATACTCCCAGGACTACCATTGGGAATGTAATAATTCCAGCCCAGAAATTTCGAGTTGCAATTGCTCTAAACGCCTCAAAACCAGCTAAAACACCATCTTGAGCACCATTTATAGCCGTAATTACCATATAGATTGAGCCTATTCTAATTAAACCGGCTAAGTGTGGGGCAGCTAGAGTATGCTCTGCAAGCCACGGTGCCATTATAATGAGTATAGATGCAACAATAGTTCCAGATGCTACCGCCACAGATGTGGATAATCCAATAATTCGCCCCGTCCTTTGGGGGTGCAATGCTCGAAACTGTGCAATATATTTCGTTGCAGTAGTACCTAGGCCAAATCCAGCAAATAAACCAAAGGCACCTAGGGTACTCTGTATAACACCAAGTTCTCCAAAGCCAGTCTTCCCCAACATTCTAGCAATACACATGGAAGATACTAAGCCTAACGCACGAACAACCATTGAACCCACAAACAGCCATACAACACCTTTGGCAAGCCGATATCGCAGTGGCGAGGATTCCACTTTCTTTGCATATGACTTCAATGATGTCACAATGACTGACACTGATGTTCCAATATTCACAAATCAATTCCCTTAAGGTACAACTTATATATTATGAGCCGCCCAAGGCGGCATCAGCACAACTTAAGTTGGTCGATCCGTTTGTCTTCCGCCTCTTGTTTGCGGATATACTCTTGGATCATCTTCTCGCCTTTGCCAATTGCGGATACAAAATATCCACGAGCCCAAAATTGCTCACCGGTGAAGTTCTTTTTCTTGCCAGCATAAGTCCGTGCAATATGTATGGCGCTCTTGCCTTTGATATAGCCTATCACCTGTGCAACACTATATTTGGGCGGTATGCTGATCAGCATATGCACGTGGTCAAGCTGCAGACTTCCCGTCTCGATGCATGACTCCTTGTGTCGAGCCAACTCGGTAAACAGCTTGCCCAATTCATTTCTGATGTGA
>JBDKUN010000045.1:0-10598 GCA_039679675.1 Armatimonadota bacterium
CTCACGCTGTGCCAGACGCACAGCTTCCATCTTGAACTCGCTCGTGTATTTCCTTCGATTCATAACTCACCTCATTAGCTCTATAATACTCGCTAGCAAGGTGTCCGGGAAAATGGGTACAGTCCACTTCAAGTGGACTAACGCCACTACCCGAAAACACGAAATAGGGAAGAGGGATTTGGATTGTGGCAGCTTGACGCCGCTTTTCTATCAGCGTTCTTTTATTCTGTCCATGAACCTTTTCACGTTTGACTGAGTAATACGGTCATGGTAGAATCTGGCGTGATTGAAGACAAATCCCTCAGGATTTTCCATATAGTCAGGCGCGCCGAGGGCGGAATACGCAGGCATGTGATTGAACTTTTATCAGGGCTTCGCGGACAGTTCAAACACATACTCGCGGCTTCTCCTGAGTTTTATCAATCGCTTCCTGACGGACTCCTGCAAAGCATAGATTTTGTGCCGTTCGACATCGGCGACGGAGCTGGGATAGGCTATATTCCGCAGTTGTACCGGCTCGCAGGCCACGTGAGACGCGAAAAGCCGGATATCATCCATTGCCACGGTTATAAAGCCGTTTTGCCCGGTATCATCTGCTCCAAGCTCTTTGGAACAGGCCTCGTTATCACAGGCCATAACCTTTTTCCTGCAAATGCACCAAAACCGGCAAAAATCCTGATCAAGTTTGCAGGCAGGGCTTCGAACCGGATGATCGCGGTATCCCCAAGTCTCAAGGCTTCTCTGGTCGCAGCAGGGGTCGAAGATCAAAAGATCAAAGTTATTCCGAACGGGATCGATCTGTCGGGCTATGGAAACGTCGAAAGGGACGCAAAAAATACAGTTGATGAGCTGGGAATAGATGCCGCATCGGAAGTAATACTTACCGTCGCAAGGCTGACGGCGGTGAAGGGTATCGAGACACTTGTTCGCGCTGTCCCGATCATTGCTGAACGGCACCCGAATGTTAAGGTGCTGATCGCAGGCGACGGCCCGGACAGGCAGACGCTTGCGGAACTGGCGGAAAGGGCCGCGGATGGACGGGTTGTCTTCCTCGGTCATCGGCGCGATGTGCCGCAGCTTCTCGCGGCGGCGGATGTCGTTGCTATCCCGTCTCTTTCGGAGGGACATCCGCTGATTTTGATCGAAGCAATGGCGTCGAAAAAGCCGGTAGTCGCATCTTCTGTCGGCGGGCTTGCCGATACATTAAGAGACGGGGACACCGGGGTTCTGGTACCGCCTGCCGATCCGAAAGCGCTTGCCGAAGGGATAGTGTCCGTGCTGGACTCGCCCGATCTGGTATCGAGACTCAGCCAATCGGCCCGCCGCTACGCAGAAGAAGAGTTTTCGGTAGAAAAAATGATCGCTGATACAAAAGAGGTATATCTTTGCGCCGCAGTATAATCACATTAGCCGTTTTGGTGTTCATAACTGCCGTTTCAGGAGCTACAGCCGCCGGAGGAAAGCTGGTACTGGTCGTAATGGGCGGTGTTTCTCTGGATGGAATCGCAGCCCCGGAGCTTCACAATATTTCATCGCTCGCCGAAAAAGGGGCAATAGGGGTTATGAATGCCCGTCCGGCAAGCACCAGATCATTTTCTGATGACACTGAGGTCGGGCGTTACTCAATGGAAGGTGGATGCGCGACCATCGGTGCCGGAACGAGGATGGCAGCCTCTACGGATGCAAGAAAAGCCCACAATATATCGGAAATAATCGACGGGCGGCCGGTGAGCCAGCTCTATGAAAGTCTTTACGGCATATCTCCATCGCATGCTGAGGTGCTGCACCTCGGCATGAACCGACTTAGGTTTATCAATGAAGACGCGAGATACCCCATCGAGCCCGGAGCGCTCGGCGGCGCACTCAGGAAAGCCGGACTGAAGACTGCGGCAGTGGGAAACAGCGATACATCGCAGGAACCGCGCAGAGAAGCCGCCCTTATCGCAGCCGACCCCAATGGGATCATCGACTATGGCGATGTCGGGGTGAAGATGATCCTGCACGACCCTTCTGCCCCCTACGGGATCCGCACCGATGCAGGCGCGCTTGTAAATGCGTCCCGGTCAGCCCTAAGCCATGCCGATTTTATAGTCGTGGATGCCGGGGACACGGCAAGAGCCGCAAGTTACGCACAGCACTGTGTGGACATACAGGGTGAGAAACACCAGCGGCTGGCGCTGGTGTCCGCTGATAAGATCGTGGGCGGCCTGATGCAGAACCTTGACCTGTCACGGGACCGTATCATTCTCGTTTCGACTAATCCCTCTCCGCTGGCTATAGATAATTTCGATTTTCTGCCGCCTGTCATCATTGCGGGAGGCGGTATCGGGCATGGTTTGCTTTTGTCCGGTTCGACACACCGGCCAGGGATCATTACTAACGCCGATATTGCAGCTTCTATCCTGAAATTTTTTAATATTGAACCGCCATATTCGTTTGTCGGCAGCCCGGCTATGGTCTGTAAGGGGACCGAAAACAGCCTGATTGATACGAACAAACACATCATGCTGCAGATACAGCGCCAGCCGATGATGCGCGGTATAGCAGTATTTCTTGTAGTGTATGTTTTGCTGCTCTCGATTTATATTCTGAAGATCGGGCAGGCCGCGCCCCGCTGGGCTTCGTGGGCTCTTATTCTCCCTGCTTCGCTGATGCTCGCTGTTTTGTGGCTGCCTGCAGTTGCTGACTTTGGGATTTTGGGGTCTCTGGCGGTCCTGACCGGCTTGGTTGCGGCAATACTGTGTGCAGCACGGCTTATAATCCGCTCTCCGTTAAAAGCATTCGGCTGTATCTGTTGGGCGGTAGTTATCACTATAATGGTCGATTTTGTGCGGGGAGCTGTATTGCTTCGTGATTCCATACTGAGCTATACTCCGGTAGATGGAGCCAGGTATTACGGGATAGGTAACGAGCACATGGGGAGCCTGGTAGGGGCTGCGATGATCGGTGCGGGGTTTCTTGCGGCATCGGGAGGCAAAAGAACTCTCAGAATGTCGATCCTTACCGTAGCGCTCTGTGCGGTAGTGATTGCTATAGGGCTTCCTCGTCTTGGGGCCAACGCAGGCGGCGCGATGTCCGCCATGCCTGCCGCAGTCGCCGGGCTGATTCTCTGGAGAGGGAAGGGGATCGACAAAAAACGCATCATCGCAGTCTGTGTATCCGTGGTTGGAGCGCTTGGAATACTGGCGGCCATTGACTCTTTGATTCCCGGCTCGTCACAGTCTCACATCGGGAAAGCTGTCCACCTGATTGCGACAGGCGGGGTAGGCGAAATGGGGATAATCATTGAGCGCAAATTGGCTATGAACCTGATGCTGCTCAAAAACAGCACCTGGAGCAAATTGCTTATAGTCTCCGTAGCGGCGGTTATTACGCTGATTTTTGTCAGAAACAGGGATGTGATTATGCGGCTCAGAAAGATTCCGCACATACAGGCAGGAGTAATTGCCGCGACTGTCGGCACTGTTGCAGCGCTTCTTTTTAATGATTCCGGCGTGGTAGCGGCAGCAACTGCGTTTATCTATGTATGGGTGCTTGTGGCGCTCATATATTTGGGTGGACGCGAAAACGGGGAACAAGGATCGGAACCCTCGTCCCCCGTCAGAGCAAGCGAAGCTTGCCCGGTCAAACGCACCGGGCAGCTCTAATCCTCGCTGTCAGCCCGCATTATCCACGTTTTCGCGATAATGCTTCGTCAGGCTTCATTCCAGAAGAATGAAGCTCCGGCCTAATATACAGGAGGAGGTATAGTCTGATACGTTCCCGACGGTGTAGTAGTAGTCGGCCCTGCGCCCATAGGCGGTGTAGTGGGCTGCATCGTCGGTGTTGTCGTCGGTGTCGTATACTGATTCGTCGGTATTGTATATACACCGGGTTCTCTGCTGAATGGATACTTGCTTACATCCATTACTTTATCGGGATCGACACCGTACTGCCGTGCAATCTGCTGCCAGGTGTATCCCCGGTCGGCCCACGACAGAATATCACTCATGCTTGCTCCGGTCTCCGCTGAGATGTTGGCTGCAATGGCGATGTTTTGCCAACTATAACCCATCCTGGAAAGCCTTTCGGCATCGTATCTCGTAAGGACAGGGTTCCCCCAGAGATCGGTCCTGTAGTATATCGGCTGATAACCGTATTCGCCGACGAATCCGGCCACTCGTGTCTGAACGACCGACGGCGTGATCAACTGCGCCATCGTCATGTTATAGTGCTGGCCGATATTGGAGTAAGACAGCCCCTGGCTTCGGAGATTTGCAACCTCAAGGATAGGTCGATTGGACTGGTTGGCTATATGCGCAAGCATATAAATATCAGACCATGCCCAACCTGCCTGTCGAAGCGCGATAACCGAAGCGGAATCAACGGCGAACGTCGCTGTAACGAGGTTGAGGTTGAACTGCTCGACCTCCGGTGAGGTGATACTCGTCGGCATGGGTGTAGTTGTTACCGGTGGTGTCACTTCCGGCGTAATTGGTCCTGTACCCACCGGCGGTGTTGGTTCCGGTGTCGTGCCGATTCCGTTAGCATAGACACCCGCACATGCTATAACGAGTATCGACACCAGCAGGAGTGTTGTCAAACGCATTTTGCTCCCTCCTTGTTTGTGTAGCATGGAATTGCCGCAGTATGCTGCGGCGACGAAAATCTATAACGTTTCAGCCTTCTGAAACTCTACGGAGGATTTTTAGCTGTAACCAGTATGTGATCCGTCACAAAATCAGACAGCCAAAAATCCGAATTATACGAACGATTTCATGGCATTAGCCGGTAATTACATAATGTTGGAAGTGGCGCATACCCCCTTTCAACAACCACGATTGAAGCGCCGCTCGCTTCGTGGCTCCTGCACAGAATACCCAGTTGCGAGCAGACGCAAACGTTGACGATATATTGACAAACAGGCTCTACCGATGCGTTGTGCCCGCTCGTAGAAGGAGTTTCCCGCACGAGAGTTGTATATAAACTGCGAGAGGTTAATAAATTGAGAAAATTGGCTGATACACGTGCTTTATGGATTGTCTCCATAATCGCCGGAATCCTCGGCGGAGTGATTGCAGTAGAACTCTTCTGCAGACCGGTGTACCATATAAGCGCGCTTGATGTAAGGCTGACGGCAGCCCCTGCGATGAGCGGGGAGACCCGTATATCGATTCCTCCGCTCGGCAAAATCACTGCGAGGACTCACGCAGCCCCCATGGCGATCCAGGTCGGGGTCGAGGAAGCAAGAATTAATGAACTAAGAAACACATTGATCAAGCTGCCGAACGGAAGGAACCTTATAGAACGGGTCAAACAAGAGGCACAAGCCGCCGCAGTCGGTTTCGGAATCAGGTTGATCGTTTTCGCTTTCGCCGGTGGGGCAGCCGCAGTCTTTCTGCTCAGGGTAGGGCGGAAATCCAAGTTCATTATCATCGGTGGAATATCAGGCGCGGCCTTCATCGCCATAAACCTCGCAGTTATTATGGCGACTTACAACATCAGTGCGTTCAAAAACCCCCAGATGACAAACGCGCTGAAAGCTACTCCGTGGGCATTGAGACTTGTTCAGGACGGCATCGTCAAGATCGATGAGCTTGACGACAGGGTCAGGATGGCTGCAACTAGCATCTATAGGGTCGAGAACACGTTGAGCGGAATGGTCTCCACGGAGGACCATGGCGAGCAGATGCGGATATTGGCAATATCCGATCTTCATAATAACCCCATAGGTATGGAGTTTGCCGAAAACCTGGCGAGGCTGTTCGATGTAGATCTTGTGCTGAATGCAGGTGACCTGACCGACCTTGGGACGACATACGAGAACAACATCGCAGAGCAAGCCACCAGGTTCAGTGTGCCTCAGGTGTTCGTGAGTGGAAATCACGATTCGGTCGATACAGTGGCAGCGCTCAGGAGGACGGGTAAAGTCTTCTTGCCTGACGAACAGGTAGTGGAAGTGGACGGGCTCCGGATCATGGGGCAGCATGACCCTGCATCGATGGGAATCGGTCCGCGCCACCTGCTTGCGACTCCACAAGAGATCGAAAACGCTAAGCATGGGCTGAAAAAAGCCATGGCCAGGCTGCCAAAGCCGCCTGATATTCTGCTTGTGCATGAGCCGGACGTCGCCAGCGCGTTTGTCGGCAAGGTTCCGGTCATAGTTTCCGGGCATGACCATACATTGGGCGCAGACAGCATAAAAGGGACGGCCTGGATACGTCCCGGCAGCACGGGAGCGTCTGGAATCCGTTATTTTATTGAGGGGAGCGGAAAGAGTATCACTGCAGCAATAATATACGTGGCAAGGACCCCCAGACCCAGAGCCGTGGCAGCAGACCTCATAGCCGTTACCAACCCGGACGGAGAGTTCACTGTAAAGAGGATCAAGTTTGCCGCTGGAGGCTAATTCAGGGCCATTGATGGCTGTTTCGCCCCTCCGAAATTTGACCCTGAGCACGATTTTTGATATAATTAATCGTGCGGCCGTGTAGGCCGTGCGTTGTGTACGGGCACGTAAAAACCCGAAAAATCCGCATACGGACTCATATCGGATGTACGTCCGATTATTAGAACATATGTGCTAGTCCGCATTATTCTCATTATCTGTGGATAATGCTTTACGAGAGGATACTCTAGTTTTGAGCACAATAGCACGAGAGATAATCCCTGTTAACATCGAAGACGAGATGACGGGTTCATACGTTCGTTATGCAATGAGCGTAAACATTGCTCGAGCGATTCCGGACGTAAGAGATGGACTGAAACCATCTCAGCGGCGTGTACTCGTCGCAATGAACGACCTTCACCTCACTCCGAACGCACAGCATAGAAAATCCGCCAAGATCGCCGGTGACACTTCTGGTAACTATCATCCACATGGTGAACAGGTCATCTACCCGACGATGGTCAGGATGGCGCAGACATTCAATATGCGTTATCCGCTGATCGACGGCCAGGGGAACATGGGGTCGATTGACGGTGACTCGCCTGCTGCTATGCGTTATACGGAGATGCGTCTTTCTCAGTTCGCCATGGAGATGCTGGAGGACCTGGATAAAGATACGGTCGACTGGATGCCCAACTACGACCAGACCCGAAACGAGCCGACGATTCTTCCGGGCAAGTTCCCGAACTTGCTCGCAAACGGTTCGGCGGGTATCGGCGTCGCAATGGCAGCGAACATTCCGCCTCACAATCTCTCAGAGCTGGTTGACGGCATAACTCACTTGATCGACCACCCGGATTCAACGGCATCCGACCTGATGAATTATATCAAGGGGCCGGACTTCCCGACTGCGGGACTTATTCTGGGAACGCGCGGAATCCGCTCCGCATACGAGACCGGCACAGGATCGGTGATAATGCAGGCTCAGGTCCAGATAGAGCCGCAGGAGAATGGTAAAAACGCCATCGTCATTACCGAGCTTCCATACCAGGTAAACAAGAAGAGACTTCAGGAGCACATCGCAGGCTTGGTGCGTGCGAAGAAGCTGGACGGCATTTCGGCCATAGACGACTACTCGGACAGGACCGGAATGAAGGTCGTGATCGAGCTGAAGAGAGACGCCCACCCGAAGAGGGTGCTGAACTTCCTTCTGAAGCACACAGCGCTCCGGCAGACCTTCGGAATCATCATGCTTTCCCTGGCTGACGGCCAGCCGAAGATTCTCAACCTGCAGCAGATGCTGCAGGAGTTCATCGACCACCGGTTCGAGATCGTAACCCGCCGCTCCCGCTACGAGCTTGAGAGAGCACGGCACCGGGCGCATATTCTGGAAGGTTTGCGGATCGCAGTCGATGTGCTGGACGAGCTCATCAAGCTGATCAGAGCATCGAAGAACAGCGAAGCCGCCCGGACGGAGATGATGGCGCGGTTCGCTCTTACCTACATCCAGGCGGAAGCGATCCTTGCCATGCAGCTGAGACAGCTCACAGCTCTTGAGCGGGAGAAGGTCGAGTCCGAGTATAAAGAGCTGCTGAAACGCATTGCTTACTACGAAGACCTGCTTTCTGACAGACTGAAAATCCTTGGCGTCATCAAGAACGAGATGAAGACCCTCAAAGACAAGCTCGGTGACGAGAGAAGGACCAGGATCATTCAGTTGGAAGCCGAAGAGATCGGCGATGAAGAGCTGATTCCTGACGAAGAGACAATCATCACGATTACACGTGATGGTTATATAAAACGAGTGCCGATAGACACCTATCGCAGCCAGAAGCGCGGCGGCAAGGGGATAATCGGAGCAAATACCAAGGAAGAGGACAACGTCAAGCAGCTATTCTTAGCTACGACGCATCATTACATCCTCTTTTTCACGAATAGAGGCCGGGTCTACCGGCTGAAGGCGTATGAAGTCCCTCAGACGAGCAGGCAGGCGATGGGAACAGCCATCATCAACCTGATCTCGATAGAGCCGGGAGACACCATAACAGCGACACTGCCTGTAAAGGTGATGGACGGCGAAGGTTCTCTCGTCATGGCGACTGAGATGGGCGAAGTGAAGAAGACATCGCTCCAGGAGTTCCACAACCTGAGATCGAACGGGCTCAGAGCGTTCGATCTTGAAGAAGGCGATGAACTCAAGTGGGTCAGCATTACTCGCGGGAATGACGAGATCATCCTCGTCACGCGAAACGGTATGTCGATCCGCTTCCATGAGTCGAACCTGAGGTCTGCTGGCCGCGCGGCTGGTGGAGTCCGTGGTATCCATCTGGTTGATGATGACAAGGTCGTCGGAATGACGCTGGTCCGGCCGAAGTGCGAGCTTCTGGTAGCAACGGAGCTTGGATTCGGCAAGCGGACGACGGTGGACAGCTACCGCAAGCAGACAAGAGGCGGCAAAGGGCTGATCACGATGAAGCTGACCGAGAAGACCGGCAAGATAGTAGATGTGGCGGTGGTGGATGAGACCGATAAGGTGATCACCATTACCTCCCACGGTATAGTTATGAAGTGTCCCGTAAAGGAGATACGCTCCTGCGGGCGAAGCACTCAGGGAGTTAAGCTGATAAACCTGGTCGATTGGGACCGGGTGGCAAGCATAGCCCGCATTCCGAAGACGGATAAGCCTGAGGAAGAAGGACAGTAGAGTTAAGAAAACGAAGGGGCGGCCAACTGGCCGCCCCTTTTTTATGTACGGCCTGTGTTTTCCAAAGTGTTGAAGGAATTGTCTGGTCATACGTCTAACAATATTTAGACGTTACCCTGCTAATTTAATGAAGGAGTCCGGGCAAAAATGGAAAGAATAGAGCTTCATACGAATCTGAGTGTGGATGAATCGCTGATGCGGCTTAAAAACTCGGTGCTTACACCGGCAGCTGCCCTATTCACCATAACTTCAATGTTGAGTGGGAATAACTCGGATATAATCGGGAAGATCAATGGGCGGAAAATTCAGCTAAAAAAACGCAGATACAGCCGCTACAACGCCTATTTTGCTATGGTGTTTTACGGTGAATTAATTGAAGATCCGAGCGGGTATGGGACCAGGATAATAGGCAAATTCGACATGGCTACGTACTCGAAGATTCTCCTGCCGTTTTTTTGCGTACTTGGCGTGCTTGGCTGGTTGCTGATTATGGCCGTGCAGATAAATTTCGGCCGGGCTTCGGGAAATATAGTTGGCCGGTACTTAATCCTTATGCCGATTGCGTTGGTGGGCTATTATTTACTGCAGGTAGCGCTCTACCGGTGGATTGGAAAAGACGATAAAGACAGTATTCTGGAGCACCTCAGAGTGACACTAGGCACCACCAACATAAGTGCTCCGATTCCCTAGAACTATATTTTTGCAGAAAGGTGCCTTTGACTCGTGAATTCTGACCAATACCAGCTCATCCTACTGAGAGATGAGCATTTAGCGGAGCTGTACAGGTGGAATGCTGCTGAAAAGCACATGGAGTTCTATACCTGTCGGCCCGTATCAGTGAAGCTCACGGAAAGCGCGTACATAGACAAGATGAGGCGCGCTATCTCAAGTACCACCGGGTCGTATTATGTATTGGTGGCAGATAATCACGCCATGCCCCTGGGGAAGATCAGATCGTTCGACTATAACCCAAGAAACCGCAGCGCCGAGTTCGGATATTATATGCCGGAGCAGAACAGAGGGAACGGTTTAGGGAGCATTATGCTGCCTAAGTTCCTGGAAGTATCATTTACGGACGAAAAATACGGGCTGAACAAGCTCTATGCGACTACATCATCGAACAACACCGCTTCCGTCAGGTTGTTAGAGAAATACGGTTTCAAATTGGACGGAAGGCATAGAGAGCACTACTGGATCGATGGAAACCGCTATGATCAGCTTGTATATTCTATTTTGAGGTCGGAGTGGAAATGCCAAAAATAGAGCTTCGCATTCGATGGAGCAGATAATCCGTTTCTATTCATCTGGTCGAATCGCGAAGTGCGCGAAGAAGCACGAAAAACGCGAAAGTGGGATTAGTGGAGACTCGTGCTTCGGGACGAACTGCGGTCCCGAAGCATACTAATTGAAAAAGGTAAACCCCCGGCTATGCCGGGGAGACTCCCAGAGTTTGACATATACAGGAGTCGTCCATCATTCTTTTTCAGGAACCGCACAAAGTTTCTGAAAAGGAGGAAAAATGGACGA
>JBDKUN010000046.1:0-49904 GCA_039679675.1 Armatimonadota bacterium
GAGGGCGACGAAAATGGCAAAATCGAACACCGGCAATGGCTGCAGGACTTACAGATCATATATGGACAATGCGGGAACTGGTATCCTACAGGCCACCGCCAAGTTAGTTAATGCCACTACCCGAAAGGGAGAAAGTGGATTGATGGAGAATCGATAGGCGGATTTCGGGACAAGGGTGTCCCGAAACAACGGCAAATAGGTGGATAATCGTGCTTCGGGACGAAAAGCGGTCCCGAAGCATCAGGAAATATAGCACGTCACCCTGAACTTGATTCAGGGCCCATTCTTTTTCCTGGATTCCGAGTCAAGCTCGGAATGACGTATTCCTATTCCCTATTTCGTGTTTCTCCTATTTCGTTCTTTCGTGATTAAAAGCTTACGGCTCTAAAAAAAGGAGATACACATGCCACTTACCAATGTGGAGGAGAAGTCGATGCCTTCCGTTGAGGGGAAAAACATACACAATCCGAACAATAAGCGGGTTAAGCTCAGGGCGCAAGACTTGAGTCTTTTCTATGGTGATCTCAAGGCGCTCAAGAACATCAACGTGGACATCTACGAGAAGGAAATAACTGCACTTATAGGCCCGTCAGGCTGCGGAAAATCGACATTCCTCCGTTCGCTCAATCGGATGAACGACCTGATACCATCCGCAAGGACCGTCGGTTCCGTGTTCATCGACGATACGAACATTTATAGCCCGGATATAGACGTGGTAATGCTTAGAAAACAGGTCGGGATGGTATTTCAACGGCCGAACCCGTTCCCTATGTCAATTTTTGACAACGTCGCCTACGGTCCCAGGATGCATGGGCTGCGGGACAGGTCGAAACTCGAAGAAATAGTGGAAGACACTCTAAAATCCGCCGCGCTGTGGAACGAAGTAAAGGACAAGCTGAAGAAATCGGCGTTTGACCTCTCCGGCGGGCAGCAGCAGCGGCTTTGTATCGCGCGTGTACTCGCTGTCGAGCCTGATGTCGTACTTATGGACGAACCTGCATCGGCGCTCGACCCGATTTCTACGTTCAAGATCGAAGAGCTGATGGTAGAACTGAAACAGCGTTATACGGTCGTCCTGGTCACACACAATATGTATCAGGCATCACGTGTATCGCAACGGACAGGGTTCTTCCTCTCAGGCGAGCTTGTCGAGATCGACAACACCGCACAGATATTCGAAAAACCTTACGATAAACGCACTGATGATTATATAAGAGGCCGTTTCGGCTGATTATGAAAGGCGAGTTCTAGATATATGGACCACACAACGATCAGAAAAACATTCGATGCGCAACTGAATGATCTGGAACAGCAGGTCCTCAAGATGGGAAGCTTTGTTGAGGGAATGCTCGACTCCGCAATGCAGGCGCTCGTCAGACAGGATAAAAACCTCGCGGATGAAGTTATCCATCGTGATGATATAGCCGACCAGATGGACCTCGATATAGAAGTTGCCTGCATACGACTTCTTGCGCTGCAGCAGCCGATGTCGAAGGACCTTAGGATAATAAGCACCGCTCTAAAAATCATAACGGACCTTGAGAGAATCGGTGATTACTCGGTCGATATAGCCCGCGCCGCAAAGCTGCTTGCGGATGAGACCTACTTCAAGCCGCTCGTCGATCTTCCGAGGATGGCCGAACTGACCAAGAAGATGGTTCGGGATGCTCTGCAGGCATTCGTGGAACGCAGTATCGACAAAGCGCTGAAAGTCTGTGAGGATGATGACGCCATCGATCACATAAACCGCAGGCTGCTTGATGAGCTGATGGATTTCATGAGAAAAGACCCATCTCTGATCAGACAGGCTGTCCACTTCGTGCTCATCAGCCGCTATCTGGAGCGAATCGCCGACCATGTGACAAACGTTGCAGAGAGAATAGTCTACATGGAGACCGGAGAGTTCCAGCAGATAGCCAAGAGCCATCAGGGGACATAGCCGTCAACCTTCAGCTCTTTGAAGCACGAAATAAGATTGGTGGAGACTTGTAGGTCAGGTATCGGGACAAGGTGTCCCGATACAACAAGCACGTCACCCTTGTATCTTGATTCAGGGTCCATTGTCTTCCTGGATTCCGAGTCAAGCTCGGAATGACGTTGTGGTAGTTCGGAATGACGTTATCCTCATCAACTCTGAACTCTTAACTTTCATTTGCTGCTTCGCGGTTATTATGATAATATTGTTACGTTAATAGCACTGATATTTGTCTATTCCTGAGGTTTTTCTTTGACACTCGACTCTCCTTCCTTCACCGTCTTCACCTGGGGCTGCCAGATGAACGAAGACGACTCCGCCCAGATCGCGAGCCTGCTCATAAAGATGGGCTACCAGCCGACGAGCGACCTGACAAAGGCTGATGTCATAATGTTAAACACCTGTTCAGTCCGCGCAAAGCCGGAGCAGAAGGCCAAGAGCAAGCTCGGCGAGCTTCGCGAGATCAAAAAGGAAAACCCGGACCTGATAATCGGAGTCTGCGGCTGCATGGCACAGCGGCAAGCGGGTAAAATCCGACAATCAGCGCCTTATGTGGACATGATTGTCGGTACAGGGCAAATAGAGCAGATACCGGAGATGATCTGCAGCGTGATCCGCTCGCGTCAGCCGCTTTCGGCGCTGGAACTGCCGAGAGCCGCAGCAGACTCCCCCACCCTCCCCAAAAGAACGCTTAGAGAAGGGCCTATCGGCCTAAAAACATTCGTCCCCGTCACTTATGGCTGCGATAACTTCTGTGCATACTGCATCGTTCCATACGTCCGGGGCAAGGAAAGAAGCCGCCCATTAAGTGAGATCGTTGATGAGGTGCGGTTTCTTGCTGATTCCGGCTGCTGTGAAATCACACTTCTCGGGCAAAATGTGAACAGTTATGCTGCACCTGGCAAGCCCAGCGCGGACTTTGCCGACCTCCTGGCTGCGCTTAATGACGTTGACGGCATCGAACGCATCAGGTTTACCACGAGTCATCCAAAGGACCTGTCCGACAAGCTGATCCGGGCGATAGCCGATGTACCCAAGGTCTGCGAGCATATCCACCTGCCCATACAAGCCGGGGATAACGAAACACTCCGACGTATGAAGCGCGGTTATACAGTCGAACACTACAAAGAACGGGTAGAAACGCTCCGAAGCGCCGTACCTGAGGCGGCAATAACTACTGATATTCTCGTAGGCTTCCCTGGCGAGACTGAGGATGCGTTCAATAATACACTTAAGTTAATAGAAGAAATCAGGTTCGACAGCGCATTCATGTTCGCATTCAATGCAATCGAACGAACAGCGGCGGCAGCCTTCCCCGATCAGTTGAGCTACAAGATCAAAAATGCCCGGCTGAATGAAGTTGTCCAGACACAGAACAGAATAACGCTGGAGATAAATAGCGAACAGGTCGGACAGGAGTTCGAGGTAATGGTGGAGGGGCGGAGTCCCAAAAACCCAGACCGGCTGACCGGACTCACCAGGCAAAACAAGACCGTTAATTTCCCCCTGTCATCCGCCACAGCCGGAAAAACCGTAACAGTCCGCGCAGCGGAAGCCCATCTCTACGGCTTCACAGGCGAGATTACGAATGACAGATGATTGATTCCCCTTAAAAACACGTCGTAAATTTTCCATCAATTTGCCGCTATTATGCTGGACATTAATATGTCTGACTGCTATAATGTCCGCATAGAAACCGTCTGACTACACAATTACAGATCGAGATGGTTTCATTTTGACAGGCTATTCACAAGATACTCTTACAGTATTAAGCAGATTTTCGAGTAGTAGGAGAAGTTTACATGTCGATATATCTGCAGTGATAGCTTTCACAAAACCGCAGCAAAACCCATCCGGGTACGATTCTTGGGGACTATATAATGAACGCACTGCCTACCGGCCCATATGAGGTCGCCGACTTAGCCGGGCTGCAGCAGTATTTTTTGGATGTAGAGCGACTAAATTTCGATATTGCATGTAACTCATACTGCTCTATTCCACTCAAGGATGTCACTGAAAGCCTCTTGTTACCTTACCGTAGATTTGCATCGGAAGCAAAGTCACGCGGATATAAGGCTTGCATATACATCAATTCCATTATATCCTGCGGAGACGCGGTAGGAATAACTGAAGCGCAGTATCGCCTGGATAACAGTCCCGCAAGATTAAGTGATAATTGTTTTCATGCGTCTCTTGCATCGACAGACTGGAGAAACTATCTAAAGGAATTAACCCGGCTGTTTGTCCAGGATTACGGTTATACCTGTGTAATCTTTGCTGACCCAATGCAATGCATAGACATCCCCGGCACGATGGACAGATTCTATGAAAGATTCCTCAGTGCGTATCCTGATGTGAGTTATCCGAAAGAAAGATCGGAAACACCGGAATATCTTAAGTTACAGCAACTGAAAGCCGACGTTCTGATCGATTTCTGCAGGGACCTTTCAAGCCATGCAAAGAGTGTGGGTGCAGAACAAGTCGGCGTTATGCCCAGGATGTTTACCCCGGATGCAGAGATTGCCCATGAAGGCACATTAAGCACCTGCTGCGAAAGCGGACGGATCGCTGCATTACCCGACGTGGACTTTCTGGCAGTCCGGTTGAATCTGGATGATATATATGCGGGCAACTTGCGTACCGGTGATGAAATGGAGCGCTCGCCGCTCATTTGTTATGCGGAAGTCTTGTCTCACTGCGTCGGAAAGCCGGTAATGGCTATGATCAGCACGGAGAAGGAATGTGGAAAGCAGACGAACACATCACAGATCCCCCAGGAATTTGTAGATAAGGCACTGCTCGCATCCACAGCCGCCGCACCGAACGGACTGATGGCAAAATGGACCGGTACGGTAAACGATCAATCTGTTATTAGGAGCAATTTTCTTTCAAAGTCAAACCGCATGCTGGAAAGAACCGGCCTGCAGCGCACACCTATAGCATTTGTTATCTCGGAGACCGGGCTGAGGCACGCCGAGCCGTATTCGTATAAAACCGTCTGGCAGTTTTACTGGCAGATTGCGCGCCGTATTCTGTACTGTGAAAAACAGCCGATGCTTACCTTGTGCGCGGAGGCACTGGAAGAAAATCTATCCATGAACCCGCAGGTCAGTATTCTCCTGCTGGAAGAACATTTCCCGCTCACCAAATTGCAGATAGATTTTCTTGAACGATGGTGGACAGATGCTCCCGGCAGGTCGATTGTCATAATTGGAAGCGGAACAGGATTTTCAGCCGATCCCGATAAACCGGGCCTTCAACCGATTTCGGAATCTTTCCCCGGCTTATTGGACAAGCTAGGTATAAAGCAGGAATCTCCATATACTATCAATACCGAAAAAGGCAACAAGGTAATATTAAAACGCCGCTATTGTGATCATTCCGCGCTGCCGCCGGATGAAATCGAACTGGATGAAGCGGGCATAGCCAATTCTCGGAGGATTTTTGGTTCACATAATAACGTGATGTATTCTGACTCCAATGACCGCCCGGTTATCACGAAGTGGTCTTCGGGAAGTTCACTGGGGTTCTTCTGCGGGCTGGATTCACATTCGGCTGCACCAATAGTAGCACGGATCATTCGGTATGCGCTCCATGCACACAAAGCGTTTCTATCACCGGTAACATCCTCAGACGATAACATGGTTCTATGGAACGGCACCAGGGATGGATATATCCTTGCAGTCAATTTCTCGGATAATACCGCTGATTTGTCCGTACACCGCCCGCCGTATACATACTGGGATGTCCTTGAGCAGCGGCTGGTAAGAGACTCTAAAGTAGAACTGAAGATGCCTCCATCATCTATGAGAACCTATAAGTGGACCAACAAGACAGCAAAACTATACGATGTCGTACAAGCAGTCCATATAAAATCCATAGCAGCCGGTGCGGGACGGGCTGAGATCGTCCTTACGACAGGTCAGAAGACAGCTTTTATAGTGCGTAATGAACCACGCGAAATCCTGGTAGACGGCTCAGCCGCACAATTCCATGTCGAGCGCAGCGGTCCTTTCTGCGTGGTCAAACCTGTCGGAGTCAAACCCGGGGACCATATAATAATTCTCCGCTGGTAATGGCTCACACACCTCTGTGTTTCATACAACGGTATATCAGCTCCCTGAGCTGCGTGCGCGTTAGGGCGTCCAGACTCTCGAACCCAGGGCCGGACTCGTCATACCTGATGGGAATATAGTAAGAGTCGAGGTTCTTCGACACACTCTCTATTCTTCGCCAGGTGGATTCGGACAGTTCTCTGTCACCATCATAAAGCGCCTGATGATACTGCACCATAAGCGTCATCAAAGCCATTGTGTCGATCCCGTATATGAGCAGCCGCCGGTCTTCACCTAAGTGTTTGGCGTATTTATTGGCCTGTTCGAGCTTGCGTGCCTGCACAGGGTTCACGGCAACCTGTGTCGAACCCGGCGTTCTTCTGGCAACAGCCGTCTGTTCGAGAGCGTAGCATTTCTCTATGATCTCCAGAGCTTCTTTGAGCAGACTGACCGAAGCCATTCCCTTGGATATTGCTTGCTTTGAGTCTCCCAGATGACTGTCCACTTCGAGCTCTTTCTCAGGTTTTGCGCCGTCCCAGCTTCGCAGGCTGGTCAATGCGCTTGCCCCCCATGCCCGCCAACTGGCAGCGAGAAGCCAGGCTTCTTCTATGTTCGAATAGGCTTTACGCATATCGTCCGCATATGGGCCATACCAGTCCGTGAAGTATTCATCCAGGAATGCGTCCACATCAGTGTCCGCGTCCCATATCAACTGAGCATACAAGGCCTGTGTGAGCGTTCTCATCGCCCAGTTGACTAATGGGATATGCATATATGTCATACCGCGCACTCCCAATGAGTGATAAGCCTTAAGATCCCGTGCCATACACTCCGTAAAGAGGAGCGGCAGGTCTTCGAACTTCGATACGTTATAGTATTCGCCCAGCATTACAGGGATATTGCCGTCGCTTTTGTACCAACCGGCCAGCTCTTTGCCGTAGAGCGCGTTCCGGTCACATTCCGGGCTAAAAAGGCTGTGCTCATAGCACCTTTTGATCGGGTAAAAGACGACATAATCGCCGGAATCAATCAGATTAGCCGGAATAGGCTTAGTCGGAGCTTCCAGAGTCGAAGTACCTTCGTAGCTGCACATAACCAATGCAACTTTTCGGTCCAGTTCTCCTGCAGCGAGCGCATTATTGACCGATTCACGCAATTTCGAAAGAATATGAAGCGTCTGGTCGGTGCCGTTTCCGAGTTTTTTGCAACCTTCGCATGAGCAGGTGCTCCCCCAGGTGTCCGGGCCCCACACATCTACCCTGTCCGAGTTCTTCCACTGCGTCTTTAAGAGCTTAATGAGCTCTTTTCCGATAAACTCAGCTGAATCTTCGTTGGAAGCGCAAACTTGAGTCGATAGCGCGTTCCCTTTTTTGCGGACGCCGCTTGAGGGCAGCCCGAACCAGTCGCTGTGCTCCTCCCAGAGAGTCTTGCCGGACGGCATTTCCCGATTCGGGTCCAAAATAGTCTCGAATATATGACCGCCGGTCTTTGTGTCCAACCCGAGCTTTTCGCAGAACTTTGTGGTCGCAGGTCTGAACGCCGCAAGGTTCATCCGGTTGCGCGCCATCCAGAGATACAACTCGACAGAGTCCTTGGACATCCCCTCGAAGTCGAACCCGCGCCCGATATCCATCGACGGCGCATATTCTCGAATATTTTCTGGAAGAGTCAGAGCGTCCACAAGCTGCGGTGAGACTTCGCCGTCCTGCCCAAGCCCATACCACCGCCAGCCCTGCATTCTTAGCAGTTCATATGCTCCGTAAAGCACACCAGTCCTGCCGGAGCCCTCAATGACAAGTCCTTCACCTTCCGGCACAAGCCGAAATACTCCATCGAGGCTTCCCGGGTTCTTCACTTCCAGTTTTATGAACACGCCGGATTCAGGCTGGCTGGACGAGAACTCGACTGAACACTCGGAGAGAGTCCGCTCGATGTATTTTCTCAGCTCTACAGCCGCAAATGATGATGTGCAGCGAACAGCATGAAGAATATCTGACTGAAAATTGATAGATTCTTCGTCATGAGCCCAAATAGGCACTTCCTTAGCTGCATTTTCGAATGGAACCACGATGGTAATTTTCATTTGAACTCCCGTCTCACTTGACCAGGTGCATAGCGTTCTCTGAAAGTATCTTCTGAAGAGTCTCTTCTGGCAGGTTCATTGAACGTAAAAATAACTGGTGGTTATTGTTAAAGCAGTCTCTTGCATAGAGGATTCTATTCTGAAATTCGAGCACAAAATCCCTGCCGAATGACGAATCTCTCTTGATCGCATTGATGCCGGATGTGGCCGAGAGGTCGCACACGAGGTTATCATGCTGTCTTAACATAGAGATCAGCTTGCCTCCGGGTAATACGGGCCCCTCTGGATATGTCGAACTCTTATACTGGTCATCACCCGATATATGCGCCCAGAAACCCGGCCCGTGGCCGATGAATATTGTGTCAGGACACCGTATCAAAGCATTTTCCAGAGAGTCCATGCTGCCGCCGTACCACCAGGGATAATCTCCTTCCGTACCCGCTGGATTTATCGCATATTCCATGTGTACAATCACCGGAAGGCCCGCCTTGCCGCAAAAATCGAAGAGTTCGATGGCTTCCGGTATATCGCACGGCATCCTCTGCTTCAACTCTCCGCAGATACGCACGTTATATTCAGCCATAGACTTTTTCAGTGCATCTATGGCACCGGGCTTTCTTGGATCGGGCGCATATCCGAGAATGAACTTCTCCGGCACCTCTTTTGCGTAGGCAATACATCGAGAAAACGGGATTGGCCCGGCTATGCCGTCCAGCGGAGGATAGCATGAGTTATATGCCGGGTCCCACTCGTCTTCGGGCGATTCCCAACTGAGCAGCCAGCACTTGTCGATGCCGAACTCAGCCATATTGGCAAGAAAGCGCGGCAGCTCGTAAGAGTACCAATCCGGGTGGTTATGTGCGTCTATTATCAAAATCGTATCCCCTTACAGCTCGCTGCGATACTCGTATATCTTGGAAACCGCGCTCACTATATCATCCATATCGCCCGTATCGCCGAGCAGCACGTTTTGCGGTATCCAGCAGCCTTCGCTCTTGCATGCTCTCTCGGTAACGGGGAGAAATACTTTACCGTAATCGATATCCGGGTTTGTACGCAGGTAGCCGGTATACGGGCCGAACTCTTTGTTGGTAAACAGCGGCTGCTCGTATAGAGGAAGCGGGTACCCCTCGGAACTGGGAATGCCCTCTGATGTAAGAGCGCTGATAAACCGGCTGCGGGGCACTCCGAACACGAATTCATCGTACCTGAAGATATATAGATGGCGCGCATTCATCGTTCCTGCCGGACGCGCGCCGTTCAAAGGCTTTATTCCAGGGATTTTCGCAAGCTCGGTATCGAGATAATCTGCATTAGCGGCTCTCAGATCAAACCGGCTGCTGAGCTTTTTCATCTGACAGCCAAGGATTGCCCCCTGAAACTCCGTCATCCGGTAGTTTCCGCCGATTGTGTAATGCGCATACCATGCTCCGTCTCTTGTCCGTCCGCAGTTGTGGATAGACCAGCACTTATCGGCATAGTCTTTATTGTTGGTAATTATAATGCCGCCTTCGCCGGAGGTCATGTTCTTTGACGACTGGAACGAAAAACAAGCCATATCTCCTATCGAGCCCAACTTCCGGTTACCGTATGTCCCTCCGTGTGCATGCGCGGCATCTTCGATGACAACGATGCCATGTTTTCCGGCTATCGCCATTATCCTGTCCATATCGGCAGCCAGACCGGCTAAATGAACAACTATTACGGCCTTAGTCCTTTCGGTTATGGCTTCTTCAAACCCCTTGGGGTCTATGCAATATGTGTCCGGCTCGATGTCTACAAACACCGGAACGGCATTGGCCTCGACAACCGCGCTTGCCGTTGCAAGGAATGTGTAAGGAGGGACTATTACCTCGTCACCCTCGCCGACGCCAGCCGCCATCAGCGCTATTTTGAGCGCAACCGTGCCGTTTACGACGGCAATGCCGTATTTTGCGTCATGATATGCGGCGAAGTCCCGCTCGAATTCGTGGACTCTGCTGCCCGCAACGGAGCCCCACACTCCGCTTTTGTATACATCTACCAGCGCACTGCACTCTTCGTCGCTGGTTACAGGCCAGGATGTAAATGGCCGGTTGCGTACCGGTTTTCCGCCGTTAATTGCTAAACTCTTCTGCATTTAAAACTCCCCGAAGAACTTCTTCGCCATGTTCATATCAAGCGGCAGGCTGATTTTCTTTCCTGTGGCAGCGGACATCTGTGCCGCCCATCCGATCTCGGCCACCGCTGCTGAGTTGATAAAGCTCAGGCTCGACTTTTTGCCGGATTTTACACATTCGATGAAATGCCCCACGCACTCGCTCGTCTGATGCTCAACTACGTTTCCGGTGTCAGGCGTAGTGGTGTCTTCAGGCCAGACCAGATGCGTGAAGCCTTCGCTGTTGCATCTTTCTTGATCGAGCGGATATATCCACTTGCTACTTGTCGATTTTTCGGACCAGTAACGCACCTTGTTCACCTGGTCCAGTTGGGCATCGAAGATAAACCCGCCCGCGGTTCCGAAAATGTTGTGGTAGGCATCATAACCATTGCTGTTATCGATATTGCCGAAGCAGAAACCTGTTGCACTGTTCGAAAACTCGACCATTATGTTCCAGATGGGGTCAGCCTCGAACGGCCGCAGCCGTGATTTCGCGCTTGTCGCGTATACCGCAGCAGGCGTCCCCTGGCTGGACATCAGGTTCACCATCACGGAAATGGAGTGGTTTATCCCCATACCGATTGCATCGCCCATAATCTCTTTGTTCAGTTTCCAGGCCTTATCTCCAGCGATGTTTATCGGATGCCTGTAGTTGACCTGAATCTGCGTGATATCCCCGAACTCCCCTTCAGCGATTTTCCCCTTAAGCCAGGTCTCCATGGAGTCGAAGTTCAGGATGTAGTCGACGAATGTGACCAGGTTCGGATGCGATTTTTCTGCATCGATGAGTTTGCAGTAGTCATCGAATGCCGTCGCGCAGGGTTTTTCGCTGAAAACATGCTTTCCGGCGTTCATCGCAGCGATAGACTGCTTTGCATGGAAGCTGTTCGGGCTCACAAGCCAGACAGCGTCGATATCCGGGTTCTCGATTATGGCATCAAAACTGTCAACGAGTAGATCAGTAGAAAGTCCAAGCTCCTTGAGCACAGCTTTTCCCCGCTCAGAGTTTGCTTCGTAGAGGGCAAGGATGTTCACATCATCTCTTTCGGAAAGCCGGCGCAGCATGACACTGCCCATCCAACCGGCACCTGCGACACCAACATTTACTTTGTCCAATTTCTCTCCTCCGCAAAAGCCTTAATAACCGGCAGCATTGTATTCGCAATAAGTTTATGTCCATCAGCCCTTGGATGCACTCCATCGACGGTAAATTCATCAACATCGATGTTCGAGTCCACCCATGTACGATGGTTATCGACCAGGTAAAGATTATCCTTCGCCGCGATCTCCCGAACGCAGTCCATATAATGCGGAAGCAGGCAGTTTGTGCCTCTATCTTTATAATAAGGCCACATGCCCCAGCAGCATTTGTTACCGAAGGGTATTGTCGTCATGAGAATAGGCTCGATTTTTGCGCTTTTGGCCCATTCGATCATCCGCAGCAGGTTTTTCTCGAAATCTTCCAGCACTACACGGGGCGATGTCACTTCCTGCTCCACAAGACAATCATTTGCTCCGTACATGATAGTAACACAGGCCGGAGAACGGCTTATAACATCAGTCTCAAAACGGCTCAGGCCACCGGAAGTAGTTTCACCGCCGATACCAGAACTGATAATCCCGGCATCCAGGCCGTTATTGGAAAGCTGTTTCTGCAAAACCGACTCGTATATCTCGTCAGCTTCAACATATGGCGTTCCGAGAGTGATCGAATCACCCAGACATACGATTTTCAATTGTCCCAACAGCTCCGGCATAGATATTCTCCTGAAACTATATCAGTAAAGTAATCACCTTGACAGCACACAACCACTGAAACTATAATCCTCATGTTCACAGTCGCGCACAGTGCGCATTGCTGCTCACTATAGGATTATAGCACATGTTAAAATCTCAGGTAAATCAACAGGCAATAGCGGATAAGCTCTCAATATCGCGGAGCACTGTTACACGGGTACTCCGGCATGATCCCGTGCATAGAATATCCCCCGAAACCCGTGATCTTATTCTGCAGACCGCACGGGAAATGGGATACCGGCTCAGAAGGCGAAGGACCGGGAATATCGCTTTCGTAGTGTGCGGCGAAATGGCTTCCAGACAGGTCGAACTCCACATGGCGGTCTGTGATGAGGCCGCAAAGAGCGACTGCAGAGTGTTTTTTGTTCACTTCCCTGAGTTCCCGTCATATAAGCAGATAAGCCTGCATGTAAACCCTCTTACAGCCGATGGGGCTGTTCTTGTCGGCAGGTATGACCCAGAACTGGCGCAAAAGATTGCAACGGTCATGCCAGTTGTGATACTCGATGATGACTACAAACTTACGGATGTAGACCAGATCATAGTAGATTACATCGCGCTCGGCAGGCTGCTTACCGAAGGACTCATCAAGGCTGGCCATCAGCATATTGCTGTTATTGCGCAGTTTCCTGAGGACGTAAAGTGGAGCGGCCCGCTTGAAGGCTACAAGCAGGCAATCGAGGCCGCAGGCGGAGAAGCGAGCCTCTCGATGGTCTGGTCAAAGTCCGGCAGGCTCTACCCGGAGCTTCTGAAGGAAATTCTCGACACATTACCCAAACCTACAGGCATTCTGGCACTGACGACATCTGACCATGCGATCATCCTATCGACTCTTATGGCTATGGGAGTGGATGTGCCGGGTGATGTTTCGTATGTCGGCTGGGCTTATTCATATATGGCCGCACTCCTTCCATTTCCGGCTATTACCTGCCTTGATGACATATACCAATCTATGGCAAGAGCCGCTGTAGGAAGACTTTTTGCGAAGATAGAAGGCGAAGTTACTCAAGCTGAGACTATTACAGTACCCGTGAGCATCCGCTCAGGCGAAACATGCGCTAAAAGATAACAACAATACGTCATGCTGAACTTGATTCAGCATCCATTTCCTTTCTGGATTCCGAGTCGAGCTCGGAATGACGTTGGAATGTGGTTTTTATATGCATAATATTAGAAACGAACTAAAAACATATTTAGCATCCCAAAAAGAAGACATTGCCGCCCGGCTCGTCGAGATGGTATCGCACAAGAGCACAGTCAGCTCGGAACACAGCATACAGGCGTATCTTTTCGACTATTTGAAAGGCCAGGGGCTACATCCTGAATATGAAAATGTCGAAGACTCCATCACGGGTGACCCGGACTACACATTCGTGCCGGGCCATACCACGTATGCCGGACGTCCGAATATAAAGATCAATGTTCCCGGCACTGGCGGCGGCAAAAGCGCCATCCTGAACACTCACTCAGACGTGGTTTCCGCACCGGATGAGATGTTTACCGCGCGCTTTGACGACGGCGTTGTCTATGGCCGGGGCGCATGCGACGCCAAAGGGCAGGTCGCAACCATCATACTTGCAGCTCAGGCGCTGAAAGACCTGAGAATTAAGCTGAAGGGCGATTTACAGGTCCAGCTTGTGATTGAAGAAGAAGCAGGCGGAAACGGCTCGCTTTCACTCATCCGGCATGGTAATAAAGCTGATTGCGCAGTTGTACTTGAGCCGACCAGCCTTCGAATGCACCCCGCAAACAGGGGAGCTGTGTGGTATAAGCTCGGCGTAAAAGGCAAGCCGGTCCACATGGGCAAATATTGGGACGGTGTGAGCGCTATCGACGAAATGGTCGGCCTTATCGGGATTCTAGGGGAGTATGAAGCAATGCTCCGCGAAGAGTCCAAAGGTAACCCACTCTTTCCGCACGACCCAAGCCCTGTAGTTGTGAATATCGGCTGCATACAGGGAGGCGACTGGCCTTCAATGCTGCCCGCCGAGTGTTTCATAGAAGGTGGAATAGCATTTTTGCCCAATAAACGGATCTCGCAAATTTATGATGAAGTCAGAGACCTCATCGAGAGCCGCGCATCCGCCTGGGCAAGGGAAAACTACACTTTTGAGTTCTGCAAGCTTCACAACGAAGCATTCGAGACCCCGGTAGATCATCCATCAGTCGCCGCGTTCGACAGGGCATACAAGTCGGTCCTTGGTGATGACCCGATGGTCGGCTGGATAGCGTCCTGCGACGGGCGGTTGTTTGCCCGCACCGGCGAAATGCCGACAATCACCTTCGGCGCTGGCGACCTGGGGCATGCACATTCACTTGATGAACAGATAATAGTCGATGATATTCTCCGCGCCGCTGAGGTGCTTGTTACGTTCCTTGTGGACTGGTGCGGAGTGGATTAGGAGGAAAGATGTCAGTAAAAATAGGCGTTGTCGGTGCAGGCAATTTCGGGCAGATGCACCTCGATTCGTATACTCAGCTCGGATACTTGGGTGTTGCCGAGCTTGCAGCCGTTACAGATGCCAATCCCAAGCGTGTAGAGACACTTAAAAAAGAGCTAAAATGCCCGATATTTTCGGATGTGAGCGAGATGCTCGAAAAAACGGATATAGACGCGGTCAGTATTGCAACACCGGACCACCTTCACAAGGCAGTTGCGCTTGCCGCCCTTAAGGCCGGTAAACATGTGCTGGTCGAAAAGCCTCTGGATATAACAGTCGAAGGCTGCAAAGAGATCATTCAGGCGGCAAAAGACTCCGGTGTCCTTCTGCAGGTCGATTTCCACAAGAGATATGACCCCGACCACCAGGCAATAGAGCGGCGTGTCAAAAATGGAGATCTGGGCGACCTTCTCTACGGCAGCGCGTATATGGAAGACCGTATTGAAGTCCCCAGCAAATGGTTCCCGAACTGGGCGCCGAACTCATCCCCAGCATGGTTTTTGGGTGTCCACTTCTATGACCTCATAAGGTGGATTGTAAAGAGTGAAGTGAAAAGTGTCTATGCGACCGGCATTAAGAACACGCTTCTAAATGACTACAATGTAGACACCTATGACAGCATCAGCGCGAAAGTCGACTTCGTAAACGGCGTGAGCTTTACATTCGACACCAGCTGGATACTGCCAGACAACTTCGAGGCGGTCGTAAACCAGGGCATGCGTATAGTCGGGACCAAAGGCATCTTCGAGTGCGACAGTCAGGACAGAGGCACCCGTTCGTGCGTAAAGCCTGAAGGTATGTCGACCTACAACAACAATTTCAAGCGCGAAGCTTCAGACAAGTTCGGCCGGAAGGTCATGAAGGGTTACGGCATCGAAAGCATAGAAGATTTTGCTTACAATGTCTCATTCTTAAAGAGCGGCGGCAAGACAGAGGACATCCCCGGCTGCTGGGCATCCGGCGAAGACGGTCTGGAAGTCACGCGCATTGCAGTCGCAGTTCATGAAAGCATAAAGACAGGACAGGTTATCGTACTGAGGTAATAATTATGGCAAGTTACGATCTTACTCCGGTGGAAGTCCCGCCGGTCAATACAAAATACAGAACAATAAAGACGAAGATCCCCGTACCTGAGTCGCTGCCGGTATTCGAGGCGCTGAAGGAATCGGAAGCGCGGTCCATGAGTGGACAGCCGCCGATTGTGTGGCACAAAGCAGAGAATTTCACCGTTCATGACAAGTGGGGAAACCGCTGGATAGACTGGTCGAGCTGCGTCCTTGTCGCAAATGCCGGTCATGGCCGCCCTGAGGTAAAAGAAGCCCTTATGAAACTCATCGACCAGGGGCTTTTATCCAGTTATGTGTTCGTGCATGAGCAGCGCGCGGAGCTTTGCAAACTGCTACAGACTCTTGCGCCTGATCCTGCAAACTATCGCGTTTTTCTTCTCAGTACGGGCAGTGAAGCGACCGAAAACTGCATAAAACTTGCCAAGACTTATGCACTCAAGAAGCATGGCGAGAAGAAGAAATACTTAGTTTCGTTTAAAAACGGGTTCCACGGCCGCACAATGGGCGCGCAGCTCGCCGGAGGAATGGAAAAGCAGAAGACATGGATGGTAGACAGAGACAAGACATTCGTGCAGGTTCCGTTCCCGGATGGCTACAAGAACGAAAACAGGTCATTCGACCTGTTCCTTTCCACTTTGAATGACCTTGGGATCACCGGCGACGAGATCGCAGGTGTAATGGTGGAGAGCTATCAGGGAATCGGCCCGGATTTTCTGACTGTCGAATACGCTCAGAGGATGCAGGACTTCTGCCGGAAGCACGATATCGTAATGATCTACGATGAAGTGCAATCGGGTTTCGGAAGAACAGGCAAGATGTTCTGTTATGAACATTATGGAGTCAAACCGGACATCATTTCGTGCGGCAAGGGGATTTCCTCATCGCTTCCGATGTCGGCAGTAATAGGCCGTGAGGATATAATGGACCTCTACGCACCGGGTTCGATGACATCCACCCACTCGGCATCGCCTCTACCTGTCGCCGCAGCGCTTGCGAATGTCAAGATTATTATCAACGAGAACCTTGCTGAGAGAGCCGCAAAGATGGGTGAAATATTGATCCCTGAGCTCGACCGCATCCAGAAGAAATACCCGGATGTGCTCGGATGCATGCATGCGATGGGGCTGGTCGGTGGCATTCAGGTGGTCAAGCCCGGAACAAAAGAGCCTGACCCGGAAACCGCTCTCAAGATCAACGTTGCATGCCTGCAGAAAGGTCTGCTGATGTTCGCACCTGTGGGTGTCGCAGGAGAATGTCTGAAGATCGCTCCGCCGCTTACGATAACGGAAGATGCTCTGCGAGAATCCGTGCAGGCTTTCGAAGAAGCGGTAGACGAAATACTTGCTTAGAAATATTCAGCTGCAATAAGATGCCATCCTGCCCGTATTGTTCGTAGAAAATACGGGCAGGATGACTGTATAAGATTAATGCATAAGCCCTGCCGCGCTTCCAGTCTATCTCAAAATCCCCGGACGATTTCATCCAATTTTGCTTTTCTGGCAGGATCGAAACCGGCTGCAGGCATGGAAGCATACCTCTTAACAGCATCTTGAGCAACCTGATAGGTGCTCTTGCCGCCGGCAGCTTCCCACGATGCGCGTGGTCCGCGCACCGCGACGTTCGGGATGTGGTATTCGTCCTTACGCAGCCAATCCATAGTATGCTCAGTCATTAGATAAGACCCACCCTGCGGCCCAATCTCTTCGATGACATCGCGCGCAATGGTATCTTCATTTACGGTAATACCGGCAGCGATGCGTCTGGACAAAGCGGATATTTCTTCGTCCATAACGAGCTGTTCGTGAGAGCATGTCATACCAGTTGCGAACATACCGCAGTTTACGATCAGGTCATGTCCTGCTGCTATCGCACAGAACTGGCTGAGAGTCTTCTCCCAGGCATTCTGTTCGTCATGCGCGTGATTGTCAGAGTTCGGTGCAGTTGTATGCGAAGGTACATTGTAGAACCGCGCAAGCTGTGCAGCGGCTATACGGCAGAGAGTAGTCTCAGCCGAGCCGACCAGAGCTGCGCCCGTGCGCATATCGGTAGCCGTCCATGAGTTTGCATACATTACCTTGTGACCGGGTTTCAGCATCTGTATCATCGCGAGGCCGGATATGCATTCGGCGTTGTTTACAGTAAGCAGACCGGCAAGCGTGTATGGCGCGGAGACTCCGGCGTTAGGTTCCGGTAATATGGCAATCGGGACTCCGGTCGTGATTGTATCCATAATCGCATCGATTACGCTGCCTTCCCAGAAAAGCGGACTTGTTGGAGAAAGCTGGGTAATTCCGTAGACTTCGGAAGCAAAATCACCGACAAATGCGGCGCGCAGCAGCTCTATGCATGCCCTGTTGACATCCAATTTATCGGTCGAGAAGTAAATCGGTTTCCGGCTGTTTTCAATGCAGGCCCGGACACCATATACCAACGATGCGTTCGGAGTAGGAACATCCTGCGGCATCACGGGAATCCCTATCATATCGATGTTGGGAAGGTTGTCGCATATCTTTGCGAACAACTCAACATCCGATACTCTGGATGGCCTTGTCTCGCCACTCTCCGAATCCAGCCAGAACACGGCATTGTGTCCGGCGGCAATCCTGGGAACACCATCACCCAGAGTGAAAGCAAATTCACCGTCCCGGTCAAAGACATCAATAGTCGAAGGCGCTGTGCTCAATGCATCTTCGACACTTGACCGGCTGAACTTAACTACCCGGCTATTTTTGTCCACACTCAGCCCTTTTTCTTCGAGAAACTGAAGCATTTTCGGGCTGTGTACCTTAACACCGCAAGTCTCCAGAATATGAAGAGTTGCCTCGTGTATTTGCCTTACTTCACTGTCCGAAAGGACTGTCGAAATTGGTAATTTCACTTCGTAATAACCCTGTACCTTTTGCTAAAGACCATCTACTACATCGAAAGGTATTCGCGCATCGACTTCAGTGATGCGTCGCTGCATCCGGCTGGCGAATATTCGAGCCCGAATGAACCCTTATAACCCGCTTTACCGATACTGTCGATTATCTGCCTGTAGTCGAGTTCTCCGATATTGAGGTCATGCCTCCCCGGAACACCGGCTGAATGGAAGTGGCCGATAACATCTATATCCCTCTGCACGGTTGCAATTACATTTCCATGCATTATCTGCATGTGGTAGATATCATACAGAAGCTTCAGATTGGGACTGTTGATTTCTTTTACGATCTCGACACCTTCATTCCAGTTATCCAGATAATAGCCGGGGTGGTCAACATAGCTGTTCAGCACTTCTATATAAAGAGTATAATTCTCCTTTTCAGCTATGGCTGCTGCCTCCGAGTAGGCTTTCATCAGATTGGACCGCATCTGCGAACGCGAAAGGCCGTCTACCATATTTCCCGTGCAGGTAATAGCCTTACCGATCCCCGCTTTCCTGGAAAAAGCAATTACCTCGTGAAGCCTGTCGATATATTTGTTCAGCTCACGTGAATCGACGATCACGCCGCCGACAATCCCGTCCGGCGAATTGACGACCATGTTGTTTATCGTCACACCACACTGCTCGCATACCTCCCGCAGTGTCTGCGCGTCTTTCGGCTGATCCGCTGTGCAGGTAGTGCCGTCGAATGTGTTGTCGTGAAACCAGAACTCCACGCAGTCGAACCCGGCTTCCGCGATTTTTTGGATTCTCTTATCGTATGGAAGACCGGTATGGACCATTTCAAGGCATATGTCGAACTTCATTGTCTCTTTTTCTCCGTTATTGCACGCCTAGAGCAGCGCCTCGGCGACCTTTCTTATTCCCTTTGCGATCATATCGCAGTCCTCTTCCGTAAGCTGCGCTGGTATGTCCAGATGGATCGTCCGCGATAGAATTTCGTTGGTTTTTGGGCACATATCCTCGCTGTAGCGGCTGGGTGCATCACCCTTGTAATGCGGGCAGCTATATGGACAGCCCTCAGAAGTGGGCGTCTTCTGCTTGAGCACATGCTGCCAGTGCGAATAGATATGCCAGTCCGGGATTCCCTTATTGAACACTCCAGCGGCATCGACACCCTCGGCTCTGAGTGCATCTACGAATGTCTCTACCTTTTCAGAGCTGTCGAGCATCCACATGAGGCAGATGGCTGTGTCACCGGCTTCATCACTCAGCTTTCTGAACGTAATGCCGGGAATATCTGCAATCTGGCTCTTGATACGCTTCTTATTGGCGCGCATCCGTGAGATCAGGCTGTCGAGCTTGCCGAGCTGCGCAAGCATAACGGCTCCGGTCAGCTCGCTCATTCTATAGTTAACGCCGCAGAACAGCTCGCCATCGTAGCGTTCGCCGCCGAAACGGTCCGGCCTCCAGCAGGCAGCCGTGTCATGGTAGCCCATAAGGCGGTCATACAGACGGGCGTCGTTAGTGATGCATGCGCCGCCCTCTCCGGCGGTGATGATCTTGTGATACTGGAAGCTGAAGCAGCCGACATCGCCGAATGTTCCCAGTGACTTGCCCTTATAACTTCCTCCACAGGCCTGCGCGCAGTCTTCAATCAGCTTCAAATTGTGCTTCTTACAGATCGCTGTAATTCTGTCCATATCACAAGGCACGCCCCGCATATGAACGGCAATTACAGCCTTGGTATAAGGTGTAATTTTCTTTTCGAGATCGTCCGGGTCCGGCGTCATGCTTTCATCGATATCGCATATAACCGGAATCGCCTTGGCAGCTACAATCGCCGCGCAGCTTGCAAAAAATGTGTAACCATTTACGATGACTTCATCACCGGGACCCACGCCGCATGCGACCAGAGCGCTGATCAGAGCAGATGTGCAGGAGTTGACTGCAAGGCAGTGCTTCGCACCCATGCGCGCGGCAAATCTTTCTTCGAATTCTCTGACCTTGCTGGGATAATTATCAGGCCCATAATATCGAAACAGATATTTTCGCTCGATAACTTCGAGCAGTTGCGCCTTTTCTTCCTCACCGATCTCCAAACCACCCGGATACATCGGTATATTAGGTGTAGTTTTTGCCTTTTGTCCGCCGTTGATAGCCAGTTGTTCTTTAGTCATCATGCCGGTCTCCTCCTATCAAAACACTGTTAACGTAAAAACTGAGTTCTTCGTAATCTCTTGCTTCACGAAGCTGGTCCATGTACGCATCATCGCAGCTCCGTACTTTCTCCAGAAGCATCTCGAACATCTTTTTGCTGTAGACAAGGTGCTTCAGGGAGTTTTCCTTGCTTTGTGTGCGAAGGGTCTTGACGTCAAGGCCGACATATTCCCCGTTTTTTCCGTAACCATACTTATCGAGCACATAGACCTGAGAAAATGCCCGTCCAATGTTTGCACTTCCGAATGTCTTGTCCTCGTCGAACTTCAATCCGTTCTGGTCATTGAGATGCACGCTCCAGAGCTTGCCGAAGCTCAGCGCAAAACCCATTTCTTCACTCGGCTCAAGGTTAGCCAGCAGCGCATGGGCACTCTCTATGAGGATCCCCACCCGGCTTGGGTCTTTTGTGCGCGATGCTATTGCAAGAAAGTGTCCGGTTGTGGGGCAGAAAGCGGAGTCCATCGGCTCGTTGGGCTTCATTTCTCCTAAAATACGTATATTGGGGTCACAACCGAGAAGCATATCGACATACTCAACAAATCTGTCCGCCGCAACCTTGGGATCTTTGGCTTCACGGATATACGTGCCTTCGCGAGCGGGCCAAAGAACGATATTTCGCGTACCCAGCATTCCGGCTATCTCTACAGCGCGCTTCGATCTATCCCAGGCATACTTCCTCGACTCAGGGCTGTTGGAAGTCCAGCCGCCATCGATCGTCATCGGGTGCTCCCATAGTCTCGGAGCTACGAACTCAGCTTTCAAGCCCAAATCGTCGAGGGTTTTCTTGAGTTCAGCGAGCTTTTTATCCTGCTCCATGATTGGAAGAGTAATATCGACCGCATCGTCATCATGGAACTGGATGCCCGTAAAACCCTCTTTTACCGCAAACTCCAGCTTTTCCTGAAATTTGAAAGACTCCCTGACCATCGGGCCAAAAGGATCAGCCCCTTCATGGATGTTCCAGGGACCGAAAGAAAATCTATATTCCCCTGCCATTTCTCACCACCATAAAAGATTATATTAGCCTTTTGTATAATATACTACACACAAAGTAGAAAGATAAAGCTAGCTGCATAGGTATAGCTTTTATCTGAGTTGGACAGCCATTATCTTGAGGATTTCGTCATACTCATTGCGTGCTACGTGCAGTTGACCCGCCTTAACATAAAAAGCATCCCCGGCTCGTACGATAAACTTGCCTTTGCCGATAACTTCCAGTGTCAATTCGCCGGATATAACCATTCCAAGCAAATCACCTTTATGGCTCTCTTTCTCAGCAAGCTTTGTATGAGGCTGGTATTCTTCGTAAGTCAGTTCAGCTTTGATATCAGGGTGCTTCGCAAACGCAAAATACCACTTGTGTTCATCATCCTCTACGGAAACCATCTCAGCCTGCCGAAACACAACCTGCTCTGACGGGTCACTGTCGATCTTATCCAGAAAAAATTCGTAAAGATCGACATTCATCGCCTCAAGCAGTTTGTTGAGGCTCATTACCGTCGGTGAAACCTTGCCTGATTCAATTTTGGATACCAGGCTGACAGAGACATTAGACGCAGATGCAAGCTCACGCATTGTAAGCTTGCGATTTTCGCGAAACGCCTTCAGTCTGGCTCCAGTGTCTCTGATATTCAATTGCACCTCTGCGAAGAGTATTATTTGTTGCATATGAGTATATATGCAGACGATAACAGAATCATGTTACATTGCAATCAAGCATAATGCAATATATATTTACATTTCTGCGGTTATTACTGTGCGAACACTAAGCTTCATTGTGAGTATATCAGCTGATGATCTTTCCAGAGTTCTTTGCATTGGTTTAAGACACATCAGTAAGAGGGTAAACGTGAATCAAGCCGGCATCTCAAAATGAAGGTGTGCTCCTGCTTTAAGATACGACTAATGTCAGTGGAGGAACATCGAATAGTGAACGGTAAATCACACAGCCGTATCGTCATAACCGGAACGTATTGCTCGTTGAATAAAGGCGACGCGGCTATGCGCATCGCGCTCACCGATGCTCTCAAAAAAGCTATACCTGATTGCCATGTTACGATGATGACCCCATTTCCTGAGCTGGATGGCTCTGCCTACAGAAGCGATGTAACTCTCAAATGCAGCCGCAGACGTCCTGTAAAAGCCATGGGACTGATACTTCTCGCATCGGTCTGGCATGCCGTCCACCGGGTATTTCGGCTGGACCTCAGGTTCATTCTGAACAAAGAGATGAGAGTTTACCGCGAAAGCGATGTTGTAGTCGATCTGAGCGGGGACGGATTGACCGAAGAATACGGAACAAAATGCCTTATCGCACACCTCATCCCGATAGTGCTCGGCAAGCTGCTCAACAAGCCGGTATTCGTCTGTGCCCAGACTATCGGACCATTCGATAAGAACGAGGCTCTCTGCCGGTGGATACTAAGAAAAACCGATGTCGTAACCGCGAGGGAAAAGCTTACTTACGATTATCTTTCCAATTTGGGACTAAACGGGACAACACTATCACTTACAGCCGATATGGCGTTTCTGGTCGGATCTATCCCTCCTGAGACAGCAAGAAACATACTTTCAAAAGAGGGAGTAACCTTCGACAAACCGATTGCCGGTTTTTCCATCAGCCGGCTGCCTGGCCATATTCTGGGCAGCGCTGAAGAACGCAAAGCTACAAGTTTGGAACTCGAACTGGCGGAAACTCTCGACAAGTTGGTCGAAAAGGGGATGCACCCTGTATTCGTGTCTCATGCAACAGGACCAGGAGACCGGCGGGACGACCGAAAAGCGGCTAAAAGAGTGGCAGATATCAGCCGGTACAGCTCGGAAATCACTGTTTTGGAGGGTGATTACTCCGCGGAAGAAATCAAGGGCATCATAAGCCAAATGGAGATATTCGCAGGGGTAAGAATGCACTCTTGTATAGCGGCGATGTCTATGTGTGTGCCTACAGCGATAATCGCATACGGACCCAAGGCGTACGGCATAGCAGGACTTGCCGGACAAAGCCGGTGGGTCATGGATATCAGAAATATTACATCGGGTAAGCTCTTCGACACCCTGCAGCAACTCTGGCAGGAACGGGAATCCGTCCGAAAATCACTCAGAGAAGAAATGGCGGCCATAAACAAACTTGCCGAAGAAAATGTAACGATCATCCAGGCACTCCTGAACAAAAAAGATCGACCTGCACGTCGCTTGCGCTGACCAAACATTAATTGACCATTCTACAAGCTGTGATTCTGTCCTGTAGAGATGATGACCTGTTGGTTTTGGGTGAACAATACGGAGAGTCCCGTCAGCGTATCATCCAAAAACCTGTAAATAGGAGGTAGGGATGCCTTTATCGCTACTGCGTCAGATGCGGCGGATAAACCGCGACCAGTGGATTGAACCGGATAATCTTGAAGCTGTGCAGTTGCACAGACTTAAGCGGCAGGTAAAAAGGGCCTGGGATTACTCACCCTTTTACCGTGAACGCCTGTCCTCCGCCGGATTTGAACCTGGTGATCTGAAAAGCATTGATGATCTTCGCCGGCTGCCTGTACTGACAAAGTCCGAGCTTCAGGCGGCAGGCGGAGATGCATTCTGTTCAGATATAGACCTGGACAGCTGCGTGTGGCTGAAGACCAGCGGCTCCAGCGGTTCACCTTTGTCTCTTCCGTTCACCAGCCGGGATAAGTCGCACCGAGTCTTGAAGGAACTCCGCGCGCTGATGGCGCATGGCTACAAATTCACGGACCGGATGATCATTTTTGTCGAACCAAGGTGCATGGTAGAGAAAAAGAACAGCCTTCAGAAACTGGGGCTGCTCCGCCGGGACTATGTGTCCATCTTCGCCGACCAGCCGGACCAGCTAGCCAGAATAGAGTCGATCCATCCTCAAGTGATATACGGCTACACATCGAGCCTGCGCATTATCGCTGAAAGTCTTGCACACAACAACTCTTCACTGCCCGTGCCTAAGGTGCTGATGACTGCCGCCGAACTGCTCGATCCGGCTACACGGAAACTGTTAAAAGATGGTTTTGGGACAGAACCTGCCGACTTTTACGGCTCGATGGAATTCGGATGGATCGGATGGCAATGCCAAGAACGGCATGGCTATCACATTAACTCGGACTGTCTTATAGTCGAATGTTTGAAAGATGGCCAACCTGCCGGAGGCGGCGAAGAAGGGGAACTGGTAATAACGAACCTTTACTCGGATGCAGCGCCGCTTATCCGTTATTCCAGCGGTGATTCAGGTGTCTTGTCGTCTGAAAAGTGCCGCTGCGGGAGGTCTCTCCCGATCCTCGAGTCGCTGACAGGCAGGCTGGCGGACTGCATATCCCTTCCGGGCGGTCGAAAGGTATCACCTTACACCGTGACCTGCGCCATTGAGGATATTCCCGGTGTGGGACAATTCCAGGTCGTTCAACGCAAGGACTGGACCGTCAATATCAGCCTGGTCCCAAGCTCACGAAATTTAAACACGGACGACGTGAGGACTGCTGTGCAGAAAATGCTGGGGCATGATGTGGCTGTCGTTGTCGAGGCAACATCGAGGCTTCCATTGGATCCGAACGGCAAGTTCAGAGTCGTGAGATCTTATGTCAATCCGCTTCAACCGACCGCTCAAAGAGACATTTCAGAACAAGGATGCATACAACAATGACCTCTGCCAAACCCGAACAGCTGCAAAGAACCGAACCTGTCCGCATTGCGTCCGGCAGGAACCGCGGTTCAATGCAGCTACAGGCAAAACGGTTTGCGTCGCTTGTAAGGCATGGTACGCTGGAGCTTTACAGGTTCGAAGGCCAATATCTTGGGAGCCCGATACGGATAATTGTCGCGGAAGACGGCTCGACGATCAACTACATAAAAAAACTTATCTTCACAGATGAACCGGTCACAACTCACATAGGGACCATCAGCGCTTTTTCCGGTCCGGGACTGATTCATTCGGATGCGGATATAGTAATCGCCGGCGCGAACCATATGCTTCTCAACGCTTATTCTAACCAGGGTTTCTACATCGTGCCGAAGTGGATACAGCTTTTTGTCCCGATATGGGACCACCCGGATACGATGTACAGCAGGCTCGACCTGGACCGCACAACCCGTAAATACTTCAGACGTCTCTCCAGAACAATCGAAACGATGGGCTACAGCTTCGCCGTTACAGTCGACCAGGGCTGGTTCGACTATTTCTACTACCATATGTACCTGCCCTACGCACGAAGAAGACATCAGGATATGGCAGTAATCCACAGCTATAACACCGTACAGCAAAACTTCTCGCGCGGTATGGGTGTTGCGATTATGAAAGACGGCGAACTCCTGGGCGGCGGGATAGTAATCTGCGAAGGCAAAACCATGAGTTTCAGACATATGGGAATGGTAGACGGCAGCATAGAAGCATCAAGAGACGGAGCATCTTCTGCGCTCGACTACTTCGTTGTTCGCTTTGGTCATTCCAGGGGGTGTAACCAGATGAACTTCGGCCATACAAGAGCGTTTACATCCGACGGAGTGTTGAGATATAAGCTCACATGGCAAGCGCGAGTAGAAAATGATGACGATGCTATTTCCGCTTTCGCCATAGGCACTCCCGGAACAACACCGCAGGCTCGAAGTTTCCTATCGGAAAACAGATTCTTCCACTTAACCCCTGAAGGAGTCAGACTATACGATGAATCCTAGAAAACTCGTTCTGAACTTCGGGCGGCAGTCAGTCTCACTTATGCGGCATTCCAGATTAACGGTATATTCCGTTGAGGGTGACTACGACGGGGATCGTCTCCACGTGCTGATCGCGGATGACGGCTCCACGCTTGATTATATAAGCAACCTTATTTTTCCTGAAGGATCGGTGATCTCAAAAAAACGATATATCAGCGCGCTGAAAGGCCCGGATCTCATAAACAGCACTGCAGACCTCGTGGTTGTCGGTGCAAACCTGTTACTGAAGGATAAATACATCCGCAATGGATTCATCATTGCCCCAAAATGGATACAATTGTTCCTCCCTGTTGATGAAAACCCATATACCCGGCTGTACAACAAGGGCCGCCAGGCTCGAAAATACTTTAAGTGGATGATTAAGAAAGTAGAATCGGGCGGCTTCCATTGCGAGATAGTGACTGACACCGAATGGCTGGACGAGTTTTACGATAAAATGTATCGCCCCTATGCGCTGCAGCGCTTCGGTAACTTCGCTGTTGTGCATAAATACCAGAAAATTAAGCGCTCATTTCAGCGCGGAGCCGGAATAATTGCGAAAAGGAACGGGGTGCCCGTCGCAGGCACGATAATCTATCATGCAGGAGACACGATGCACATCCCGCACATTGGGATCGTCGATGGAGACCTTTCTATAGTAAGAGAAGGCGCAGCTTTTGCCATGGATTACTATGCGGTGCGGCTGGCGCACCTGATAGGGTGTAAGCGCGTAGACTTCGGGCACAGCCGGCCGTTTTATTCCGATGGGACACTGCAATACAAGCTGAACTGGTATATGGACGTAGAAGAAGATGATGATGGATTGTCTGTCTTCGCTATAGCTGTGCCCGGCCAGAAAGGGCCTGCAATGAAATTTCTGGAGAATAACAAGTTCTTCCGCATCGCCCCGGACGGAGTCATAACACCCAATGAGTAATTGGAACTTTTATCTGTCATTACGCCGGATGCTATTCCTTGCCAGGCATTCCAAACTCGATCTTTACACTGTGGAGGGAGAATCTGCCGGCTCTTCACTCACAATGCTTGTGGCCGACGATGGCTCTACCCTGCCCTACATCAGCAGCGTAGTATTTCCATCCGGTGCGGTGATAAACAAAAAGGGCTCCATCTACGCACTAAAAGCCCATTGGCTCATAGACAGAAAGGTCGATTTAGTCGTTGTCGGCGCAAACTATCTTCTGCTCAGAAATTATGCCCGTATGGGGTTCCATCTGATTCCTAAATGGATAAACCCATATCTAGCATTAACGGATCATCCTGACGTACTTATAAACAAACTGGACAAATCCCCAAAGAGAGACATCACGCGAAATTTGAAGAAAGCAGAAGCAAGCGGATTCAATTACGAAGTAACCACTGAACCTGCATGGTTCGACAAATTCTACAATGATATGTATGTCCCATACGCGCAAAAGCGTTACGGGAAACTTGCGCAGATCGACGGTTACGAACGAGTAAAGCAGGCATATACAAAAGGCGCTGGTATTATTGTAAAACAATACGAAAAACACGTCGGCGGAACAATTGTGTATACTCAGGAGAACGTAATGCGGAACCCTTACGTGGGTATCTCCGGCGGCGACGAGATAGTGGCAAGGGAAGGCGCATCCCGCGTGCTCTACTACTATGTTATGCTTCTTGCTCATTCCTGGGGATGCGAAGGAATAAATTTCGGCAGCACCAGGCCGTTTCTTTCGGATGGAGTGCTGAAATACAAACTGAAATGGGGAATGCAGTTGCGCCACGACGAGCTTTCGACCGCTGTATTTGCACTTGCAGCTCCCGGACTGACAAAACCTGCACAAAATTTCCTCGAAACCAATCCATTCTTCCAAATCACAAAACACGGATTCGAGATTTTTAGGCCCTGATTTCTAAAAAACGCTAAAGTAACTCTCCTAAGCCGTCGAGATATAATGCGGAGGCTAAGTAGAGTGATTAATGGACTTTATAGCGCCGCGGCAGGGATGCTCGGTCAGCTCGAACAGCAGGATGCTATCTCCAATAATCTAGCTAACGCAAATACATCGGGTTACAAGCACACAGCCGTGAGTTTCGCCGCCGTCAGCAGAGGTGTGACCATTGAAGAACTGGACGGTGCGAATAATTCGTCAAAGCAGGTGCAAAGTGTAATCCCGATCCCATTTTCAGAGCAGGACCACAGCCAGGGAATGCTTCAGGATACCGCCAACCCCACCAATCTTGCGCTCGACGGGCCCGGATACTTCGTTGTATCGACCGGACGGGGGCGCGAGCTTACCAGGCATGGCAACTTCACGCTGAACAAATCCGGCCAACTCGCGACAAGCAACGGCGGCGTTGTTATGGGGCAAAACGGGCCTATAAAAGTATCAGGAACTGACTGGTCGGTAGACTCGAACGGGACTGTCAGGGTAAACGGCAGTGTCGTGGACAAGCTGCAAATAGTACCGGACAAATCGACCAGGGCAGCGAGCGGCTCCCGGAGCGTTGGGCAGGTAGTGCAAGGACAGGTTGAAGGTTCGAATGTCAGTGTAGTGAGAGAAATGGTCTCGATGATGACCGCTCTCAGGTCTTATGAAGCGAACCAGAAAAGTATTCATTCTATCGACCAGACGCTCGAAAAAGCTATCAATATCGGCGGAAAGGCAGCTTAGGAGGATTGAACCATGATTGAATCGTTATGGACCGCAGCCACCGGAATGGAGGCTCAGCAGCTAAACATAGACGTTATATCCAACAACCTGGCTAACGTCAACACAACAGGATTCAAAAAGACCAGAGTAGAGTTCCAGGACATGCTGTACCAGACTATAGTGCCCGCCGGATCGACCGAAGCAGAAGGATCGATGAATCCGACCGGTGTTCAGGTGGGACTTGGAACCTGCTATTCCGCAACTCAAAAGATTTTCACGCAGGGCGACTTCCAGCAGACCGGCAATTCACTGGACCTCGTTATTGAGGGCGATGGGTTCTTCCAGGTCCAATTGCCAAACGGGAACACAGCCTATACCCGCGATGGAACATTCAAGCTCGATGCGCAGGGGAGGATGGTAACATCTGACGGTAATCCGCTAGACCCGCAGATAACTATCCCTGCAGAAGCCACAAGTGTCTCCGTCGGATCGGATGGAACCGTTTCCGTCACGCTTCCCGGCCAGACAGCCCCTCAGGAAGTCGGACAGATTCAATTAGCCAAGTTTTCGAACCCAGCCGGACTTTCCAGCCAGGGAAATAATCTGCTTTTACCTACAGCATCCTCCGGCGACCCTGTAGTCGACACAGCAGGAATGAACGGTCTTGGGACAATCGCCAGCGGGTTCATTGAAATGTCCAATGTAAAGGTCGTCGAAGAGATGGTCAATATGATTGTCGCTCAGAGGGCCTACGAAATCAACGCAAAAGCAATTCAGACATCGGACGAGATGCTGAGTACAGCGAATAATCTCACACGGTAGAGCAAATGATGGCATGCGTCCTCCCAAAATATGTACTGATAATAGTAGCACTGATAGCTCTACCGGTTATGGCAGGGGCGACGGCGGCTGATATTCTTGCCCAACCGTCGCCTGAAGTCGCAGAAGCCGAAATAATGCTCTCAGACATCGCGAAGGTACAATCCAGTGATGCCGCCCTGGCCAAAAAGCTGGCATCGACACTGATCTGCCCGTCGCCCCTGCCTGGTAAAAACCGCGTTATCACACGAGACCAGATCATCATCGCTATGCGGAGAAATGGCATAGATGACAGATCCATCAACCTCGTGTGCCCTGTTCAGCTTTCAGTAAAACGCACAGCATCGCTCGTTACCGGCAAAGCCCTTTTCGATACCGTGCAGGAGTATCTGGCGGCAGACAGTTCCCGCGTGGGGACGATTACAGTGGAGCCCGTCAGGCTGCCAGTGGATATTTCCGCACCTACAGGGAGCCTGAAAATCCGCGTTAAGGACACTTATCAGAAAACACCCAAAGGACGCGCAAGCCTGCCGGTAGAGATAGTTGTCGATGGCAGGGTATACACCACTGTCAATGTGTCCGTAACTGTCCGTGTCTTTGCGCAGGTAATGGTTGCGGCAAAACCAATAAGCCGGGCAGAGGCGATAACATCCGAGAATGTAACATTCGAAAACCGTGAGATCACCACACTCCCCGGAGATCTGGTAACAGACCAACCACAGACATCGGTCACAGCAGCCCTGCCAATCGCGCAGGGATCGGTCATCCGGAGCGGCTGGCTGGCAGAGCCGCCGGTCATCAAAGCAGGTGATGCAGTCACTGTTGTCGTATCGGGAGAAACTGTCCGGGTAGCCGACAAGGGCATCGCCGCTATGGATGGACAGAAGGGTGACACAATTAAAGTAAGGCTCCTCGGAGATGTCCGGGAAATACGCGGAACGGTAGTCGAGCCTGGGCTCGTAGAAATCAAACTCAGCAGGAGGAACTAAGAATGCTGTCCAAATATATTAAAGCTTTTACCATTATACTTATACTTATAACCATTGCATCTGCCTCAGCGGACTCGCTGTGGGTTACAACATCACCCGGCAGCATGTTCACGGATATGAAAGCAAAACAGGTCGGGGACCTGTTAACGGTGCTTATATCGGAGGGGTCATCTTCGAGCGTATCAGCCAGCAAGGACTACGGTAAAAGTCTGGACCATTCAAACGGCGCCGGAGCAGGCCCGCTACTCAATCTTCTGCCGGACATGTCATTTTCTTCTAAGCAGACAGGTTCATCCACCGGCAAGTCATCCGTCAGCACCTCACTTGTTGCCAATGTTACAGCGAAGGTAACCAAGGTGCTGTCAAATGGCAACCTTGAGATCCAGGCACAGCGGACTATAATCACCAACGAAGAAAAGCAGGAAATCACACTGACCGGAATTGTCCGCCCACAGGATATCTCATCCGATAATACAGTGTCTTCCACTTATCTTTCAGATGTCACGATAAAGCAGACAGGCAAAGGCGCCATCGGAGACAGACAGAAGGAAGGCGTCATCAGCAAGATCGTAAAGTATCTCTTCTAAAGGGTTCAGGCGTCATCTGAAACTCAATTGAGATATTTACTAAAGTGCATAATTAGGAGCCAAAAGATGCGGGCGAGCAGATTAATCACATTCGGAATGGTATTTATAAGCCTTTTTGCGGCAATAGGAACGGCATCAGCCGATATGGTCGTAAAAATCAAGGACATAGCAAAAATAGAGGGTGTTCGAAGCAACCAGCTTGTAGGTTACGGGCTAGTAGTCGGTCTTGACGGTTCCGGTGACAGCCAGCAAACGCTGTTTACAGTCAAATCAGTGGCAAACATGCTGAAAAGGCTTGGAATCACTGTTTCGGACAGCAGCCTTAAAGTAAAAAACGTGGCCGCCGTAATGGTAACCGCAGAGCTTCCGCCCTTTGTCCGGTCCGGCAGCAAAATAGATATAGTAGCCTCGTCGATAGGTGACGCAAAGAGCCTGCAGGGAGGCACGCTCCTTCAAACACCGCTCCAGGCTGCAAACGGCAGTGTCTATGCAGTTGCTCAGGGCAGCGTATCCATCGGTGGGTTTACCGCCGGAGGCGGAGGAGACAGTGTAACGAAAAACCATACCACAGTAGGCCGGATACCGGACGGAGCGATTGTCGAGCAGGATGTCCCGACCACAATGACCGATGGCAATACATTAAATGTGTTATTAAACAACCCGGATTTCACTACAGCGGTCCACCTTGCACAATCCATTGAATCAAGACTGGGCACTGGTTCGGCAACTGCGCTCGATGCAGGCACTGTCCAGGTCCGCACCGGTGGCGCGCAGAACGTTACGAGCATAATAGCCGATATCGAAGATTTATCAGTCACACAGTCATCCGTAGCAAAGGTCATCGTAAACGAGCGGACCGGAACCGTGATTATAGGAGAATCAGTCCGTATCTCTCCGGTCGCTATCTCGCATGGCAACCTGACGGTCGAAATATCTACCGATTATGAAGTTTCACAGCCGTCGTCATTCTCAAAAACCGGCGATACAGTCGTAGTACCACAGAAATCCGTTAGTGCTAACGAAGAGAAGGGCCAACTGGTCCACCTTAAGCCGGGTGTAACACTGGATGAGTTGGTACGCGCTCTGAATGAGCTCAAGGTAACGCCTCGCGACATGGTAGCAATTCTCCAGGCACTCAAACAGGCTGGAGCACTTCATGCAGAGCTGGAGATTATCTAATGCGGATCCAGCCTGTACCAATCAGCACGAGCGGGCTTGCGGCATCGAAAGCCAATACCGCAACCAAAGATGAAAAAGCACTGAAGGACGCCTGCATAGAGTTCGAGTCTGTGCTCGTCCACCAAATGATCAAAAACATGCGAAGTACGGTGATGAAGACCGACTTGTTCGGGTCGAGCGAAAAAGAAGAGATGTTCCAGGATATGATGGACGAAGAAGTTTCAAAAGACTTCTCGAAGACAGGCTCAATCGGGCTTGCAGATGTGATGTACCGGCAGCTTATACAGCAAAATACCGCTAAAGCCACCGAAAAAACTGTCGATAAGTAATGTGAGAGTCAATAGCAGGCTATCAGCCAGTTACTGATAGCCTAAAAGGGATGCATAAAGTGTACGTAAACAACGCACAAATCAATTCAGTTCTTGAGCTGCACCTGCATAAGGTTTATTCAGTTCAAAACAAACCTGCAATAAGCGCTTCAATGAGACCGGCTGATGAACTGGTCCTCTCTTCCAGAGCGACTGAAATGCAGGATATCAAGCAGGCAATGTCGGCCCTTCCCGATGTGAGGACCGATCTGGTCGATAATATCAAATCAAAGGTTGAAGCAGGAGCATACGATTCGAGCAATCAAGACATTGCCGATTGCATGCTGAGATCGATAATCGGAAACTTGGGATAATTTTAGATCGAGGTTGGATATGGACGCTGAAAAAATCAAAGAAGAGCTGATACTGATCTCACAGCACAGGCTGGACCGATGTAAGGGTCTGGTATCGCTGGCTCTGGAACAGCGTGAATTACTGACCAATCGGCGGCACACCGAGCTGGAAGACAATGCAAGAAAGCATGAACAGCTCATTGCAGATCTAGTAAAACTCGACCGTCGTGAGAAAACTCTGCTTCAGGAACTCGGCCGGTATCAATCAGACAGCAGCACTACTGTGGCTTTCAACAAAAGACGCAGCACAGTAATTGCTGAGATCGGTGCCGAAGCCAAGAAACTAAAATCACTTATGCAGATAAACGCGGGGCTTCTTGGCAACGCGATGAACTACATAAACTTTACTATGGGACTGTTGTCTAGAATTGTCAGCAATCAGCCGTCCTATGATCCACGCGGCGAGAACCTTACCAGTTCCGCTGTTGTGCTGGACTTGAGAGTCTAATCAGGAGAAGTAACTACCGTGTCGTTTTTCGGACTTGACATAGCTGTAAGTGGGCTGAGAGCGCAGCAACTTGCGATGAATGTTACGGCGCAGAACATTACCAATGCCGGAGCCGAAGGTTACCACCGGCAAGAGGCAGTAACAACCGCCGGAACACCGCTCGTTGGCGCACTCACACTGGCAAACGGCAGTGCAGCACAGCTAGGCACGGGAACTCTTATAAAGACTATACGGCGTCTGCAGTCTGACTTTATAGACAACCAGGTAAGAAGCGAAAACCAGCTTTCAGGATCATGGAGTTATAAGCAAAATGCACTCAGCCAGGTGGAATCCATCCTGGCTGAACCTGGAGACAACGGCCTCGCAACATCATTTGATGCGTTCTGGAACTCATGGAACGACCTGGCAACTTCACCGGAAAGCAGCTCATCGAAAATAGCTACCGTTGAAGAAGGAGCTTCTCTGGCTCAGAGGATAAACACTCTCTGCGGAAATCTGCGCGATCTCCAAAACCAGGCAGATTCCAACGTCATGACAAATGCGAATGAGATAAACCGGCTGGCAACCGAGATTGCGCACTTGAACGAGCAAATCGGAAAAGCAGCAGGCGACACAACAAACCAGCCCTGCGATCTTCTGGATAAGCGGGATGTGCTGCTCAAGGAATTATCTCATATCATCAATTACCAGACCAATAACACAGCCGGAGCTGATCTGGTAATCAGCATTGGAGGAAAAGCCCTCGTCCAAGGCGACATGGTCTCGGAAGTCGGCATAACCGAAGGTGCTAACGGCTGGTCACAATTATCCTGGACTGATGACGGGACCACTGTTTCCATAACAGGCGGAGAAATTCTGGGACAGATAGAGGCTCGCGATGATCTCATTGGAGGCTACATTAACACATTGAACAATATAACCTCCAAGCTTATTGATGAAGTAAATAAGTTGTACTCGTCAGGCACAACACCAAGCGGAAGTCCCGCAGGCAACTTCTTTATCGGCAGTGATGCATCCAGCATAGCAGTCGATGCTAATCTTGTTGCGACACCTACCAATCTCACGGCTTCATATACCGGGGACTCGGGTTCCAATAAGTTGGCTCAGGACATAGCCGCACTCGCAAACAAAGGCGTAATGGCGAATGGCGAGTCGATTTATGGCGCTTATACATCACTAGTTTCACAGATCGGCGCAGATTCCGAAGAAGCCCAATCGAGAGCAGATTTGCATGCTCTTTCACTGGATGAACTTAGCACACAAACCGAAGCGGTCTCCGGTGTATCGCTGGACGAAGAGATGTCCAACATGGTCAAGTTTCAGCAGGCATACAACGCTACCGCGCGAATATTCACCACAATCGACGAAATGATGGACACTCTTGTGTCGATGGGCAAAGTCGGGAGGTAATTAAATGCGAGTCACTCTCGGAATGACAAACGATAATATCAAGTCGAATTTGAGGAGCGTTACTTCCCGCTTAATGGAAGCTCAGGACCAAGCTTCTTCGGGAAAAAGAATAGACCGTCCAAGTGATGATGTCGCCGGTATCGGTAAATCGCTCAGCCTGAGGTCTACTATCGCATCGATTGGACAGTATGAGAAAAACTCAACAATGGCTAACTCGCAGTTATCTACTGCGAGCAGCACTTTGTCTTCTATCACCAAAGCGCTTCAATCCGTGCGGTTGCTTGCGTCGCAAGCAGCTAACAGCACTTTAAATAAAGAGGCATTAGCCAGTATAAAAACCCAGTTGGAAGGTATATCGGATGAGCTTAAGGGATATGCAAACACTCAATATCTGAACAAATATATCTTCTCCGGGACAAAGACTGACACGTCCCCGCTGGCAGAGACCGGTGGCACTCCAGCCTACACATATCAGGGCAACAATGATCCGGTTAAAGTGCAGACAGCCCCCGGCACATACACTACCGTCAATGTCTCAGGAGACTTGGTCTTCAATCTGGGCGGAGCTGCTGTATCAGGTGAACCCGATGTCTTCACGATGATGGATTCACTCATATCCGCGGTCGATTCGGGAAATGTCAGCAGTATATCATCGCAGCTCAAAGATATTGACGCCAACCTGAACAATGTAACAGGGCTTAACACTCAAGTAGGAGCCAAGATCAAGCGGCTTGCGTCCAATACTGAAGCGCTGGGCACTTCGAAGGATACGATGAAATCAATGCTGTCCGATGTAGAGGATGTGGACCTCGCCGAAGCCGCTGTCAATCTTGCTACTCTACAAAACTGTTATCAAGTAGCTCTTTCTGTCGCCAGCAGCGTGCTGAAGACCTCACTAGCAGATTTTTTAAGTTAATTCGGCCTTAAAAGGAGTAAAAAATGCAGATCACAACTACCCGATTTGGAAACATCAACGTTAAAGAGGATTCGATCATCTATATGGATGATGTAATGCTCGGTTTTGAACACTGCACCAGTTATGTATTGCTCCAGGACAGCCCCGACACGGTGTTCAAATGGATGCAAGCTATTGATGACCCAACAGTGGCTTTTCTGGTCATCAATCCAAACGATTTCTTCCCGGATTACGAGGTCGAGCTGACTGATGAGCAGGCCAAGTCACTCGAATTAAGTAATCCACATGACTCGGTGATGTTCACTACAGTAACTCTTGACCGGGAATCTACTAAGGCAACGACTAATCTGGTCGGGCCTATTGTATTGAACGTGCAAACAATGCACGCGTCGCAAATAGTATTGCAGGATGACCGTTATACGACCAAACAGACAATATGGGAAAGATCCCAATCTAGCACAGACCGCGAACTGGTTAAAGCAGCATAGGATCAGGATCATTACATACAAAAGGAGGTGATCCTGACACTACTCTACAACCATGACGCAACAAATTTCGGATATTTGGAATCCGGATTCCATTGAGGCCACCGCACCTGCATTGGAATCACATCAAAACCAGGTAAAAATGCGGAATAAATTAATGCATATCAGGCAGGGATGCCTTTGAGTTCGAGTATACCCCGAACTTGATTGGATCAAGGAGGAAGATTTAGGTAAAATGGGACTAAGAATTAATCTTAACGCATCAGCACTTAATGCACACAGACAGTTGCAGAATACCGATACTGCAATGTCCACATCAATCGAGAGATTGAGTTCCGGCTACCGCATCAACCGTGCATCAGATGACCCGGCGGGACTTGCTATTTCTGAGAACTTGAGAGCTCAGATTACAGGTCTTGGACAGGCTTCATCAAACTCAAGTGATGCTGTAAACCTTATAAAGACTGCTGAAGGAGCTCTCTCAGAGGTCCACACACTGCTGAGGACTATGAGAAACCTTGCTCTCCACGCTGCCAACACCGGTGCCAACGATTCAACTGCAACAGAAGCTGACCAGGCTCAGATCACATCTGACATCACAGCTCTTAACAGGATCGCTTCCAACACCCAGTTCGGCACAAAGACACTTCTGGATGGAACAGCGACAGGTCTTGCATTCCAGATAGGCAGCAATGCCAACCAGACTACAACAGTGGACATCTCAAGCGTAAAGGCATCTGACATTGGTGTATCATCAATAGACGTTACATCTGATGCTCAGGCTGCCATCACCGCTATCGACACTGCTATCTCGACAGTATCTACTCTCAGAGCAAACCTTGGTGCCATGCAGAAAGACCTTGAGTCGAACATCAACTCCCTGGGTGTTGCAAAAGAGAACATCTCTGCATCTGAAAGTTCGATCAGAGACGTTGATATGGCAGATGAGATGGTTACTTTCACCAAGAATCAGATCCTGATGCAGGCCGGCACATCGATGCTTACTCAGGCCAACCAGTCGCCTCAGTACCTTCTTAAGTTACTGCAATAAGCAACTGGTTTCCTTAATCACAGATGTATGGTCATTCTCGCGGGAATGGCCATACATCGATATTCCTTTTTGTTCAGTATGTGCAACCGTTGCGCTAACTAAAATCAGGAGGATATGCAAGATATGGCTGCGACACAGACAATCAGCGGTGTTATATCCGGTATGGATACCAGCGGTATAATCGACAAGCTGATGGAAATAGAAAAAGCACCATTAACGCGGCTTCAGGATAAAAAAACCGCGCTGGAAAACCAGTTATCTGCCTGGAAGGATGCCAATACGCGCATCGGAGCGGTTAAAGATGCAGCCGAAAAACTTGCCAAAAGTTCTACATTTGATGCCAAGCTCATCGAATCCAGTGATGAAGACATCTTGAAGGCTTCTGTAAGCAGCACAGCTCAAACAGGCACTTATTATATAAAGATTAATCAACTCGCAAGAGCAAATCAGATAAAATCGAGCGGATTTGCAAGCACATCGGATAAAGTCGGGACCGGCACTTTCTCCATAACATTAGCAAATGGGGCCCCAACTATTATCACAATTGATGACAGCAACAACAGCCTCACTGGACTGAAGGACGCGATCAACAACGCTGATGCAGGGGTCAAAGCATCAATTATCAATGATGGGTCCGCAGGTTCTCCGTACCGCCTGGTTATTACAAGCGAGACAAGCGGCACTGCCGGTGCAATGACTATCGACAGCAACCTGACCAATGCAGGTACTTCAACATTCTCAACAATGCAGGCAGCTCAGGATGCATCTCTTACTCTCGGTGAAGGAGCAGGCGGCATTACAGTAACCAAGGGATCAAATAAGATCACAGACCTCATTCCCGGTGTAACGCTGAACCTGGTCACTACGACTGATACTGACGAAACCGTTACAGTCAACGTGAAAAATGATACATCCGGCATCATAGGCGATATTACAAACTTTATTGACCAATACAACAACCTGATCGATTATATGAGCGAGCAATCCGACTACGATGCATCCACCGGTAAGGCCGGAACACTCTTCGCGGATTCCACGCTATCAGGTATAGAATCGACCCTAAGCGACAAGCTTTTTGCTCAAGTCTCAGGACTCAAGCAGCAGATTGCAGTACTATCCCAACTCGGAGTAGTAAATATAACAGGTGATGAATCCGGCAAGCTTGAGCTGGATGAAGATACATTGAATGACGTAATAGATGATTACGGATTGGATGCGGTCAAACGTGTCTTCTCAACAATGGGCGATGCATCAAATTCCAGCGTATCATTTGTCAGTGCCACCGCTGACACTAAATCATCCAGTATAGATGGCTACGCAATTGAAGTTACTGCTGTGGCAGCCAAAGCCAGAGCAACTATGGGCGTAACACAAACTGCTGCTCTTGATCAGGATGAGGAAATCACACTAAACGACAAAACCATAACCTTTACAAAAGGGATGACGGCAGCTCAGGTCGTCGCAGAAATCAACGAGCACACCGCCGATACAGGCGTAGTAGCATCCAGGACTGACATAAACGGAGAAGGGACCGGCGACTATTTGACGCTGACAAGAGTTGGTTATGGTTCGTCCGGTACAATTACCGTTAAATCCAACACTTCAAGCCTGGGCGGAACGAGCACATCTGGTATCGGAACTACAGAAATCACACAGTCAAATGCAGCCGGTGAGGCCGGGACAGGAACTGGAACAGTCGGAGCAGACGTTCAAGGCACAATAAACGGTGAGGCCGCAACAGGCAGGGGCCAAAAGTTGACCGGCAACGATGGCAACGAATATACCGCCGGGCTATGCATCAAAATTACGGGGCAAACAGTAGGAAGTTATGGCACGATCTCACTTACCAAGGGGATCAGTTCAACGCTCTACGATTACCTCGACTACGTAACGAACTCCAATGGCACGATCAAAACACTCAATAACAGTATTCAACAGAATATCGATAGTCTAGATGATGAGATCACTGATATGAACGATAAACTGGATGCCAAGCGTGAATACTACTTATTGAAATTCACTGCGATGGAAAGCTCGTTAAGCAACATCAAAAACCAGGGCTCTTACTTATCAAGCATGTTAAGTTGAAAATGCATATTTAGTAGTAAACAAGGGGCATGACGCCATGTCAATGAACAATCCATATTCGCAATATTCACTGAACCAGATCAATACAGCGACTCCGGGAAAACTCCTGATAATGACCTTCGACGGGGCAATCAGGTTCGCCCATACGGCCGCAGCAAATATGAAGGAACACAAACTTTACGAGCAAAACGAAAATATAAAGAAGATTCAGAATATACTGATCGATCTCATATCGACTCTGAACCCCAAAATAGATTCACAACTTGCTGCCAACTTGAGCAGCATCTATAGCTACATGTTTGACAGGCTGACATATGCCAATATGAAGGATGATGTTTCAGCCATTACTGAAGTTATTGAGATGCTCAAAGAATTACGAACGACATGGGCGAATGCCGAACTTATCGTGCGTTCCGGTGAGCAAAACACCGTATTGGAGGCAGAAGCGGCATGATCTCCACAGAAGACACCGAATCTCAGATTTCGTTGACTGTACTTGAATACGATAAATTGCTGCAGCTAATGGATGAGTCCACTCAGAAGATCCTGTCAGCAATTAAGTCAGAAAACGCCGGTAGATTGGCTAGACTGGTCAAATCCAGGCGTGAGCTGTGCCGTGGGCTGGTGCTGTATAACACGAGATTGAAAAACATGCTCAACCTTGCACAATCCCAAAAGTCTCTCGATGTATCCAGAATTAACGGTATACATAACCGGCTGCAAGCTGATAAGAAACGCCTGCTGACAAAACAAGCCGAGTGCGAGTCCGCGCTATCGGCGAGTCTACATAGATGCAGAGTTAAATTGAACAATCTGAACCGGCACCAAAATCTGAGAAATACCTACCAGAGAACTGCTGATCCTCAGCAGTCCCGCTTTATCGACAACCGGCTCTAAAAAGACAATGGCGCACTGGCTCAAAGTAATCGGCTTCAGCAAACTGATACGGACAGTGCTTTTCTGCGGCCTCTTGCTCAGCCTGTTTATTGGCTTTCGGAGCCCGGCTTTCGCTGAGACTGATTCCTACGGGCGTTTTACTGGTCAAATTCAGAAACTGGCAAGCAACAATTCAATTGCTGTTAGCAAGATCGGCGCATCTGCACTCGGACGTCCGATCTACGCTGTTACAGTCACAAATCCGGGCAAACCGGAATCCATATCCACCGATAGAATAAGAATTGTTGTTCTATCCGGGCAGCATGGCGATGAACCACTCCCAGCTTATGCCATGCTCGATCTTCTGGAATCATTTGCACGCCATGGGAAGGAAATTTCCCGTAAAGACCTGCAGAATGTCGTTATTATTTTCATCCCGGTGGTCAACCCGGACGGTTTTGCCGCCGGAACCAGGGTTAACAGCACCGGGGCAGATATAAACAGAGATTGGATAAAATGCAGCCAGCCTGAAACATCTGCAGTAACGAAACTTATAAAAGAGTTTAAGCCTCATATATTGATCGACCAACACGAGTGGACGAAAGATGATCCGCACAGGCCTAATTGCATCGAGACTGCAGAGTTTGGCCATAATGCAAACCAGCAACTCGCCAGATTACTTGCTTCTTCCTGCATCAGGAGATCATCAGCGAATGGGTTAATGCTTCGGCCTGCATATTACATCCGGCAATCTGACCCAAGCATGGCTCACCGTCATTTCGCCGACTCCGGTATCTGTGCAATGCTTGTCGAGACTTCGCCGGATTCCCCGATGAAAAATCGTTCGACAGCTTACAAAGAAGTAGTTAGTGCCATCATAACAGCATTGTCATCTCCAACGGATCATATAATGCTAAACGATGTTTCCATACTGATGAATAAGCGGGGTGATGCACATAAATGGCTTAATGTCTGCGACAAATGGCAGGTCCAACCGGATTCCACTGCCCCACCGGCCTGCATACTTGCGCTGCTTGCTGCAGTAGTAATCGCTGCAATACGTACCATAACACCTCGAAATCTGCTAAAGCGAGACGCGAGACATACGAACACTGCGATGCCGGCAAGCCGGTATGCTTTCACAGAAATCGTTCGTTCCGACCTGCCTATACGTACCAGGCTGGGCATGATCCAGCGCCACAGACAGCGGCCTTCTGATAGAACAAACAATTAAATTGCATTCAAATGGGAAACTAGTATTTTTACCATGTTAAAGCAGCAGCTAATCAAGGAATGACGATAGAGGAGCATGAAGCTCCTATGGCCCTGAACTAATTGGGCTGTCGTAATCAAGGAGGAAGGTCTAGAATGGGACTAAGAATTAATCTTAACGCATCAGCACTTAATGCACACAGACAGTTGCAGAATACTGATTCTGCCATGGCTGCATCAATCGAGAGATTGAGTTCCGGCTACCGCATCAACCGTGCTGCGGATGACCCGGCGGGACTTGCTATTTCTGAGAACTTGAGAGCTCAGATTTCAGGCCTTGGACAGGCTTCATCAAACTCAAGTGATGCTGTAAACCTTATAAAGACTGCTGAAGGAGCTCTCTCAGAGGTCCACACACTGCTGAGGACTATGAGAAACCTTGCTCTTCACGCTGCCAATGCCGGTGCCAACGACACCACAGCAACAGAAGCTGACCAGGCTCAGATCACATCTGACATCACAGCTCTTAACAGGATCGCTTCCAACACCCAGTTCGGCACAAAGACACTTCTGGATGGAACAGCGACAGGGCTTGCATTCCAGATAGGCAGCAATGCCAACCAGACTACAACAGTAGACATCTCAAGCGTAAAGGCATCTGACATTGGCGTATCATCAATAGACGTTACATCTGATGCTCAGGCTGCCATCACAGCGCTGGATACTGCTATCTCGACAGTATCTACTCTCAGAGCAAACCTTGGTGCCACTCAGAAAGACCTTGAGTCGAACATCAACTCCCTGGGTGTTGCAAAAGAGAACATCTCCGCATCTGAAAGTGCGATCAGAGACGTCGACATGGCAGATGAGATGGTTACTTTCACCAAGAACCAGATCCTGATGCAAGCCGGCACATCGATGCTTACTCAGGCCAACCAGTCGCCTCAGTACCTTCTCAGATTGCTGCAGTAATAGCAGCCGAATTACAGCTAATAAAGCGGTCACTCTCTTTTGGGAGTGGCCGCTATCATTGTACAAGCCACGCATTGATCCTATTTACCTCGCCTTTAGCCCCAGACTGAGTATCAGGTTAACTTCTGCAGCGTCAAGCCCGACAGTCCTGGCTATTTCAGCGCATTCCATACCTTTTGATGCCAGATCAAGGACCTTTACGCAGCTCTTTTCGGCTTCGGTATCGATAATCGGTGAAGCTACGCAAGCTTCGTCAGGGAGTTTGCGCATAAAATCATAGGACTCAGCGGAAATATTCTTCAGTTGGCTGATTTTCCTGTCGGCTTCCGAGATCAACTCTTTCAACTCAGCACATCGTTTGTCCAGTTCACCTATACCACTATCCGCTTCCGCCTTGAGCTGCTCTATAAGGACCATCGCCGATTCTTCCAGCGCCCTTAGGTCCGTCGATGTGAGGGCCTCTCTTTCCCGGCTGGCCCAGGAAGCGCGTAGTACCGCAACAGCCACTACAAATCCACTGCAGATGACTATGCAGGTCACCACTATAAACACAAACCATCCACTTACCATTTCACACTACACCCTGACATCCAAAATATGTTTCTCATCGGTACCGCCGTCATTTTCATCGTCGCGACGGTCGATTACCTGTTCATCGTCTTCGCCGGTTGATTCGTCTTCAAAATCTTCTTCCGGTTCCAGTCCCGACTCTGAGTCATCATCGCCGGTGCCTGTCGCCGACTTTACCGCTTGCTGCTGATCCAAAGTACCATCGGCCTTATGAGTCACAGGCCGGACACTATCCAGTTCGAGCCGCTTGGCTGCCAGATTGCTTGTATCTGCCGCCCGAACGTCCATATCTTCGCACCTCCAACATTATGCGGCAGCGAGAAGTAATTCCTCGTGCCTTGCCAGTTTACCGTGGAGCCGAACTACAGCTTTTGAATGGAGTTGGCAGGCTCTGGATTCCGTGACGCCCAGAACCGCCGCTATTTCTTTTAATGTAAGCCCATCTTTATAATAAAGGCTGATAACCAGTTTTTCCTTCTCAGGCAAGCCATCGATTGCCGAAACAAGTAATTGCTTGCGTTCGCCAATCAGAGCCACAAACATAGGATCGCCATCGGGACCGCAGGCAGTATTGGAACCGCCCAGACCGTCATATTCGTCACCGCATGCCATCAACTCTTCAAGCGACACTACCGACGATTGTCCGATATCGACCAGGAGGCCGTTCAGCGTGTCTATATCTATCCCCATCTCGGCAGCCACTTCTTCATCCGTGGCTGCGCGGCCAAAGCGTGCTTCCAGTTTTGCGAATACCCGCCTGAGTTCCGATGCGGATGACTGGACTGAGCGAGGCTTCCAATCAAGCGACTTCAGTACATCGAGCACTGCCCCGCGTATACGCACGCTTGCATAGGTCTCGAACTTGACATCCTTACCGGGATCAAACTTCTCTACTGCGTCAATCAGCCCCATAATCGCGTTACTTACGAGGTCATCATAACTGACTACCGCGTTAGGCCGCAAATTCATCCGATCGACTACGTACTTAGCAAGATAAGCATAGGCCAGTATTATCTGCTGTCGCGCTTCATCGTCCTTCTGTGTTTTGTAGCGTTGCCAGAGATCATTCATCCTCAACATACTGATATACCTCGGCTCCTATAATCCTTACTGCTCGTCGGAGCCAGCCTTCTCGCTGCTGCCAACCGCAAAGCTGATCAAAGTGCGTAGGACACTCTGCACAGCCCACAGCGCGGCAAATACGAGTACAGACTTGAATGCAGCTATCAGCAGTGATTCTCCCCTCACAAGAAGAACCGCTGCGACTACCAAAAAACCGGCCAGTGCTATTAAGATACTAATTAACTGACAAAACTCTTTCATAAGTCTTGGTATCAGAAACTACAACTAAATCAACTACCGCTGAGCTGTAAATATGCAGCCAAACGCCTGAGATATATCGATGACGCCGATCTGGGATACGCGACAACTACCGGCTTTCGAGCATGTATCGTCCTTGGTATCACTGGATCGTTTTGCACACAGTGCCAGATATCGCAGCTTCTGTCCAAAAACTTCAGCGCGACATCGTTTACCACTGTAACCGCCCGTTTTGCATCCTCATCAGATGCCGCCATATTAATGACAAGCTGAATATCGAGGGCCGGTGTGCGCCTATCAAGAGTTTTGATAAGTGCATAACTATCGCGGAGCGATGTCGGCTCTGGAGTAGTAACAAGCAATAAATCATCGGCATCACCAAGAAAATCCGTGACATCGTCTCTGATACCGGGGCTCGTATCGATTATTACGTATTCGAACTCCCCGTAATAAGCCCTGAGCTTCTCCAATAAGCCTTTTCTTTCCAGCGATTTAGCTTCAGCCAGCTCCTTGAGCCCTGAGCCACCGGATATGACTCTCACTCCAAACGGACCAACCGCCGCAACATCTTCCGGTCCAAAGCCGCCATGGAGCAGATGGCCTAAATGCCTTCCTGACTCCAGCCCAAGCATGACATCGACATTTGCAAGGCCAAGGTCAGCGTCCACAATCAAGACGCGCTTGCCCTGTTCAGCCAGTAGGAGCGCGATATTCACCGCGATTGTGGTCTTGCCTACCCCACCCTTGCCGCTCGTCACTGCTATGACCCGCGTATCGACAGGATGGCGTTTTGAAGCATCCCGGCGCTCTTCTGTGAGCGGTGTCAACCTGCTGCCGCCTGAGACAATTTCACGTAATCTCGCTGCCTGGTCCATTTAGAGAGATCCTTCCCAAACCAGCTTTGCGAGCTTGTCTTTTTCAGCCTGAGCGATGTCATCCGGGACTTCTTGACCATAGGTTACGTAAGAAAACGGCAAAAGCGAGTTCGCCGAAAGGCTCAGAATGCATCCTGCCTGCGGACACTCGTCAAGTTTTGTCAGTATAAGCCTGTTAGCGGCTAAAGTGCTGAAGCTTTCTATCGCCTCTTTCTGCACGGCTTGGCTTGATGACGCTGAAACCACAAGATGCACCTCGGTGGGCGCAGCAGCGCGGACGAAGCGAGCAAGTTCAGCCAGATGCCCCATATTTCTCTGGCTTCGTCCGACGGTATCGATTATGATCAGGTCTTTGTCCCTGTGCTTGCTTGTAAGCAGGTCAACATCCTCCGGGCAGAGAGCAACTTCAAACGGGATATTCAGTATTCTGGAGTATGTCCCCAACTGATCCACCGCAGCGACCCTGTAGGTATCCAGAGTTATCATAGCAACGTTCTTTTTGTATACCAGCGAATACTGCGCCGCGAGCTTCGCAGCTGTAGTTGTTTTGCCGACGCCCGTCGGGCCGACAAGGACCACTCTAGCCTGCCTCGGACCGCACATTATCGGGCCAGAAACATTGATCCTGCGTGCAAGTATGTTTAATATAACATCAGAATCTTTAGCAGACCTGCACTCGGATGCCAGCAGTTCAGCCAGCGTATCGGTTACACCGTTCTTTACAAGCCTTTCGAATACCGGCGATGGTTCGGGCTCTGCAGGAGCACTTGTACGCTCGTTTTCCAGCCTTGCCAGAATATGCTTGATGTCCGTTATCTGCTGGGTTACGGTCTCAAGACCGCTCCCGGCAGTCACATTCGCAGGGACCGGCTTCACGCTTGGCTGAGCCGGTATCACAGGAGTATCCGCTGCAGCCAAAATCTCGACGCTTTGTCTGCGGCCAAACCCCATCATGGCGGGCTCATCGCACTGCTTTGTATGCAGCACGGTCACGTTATCGCCCAACTGCCGTCTCGCTTCCGCGAGAGCATCATGCATATTGCGGGATTTTATCTTTAGAATCTTCATTGGTAAAGGTCACCATACCTACTGTTTCGAGCTTCACGCCGGAAGATAACTCGTTGTAGGACAGTACAGCAAGCGTCGACGACATTCGTTCCGCAAGACGCTTGTAATGGATTCTCACTCTCGGTGAGCAGAAAGCTACAGGCTGATAACCTGCCATTGCCATCCGCTCCATCTGCACTTTCGTGCCGTCAAGGACTCTCTGCACGGTGCCGGGATCGATAATAAGCTGGATTCCTGCATCTGTCTGCCTCAAACCATCTGCTATAACCTGCTCGACCGAAGGATCGAGCGCAAAGACTCTGACTACCCCATCCGCGGACTGATACTGCTTTGTTATCTGCCTTGCGAGTCCCTGGCGCACGTATTCTGTCAAAATATCGATGTCCCGCGTAATTCTGGCTGTATCAGCCAGGGTCTCAAGGATCGATGCAAGGTCTTTTACCGATACACGCTCCGCCAGGAGATTCTGAAGGACCTTCTGAACGTCACTAACCGTTAGGAGCTGAGGTATCAGTTCATCCACCACAGCAGGAGATTGAGCTTTCAGGTTATCAAGAAGAGCCTGAGTATCCTGTCTCGTCAGTATCTCGCTCGCATACTTTCTTATAAGCTCAGTCAAATGCGTTACAAGGACAGTAAGCGGATCAACGACCGTATAACCGGACATTTCAGCCTCAGTCTTTTGTATATCAGTGATCCAGGTAGCCGGAAGCCCGAAAGCAGGTTCGGTAGTCTCTTTCCCACTGAGCGTGCCTATGGCCGTCCCCGGATTCATTGCAAGCTGCTGACCGGGATAAACCTCCCCGGAGGCTATTTCCAAGCCTCTCAACTTAACGCTGTAAACATTCGGTCTCAGTTGCAGATTGTCTCTGACCCTTATGGCAGGGACAATCAGACCCAGTTCCATCGCAGCATGACGTCTTACAGCGGTAATACGTTCAAGCAGATCGCCGCCCTGTTTAGGATCAGCAAGCGGAATAAGCCCGTAGCCAAGTTCTACCTCTATCGGATCGACTACAAGCAGATCAGTCATAGATTCCGGTTTCTTGGGAGCTTCCGGTGCTGTCTTGGGAGCAGCTGCCTTAGCTGTCGATTGCTGTTTCAGCATACGCGCCATTCCAGCGCCGCCAGCGGCGACGAGAAGGAACGGAATCTTGGGCAAACCCGGAATGAGCGCGAAAACACCGCAGATACCTGCAGTCACCATCATCGCCTTTGGCTGTGACGTGAGTTCTCTGATCATATCATTACCGAGACTGCTCTCGGATGCGGACTTGGTAACCATAAGGCCGGTTGCACTCGATATAAGGAGCGCAGGAATTTGAGTAACCAACCCCTGGCCGATGGTGAGAAGCGTATAAGTCTGCAAAGCCGACATGAAATCCATGTGCCGCTGGATAACACCGATCAGGAACCCGCCGAGTATGTTTATGATGATCATGATGATGGAAGCGATCGAATCGCCCCGGACAAACTTGCTGGCACCATCCATAGCTCCGTAGAAATCGGCTTCCCGCGAAACAGTTTTCCGGCGTTTCTTTGCTTCTTTGTCATCAATGATCCCTGCGTTCAGATCGGCATCGATGGCCATCTGCTTTCCAGGCATGGCGTCCAAAGTAAACCTGGCAGCGACTTCTGCGACCCTTCCCGTGCCGTTCGTGATAACGACAAACTGCACAATGACGAGGATTATGAAAACAACGAGCCCTACTATATAATTTCCACCGACTACGACCGAACCGAATGCGCCTATTACCGCACCGGCGCTCCCGTTAATGAGAATCAACCTCGTAGCAGCGATATTCAGCGATAATCTGAAGAGAGTTGATATAAGCAGCATGGACGGAAATGACGCAAACTCCAGAGGCTGAACGCTGTAGATCGTCACCAGAAGAATCGTCAGCGCCATGGTGATATTGAGCGTAAGAAGCACGTCGAGCAACCACTGAGGCATAGGCATAATCATCATGCCAATGACTACAATGGCTGCCATTGCCACAAGCAGATCGTTGTGCTTCGTTATCTCTGCAAAGTTCACCGATTTAGTTTTCGTTGCTGCTTTTACTGCCATAATGTCCTTAACTAAGATTGAATTCAGTATTCTGTATAACTACAGCAATTTCTATGCCGCGTTGTGTTTTCCGGCCTTTTTGCTCAACTGGTAGACGTATGCGAGCATCTCGGCTACAGCCTGATAAAGGTCTTCTGGGATAGGTTGCCCCACCTCCACATTTTTATAGAGGAACCTTGCCACAGGAGGATTTTCGATTATCGGCACTCCATTAGCCGTCGCAACTTCTCTGATCTTAAACGCGAGGAGCCTTTGCCCCTTTGCCAGAACAATCGGAGCCGCCATTTTGCTCGGATCATACTGAATTGCAACAGAAAAGTGTGTCGGGTTCGTCACTACAAAGTCCGCCTTGGCTACGTCCTGGATCATCCTGTGCCTGGCCATCTCTCTCTGCCTTTGCCTGATCTTAGATTTTATCTGTGGATCTCCTTCAGACCGTTTGTACTCTTCTTTAACTTCCTGTTTGGTCATCTTTATCGATTGCTCGAACTGTATCCGCTGATACATATAGTCCAGTATCCCAATGACCAGCATAACAATAGATCCACGGCTGACCAGCTTCCAGCCTAAGGTCGTAACAGTATCAACCATTGCCGAAGGAGACAGCCCCGCAAGATCAAGCAGGACTGGATACTCGCCCTTAAGAAATGTATAAATGAAGTATGATACTACCCCGACCTTGGCTATAGACTTGAGCAGTTCAATAAGTGAACGCCCGGCAAATAGTCTGGCGAGACCTTTTATCGGGTCGATACGGTTGAGGTCCGGTGCTATTGCCTTGGGTGTCACCCTGAACCCCACCTGAAGCACATTCGCGGCTATTCCAACCACCGCAGTTACAGCCATAATCGGCAAGCAAAGGCGGAAAAACTGCAGGCCGTAAGTTATAGCAAGCGGGCGCAAGGTATTGATAGTAAGTTCATTGTGGTGCAGGTTAGATAAAGATTGTCGCATCATGCTGGACATTCCGTTCATCAGATAGGGTCCTGCACTCTTCATAAGGAGAAGCGAAAACAGCAGTCCAGCCGCAGATACCAGGTCATTGCTTTGGGCGACCTTGCCTTCCTTTCGAGCCTCTTCACGCCTGCGCGGGCTCGCGGCCTCTGTTTTATCCTGCATTGCCACTTAAATGATGCTCCTGAATTACTAAGTAACATCCTGTCTTAATGGCAGACCAGCTTGATGTAGTGGCCGGTCTCCGTGCCGGCCATCTACCCCGTGGACCCACCGGACCACGGGGAGTTCTGCAAGAGCCGGACTCTACCCATGGCTG
>JBDKUN010000047.1:0-37561 GCA_039679675.1 Armatimonadota bacterium
CGAAAATGGCAAAATCGAACACCGGCAATGGCTGCAGGACTTACAGATCATATATGGACAATGCGGGAACTGGTATCCTACAGGCCACCGCCAAGTTAGTTAATGCCACTACCTGCTTTCGTGATTAAACCCATCCGTGTTGGAAGATAAAACCTCATTATCGGATTCTCAGCTTGCTCTGCCGACCATCACACCGGCGCCAAGCGCGGCTATTCCGAGGGTGATTTGCGCGATCACATTTCCGCAAGCGAGCATCCACTGAGCTGATCTCAGCATCTTGGCTGTTTCGAATGCAAGCGAGGAGAATGTGGTGAACGCGCCCATAAACCCTACAAGCAGAATCACTCTTGTTTCCGGGCTGATGTTGAGCTTTCTCTGCGCGAGCGCATATATTAACCCGAACAGGAAGCTTCCGAGGATGTTGACGGTGAAGGTTCCGAGTGGAACCGGCCCGCCCTTTACTTTCGCCGCTGCTTCGCACAAGGCGAAACGGCTGACTGTGCCGCACGCGCCGGCGAGCGACAGCCATAGCATCTTCTGCAACACGACCGATATGACCTCCGGTAGGTAGATACAGGAGTCATTATCCCATATCGGGCGGTTGCGGCGGACTCCATCACCGGCGCGGGCATTGTTGCTCGTACCGCGACTGGTTGTATTATACCATATTAGCCTGGTAGCTTTCAGCCGTTAGCAGTCAGAATGTAAGAGTTCACTCTCAATGAGAATTATACATCGACCTGGACAACCAGCACGTCATCATGGACGGGAGCACGTCACCCTGAACTATGGAGTTTCAGGTTATACCTGAAACTCGCCCGGAAGATTTTCGGCTATAGCCGAAAATCCATAGATTCAGGGTCCATTTTTTTCCTGGATGCTGAGTCAAGCTCAGCATGACGTTATGGTAGCTCAGCATGATGTTATGGACGTTCGAGATGATGTTGAACTCAACAACTTTGAACTCTTACGTTAGTATTGCTGATCAAAGCCAGATATTTCCGGCTTTTTCTGCTCCGATGGTAGAGGAAGGCCCGTGGCCGGGATAGATGACCGTATCATCCGGGAGGATGAGGAGTTTCTGATGGATAGACAGTGTCAGATCGTCCAAAGACCCGCCAAGGAGGTCAGTCCGTCCGGTTGTACCTGCGAAAAGAGTGTCTCCGGTAAAAATAATGCTGCCGCTTGCGAAGCACAGCCCGCCGGGTGAATGACCGGGAGTGTGGATGACTTTAAATTCCGTCTCACCAATGTGTAATACATCTCCATCCTTCAAAAACTCGCCCAGCCGGGGCGGAATGTAGCGGGCGGGGTCGAAAAGCGTCGCAACCAGGTCCTTGTACTCTCCGAATTGAGGGACATCGGCCTCATGCATAAGGGCATAGACATCGAAAACTTTCTGAACCTCTCCAGCGGAAAATACATGGTCCGGGTGGCCGTGGGTGAACAGTATATGCTTTACATCAGCTCCAGCGGCGCACACAGCGGCCTCGATCTCTTCCGGGGCATCTCCTGGGTCGATAATCACGGCGGCATTGGTTGCCTCATCGATGACCAGGTAGCAGTTGGCGGCAAGCTGGCCAACTGCCAGCGCTTGAATCTTCATCTATTTACATTCATCCTTTGATTGCCGCCGTATGCGTTCAAGGTTGGCGGCGTCGTAATCGTCCATTCTCCCGGCTTTCCGGTAGTGGATATGTGCTTCTCTCCTAGATCCCTGGCCTATGTAGGCGTCTGCGAGGATGGCGTGATAAGCCCTGTCGTCAGGTTTCAGCTTTACAGCCCGCTCCAGTGCTGCGACTGCATCGTGGGGGTATCCGGCTTTCATATAAAGCACCCCAAGCCTGAGGTTATAGTAGGCGTCCAGCGGCGAGAAAATGGTTGCCTGCTGCATCTCGATTATCGCGTCGCCAAGTCTGCCGGACAGTGTATAAAGGTCTCCGAGTGAGAAATGATAAAACCCATCAGTTTCCGTTACCTGGACTGCGATTTCCAGGTGGAGTATGGCCTCGTCCAGAAGCTCGATCTGCGCAAGCGCATCGCCCAGTTTGTAGCGGTAGAACGGGTTCAGCGGGTTATACCGGACGGCTTTTCGATACTCGGCCACGGCGGAGTTAAGCTTGCCGTAGCGCTTGTATATCTCAGCCAGCCCGAAATGCGGTTCGGCGCGGCGCGGGTTGAGCTTCAGCGCGCGACGGTACTCGCCTACAGCTTTGACTGACTCATCCGAATACGCATAGGCGTCACCGAGCCTCTCGCGGAAGTGTGCGTTATTGCCCTGCATCTGCACCGCCTTCCGGTAGTGGATTATGGCGTCGTCAACGCGGCCTTCATCGCAAAGCCAGTCGCCTATCTGTGCGCGGTCATGAGCTGTAGGCTCCGGACGCTTTTCGGGAAGCAATTTCGGGTCCCGCCGCATCCGGCCTTCGAACTGCTCATCTTCACGCTCGTTATGTTCGAAATTCTGGTCTTCCATTTTATAGCTATCAGCTTTCCAGATTGGTGGAAAGTGCGCTTCGGGACGAACTGGGGAGTGTTGTTTCGGGACACCCTTGTCCCGAAACCTGTCTCTCAAACACCCACTATTCCTGTTACCTGTTCCCTAGCTCCTCGCTATCTATAACGATTGTCACCGGCCCATCGTTTTTTATCGAAAAAAGCATTTTAGCCTGGAATTGGCCCGTTTTTACGGGGACTCCCAGGCTCTTGAGCTCATCAACGAACCTGTTATACAGTAATCGGGCTTGATCTGGAGGGGCTGCCATATCGAACGCCGGCCTCCGGCCCTTCCGGCAGTCAGCGTATAAAGTAAATTGCGATACGACAAGCGCCTCAGCCTTCATATCGAGCAGGGAGAGGTTCATTTTCCCATTATCATCCTCGAAAATCCGAAGGTTCGCTATTTTGTCGGCGAGTTTTCTTATTACGGAATCATCGTCGCCTTTTGCGACACCGAGAAGGATGGCAAGCCCGCGGCCTATCCTCGAAATCTCCTCGCCGCCGACCTCTACGGATGCCGACCTTACCCGTTGTATGACCACCTTCACGGGTTATTTTACCCTGCCTGACGAATGGGCTGCCACACGTTCTATCTTGAGTATATCAGACAGCCGGTTAACACTTATCATCAGGTTGTTAAGGTGCTGGACATCGCGGACATCTACGGAGAGCTCCAGAAGCGCTCTCTTATCGCGCAGCGACTTGATCTTGGCGGAGGTTATATTCGTGTTTGCCGACGAGAATATCGACGATATATCGTTCAGCAGGCCGACGCGGTCCAGCGCTTCGATCTGTATATCCGCCTGGTAGCGGGAGCCGTCAGACTGGTCCCATTTTACTTCGACCAACCGGTCGGGTTCCGTCTGCCGATATGCGAGCACGTTCGGGCAGGTAGTGCGGTGAAGCGACATACCTTTTCCTCGGCTGACGTAACCGACAACCTCGTCTCCCGGAACAGGTGCGCAGCATCTTGCACGCTTGATGGCGACGCTGTCTATCCCTCCGTCGAGGACAATAGCCGGTCCGCCTTCTGACTGAGTCTTGCCGGTTACAACGATAGCATCGGCAGGCTGCTCCTCGGTCCTAAGCCGGTTGAGTACCGTGGCCGGAGCTATGTGTCCGTAGCCGATGGCAGCCATCAAGTCCTCTTCGTTCTGCAGGTTGAGCGATTGCGCGACCTTCAGGAGCTTTTCTGGGCGAAGCAGTTGCTGGGCTTCCTGTCCCAGACGGTCCAGCTCGTTCTCAAGCTTCTCTTTACCGAGGGCAACGCTGTCGACAAAGTTGATGTTCCTGAAAAACCGCTTGATCCGGTTTCGGGCGTGAGACGTTTTTACGAACGATAGCCAGTCCAGGCTCGGCTGGCTGTTCGAACGTGAAATAATCTCGATTATGTCGCCGTTATTGAATTTATACGAGAGCGGCACGATCCGACCGTTGACCTTTGCGCCGACACAGTGGCTCCCGACATCGCTGTGAATCCGGTAGGCGAAGTCAACAGGCGTCGATCCGGCCGGAAGGTCGATTACATCGCCTCTCGGCGTGAATACGAACACCTGGTCAGTAAACAGGTCATCGACCACAGACTTCAGAAACTCACTGGAGTCGCGCATATCGGCCTGCCAGTCGAATATCTGCTGCCTCAGCCATGTCATCTTCCGCTCGAACTCATCGACTGGCTTGGCCTGCTCTTTATAACGCCAGTGAGCGGCGATCCCGAAATCAGCGGTGCGGTGCATATCCCACGTTCTGATCTGGATTTCGAGCGGTTCACCCCTAGGTCCGATGACTTTCGTGTGGAGTGACTGGTACATATTCGATTTAGGCTTGGCAATGTAGTCATCGAACCTGTCGGGAATCGGCATCCACTGGTCATGCACGATACCGAGCGCGTGATAGCAGTCAGAAACGGTGTTGACGATGACTCTCAGTGCCGAAAGGTCGTAAATCTCGCTGAAATCGACTCCTTCACGGCGCATTTTGCCGTAGATGCTGTACAGGTGCTTAGGCCGGGCTTGAATTGTGGCTTCGAGCTTTTCCTCTTCCAACCTGCGCTTTATCGTTTCTACGGCTTCCTGCAGGTCCGTCTCACGTTCCTGTCTTGTCCGCGCGACTTTCTCCGCGATGGACTCGTACTCTTCTGGATTGAGATACTTGAACGCCAGGTCTTCAAGCTCCCACTTGATCTTCCATATCCCCAACCTATGGGCAAGCGGAGCGTAAATTTGTATGGTTTCCATGGCGACTTTCTGCTGCCGGTCCAGGGGCAGGGCAGAGAGAGTCATCATATTGTGCAGGCGGTCCGCGAGCTTGATGACCATCACCCGGAGGTCCTTAGCCATCGCAAGGAATATCTTCCTCAGGTTTTCAGCGCTTCTGCGGAACTCGACGTGCTTCTTTTTCGGGACTTCAGTCTTTTCAACATCAGGCGTTTGGACTTCAAAGTCCGCGAGTTTCAATTTTGTGACGCCATCGACGAGCTTGGCTATCTCAGGGCTGAACTCTTTTTCCAGTTGTTCGAGGGTTACATCCTGGTCTTCGACGACATCATGCAGCAGCCCCGCAGCAATGCTCACGACATCCATTTCCAGGTCCGCGAGAATCCGCGCGGTCTCAAGCGGGTGCGTTATATAGGGCGCTCCGGAAAGACGAAACTGCCCCTCATGCGCGTGCTCCGCAAACCGGTACGCCCGCTCCACAAGCTCTATATCCGCTCCCGGATTATATTTCTGTATCTGTTCTATAATGTCGTTAAATACAGGCATATTACCACCGAGCAATGAGGCTCAAGCCTATTTTCGGCTTTCATCGCTCCACCTTACATCTTTGACCGTGAGTTGCACGGTATCATATCCGTTGTAACTATTTGATCTTATATTATAACATAGATCAATATCCCGCCCAAGCTGGAGCATCGGTTCCAGATCGCCCAAACCAAAGGCTATGCAGTTCAATTGAGCGCCGCCCTTGCCCAGAACACGCATCTTGAGGTGAGAACCGTCGCCGACTCTTCGCCTTTCCAACAGATCGAAGTCTGTTGACACAAAAACAGGTTCCGGATTGCCTGCGCCGAACGGTTCGAGCTTGTTAATCTCTCTCAGGAGATCCCAAGAGATCTTCTCCGGCTCGATCTTCTCGTCGATAGCGATTTTCGGGATCATATCTTCCGGCTTGATGATCTCAAGAGCCACATCATTCAATTTAGACTCGAACTGGGCCAGATTTTCCGCTTTGAGCGACACTCCGGCTGCATAAGCATGCCCGCCGGCCTTGTCCAACAACTCTCTGCACTTGTTGAGGGCCTCTATCATATTGAAAACTTCGATACTTCGCGCGGAGCCGGATGCAATTCCCGATTCTTCGTCCAGTGAGAGCAGTATTGCGGGCCGCCGGTATTGCTCAACGATCTTGCTTGCAACAATTCCCACTACTCCAGAGTTCCATCCAGGGCGGAAAAGCACGAGAGCGCGGGTAGAGTCCAAATCCCGGTCGTCCAGTATCGCGCGTGCTTCTTCGAGTATACGCGCCTGCTCTACCTGGCGTTCAGTGTTCAACTGTTCAAGCACCTCTACCAGTTCGCGGGCTTCGCGTGCGTCCGTGGTGAGCAAAAGTTGGAGCGCGATAGCTGCATCATCCAGCCGCCCGACTGCATTTATCCGCGGTCCAAGCACAAAACCGACGCTGTGTGTAGTCAGACTGCGTCCCTTAAGGCCAGTGCGTTCGAGCATCGCCTGAAGCCCGGTCTTTTTGCTTTCCTGCAGCGCTTTCAGCCCGAATTTCGCTATGACGCGGTTCTCTCCGACAAGCGGCATAACGTCGGCTATCGTGCCGAGCGCAGCGAGGTCTAGGTATTTCTTTAAAAACTTCTGGTCGTCATAACCGAGGCGCCGGACAAGTGCCTGCGCGAACTTGAGTGCGACCCCGACTCCGGCCAGATCAGAGAACGGATAAGTGGAGTCGTGCCGTTTGGGGTTTATGACAGCAACGGCGTCCGGCAGCACATTTCCCTGTTCGTGGTGGTCCGTCACGATAATATCGACACCGAGGGTCTGCGCGTGTGATATGGTTTCGCAGGCTGTCACGCCGCAGTCGGCAGTGATGATAAGAGTCGCGCCCTGGGCATGAGCTTCTTCCGCGGTGACCGGCTTTATGTCGTAACCATCGCGTTTCCTGTGGGGGACACGATAGATGATATCGCCGCCGAGTATCCTGAGTACCCGGATAAGAAGCGCGGTGCTGGAGACTCCATCCACATCATAATCGCCATGAATAAGAATCTTCTCGCCTGTTTCGAGCGCGCGTGCTGTCCGTTCTATTCCTGCTTCCATGTCCGGCAGGAGCATCGGGTCGTGAAGATGGCTGAGAGATGGTGAAAGAAAGGCGTGCGCGTCCGCGGCGGTAGTCACACCTCTGTTTATCAGAATGCATGCGACCGTTTCCGATATATCCGCTTCCTTAGCCAGGTTGTGCACCAGATCACTGTCACATTCCGGCGCTATCCACATTGTGTTAGTCATAATCTCTGAACCATAAATCAACAGAGCCTGTGGGTTAACGCCCACAGGCTCTTAATATTATACTATACCTTATGAGGGTTTTGGCCCTGTTTTAGTATCGTTTTTTCTTCTTCTTTGGTTTGACTTTGACCTTATCGGCTTCATCGCTGACCGCATCTTCAACACTGCTTCCGTTGCCGGATACTACATTGACCAGCGGCTTATCAGCGGCTTTTAATGAGACCATCGGCTTGTCCTGAGCAGCCTTTCGCTGGCCGCCGCTCTTCTTGGCAGCAGCTACCTTCTCCCAGACTACGAGGATCGGCGTCGCGTTGAAGATCGACGAATATGTTCCGATACAAATACCGAACAGCAATGCGATATAGAACCGCTGGATGATTGGTCCGCCGAATATTACGAGCGAAGCCAGCGTCATCATAACGGTCAAGGATGTATTGATCGACCGGGAAAGTGTCTCAAGAATACTCCTGTTGGCAAGCGCTTCGCCGTCCTCGCCTTTCAGCCTGTGCCTTACATTCTCTCGTATTCTATCGAACACTACGATCGTGTCGTGGACGGAGAACCCGATGATCGTCAGAAGCGCTGTAACGAACAGCGTATCGACTTCCCACCCCCACAACTTACCTCCGAGCGCGAAGAGTCCTATGGTGATGACCACATCGTGGATCAACGCAGCGACGGCGCTTATTCCGTACTTAATGCCGTTCGCGAACCCGCCTACCGCAAATCTGAACGAAAGGTATATGATGATCGCGATGGAGGCGAGTATTACCGCCATTGTGGCCTTTTGCATAAGCTCCGCGCTTACGATCGGCCCGACACTCGATATCTGTGTCCTTCCAGGCTCTACCTTGTCTTTCAAGGTGTTTTGAATAGCGGTGATCTTATTTGAATTCTTTTCAGGATCAAGATCGGTCCTGATAAAGGCAGTCCTCTTGTCCGAAATCTGAACATCACTCTTCACGCCAAGTGGGGCCAAGAGTGAATTGACATCCGTTACCGTCACCGGCTGCTTGAATGTTGCCTGGATCGACGTTCCGGATCGGAATTCAATACCCTTGTTAAGCCCGTGCATGCCGATAAAGACAAGTCCTATTACCAGCAGGATACCACTGAATATGAAGTAGTAATTTCTCTTTCCTACAATGTCCAGGCCGCGCTTACCGTTGGTTCCCTGCTGATGGATCCAGGATGTGCTGAGTCCGAACAGCGACGGTTTCTGTACCCACGGCAGGCTCACGAGCAGATGAAGGAACGTTCGCGTAACGGTGATTGCAGTAAACATACTGACCACAACACCAATTGCCAGCGTAAACGCGAAGCTCTTGACCGACCCGGTTCCGAACCACATCAGAATGAGCGATGTGATAATAGTACACATATTGGAGTCGAAGATCGCGCTGAAAGCTCTTGCAAAACCTGCGTCGATTGCAGCTCTCAGGGTCTTTCCGCTCCTCAACTCTTCTTTCATACGCTCGAAGATCAGAATGTTAGCGTCAACAGCCATACCAATCGACAGGATGAAACCTGCTAGGCCCGGCAGTGTCATTGTGACCTTGAAGGCTGTAAACACTGCAAATGTCAGGAGCGCGTATATACAAAGAGCGACGTCCGCGAGAAAACCCGGCAGTCTGTAGTAGAGCAACATAAACAGCGCTACGAGGGAAAGTCCGATAAGACCGGCCATTAATGCCTGAGAAACGGTCTCGTGTCCCAGCGTAGCTTCTACGGTAGACAGTTCCACGATCTTAAGCGGTACCGGCAGTGCTCCGGCGTTCAGGAAGTTCGACTGGTTCTGTGCCTCTGTGAGGTTTTTGAACCCGGAAACTTCGGCATCGCCCTGCATAATAGGCTCGTTGATATTTGGAGCGGTCTGCAGGTTATCGCCCAGGAAGATTGCAAGAATATCGCCTACATGTCTTCTGGTGAAATCACGGAAAACTGCCGTGCCTTCAGGAGTAAAGTGGATTAGCATTACCGGCTTGCCCTGGCTTATGGCGCCCTTGGACTCAGCTTTAAGCTGATCTCCGGTAAGTACAGGCTTAACCCCATCGGGAACGTACTTTTCAGCTCTTACCACCTGCTTCATGATCTGCTCCCGGCCTTCGGGAGTATCACCCTTCAGGACTTCGTTCGTGGCCGAGTTTACGAAGGAGTAGATTTCGTTGCCGTTTTTGTCTTCATCCTTCATCATCTCCCACTTGCCAGCAGGGTTTTTCTCAGTTTTTACATCGCGAAGCCAGTAGAACTCAAGCCGGTCGGTTGATTTGATCGTATTGAGTGCCTGATCCTTGTCCTTATAGCCTGGGAGCTCAACAACGATACGGTTAGTTCCCTGAAGCTGGACTTTCGGCTCGGCAACCCCAAGGGTTCCTTCTACGCGGTTGGTGATTACTTTTCTGACTGCGGACATCTTATCCGCACGTTCAGTCACTTTGGCCGGCAGGTCTTTATTGTCGGCTTCCAGAACAACCCGGATGCCACCCGCCAGATCGAGCCCCTGATGCATCGGCAACTTCCAGACTACAACGGCTGCACCGACTACAAGGGCTATGATTAGCAGCAGTAATTTATGGTATCTCGACACTCTGATCCTCCCAAACGTATGATGGGCTGGTACCACCTTTGGTGTCCAGCCCTAGCGTGAGCATATACCTAGTCTCATTATATGTAAATAGGACTGCGCTGTCAATTGAAGCGCGCATTTCAGACCTCTATTGAACAGATCGAATTCACAGCAGTAAATCTATAAAAACTGCAAAGCTAATACCTGTCTATCGATTCTACAGTGACCGGGACTGGTAAAGTTCCCGCATTTAGTTGTTCGGCAAAACTTTTAGCTTCCTTTAGGGATGTAAACCCGGAAATCTCGGCATCGCCCCGCATAATAGGCTCGTTGATTGTCGGTGCGGTCAATATTCGCCCATCGGAAATGACAGCGAGGACATCGCCGACGTGCTTTCTGGTAAAGTTACGGAAAATTGCTGTGCCCTCGGGGGTAAAGTGGATTAACATTACCGGTTTACCCCGGCTTATGGATTCCTTGGACTCAGGTTTCAACTGGTCTCCGGTAAGCATCGGCTTAACTCCACCGGGAACATACTTTTCGGCCTTTACCACCTGCTTCATGATCTTTTTCCGGCCTTCAGGGGTATCACCATTCAAGATTTCATTTGTGGCGGAGTTTACGAAGGAATATATCTCGTTGCCGTCCTTGTCTTCATCTTTCATCATCTCCCATTTTCCGGCAGGGTTCTTGTCTGTTTTCGCATCGCGGATCCAATAGAAGCCCAATCTGGCGTTTATGGTAAATGCGCGGTTTGCAGTGGCTTTGTCCAGTGCAGTGAGACCCGGCAGGGTGACTACAACGCGGTCTTTGTCGACAACTACAGCGGGCTTTTCTCCCGACTGGGACAATCCGGCAGCTCTTTTGGAAATAGTGGAGATAAGCTGTGGTTCAAAATCCGTATTCTTTACGGTCTTTCCCGCGGGCAGCGCATTGGTCTTTATCCGAAGCACGACGCGAGTACCACCGGTCGTGGTGGCTGATGTCCTTTTCCCGCATCCTGCGGCAATGAGAGCGGGAATGACGGCAATCAATAGAAGTTTAGAGCAGCGCAACATCTCAATCCTCCAATAGAATGGTTGGTATGGCACTACAACCGCTTGCAGGTGTTTTCGCAAGCGCTCAAGCATTATGAACCGGATGCAGGAGGATGTCAAATAGTTTGAAATCCGAAGCGATTTTAAAAACCTGGTATATTTACGGGGTCTAAATGCCGATATAATAAATAGTGGTGTGATTTAAATCGTAAAGCGAATCTGTAGTAATACTTGACTGATTTTACCTGTAGTATTACCCTCTGTATGTATCAAACTCTGGACTGAATGTTTGATAGCCAAGAATAGTGGCAAAAATGATTATATTGCTTGATTTATTACGCAACACCGCGTTATTTCCCATTAATTACTCCGGAGAGTGTACCAAATGATGTATGCAGTCATCATGGCGGGCGGATCGGGCACAAGGTTGTGGCCCCGCTCCAGAAAGAGCCGCCCCAAGCAGTTCCACAGTCTTACATCCGAGCGCAGTCTGCTGCAGGAAACCGTAGCGAGACTGGAACCGACTATAGACGCAGAGCACGTTTATGTCATCGCCAATAAATCGCATGTAGCGCCGATCAGAGAACAGTTGGACTGGGTTCCTGCGGAAAATATTATCGGTGAGCCTGTAGCGAGGAATACAGCTCCGGCAATCGGGATTATGGCAGCAATACTTGCGGAAAAAGACCCGAATGCCACAATGCTCGTTCTACCGGCAGACCACTATATCGAAAAGGCCGATGATTTCAGGCAGCTTCTGGAGCTTGCCGAGAGCACAGTCTCGGAAGATGACGTTCTTCTTACCCTGGGGATCAAGCCGACTTACCCTGAGACCGGTTTCGGTTACATCGAGCTGGCAAAAGAGTACAGGGAAGTCGGGGAAGATAAGATTTTCTGGGTCAAGAGCTTTAAAGAAAAACCGGACCTCGATACAGCACAGAGATATGTCGCATCCTGGAAGTATGTCTGGAACAGCGGTATGTTCGTGTGGAAGGTCAGCTCGATACTGGACAGGTTCAAAAAGCATGCGCCGGACATCTACGAAGGAATGGAGCGGTTCCGTGAAGTGCTCGGCACGCCTAAAGAACAGGAAGAGCTGGCAAAGATCTTCAAGAGTCTTCCCAATATCTCCGTAGACTATGCTATTCTGGAAAAGTCCGAGAAAGTGCTTGTGATTCCGGCGGATATTGGCTGGAGTGACATCGGAAGCTGGAAGGCTGTCTATGACCTTCTGAGTTTTGATGGCCAGACCAACGTTGTGAGCGGCAAGCATGTCGGGTTGGACACCTATAATTGTCTGATCCAGGGCGGAAACAGACTCATTGCCACAGTCGGACTGGACAATATGATTGTAGTGGATACGGATGACGTGGTTTTGATCATGCCGAAAGGCCGGTCTCAGGATGTGAAGAAGATCCTGGAAAAGCTTCAAAAGCAGGGCCGGATGGAGTATCTATAGGTTTATAAAAAGCCGTGAATATTATACGATGAGGCGCGGCGGCAAAACTGCGCCTCATCGTTATTTATGCCGTTTTTTGCGTTTATCAAGCTTCTCTTACTTATCCTTCCTTTGCTCTTTCTCTTAATCTTTCATTATCTCTCGATATTAGCTGGGTTTTTTGGTATAATTACGTCTAACTCACATTGTTCAAGTTTCACATGAATAATGTTCTGTTAAAGAGCTTTATCCGCTTCGCGAATAAAGTAAATGAGCCGGACAAGTAATCCCCTGTGGGAAGCCCCTTTGGCCTGCGCCGGCTGGGAGTAAATATCGCGAGAAATGGGAGTTATTTCTAAGGTTTTTGGTAGGTTTACGAGAGCAATAGGCATCGATCTTGGGACGGCGAACACCCTTGTTTATGTCCGGGGACGGGGAATATTGCTTCGTGAGCCATCGGTTATTGCAATTGAGACGGAAACCCGCAAGGTGCTCGCGGTCGGAGAGGAAGCAAAACGGATGCTCGGCCGGACTCCGGGCAACGTAATAGCTATCCGGCCGCTCAAGGACGGAGTCATAGCCGATTTCGATCACACGGAGCAGATGCTCCGTGGATTCATACATAAAGTCCATCGCCGGAACAGTTTTATCCACCCGCAGGTGGTAGTCGGTATACCTTCAGGCGTAACGGAAGTCGAAAGACGCGCGGTCATAGATGCTGCGAAGAAGGCTGGCGCTCAGGATGCTTATCTGATGGAGGAACCGATGGCCGCGGCTATCGGCTCAGGGCTTCCGGTCAGTGAGCCTACCGGATCGATGATAGTAGATATTGGCGGCGGGACCACGGAAGTAGCCGTCATTTCACTGGGTGGAATAGTCACTGCAAAATCCGTAAGGATAGCCGGTGATGAGATAGACGAAGCAATTGTCGCTTACGTCAGGAAAGTCTATAACCTTCTGATAGGCGACCGCACTGCAGAAGAAGTCAAACTGCAGATAGGTTCGGCTTATGCGCTTGAGGAAGAGTTGGCAATGGAAGTCAGGGGAAGAGATCTTGTGACTGGGCTTCCGAGAAGCGCCAAACTCTCTTCGGTGGAGATCCGCGAGGCGATCAACGATCCTGTGTTTGCCATCGTGGAAAGCGTGAAGCTTACGCTGGAGGCAACTCCTCCTGAGCTTTCATCAGATATTATGGACCGTGGTATAGCCCTCGCCGGAGGCGGTGCACTCCTTAGGGGACTGGACAGGCTTCTTTCGGTGGAAATACAAATGCCGGTGCACATAGCCGCCGATCCATTGAGCGCGGTCGCCATCGGCACAGGCAAGGCGCTTGAGGAGTCCGAAAGCAATCCGGGACTGAAAAAAGTCCTTATCAGTTCCTCGCGCATGCACTAAACCCTGGAGACGCATAACCGATGCTTCACATCTTTCGGAACGGAAAGATAATTATTTTCGTTTTGCTGCTGGTCCTCGCAGTAGTTGTGGGGACCATGCATAACTGTGCGCAAAGCAGAGGATCATCATACTTTCCCGAAGACGCTGTTCGAGTAGTGATAAAGCCGTTTCAGGTTGCAGTATCGGGAATAGGCGGCTTTTTCTCAGGAATTGCGAAGTCCGTCAGGTCGCATGGCGCGCTCCGTAAGGAGAATGATACGCTCCGAGATGAAGTGAAGCGGCTGAACATGGAATTAGCAAGCATCCGCGAAGAAGCAGCCGAAGCGCGGAGGCTGCGCGCCGAAATAGGGCTGAAAGAAGAATCTCCCGAAGAGCTCCTCCCGGTCAGGATCATCTCAAGGGACCCCAGCGAATGGTTTGTCACAGCTACTTTAGACCACGGACGGACAAGTGGAATACAGCCCGGACAGGCTGTCGTCACTCATCGGGGGCTGATAGGCCAGGTGTTTGAAGTATCTCCAACCAGCGCACAGGTGCGCGCCACTACGGATGGAAGTGACGCGCATGGCGGCGTAGGTGCAATGGTCCAGCGCTCTAGAGTTGCCGGAATCTGCCAGGGGCAGGGGGCTGATCTTCTCCAGCTCACTTACCTTTCCAGGGACGCTGACATCAAAAAGGGCGACATCATAGTTACATCCGGGCAGGGTGAAATCATTCCCAAAGGGCTGCCGATAGGCCGTGTAATAGATGTGAAGATAGAGAGCGGCGGAAAATCCGCCACAGTGAGGCCGAGTGTCAAACTGAGCCAGACAGAAGAAGCATTTGTTGTCATTCGGAAGGTGGAATAAGTGCGAAAGTACGTAATCCCCGTGCTTATGCTGATTCTTGCCGGCGCGCTGCAGGGGAACATTCCATCCTGGATGGTAATAAAGGGCGCGAGGCCGGACCTGATCCTTGTGGTGCTCATAGCTATAGCGCTCGGGCTCGACCCCGGAGATGGCGCGATTCTGGGCTTTCTAGCCGGGTTGATTCATGGGTCTATCGTAGGTGTCAGCCTGGGGAGTTTCATTGCAAGCTGCACGATCATCGGGTTTGCAGCCGGGTTTGTGACAATCAGGATGTTTTCCGAAAACCCCATTGTTCCGGTGATTGTCGCCGGTGTGCTGACCTTTGCAGGAGAGATTATGTTTCTCCTTACCAATCCGGTTGCGGGCTTTTGGTCATCCATTAACATTGTGCTTTTCAAAACGCTCTACAACAGCCTGTTTACGCTCATACTGTTCTGGATTATCAGGTGGATAAAGGTAAGAAAGAAGATCAGGATGATAACTGACAGGCTGTAGCCGCTTTTGAATCGCGGAAGACGCGAAAAGAGATTGGTGGAGAGTTTAAAGAATTAGCTAGACCTCGAAACATAAAATCTGGAGAAAGTAAATGTCTTGCGATAAATCCAAACAGAATGCCGGTAGATGCAATTGCACTTATCCCGGATGCCCGCGAAAGGGCAAATGCTGTGAGTGCCTGAGTTATCACTTGAGCTGCGACCAGCTTCCGGCCTGCGCCTTCCCGAACGATGTTGAGCGCACCTATGACAGGTCTTTTGCGAAGTTCATAGAGTGTCACGATAAATGATGGACGAGACCCCCGATCAAAAAAAGGCGCGGGCAGTTAGGATTATCGAGATATTGAAGTCCACTTACCCGGACGCGCAGGTTACGCTCGACTACACAAATCCATTCGGGCTGCTTGTTTCGACTATCCTTGCCGCACAGTGCACAGACGAACGTGTAAACCAGGTAACGCCTGCACTTTTCGCGCGTTATCCGTCGCCGGAGGCTTTTGCCGAAGCTGATGAGGCGGAACTGCAGGAGATTATCCGCCCAACGGGCTTCTTCAGGCAAAAATCCCGCTCGATCATAGAAGTTGCCCAGGATATAGTCGCAAAATACGGCGGAAAAGTGCCGGACACGCTCGAAGAGCTGACAACACTTAGAGGGGTGGGGCGGAAGACCGCTAATCTGATCCTTGGTGTGGTATATGGCAAACAGGCGATAGTCGTCGATACCCATGTGAAGCGAATATCGGCGCGGCTCGGTCTGACCGAGCATAAAGACCCGACCAAGATCGAGTTCGACCTTATGGATATAGTGCAGGAGGAGCATTGGACGGAGATCAACCACCTGTTCATAGCCCACGGGCGAGCGATCTGCAAAGCTCCGACGCCGCTATGTGAAATATGCCCTGTTCTTGAGCTCTGTCCCTATGGCAAAGCGAGGATGGCCGGTGGTTAAAAGATGGACGGATACCAGCTCAGGGTCAGCAGGCAGTTGTCTCTGTCCGGTCCGACATTGTTTCTGATATAAGCCGCAGTGATCCCAATGCTGCTGCTGAGATTGAACGATAATCCTAAGCTTCCGGCGTTCTCATCTCCTTCTATATAGTCAGCTTGAAACATCAGTCTCTCATTCAGCGATCGATCATAACCGAACATGGGGTGGGTAGAACCATTTATTCCTATTAAGCCCGCATGCAGCCGTCCGCATACGAACGGTATATGTCCGACCGCGTAAGGTTGGGGTTTTATGCCGTTCCCGACATTCTGCACACCTATTGCAGCGGCAGGAAACCCATTCCGCCATGCAACAGCCAGCTTTACATTCCATGCGCCGAAGGTTTTGCCATCGCTGTAATCGTCATAGCCGATTTCGATGTCTTTGCCCAGTCCCAACTGCATGAGCAGAGCTGATTCTTTACTGGTAAACATGTGAAATTGCTCGCCAGCCCGTTCGGTCTCAACCGCAGCCGTGCCTTTCTCCAAAACATCGGCTGTAGGCATAAGATTGAGCCCGGACGCAGCTCCGAAAACCGGTGCGGTAAGCACAATCAGGGTCAAAACAAATACAACTCTTACTGTCATTCTGCTCCTAATGGAATCATTTTGATGGATATATCTCTATGTATTTTTCCTTATTGAAAGCAGATTTAATATAAACTCAATCGAATATTGATAAGAGCCTTGAGTCAATCTTTTGCCGGCCTAGCTGAAACTCCTCTTTTTCTGCATGATATAATGCTGTAGCTTACGTATTGCAGGCGAGGTGGAGCGATGCCGAACTCGATAATCATTGAAGTGCTTGTTGTAATTGTGCTTGCCATAGCAGCATATCTCGTTGCAAGGAGGCAAAAGGCAGCCCAGGAGGTCTCCAGTTGGCTCGGGATGCTTGGAGTTATGTTGAAATCAGGGGTCAGCATCAAGCATGCGCTTCAAACCCTGGCTGTGGAGCCTAAAACCCGCAAATTCGCACGGATTACTAATGAGATTCAGAAAGGTATAGAAGACGGGGATTCGTTATCCGGCGTAATCCAAATCTTAAGTTGCTGTAGAACGAAGAGATTTCTGAGCGGTGCAGCCATCCTTGCGATTGAGGAAGCAGAAAAGAGCGGAAATCTGCCGGATGTTCTGATTGATCTGAGCAGATTCAATATGAAATATCTGCCGTCAATGTCACAGACTGATGAGGAGCAAGATGCACCTATCATCGAAATTCCTCACGTTTCGAAGCCGATTCAAGCTCCAACCGAAAACACAAATATTTCTGATGCAATAGATAGCTTTGGAAATATTGGGGACCTCTCCGAACATCAAGATGACAGTCGTCCAATATACCATTTCGACGACACACCACTTTCTAGGATAGTTACGACTATCATAACAGGCGCAATATCTAAGGGCTTCAGTGAGATTAGGTTTGCGTCCAAACCCATGGGGATGACGGTTCTATATGCAAAAGACAATGAAGAACCCAGAGAGGTAATGCCCCTTCCTAAATATATAGAGCAGCCCATCAGAAACAAGTTTTTGAAGCTTGCGGACATCCCTTATTGGTTTAAAACCGATGAGACAGGTGAGTTTACGTTAAGATTTTCAGATAAGCTGTATCAGCTCAAGGTCTTTTCAACCCCAACTGATCTCCAGACGTTTATACGCATTGTAATACAAAAAATGAGCGATGAAGAATAGAATCCTCATCGCTCATTCCAAAATCATATTAACTCGTTTCTACTCTTCTTCACCGCTCGATTGCAGCCGGTCGGCCTGGTCTTCGCTTATCAGGTGGTCGATCAGGTCCTGGATGTCTCCGTCCATAATCGCATCGAGCTTGTAGACCGTGTAGTTGATTCGGTGATCGGTCAGACGGCCCTGCGGGAAGTTATATGTCCGGCATTTGTCGCTTCTATCGCCTGAACGGACCATAAGCCTTCTTTCGGAGGTCTCTTTCTCCTGTTGCGCCTGTCGCTCGCGTTCAAACAGATGGGTTCTCAGCATTGTCATCGCCCGTTCCTTGTTCTGAAGCTGCGAGCGCTCGTCCTGGCATGAGACCACTATTCCTGTCGGCATATGCGTGATTCGGATAGCTGTCTCGTTCTTCTGGACATTCTGCCCACCTGCGCTCGACGAACGGAATGTATCGATTTTAAGGTCATCCAGGTTTATCTGGACGTCGATTTCTTCGGCTTCGGGCATTACGGCGACGGTTGCCGCCGATGTGTGGATCCTGCCGCTCGACTCCGTTGTCGGAACCCGCTGGACGCGGTGGACGCCGGACTCGAATTTGAGCATGCTGTAAGCTCCATGCCCCTTTATGCCGAGAACAGCTTCTTTATAGCCGCCGATTCCGGTGGGTGTGGCCGAAAGAAGCTCCGTCTTCCAGCCGCGGCGCTCCGCATAACGTTCGTACATCCTCAGCAGGTCACCCGCAAAAAGTGCCGCCTCTTCACCGCCCGTTCCCGCGCGGATTTCCAGAATGACGTTCTTTTCGTCGTTCGGGTCCTTAGGCAGAAGCATAACTTTAAGCTCCTGGCCCAGTGATTCCAAACGTTCCTTCAGATCGTTCAGCTCAGACTGAGCGAGTTTGTGGAGTTCGTCCTCCATAGGCTCATTCAGCATCTGTTCCGTGTCCCGGATCTGCCTTTTGACGTCCTTATACTCTTTAAATTTCATCACTATCTCGGACAGGTCCGAATGCGCTTTGGCTATATGGCTGAATTCCTGCGGGTTGGATATGACATCCGGGTCACTCAGCCGCTCGCTAAGCTCATCGTATCTATCTTCGACTTCTTGTAACTTTGCAAACATTTTATTTATCTCTTAAAGAGGCTATTAGCTGCCGATACTACTCGCCAGTTTCTCTTCTGCCTCGCGTACGCATTGCAGGGATTTGATGGAAACTTCCAACTGGTCGTCACTCGGTTCCTGTGTCGTTATACGCTGCATAAGAAGCCCCGGCCCGAGGACAAACCTCATCAACTTAGAGTCTTTCCTGCCGCCCGCGATCTTGATGACTTCGTAGGCGATTCCCGCCACTACAGGAAGCAGCAGAATCTTATAAATGAACCGCAGCAATACACTTTTCCATGATATAAAGGAAAAGATCAGGATGCTGACGAAAATCACGATCAGAAGAAAGCTCGTTCCACATCTGACGTGGACAGTGCTATACTTTCGCACGTTTTCCACCGTCAACTCTTCTCCTGCCTCGAATGCGTTTATCACTTTGTGTTCAGCACCGTGATATTCGAACACTCGATGGATCTGATCCCAGCGGGAGATGCCCCATATATACAGGAAAAGAAACGCGAGCTTTATTCCGCCTTCGAAAAGCCCTTTCCAAACCTGGCTGTTGGTCACATGTCCCAGCGCCAGCTTGGTAAGAACGATAGGCAGGAACATGAACACTGCTATCGCAATAGCCATAGATATAAAGAGGGTTATATTGAGCGTAATGTCATTCGCATTGCCTGTAGCGCTCTGCACTTCTTCCGGCGGGCCTGCAATCGCTGACCACTTCAGATAACCCATCCCAAGAATAAGCACGAGTGCTAATCTGAAAGCGCTTTTATACTTGATAACAGTGCCGACCCAGCCGGAAGCTGCAAACCACTTCGTAAGCAGCGCAGGGGCAAAAAAGACAATTCCAATGGCAAGAAGCGCAAGAATCGACGTAACAACCAGATAGGCAGTTTTGCCCATCTTTATGGACTTCTCTCTGGTCAGATTGCGTTTGCTATTCGCGTCACTGCCTTCCTCTGCCGCTATTTTCGCCTCTTCATCCGCCATTGCGAGGTTTCCGGCCCACATCAGCGACTTCATGCCGAGGAACATGGAATCTATCATCGCCAGCGTGCCACGAAGCAATGGTCGGTTCAGCCATTTCAGCTTACCGAGAATACTGTTTTCTACATGCTCAACGGTAGTTTCGATCTCGCCGTTCATGCGCCGGCAAGCTATGGCAAAATGGTCCTTGCCGCGCATCATAATGCCTTCTATGACGGCTTGGCCGCCGTAACGATAGCTGTTTGTGCTCTTTTCGGCCAACTTCATGTCCTATTCCGGCAAAAGAAAAAGGAAGCGCACTGCCCGACAATGCCGAACAGTTCATGCCGCTTCCCTGAGTACTTCGATTAAATTAGCTAAGACTCTTCTGTTTTTGCCTTCATGCCGTACTTCTGAAGGAACTTCTCTACGCGTCCTTCAGTGTCCAGAAGCTTCTGCTTGCCCGTAAAGAACGGATGGCAAGCAGAGCAGATTTCTACTCTGATCTCGTCCTTAGTTGATCTTGTCATGAAAGTGTTCCCGCATGCGCAGGTCACTTTGGCTTCCTTATACTCAGGATGAATACCGGTTTTCATCGTTCACCTTCCGTAACGTACTTACCGCCCAGCTCCGCAAACACGGACTGGACGGTGACATATGATTATACCATGCATAAATCAAGATTGGCAATGCGGACGCCTCTTCCGTTTTTAAAGAACCTGGAAAATCTGCTGAATTAGTCCTCCTGTGTTGGTTTTACACTCAAACTCGAAACTCTCCCGGAAGGAGTTTTGCCTAAAACAATGCTTAATACTCGTTACATCAACTGGCAAAACTCTGTAGGTGTTACATAGCGCCGGGTCGCATAGTAACCAAATGCGGCAGCCATCAGACATACAATCCCGCCGAGTATGATCGGTGCCCTTCCTCCCATTGTGTCGGCAATCCAGCCTGTAAGCGGCCCGCCGATAGGTGTTGTGCCCATCTGCAGCACCGACTGCAACGCGAGCACCCGTCCAATCATTTCGTGTTTGGTTTCGACCTGCACGATTGTGGTATTTGCGGTCGTGTAGAGAATACTGGAGAGGCCGACGATGAAGATTACCGGAACGGCAAGGCCGACCCCGGACACGGACGCAAGCAGAAGCATTGCAATACCGAGTGCAACAGCCCCGAAGATGACATGGCGCATCTGGACCAGGTTTCGGTGGGCGACCACGAGCGCACTTACCAATGCACCAAAGCTGAAGATCGAGTAAAGGATGGTGTATACCCCTTCACTCTTATGCAGTACACCCGTAACAAAGATCGGCAGGGTGACGTTGAAGTTGTACGCCAGCGTGCCGATGGCTGCCAGCATAGCGAAAGTAATCCACAGCATCGGCACGGACCTGACATAACGCAGCCCCTCGCGGACGCTGCCCTTTACACGTGTGGTAAGCGGCTCACGGTAAAGCTCTCCCGGCCGCATGATGTACAGGCAGAAAAGCACTGCCAAGTACGTGCTGGCGTCGATTGTGAAACACCATCCATATCCCAACGTTACTACCAGCAGACCTGCCAGCGCAGGGCCGAAGATGCGCGACACATTGACGATAGTGCTGTAGAGCACGACAGCGTTCGGAATATCCTCGGCTGGAACCATCTCTGAGAGGAATGAACGCCGGAGCGGGTTGTCGAATGACAGCAGGGTTCCTCCGCAGGCAGCCAGTATGTATAATCCGGCAAGCGGCGGATGCTTCATGAAGGCCAGTGTGGCGAGCCCTATTGACTGGGTCATCTCCAGACTCTGCGTCAAGAGCAGCATGCGCTGCTTATCCAACCGGTCGGCAAAAGTCCCTGCCCATGCCGAAAGCAGCAGGACCGGGCCATACTGGCAGGCAGTAAGCAGCCCTACTGCCAGACCGCTCTTTGTAAGTTTGAGCACCAGCAGGATAAGGGCGACGTTAGTAAGCCAATTGCCCGTGTTTGAGATCATCTGGCCGATGAAGAAGAGCTTGAAATTGCGGTGTCTGAGAGAAATAAAGGTCTCCTTTATTATGCGGCTGAACCACGAGCCGCTGGCAGGGGCGTTTTCGTTCATTATTCCTCCATGCATGGTCAGCGGTCGGCGTCGGCCAGCCGTTCCAGAAGTTCGATGGCTTTATCGAGTGAACCAAGCTCTTCAGCGTCAATTGTCGAATCGATAGCGCGGACCAGCCAGGCGTTTCGCGAGGCGATCATCGACTCCCGCAGTCGTAGTCCAGCATCCGTTATGCTGATCAATGTCTTTCGTCCGTCGTTCGGATCAGCGTCGGCCTGGACCAGACCTGCCGATTTCAGAATTGTGAGAATCTGTGCGATGGCCTGCTGGCTGACATGCTCGGCTGTAGCCAGCGAGGCGGCTGTTGCAGGGCCGTTTCGGTTTAGGCGGTGAAGGATACAAAGTTGTGAGATGGACAGCCCTGTGGAGTCTGCATGCGACTCCTCGCGCAGCCGCGATTTCAAGCGTTTGACCGCCAAAACCAGCCTGATTGCTATTTCGTTTTTGTCATTCGGAATGTTCAGCATAAACTTATACTAACATAAACAAGTAACTTGTGCAAGTTACTTGTGGAAAATATTTGTATTAACCCATATAAATGATTTTCCGCGATGTAAGTATTCAGAGTTGATGAGTACAACATCATTCCGAGCTACCATAACGTCATGCTGAGCTTGACTCAGCATCCAGGAAGACAATGGACCCTGAATCAAGTTCAGGGTGACGTCCTTCCCTGATGATGTGTTGGTTATTCAGGTCGATGTATAATTTCTCATCAAGAGTGAACTCTTACCTTCGAGTTTGACAGAGGCTTTGCGGCAATAGTATAAAGTATCGTGCGTTGGAAACCGTTTCGGGAGTGATTAGGGATTGAACAGGTGGATGACAAGTGAAAAAGCATGATATAGCGGTCATTGGGGCAGGTCCTGCCGGGATAATGGCAGCTATTACCGCTTCCAGGAACGGCAAGCGCGTTATTTTGATAGACAGGAACCCTCAGCTCGGTCGAAAGCTCTACTCCACCGGAAATGGGCGCTGCAATCTGACCAATACGGACGTCACCGCAGACCGCTACCACGGCGCGAGCCCTGAGTTTATCCAAACCGTAATCAGCCAGTTCGACCAGCACGACACAATGGAATTCTTCCGAAATCTGGGGCTTATTCTGAAAGAAGAAGACGGCGGAAGGGTCTTTCCGCGCACAAACCAGGCTTCGAGCGTTGTTGAAGTGCTTGAGCAGGCCATTTCCCGCAGCAAAGTGGATGTTCTCCTCAGTGCGCAGGCCGTAAAAGTCGAGAAACCGAACATTTGGAAAATTTCTTTAGCTGATGGGAGGCAGATCAGTGCTGATGACCTTATAATAGCGACCGGCGGAAGGGCCGCGCATCACCTCGGTTCCACCGGCGATGGGCTTTACTGGGCTGAGAAGCTTGGGCACACACTTACACCGATTCATGCGGCACTCGTCCCAATCGAGACCGCCGATGAGTGGCCGAAAGAGGTGCAGGGTATCAAAGTCGAGGCGCATGTCTGGGCTACGAGCGGCGATGAGAAGATCAGCGAGAGTTCCGGCGACCTGCTTTTTACCGGTTACGGGGTGTCAGGCCCCGCCGTGATGGCCCAGGCCGGGAGTATCGCGCCGCTCCTCAAAACTTCGGAGGTGATGCTTCACATCGACCTCTTTTCTGACTTGACGGAAGATGATCTGGACCGGATAGTCCTGCAGTCCTTCCAGAACGGCGCAAAGACGGCGGTCAGAGATTCATTGGTAGGCATTTTGCCCAAAGCATTGATTCCAATTGTCCTCAAGTTCGCCGGAGTAGATGAAACCGGGCATGCAGGGGATGTTTCCAGACGCAATCGGTTGAAGGTAGTGAGAGTTATGAAAGACATGACCCTCACTGTTTCGAAGCTCCGTCCGCTGAAAGAAGCCCAGGTCACGGCAGGCGGAGTAGATACAAAAGAGATCGACGCCCGGACCTTGCAGTCGAAATTGGTAGAAAATCCCTACTTTGCCGGTGAAGTCATAGATGTGGACGGCGACTCCGGCGGGTTCAACCTGCAATGGGCCTGGTCCAGCGGGTACGTGGCGGGGATGGTCGGAAAGTAGCTGGTAGGTCCCACTTTACTATCCCCCGAGCGAAAGAATTGGCAGTCCAGCCCTTGGAACGGCGGCCAATTTACTCTTCAGATACAACCCAAACCATAAATTCAGTATGAACAAAATGGGGCTAATGTATAACCTTGACAGCAAGCTTGACTGGTAGTATAAACGTAATGTGACCAATATGGTTCTGGGCAGTATGGTTATTCGTATATTGCCACTGAACGGCAAGAGGAGTATGCTTGATGGCAAGACGAAACGGACAGTCCACAGATGAAGAGAAACCAATAAAGTTAAAAGACCTGAAGAGCAATGGCAATGATTCACTAAAGAAAAATTCATATATCTCACAAAGCGATGTTCCGAGGCATCCTCTTGCACAGGCTCTGAGAGTACCAAGAGCTATTGCTGATCATTACGGTTTTAAGCCAACAAAACCACTAGATGTGGCGGTAGCTCTTGGTGTGCAGCCTAATTCCAGTCAGTTCCGTACGATTTGTGGTGCAGCAATTGCCTACGGATTTACCAAAGGTGGCCCAAATGCTCTTGAAATATCTATAGAGCCACTTGGAATGCGCGTGGTACGTCCAACTGTTGAAGATGATGATATGGTGGCGAAGAGAGAAGCTCTGCAAAAACCACGAGTTATTGGGGAATTTCTCAAAAGATATAATCAGGCAACAATACCTCGCGAAGACATTGGGGCGAACGTTCTTATTGATCTTGGTGTACCAGCAGAACGGGCAAGGGAAGTCTTCGAACTGATTATTGATGGAGCTGAATCTGTAGGTATGATCAAGACCATTAAAGGGAAACGATATCTTGACTTAATGGCAGTGCCTATAAGTGATAATGGTGAGATGGAGCAAGAGGATCCAAGCACAAATCAATACGATGATAAAGAGAACTTTGTTAATACAAATGAAATAGCGGATAGGCAGGCTTTACAACCTAATCATCAGGACCAGCCGTTACCTAGTTTGGCGGATCGGCGGGTATTTTTAAGCCATGGTAAGAATAAAGTATTCATTGAACCAATTAAGAAACTACTTGGGTTCGGACAGCTTGAGGCTGTAGTTTCAGTTGAGCGAACTTCTATTTCGCAGCCTGTACCAGATAAAGTAATCAGCGACATGCGCGGATGTGGAGCTGCAATCATTCACGTGGAACCTGAGGAATTTCTTAAAGATGAGACTGGATCAGATCGTGCTATCATAAATCCAAATGTCTTAATTGAAATTGGTGCTGCAATTGCACTGTATGGTCGGCGTTTCATTCTTCTTGTTAAAGATGGGGTAAAGCTGCCCTCTAACCTGCAAGGACTATTCGAGGTGCGATATTCAGGGAATGCACTTGACGCAGAAGCTACAATTAGGTTGCTTGAGGCTATTAATGACATTAAAAATCATCCTATGCCTAATCGCTATGTGAGTGATAAATCCGTGCCATAGTTGCCCAGATGTACCGCCACCTCACATTCTCCTCTCATGTCTCTGCCGCTCGTAGAAGTCGATTACGATCATAATCGCACAGGAGAGGGTGAGGATGCCGGTGAGCGCAGTGGGCGGTATGTTCATGTTGTGGAGATAGATAAATCGAACAAGCAGCTTCATATCCTGCTGGGCGAGCACCATGAGGGTAATGTCAGATATAAATTCGATCGACAAGGCTATCTGGAATCTTTGACGCTCACTTATCTTACCGCTCATGAGTTGAAACCGGACGCACTTTCGGGCCATCCTTTTGCCGAAAAAGAGTTTCGCTGGTCACCAAAGGCAGGGTGTTTCACAGCAGGTCCGTTCAGGCCGGATCTTGTGACCGAGGCTGAAGTAGGGAAGAAGTCGCAGAAATCCAAGAACTAATAATCCAGCGAGCCTAGAAAGCGGGTTGCAACAATGCCGATTCAATTTTGCTTCCATCCGGTTACACAAAAATATGAGGCATATTTGCCAAGCATAAATAGAAAAAAGAAATATGCTTTGTGGCTTAGGTCGACTGAATGGGAATTTGTTGCGGATGAGCTCAAAGAACTGATTGCTGCATTTGCTCCGCTAAAAGGAGTGGTCTGGTCTGCCATAGCACATCTGGATGTGCCTGACAAAGAAAATGAGGCTAAAAGCTGGGCTGATGATTGGAATCTGCTGACTGATGAAACGATTCTGCAATCCTCTATGAATTTTGAACCTCGGAAAAAGACTGTGACCTACAAAATAGGCTCATTGTCTTCGGATGCATACAAAATATTGCCTGATGTATTAATGAGCGGTTCAGGTTTCGGAATTTCGGAGCCTGAACAGGGCTGTATTATCTCTTTCATCCCCAAAAGCCATCCCGTAAAGGAAGCATACTGGGCAAGGATTGTTCAAGGCCCGGCATGGCTCTGGCTGTGCTCAGAATGGCTTGCAAACTCACCGGAGCCTTCTCTTCAGTCGAATGCAGTGCTTGTAAGCTACATCGACCTCACTAACGACATGGGCGGAGTAGCAAGCCTTGTGTGGTCGGATTGTGATTGCAGGATGGGGCTTACATTCTTCGGTTCGGAAGCCATCCTTGGACCGGTTGCAGCCCGGCTGGAAGCCAATCCAAGCTTCATTAGTGATAAGGCAGTGTTTGAGCAACTGTTCGCAAGAGGATTTAGCTATATTCTGTCACCATGACGGATAGGTAATCCGACTTCTTGGAAGTCGATGGCCGACACGGAGACCGGCCACTACATTTGACTCTAATCTCCTTCTGTCATAAAATATGTTAGAAGTTTAAAGCTGTAATTTCCCGATAATTCAGTCAGAAGTCAGGTAAGTAGACCTTCTGAAGGCTTATTCAGGGTTTTGGCACTACCGGGTATTTCTGCCAAGACCCTTTTGGTGTTGTACTCCCGAGGATTAGATGTCTTTATCCAGTCTGATAGAACAAAATAACGATATTGAGCAGTTCCAACAGGTCCGTGATGCGCTTGCCGATTCAAAAGCGGTGCAATTGAACGGTCTGACCGGCTCCGCAAAAGGGTTTTTCCTCTCCGGTATCATCCGGGAGCTGAAAAAGCCCGCGCTTGTCATCACCTACTCAAGCGAGCAGGCGGAACGGCTTGCGGACGATCTGTCCCAGTTCGGCCTGTCTGATAACGAGCTTTTTGTCCTTCCTCCATCCGACTCGCTCATCTATGAGGAAGGCGCACCGGACTTCAGGATAATCGGACAGAGGCTTGCTGCAATGGACGCGCTTCTTTCCGGCGCTCCGGCAGTCGTAATCGCACCTATCAACGGCGCGCTCCGCCGTACGATGCCCCGCAGGTATCTGCAGGAGTTCCGGCTGGAGGCTAAAGCCGGACAGACGCTGGATGTTGATGATTTCGCGCGCGGTCTGGTCAATCTCGGCTACGAACGGACCGAAGTCTGCGACATGCATGGTGAGTTCAGCAAAAGAGGCGGGATAATAGATATTTATCCGTCAAACGAAGACGAACCGGTCAGAATAGAGCTTTTCGGGGACGAGATAGAGAGCATCCGCACGTTCGACCCAGCATCCCAGCGTTCCACAGGGCACCGAAAAAGCGTGGTGATCCTGCCTGCGAGAGAGGTCATACTCACGCGCGAGAACGCCGATGCTGCGGTAAAGGCACTTCAGGGCGAGGTGGATGAGCAGGTCCGCAAATTCGAGGAGGCCGGACAGCATGATGAAGCTGTTCGCCTTACGGAGAAGATGGAAAACGACATCTCCCTTATCTCGAACCTTGCGTATTTCGATGGGATAGAAAGCTACCTGCCGTATATCCACAAGGAAGAGAACTCCATATTTGATTATCTGCTTCCGTCGGCCTTTGTGGTGATGGACGAGCAGAACCAGATCGCCGCTCACTGGGACCAGATAGACCAGGAAATGGTGGAAATGCTGATAAACCGCGCGGGGCGCGGGCTGCTCCTTGCGTCCATCCGTGGACAGCACGTCTCCATCGATCCGGCGATGAAGCGGGCCGGAGAAGACTGGCCTACACTTGTTTTGACTACGCTTGAGCGAAAACAGCCTTACATTAGCCCGAAGATCAAGGCAACCATCGAGTCATCTCCTATGGAGACTTTCGCGAGCCAGTTCGATATGTTCGCGGAACAGGTGAAGACCTGGGCAGGGAATGATGTACGCGTTGTCATTGCAACAGACCAGCATGACCGCACGGTAACGCTTTTGAATGAGCGCGGTGTCGATGCAAGATCGATAGAAGAGCTGGAAACATCGAGAAGACCTGGCGTGTATGTCGCCTCAGGCGCTATCAAATCAGGCTTCAAGCTGCCCGGAATCGGGCTTATGGTGGTTTCTGATTCGGAAATCTACGGAGTCGTCCGATACCGCAAAGCGAGGCGCATTGCAAAAGAAGGCGTTGCCATCTCGACTATACTCGATCTGAAGGAAGGCGACTACGTAGTCCACATATCCCACGGCATCGGTATCTACAGGGGTATCGAGCAGCTGGAGACGGACGGAGTTACCCGCGAGTATCTGCATCTCGAATATGCCGGAGACGACAAGCTGTACGTCCCGACCGAGCAGATAGACAGGGTGCAGAAGTACATCGGCGGCGAGGGAAACGCACCTATCGTCCATAGGATCGGCGGGAGCGAATGGCTGCGAGCGACGAAGAAGGTCAAACAGGCTGTCCGCGAGATGGCGAAGGAGCTTATAGAGCTTTACGCATGGCGTCAGGCGCTTGGCGGTTACTCGTTCAGCCCTGATTCGCCCTGGCAGCAGGAGATGGAGTCTGCATTCCCTTATGAGGAGACCCCGGACCAGCTCGAAGCGATAAACGAAGTCAAGCGCGATCTGGAAGACCCGAAACCGATGGACAGGCTGATCTGCGGGGATGTCGGCTACGGCAAGACGGAAGTAGCAATAAGAGCGGCGTTCAAGGTCGTAAACGACGGCAAGCAAGTGGCAGTGCTCGCTCCGACTACGGTCCTCGCACAGCAGCATTGGAACACGTTCAAGGAGCGGCTGGGAGCATTTCCGATCTCGATAGAGATGCTTTCCCGGTTCAGAAGCCGGAAAGAGCAGAAGGAGACCATCGAAGGGCTCAAACTCGGCACAGTGGATATTGTCATCGGGACGCACAGGCTTCTCTCGAAAGACATAGAGTTCAGTGACCTGGGGCTCATCATCGTGGACGAGGAGCAGCGGTTCGGTGTGGCGCACAAGGAGCGGCTGAAACAGCTCAAGAAGTCGGTCGATGCGCTCACTCTGACTGCGACGCCGATTCCGAGGACACTTCATATGTCGCTTGCGGGCATCCGCGACATGAGTATCATGAACGATCCGCCTGAGGGCAGGACTCCGGTCAAGACTTTTGTGAAGGGGTTCGATGAAGAGATCGTCCGAGAGGCGATTGTACGAGAACTGGACCGCGGCGGGCAGGTGTATTTTGTCCACAACAGGGTGGAGAACATTGCGCACATCGCAGCGCAGATTTCAAAGCTGGTACCTTACGCACGGGTGGACATAGGCCACGGCCAGATGGATGAGGACGACCTTGAGAGGGTCATGCTGGACTTCTACGACAGGAAATACGACGTTTTGGTCTGCACGACGATCATTGAGAGCGGCCTGGACATCCCGAACGCGAACACGATCATCATCAACAACGCTGACAAGATGGGTTTGGCGCAGCTTTACCAGCTCAGGGGCCGTGTAGGTCGTTCGGACAAGCAGGCGTATGCTTATTTGATGTTCAATGCTGACAAATCGCTTACGGAGATTGCCGAAAAGCGCCTGGATGCGATAAGAGAGTTCACCGACCTCGGCTCAGGGTTCAGAATCGCACTTCGAGACCTCGAAATAAGGGGTGCGGGGAACCTGCTCGGCGCGGAGCAGCACGGGCAGATAGCGCAGGTAGGGTTCGATCTCTACTGCCGCCTTCTTTCACAGGCTGTAGCGGAACTGAAGGGCGAGGAAGTCCATGAAGTCAACCTGCCTCCGGTAGACCTGCCGATAGATGCTTACATTCCGAACGAATATATCGCTACGGACGCCCAGCGGATATTCTTCTATAAAAAGATGGCCGCTGCGAAGTCGAATAAAGATGTGCAGCAGCTGCAGGACGAGCTCGAAGACAGGTTCGGCGATCCTCCGAAGCAGGTCTGGAACATGCTGGCGCTTCTCCGGCTCAGAATCAGGGCGCTGGAGCTCGGAATTTCATCTATTTCCACCGAAAAACGGCAGATATCGATCAAATTCGCAACAGGTTTCAGGATACTTTCCGATATACAGAAAGAGCTTGGCAAGACTTACAAGCGGCACTGGTTCCAGGCCGATAAGGTGCTTTTGAACCCGGATAACCCAAGAATTATTAATCTTGTGGAGGATATGGTCGAGGTTGTGGGGAAAGCATTAAAGACAAGTGCGAAACGGATGCAGGTGGCGTAGGTAGCTTTTAGCTATCAGGTTTAGGGACTGGTAGAGAATAGTGGAACTTCCGCTATTTCATTCTGAAAGATGATACCTTATATTCTAAATTCTGTGTTATAATCGCACAACGCACGGTCGTGGTCGCGTTACTTATGTGAGGGCCAACTTGATAGACAACAAAGACTACAAGTGGATGAGGAAAGCGGCTCTTGCGTCGAGCATCGGGTTTGTCCTGGTATTTTCCATCGTTATCGGGTGGGGAATCGGGTCATGGCTCGACAAGCTATTCGGGACTTCTCCCTGGCTGATGTTAATTTTTACCTTTATGGGAATCATCGCCGGGTTTATTGAGGTAATACGGATAGCCATACAGTTGTCCAGGGAAGAATAACTGTGCTAGATATCGGCTTTATCAAACGTGTATATAAAACATCCTTAGCAGTATTTGTGTTTTCGCTTCTGTGGTGTGCTGCTCTTAGATCAGTAACCTCCGCTATCGGGATTACCATCGGATTTGTCATCTCTCTTGGATCGATTATGATTATCGAACGGCTGGTGACAACGCTCTTCACGCCGGAGCAGACAAAGCGACGGAAGCGTTCCACGATAATTTTGTTTCTGTTGATGATCGGCAAATACGCCATAATTGGAGCAGTGCTTTGGCTTTCGCTGAAGTCAGGTTGGGCAAGCCCAATCGGAATTGCTATAGGTATCGGCTTACCGCTTTTGGTCATTTCTCTAAAAGCTGTGGCTAGGGTGTTATCACCTGTGGATAGGAGATCGTAATGGAGCCTAATAATGGCGGCTCGGCACTTGTAGAAGGCAGCCCGTGGGCAGCGGTTTTAATGTCCTGGATTGCCATTCTGATTCTGGGGATACTAGCTTATCTAGGCACAAGGCGAATGCGCAGGGTGCCTGGGCCGCTGCAGAATGTTTTGGAATTTACTGTAGACGGACTCTTCAATTTCATAGAAGGCGTTATTGGCCCAGGCAGCAAGAAGTATGCTCCGTTCATCGCTACGTTCTTTGTTTATATTTTGTTTATGAACCTTATGGGGTTGATACCGGGCTTCAAATCGCCTACGAGCGGGTTGAACATGACGGTTGCGCTTGGGTTGCTGTCATTTTTCTACGTGCAATACCAGGCGATAAAGCAAAATGGATTTATAAAATATATTCTGCACTTTTGGGGCGAGCCCTGGGTGCTGGGGCCGCTGATGTTTCCTATACATGTTATCGGCGAGTTGGCTAAACCGCTGTCGCTCTCTATCCGACTTTTTGGAAACATATTCGGTGATGATAAGATCATCATCATACTTGCAGGATTGTCGCCTTTTCTTTTTGGAAAACCCTGGCTGAAGTATATTCCAGTGCAGTTTCCGATGATGGTATTCGCGGTATTCACGAGCTTCATCCAGGCACTGATATTTACTGTTCTTACAGCAGCTTATCTGACTGTTTTAATGACCCATGAAGAAGAACCTGCTAATGTTGGACCGCATTAGTGAGGTTTCACGAATAAAGTGAGTTAAAAGAGCGTTGTTTGCGTTTCTCGTGGATAATGCGGGTTAGCAAACTAAGAGGAGGTTAACATGTTATATTTTGCGATGCTTGCTCTTGCCGTTGGGCTCGGACTGCCGATAGCAGTTCTGTCCGCTGCAATAGGGCAAGGCAAAGTCGGCGCGTCGGCGATGGAGGGGATAGCCCGCCAGCCGGAAGCAGCGGGACGAATTCAGCTCAGTATGATCATTGCAATTGCGTTCATCGAGTCTCTTGTCATTTACGCGTTTTTGATGTTTTTCATGCTGTTGCCAAAACTGCCAGATACGGCTGCAATTCTTAAAGCCATTGGCGGTTAGCCTTTTTTATGGCGGGGTCTTTGGTTTCCTGAGACCCCGCATAGGCTCCGGAGGATGTAATTGAAAATACTTGAACAACTGGGGATCAATCCCACGGTTATTGTTGTTAATATAATAGGTTTTCTTCTTCTTGTAGGACTTCTTAAAAAGTTCCTTTACGGTCCGGTTACGGCGATGCTCAATAGCCGTAAACAGGAGATTTCTGATACCTATGCCACCGCCGAGCATGAGCGGAGTACCATGGAAGGGCTCCGCCAGGACTACGAAAAGCGGCTTGCGGGCATAGAGGCTGAAGCTCACGAGAAGATTCAGTCGGCTATCAAAGAGGCCCATGGCATAAGGGACGAAATTCTGGCTGATACCAGAACAAAATCGGAGTCAATTCTGGCCAAGGGCGAAGGAGAGCTTGCGAGAGAGCGCGAAAAGACGATTGCCGAGCTTCGCGCAGAAGTTACAGACCTTGTTATCGGGACATCATCAAGGCTGCTCGAAGAATCGCTCGATGACAAGGCGCATAGAAAACTGATAGACGATTTTATATCGAGCGTAGGTGAGGCCAAGTAATGGACGCGCGGATAGTCAGGCGTTACGCATCGGCACTTTTTGCGTCCGCACAGGCTGAGAACGTTGTAGATCTGGTCGAAAGCGACCTCGGGCTGATCACATATTCATTCGAGTCTATCCCCAGCCTGGAAGAGGCTGTCGTCTCTCCGCTCATCCCTGCGGCCAAGAAGCGCGAGGTTATCACGAGTATCTTCAAAGAGAAGATACATGAGACAACGCTTTTTTATCTCTATCTGCTGATAGACAACCGGCGCGAAGAGGTCATTAAGTCTACCGAAGCGGAGTATATACGGCTTGCGAATGAAGCGAGAGGTATCATTGCCGCGCAGGTGACATCGGCTGTGGAGCTGACGAAGGACGAAACGATAAGACTGAAAGAAAAGCTCTCGGCTTACACCGGTAAGCACGTAGATATAAAGGCCGATGTAGATCCGTCGATCATCGGCGGGCTCGTTGTGCGGATCGGCGACACGGTAATGGACGGCAGCATCGCCGGTCATCTCGAAAGATTGAAAGAAGAGTTTCTGGGGCGATAGTAACAGGAGTAATATATGGCGACTAATATCAGACCGGAGGAAGTAACCGACATACTCGAAAAGCAGCTCGCTTCCTACAAAAAGGAAGTCCGGGAGGTCGGTGTAGGGACGGTCTTACAAGTTGGAGACGGCATCGCGCGCGTTTATGGGCTTCAGGATGTCATGGCGAGCGAACTCGTAGAGTTCCCGAACGGCGTGATGGGAATGGTCTTGAACCTCGAAGAAGATAACGTCGGCATCATCGTAATGGGACCCGACGAAGAGATAAAAGAAGGGGATACCGTTAAGCGGACAGGCCGCATTATCGACGTGCCTGTAGGCGATGCGCTCCTGGGCAGAGTCGTAAACGCTCTCGGAGAGCCGATAGACGGTAAAGGCCCGATTGTAGCGAAAAAACGACGGCAAATCGAAGAAAGAGCTCCGGGTGTTGTCGAAAGGCAGCCTGTAAACCAGTCGCTTGCCACGGGACTTAAGTCTGTAGACTCGATGATCCCGATTGGGCGGGGACAAAGAGAGCTTATCATTGGTGATCGCCAGACCGGTAAGACGGCTATCGCAGTAGACACCATCATAAATCAGAAAGATTCGGGCGTAAAGTGCATTTATGTAGCTGTCGGGCAGAAACTCTCGACAGTAGCCGCGATCGTTCAGGCACTCGAGGAAAACGGGGCGATGGAGTATACGACTATCGTTTCCGCGACTGCGAGCGACCCTGCGCCGCTTCAGTACATCGCTCCTTACGCCGGATGCGCCATAGGCGAAGAGTTCAGAGATAACGGTGACCACGCGCTTATCATCTACGATGACCTTTCGAAGCATGCGCAGGCTTACCGCCAGGTATCGCTTCTTCTCAGACGTCCGCCAGGCCGCGAGGCGTATCCGGGGGATATTTTCTATCTGCATGCGAGACTTCTGGAGCGTGCGGCGAAACTTTCCGAAGACCTCGGCAGCGGAAGCCTGACGGCTCTTCCGATTATCGAAACCCAGGCGGGTGACGTATCGGCTTACATCCCGACAAACGTAATCTCGATCACTGACGGCCAGATTTACCTTGAAAGTGAGCTTTTCTACTCTGGAATCCGCCCTGCTATCAACATAGGGTTATCAGTCTCTAGAGTAGGGTCGAAGGCCCAGACGAAGGCTATGAAGAAAGTGGCCGGACAGCTCAAGCTCGACCTTGCGCGTTACTGGGAGCTTCAGGCGTTCGCCCAGTTCTCGACAGACCTGGACAAGTTCACAATGGCTCAGTTGAACCGGGGGGCGAAAATCGTCGAAGTCCTGAAGCAGCCGCAGTATCATCCGATGCTGGTCGAAGACCAGGTAATGATCATCTTCGTAGCCACAAACGGCTATCTGGATGACATTCCCATCGAGAAGGTAAAGGACTTTGAGCGTGGGTTCTACACATTTATGCATGACAACTATGCCGTAGTCGGCCACAAGATCGCAAAGAGCGGCGACTTCGACGATGAGACCAAAGAGACTCTCACGAAGGCGGCCGGCGAGTATAAGACACAGTTTATGGGGCAGACGGCAAGCTAATGGCCAGTATGCGAGATATACGGCGCAGAATACGCGTCGTGAAAAATATACAGCAGATAACGAGTGCGATGAAGATGGTCGCTGCTGCGAGACTCCGGCGGGCACAGGACAGAGCTGAGACGGCCCGGCCTTATGCAGAGAAGATGTTTACAATGCTGGAGAGCCTTTCGCGCGCTGCTGCCGATGTGGAGCATCCTCTCCTTGAGGTCAGGCCAGAGGAGAACATCGCGGTCATAGTCATCGGAGCCGAACGCGGGCTTGCAGGCAGCTATAACGTCAACCTTATACGCACAGCAATGGATCTGCTCAAAGACAGGGACCCTGCGACGGTGAAACTGCTGACACTTGGCCGAAAAGCTGAGATGCTCCTTCGCCACAGGCCATATCCAATAATTATGAGCAGTGGTCTTCCTCCGGCAGACATCCAGTTTGCCGATATAAGGCAGGTTGCGGTTGAGGTTCGAAGGCTTTTTGAGTCGAAACAGGTGGATGCAGTCTATCTGGTGTATGCCAAGTTCATAAATGCAGCCGTACAGCAGCCGACTACGCTGAAACTGCTGCCGATTACTCCTCCGAGCGGGGAAGATATCGGCCACACGGCAGAGTACATCTTCGAGCCGGACCCAGGACACCTGTTCGGTAGGCTTCTGCCGAGTTATGTGGATACGCAGATATTTCATGCAGCCGTAGAAGCCGTAGCGAGCGAACATGGCGCGAGAATGACGGCTATGAGCGCCGCTACAAGCAACGCAGGAGAGGTCATTGACACCCTGACGCTTTCATACAACAAGGCGCGGCAGGATGCTATTACAACAGAGCTTTTGGAAATTGTAGGAGGCGCGGAAGCGCTGAGTTAGCTTTTAGCTGTCAGTTATCAGTAGTCAGCTGAAAGTTAATCCGGAGGATTTATAATGGCAACGGGAAAAGTAGTCTCCGTTATCGGACCGGTGGTAGATATTCAGTTTCCATCGGATGCGCTGCCGGAGATTTTGAGTGCAATAGTTATAAAAGATAAAACCCACGAGGCGGGGCTAACTGTCGAAGTCGCGCAGATGCTCGGAAACGACATCGTCCGCTGCATCGCAATGGATTCGACTGACGGACTCGAAAGAGGCACTGATGCGGTAGACACCGGCGGCCCGATTACCGTCCCTGTAGGAAGAAACACTCTTGGGCGGATATTCAACCTGCTTGGCGATACCATCGATAAGCAGGGTCCGGTGGAAACAGAGGAGCGTTGGCCCATCCATCGCAGCGCCCCGCCGTTTGAAGAGCAGGTTCCGGCTACGGAAATGTTCGAGAGCGGAATCAAAGTCATCGACCTCATCTGCCCTTACGCAAGAGGCGGTAAAGTCGGGCTCTTCGGCGGCGCCGGAATCGGTAAAACAGTTCTTATTACGGAGCTTATCCGAAATGTTGCAACTGAACACGGCGGATTTTCCGTATTCGGAGGTGTAGGCGAACGGACCCGTGAAGGTAACGACCTCTGGATTGATATGAAGGAAAGCGGAGTCATCGATAAGACGACGATGGTCTTCGGCCAGATGAACGAGCCGCCAGGGGCGAGACTCAGGGTCGCTCTTTCGGCGCTTACAATGGCCGAGTACTTCCGCGACAAGGAAGGACAGGACGTTCTTCTCTTCATAGACAACATATTCAGGTTTGTCCAGGCCGGAAGTGAGGTATCGGCGCTTCTCGGAAGAATGCCGTCGGCCGTAGGCTACCAGCCGACTCTCGCAACGGAGATGGGCGCGCTTCAGGAAAGAATAACTTCGACCAAGCGCGGTTCGGTCACATCCATCCAGGCGATTTATGTCCCTGCGGACGACCCGACCGACCCGGCTCCGGCAACAACATTCGCGCACCTGGACTCGACGACATACCTCGAAAGAAGAGTATTCGTAAGAGGTATCTATCCGGCGGTAGACCCACTGGTGTCTACATCGAGGATTCTGGACCCAAGGATCGTCGGCCAGGAGCACTACGATGTCGCCCGTGGAGTGCAGCAGATTCTGCAGCGCTACAGAGAGCTTCAGGACATAATCGCCATTCTGGGGATCGATGAACTTTCAGACGAGGATAAGCTGACTGTTGCCCGCGCGAGGAAGATCGAGATGTTCCTGTCTCAGCCGTTCTTTGTAGCCGAGGTCTTCACCAGCCGCCCCGGAAGGTATGTTTCCAGGGAAGATACGGTCCGCGGGTTCAAGGAGATACTCGAAGGCAAACATGATGATCTCCCTGAGCAGGCTTTCTATATGGTAGGCACGATAGACGAGGCCGTGGAACAGGCCAGGAGGATGCAGGCTGAATAACCATGCCTGATCGAACATTTACGCTTGAATTAGTGACCCCAGACAGGGTCGTGACATCGGATAATGAGGTAGTCTCCATCGTCGTACCGGGTGCAGAAGGTTACCTCGGCATCATGGCTGACCACGCGCCGCTTATGACCGAACTTGTAGTAGGTGAGATTACAGTCCGCCGCGCAGATGGAAAAGAGATGCATATTGCTTCTACCCAAGGTTTTCTGGAAGTTTCCGGGAACAAGGCGACTATTCTGGTAAACACAGCAGAACGCGCGGAAGAGATCGACTTGGAACGCGCCAGAGAGGCGTTGAAAAGGGCTGAAGACCGTCTCTCCAGAGCTGAACAGGAAGGGACGGACTTCGTCAGGGCTGAAGCGGCGCTGAAACGGGCGCTGAACCGCGTGCGCGTGGCAGAACGGACGATATAAATATTGGCTAGGGAATAGGGAACAAAGAACAGAAATACGTTACTCCGAACGGTAATTACGTCACTCTTGAACTTGATTCAGCGTATTGAAACAAGGGGGAATAGTTCTGTTCCCTATTTCGTAGTTTTTTAATTTCGTGCTTTCGGGTAGTGGCATTAACTAACTTGGCGGTGGCCTGTAGGATACCAGTTCCCGCATTGTCCATATATGATCTGTAAGTCCTGCAGCCATTGCCGGTGTTCGATTTTGCCATTTTCGTCGCCCTC
>JBDKUN010000048.1:0-3910 GCA_039679675.1 Armatimonadota bacterium
GCTGGATCACCTCCTTTCTAAGGATAAGAGTGCTCTATAGACGGTTGTCTTTGGACAGTACATGATCTTCTGGAGCCGGAGTATCCGAGGTCGGTCTCTTCTCTCTCTCTTACTATCGAGTTCTTAAAGGTGCATAATGAAAGGCTGGGTAAAACCAGCCTTTTTTCATATCTGGGGTACTTTTGTGAAGGTTCTTTTTGTCCACAGAAAAGGTATCTTTAGGTTCAAAGGCGGAGAGCAGGATCAGATTGTCAACACTAAGAATGCTCTTGAGCGAATTGGGCTAACAATTGACCTGGTGGACACAATTGATACTTCCCGAGTTGCAGAATATGATATTATCCACTTCTTCGGACTAGATGCAAGTCATATCCAGGAGATTAAAGCTACCTCTAATGCACCTAAAGTGCTTACACCTGTATTCTGGGACCGTGCTCAAGGTTACCTCTTTGACACGGAATTCGAGCGGTGGCTGCGCCCCGGCAGGGAGTTGCTGGACAACCTCTTATATTTCCTTTCAGACATATCAGGCAATCGAAACCGGCGAATAGCAAAAGTCTGCCGCACTCATTTTTATAAGATGCTGCACAAATATGCGCAGTTTCAGAGTGTGATTGACGATATCCAGCTATTTCTACCTAATTCAGAATCCGAGATGAACGCACTCCGCACGTTTTACGTTATGTCTTCTCCCCCACTCTACCGAATTGTACCGAATGCGGTCAATCTGCAGGCACTTGACGTAATGAGTGACTATTCTCATAAGCATCTACCGAAAGATACTCCGTTCATATGTTGTAGTGGTGGTATTGACCGCAGGAAGAACCAGTTTTCCCTTGTTAGAGCTATGGTTGGCATTGATGTACCTCTGGTAATTGCCGGTGTTATGAGAGACCGACGGTATACACAAGCGGTTCATCGAGCCGCATCCCATACCGCAAACACGATATTCACAGGACATCTTGAGCAACCTGATCTTCAAAGTGTCTACGAGACAGCAGCAGTTCATGTGTTACCGAGTTTCCATGATACGCCAGGGATAGCCAGTCTGGAGGCGGTTGCTCATAAGTGTGTAAACGTGGGCACGCAGATAGGCGGATTGAGAGAGTATCTTGGCGATTATTCACTTTACTGCAATCCGTTTAGTGTTGAGCATATTCACGAACAGATAGTTAAGGCGCTCAATCAACCACCCAATGTGGAGGGATCAGCACTCGTAAGGTCGAAATACACATATGAGCAGGCAGCCGAAGCCACTCTTAATGGATATAGGATTTTGTTGGACGGCGCATAATATTTTTCATAATGAGGAAGTTGGATATCAGTTTGATTTCAAACCCTAAGAGAATCGAAATCTCGATTATTATTGTTAACTGGAACACGCGGGAATTACTTCAAAACTGTCTTTCTTCCATATACTCGAAACCTTGTAATACCGTTTTCGATGTCTATGTAGTGGATAACGCTTCAACCGATGGAAGTGCCGCAATGGTCCGCAGCCAATTCCCCCAGGTAAACCTCATCGAAAACGACGTGAATGCCGGCTATAGCAGGGCCAACAATCAAGGAATCAGCGCATCACAGGGAAAGACTGTCCTATTGCTCAACAGTGACACAGTCGTTGATCCGCAGGTATTTGACGAGACTCTCAAGTTACTTCATAGCGCACCATCAATCGGGGGATTGGGATGTAAGCTCATCGGCAGAGATGGCAATGTGCAGCCATCCTACAGCTTCAATTTCCCGCATGGTCCAAAAGTTGGTGGCCCCAACAAGACAGTCGACGAAGAATTGGTAAAATGCGCCTTTGTATGGGGCGCATATTTACTTCTCAAGCGAGAGGTAATCGACCAGGCCGGTATGCTTGACGAAGACTTCTTCATGTTTTATGAAGACATCGACTGGTGTTGGAGAATACATAATGCTGGTTGGGATATAGTATACGACTCCAACCACAGCATAATGCACTTGTCTGGTGCGAGTTGCAGCAAACTTGATGCTGTAGCCCATCGCAAGATGATCCTTAAAAGCCTGGCAATGTTACAATCCAAGCACAACCCGCGGTTTTCCTTCAAATCATGGCGTATTGGACGGTTGATGCTTTACGGCCGGTGTATGGCCTGGTATGGGCTTCTGAATAAGATCGCTCCATCAGAAAAATTGTCTCGAAAGATAAATAAGCATAAGGCATCCTATAAGGCTATTAAGGAACTGCAATGTCCCACCAACTCCGTATGTTAAGCGGGATCAGCGACAGCGATACAATCGATTTGCGGATTGTCTGCGTATATTGAGTAGCAATAGTTTCAAAACTAGATAATGTTAAGCATACTAAACAATCAAAATACCTGCTCTGTTGTGGTCACGTTTCACCCGGACCCTGCCCTACCCGATCGATTATCCCCGATCACCCGGCAGGTCGACCGGCTGCTCATCGTTGATAATGGTTCCGGCAATTCCGTGGACACAATATTCGATACCCTTGCATCAGATACGCGCATTGAGATTATCCGCAACAAGGAAAACCTGGGACTCGCAGCCGCACTAAACCAGGGTATCCGGTGGGCCGGGGAGCATGGCTATCAATGGGTCCTCACGATGGACCAGGACTCGCTTGCATATGATTCTATGCTTTCAGGGTTAGCAGATGCATACTGCGCTGCCCAAAACAGCCGAAATATAGCTGTAATCGGCGCGAATTACGTTGATCGGAGCACTTCAATCCCGTTTTTCTCCCCAACTGGTCTCGAAAAGCCTTGGAATGACGCAAAAACGGTCATCACTTCGGGGAGTTTAGTATCTCTTGAAGCTGTTGAAGCAATCGGCTCGTTCCGAGATGACCTTTTTATAGACCATGTAGATGATGAGTTCTGCCTCCGCGCAAGATCAAAAGGATTTGGAGTTATTATTACAAGTGAAGTATTTATGGAACATGTAATAGGAGCACCTACTAAAGAGATATTCTTTTGTAAAAGCCTGTTTACGACTAATGCACCCGCCGCCCGCAGATACTATCAGACTAGAAACCTGTTGGTTATCGCAAAGGAGTATTTTTCTGCAGATTCCGGGTGGGTGTTTAACGCACTCAAAGTCCGGCTGAAAGAACTGATCCTTATGCTGATGTTTGAGAACAACAAGCTGGATAAGCTATGGAAAACGGCTCTTGGCGCGTTTGATGCGCTTCGCGGACGTATGGGACGGATAGATTAATGCAATTATCAGTAAAAAAGTTCTCCGAAACCCTTGACTTCGGATAGCCGCATGTCTATAATATATCTTGCGCGCTGAACTACAGTGTGCATCGGAGCCCGAATGTTGATTTCTATTATCGACAGCTAAAAATTGGCTTCAAAAGACGAATTGTTCCTTAAAGGGAGGACGTATCGTCTTCCCTTTTTTGTGTCGAGGGCCTATAGCTCAGTTGGTTAGAGCGCACCCCTGATAAGGGTGAGGTCGTTAGTTCGACTCTAACTAGGCCCACCAAGGTCTGGATAAGTATATTGGAGATTAGGAGCTGGAACATTAGATTTCCAAACCTCTGACATCCAAAGTCTAACCTCCGGATCGGGGGCTTAGCTCAGCTGGGAGAGCACTTCCCTTGCACGGAAGGGGTCAGGGGTTCGAATCCCCTAGCCTCCACCAGAATATTTGTAAATTGACAAGTTTAGGCATTTTGCATAGACAGGATGCAGGCAGATTGAAAGATACAGGCAAAACCTTTGAGGACTTCCCTGCATCATGAAAAAGATCTGCAGTGCTATTGGCTGATAGCTAATAGCTAAGAAGTAAGGACATTGAAAGCAGCATAGTGGAAAATGGGTTAGTCAGTAGAGATACTGGCGAATCCGTCTTGGCATCTTTAAGTAGAATTGACGAATGGTCAAGCTACAAAGGGCGTATGGTGGATGCC
>JBDKUN010000049.1:0-13223 GCA_039679675.1 Armatimonadota bacterium
GTTTTGTCGACGATCCATCTATCCGTGCAGCCTGGCTTGCATCCAGATGGCACGGTCCGGCTATGGGCCAGATCGATCCATTGAAAGAGGCTCAGGCAGCAGAGAAACGGATGGATATCGGCGTCTCAACGCTTGCTCAGGAAGCAATGGAGCTGACAGGAAGCGATTGGGAAGCAAACATCGCACAGCGCAAGACGGAGATCGAGCGAATGAAGGATGCCGGAATGCTCGATCAACCCAGTGAAGCCGGGCAATCTCAGGAACCAACAACGCCACCTGAACCTGATACCGATGGTGTTGATACAGATCTCGAAACGAAGTAACCGGCCTGGCCGGGAATCTAATCTCAGGAGGTAGTTATATGCGTATTTTGGAACGCATCTTAAATGCGGTTGGGCTTGGAGGCGGGGACGCAGATCCACCCAAGAAGTTTTGGCAATTCATAAAGAACAAATCGGCGGAAGGTGAAGAATCATCCGCCGATTTGCTTTTATATGGCGAGATATCCGACTCGACATGGTGGGGTGATGAAGTAACTCCAAAACAGTTCGCCGCGGACCTCGCAGAGCTTGGTGATGTGTCTACCATCAGGGTGAGGATTAACTCACCTGGCGGGGATGTCTTTGCGGCTCAGGCAATGTATAACCTGCTCAAGTCCCATAAAGCCAAGATCGTAACCCATATCGACGGGTTGGCAGCATCCTCAGCCACGGTAGTAGCAATGGCCGGTGATGAGATCATTATGCCTGGCAACAGCATGATGATGGTCCATAACCCCTGGACATATGTCTCAGGCGATGCACGCGACATGCGGAAAATGGCAGATACGCTCGATACGGTCCGGGATACGATTCTCGCCACTTATCAGGCTAAAACGGGTATGGAGCGCAGCCAGCTCATCAACCTGATGAACTCTGAGACCTGGCTTACCGCAGACCAGGCGAAGGAATACGGGTTCGCAGATACAGTGATTGAGCCGGTCAAGGTGGCTGCATCGCTCAAACCCGGAATATTCTCCGTAAATGGGCAGGAGATGGACTTCAAGAGCTTTCACGTCTGGCCGGGAACTCTCCTTGCGAGCGCGGAAAAAGAAGCCGGGAATACGGAATCCAACGAGGGCGAACCGGGCGGCACCGCGCCGGCAGATGGAACCGAGAACAATCAGCCGGCCGCTGGTGCTACTGATCCTGAGGCCGGAGCGGCGACTGGTTCGGAGCCGGAAAACGACACCGAAAAAGCTCTCGCAGCCGACCGCAAGCGCATCCAGGATATAGATGAACTCGCAGCGGGGATTCCAGGAGCCGAGAAACTGGCATTTCAGGCGAAATACGAGAAGCCGGTGTCGGCAGAGCAGTTCGCAGTGGAACTTGTAAAATCCGGCAATGTCAAAAACGCAACTCTCCTGGACGCCCGCAGGAATGCTGCAAATGCTGCGGATGTGCCCGGAAGCGTGGCAAATCTCGGCAGCACTCAGGCGGATCGGGAAACCGACGCCAAAGCAATTGCAGACGCAATAATGAAACGTCGAGGAGGGAAATAAAAAATATGTATTCTTCAGAATCTATGGTTCCGGATCGGCTTTTCGCAGGAACCAACCCAACCTATGCTGCTGAGGGGGTAACGCTCCTCGCAGGGTCCGGAACGCTTAAAAGGGGTACAGTGCTCGGCAAGATCACAAAAGCCATCGCATCTGACCACGGGACTAACGCAGGAAACGGGACTATCTCGCTGGTAACGCTCGGCAAGGCCGCGAAGCTCGGTGTCTATAAGATCACCTGCACCACAAAGGCAACTGCGGCAGTGTTCAGCGTTCTCGATCCAGACGGATTCCGCTTGGCCGATGCCCTGGCAGGTACAGCATATGCCGGGCCGGTAAACTTCACTCTTACGCAGGGCGCGACTGTCTTTGAAGTCGGTGACAGTTTCACCGTTACCGTTTCAGCCGGAAGCGGTAAGTGCGTGATTGTGGACAGCACTAAGGTGGATGGCAGCCAGGAATCTTACGGGATTCTTTCTGAAACCGTTACAGTTCCTGCCGCTGCCGATCTGGTATCATCGGCATACATAACCGGTGAGTTCAATGAGAACGCGCTCACCTTCGGCGGAACGGATACCGCGGCGACTCACAAGGAAGCACTGAAACAGAAGGGCATTATCCTGAGGACTCCGGTCAAGGCCTAACCGAACAATCACAAACAGCAGCAGTATATAGGGGCGGCGACAACAAAATCGCTGCCCTTTTTCACATTTGATTAAGCTATTAAATCTTCTAGGAGGTTATCTAAGTGGATCCTTTTGATGTAATAACTATGCTCACGGCGATTAACAATACGCCGCGCCCGAAGACATTTCTCTTGAACCTGCTGTTCGGCGGCAGGGTAAAGACGTTTACCACCGCCGAGGTGATGGTCGACTTCACGAAGGGCAAGCGGCGCATGGCTCCGTTCGTCTCACCGTATATCGGCGGGAAGCTCATGGAGAGAGAAGGCCGCTCTGTCAGGACTTACAGGCCGCCGCTCATCCAGCCTCGCGACGTTCTGACTCCTGAACGTCTGAATACTCGAATGGCCGGTGAGAATCTTCAGTCTGCACTCAGCCCGGCTGACCGGCTGGCTAAAGAGCAGGCCGATATTCTGGATATGTTCGATCAGTATATCACCCGAAGAGAAGAGTGGATGGCCGCCCAGTTGCTCTTCACGGGAGCCATCCGTATGGTCGGTGAAGGAGTCGATGAGAACTTCTCGGTAAGTTTCTCCAACACCGATACTCTCTCCAACGCCGATCTTTGGAGCGCAAGCACAGCGAACCCGATAGGCGACATCAATTCTTGGCGACGGACGGTTCAGGAGAAATCCGGGATCACTCCAAACGCTGCGGTGATGAGTTCGGATGTCGCGGATGCGTTCCTTAACCATCCGAACGTCAAGGATATGCTCGATGTTCGGCGCATGGAGATGGGGACGATAAACCCATCGGAGCTTCCGAACGGAGCCACTTATCTCGGCTCGCTTGCTCGCGAAGGTATGGACCTTTACGAGTATAACGAGTGGTATGTGGATGATGCCACAGGCCTCAGCAAGCCGATGATCCCGGCCACATATCTGGCACTCGTTCCGACCGCGGATAGAAACCCCGGCGCGCAGATGCTCTATGGAGCCTGGACCGAGATGGTCAAAAAGACCACTTACGAAGGCGCCAGGATCCCTAGAGTATGGAGTGAGGAAGGCCCGAATGCGACATTCATAGAGGTTGTGTCCAGACCGCTCCCGCTTATGCCGGATGCCGACTCCTGGTTCGTAGCCAAGGTACTCTAATAGGCACCACAAACTAACAATTGATTGAGCGATTACGAGCGGGGCAGATCTGAGTTGCCCCGCTTATTTCTTTGGGAGGAATCTATGTTAAGAGCAATTACACCAATCCGACACGATGGAACCCGGTATAACCCCGGTGATGTGCTGCCGGAGATGAGCACGAAAGCCGAAACCCGCTTGATTGAATGCGGAGCGGCAGAAAGGATCGACGTCCCGACAAAATCGGCCGCAGCGACAACTGCCGGTGGGAAGTCCGGCAAATCTACAGGAGGTAAGGGTAGATCATCTGCAGGGAGCAAGCCCAAGGATTCCGGTAAAACTGTTGCGGGCGAGGCCTCATCCGTTCAGCTTCCGGCCGGGATAGATCCCAATCTTGCGCCTGAGGAATAGGTAAAGTGGGCCTCAAGGAAGCTATCGCGGGCGATGCCTCGGTATTTCTTGATACCGGAGAGTTTGCCGAGAACTATACGGTCTCAATGGGCGGTGTATCAAAAACCGTTACGGGAATGCTCGATGAAAGCACTGATGCAGCATCAACTATGCAGCCTTCGGACGGCATCTACGCTGTGACAAAACGGTTCTATGTTGCCGAAGATGCTTTACCGAGGCCTCCGGTTATCAATAAGGCTATCAGTATCGACGGCACGGACTACCTTGTCCAGAACATTTCGCGCGAAATGGGACTGTTGGTATTAACGCTCGAGGTAAGCGATACGGGGGTGGTCTAATGGCTAACGATAGAGGCTTTTTCTCTATTACTCCGCGTGCCGATCAGGTGGAAAGAGCGCTCCGGGATCTGGCTCACATCAAGAACGGAGCTCCGCGGGCAATGTCTGCAGCGCTCAATAAGACTGCTACTGGTGCAAAAACCGATACAGTCAAAATCCTATCGAAGATCTATACAGCCAAGCAGAAGGATATTCGCCAATCAGTATCAATTGGACGGAAGGCGAGCCCGGCAAATCTCGTGACAACAATCCTGGGCAAACATAAGCCGATGCCATTGATGATGTTTCGCATTCGCCCACGGAATGTCACGAATCCACGGCCAAAGCGCGGTATACGTGCAGAAATAAAGCGCGGCCAAGCAAAATGGCTGCAGTATGCTTTCATTGCAACGATTGCCGGAAAATTGCAGGTTGCATCCAGGAAAGGTCGAAAACGGTTCCCGATTAAGAAACTCCTGGGACCGTCCGTCCCCTATATGATGGACAACGATAATGCAGCCGAGGAAGTGTTGACGCTCGCACAGGCACGGCTTGATAAAGCTCTCGACCACGAGATCGAGAGAATCGAGAAGGGATTCGGCAAATGAACGGAATTGCACCGGGCGCATCATATGAGCATCTGGCTAAGGCAATAATAGCGCGGATAAAGAGCGTGACCACGGAGGTTCTTCTCCCGAACAAAGAGGGGGAAATCGTGGCTCTGAAGGTGATCCGCAGCTATTTCGATCCTAAGAGCTACGAGAAGTATGACCTTCCGGCCATACTCGTACGTGTGACTGCGGGTAGTCAGAACGAGTCCGAAGAGCGCACAGCGAGCGTAGAGATAATCCTCGGGGCATTCCTCAAAGACTACGGGGACGATGAATTCCTTATATCCATCATCGAGAGGATAGAGCAGGACCTGTTGTCCCAGAGGATACTGGATCACAAATACCGGCTGCAGATGCCGCTCAACTGGTCAGTGCTGGATAGCACAGAGCAGCCCTGGCCGTATTGGTTTGCGACAATGACAGCCAGTTACTATCTGCCCTCAATTGCGGAGGTGAGAAACGAAGATGGCGAAGGGTTCGACATCTAAATCCAATAAAGATCAATCGACTGTTATTTCAGACCCGCTCGAGACGCGGGTCTTTGTTTATGTAGGCCCGACAGTGCCCGGGCTTACCAACAGGACCATACTCGGTCGTGAGCTGCCAGGCTATGTAAATGACATGGCGTCCGCCTGCGCGGCACTGAAGAGATTCATAGTTCCATTGTCCCTGATGGCTGATACTCTTAAGGCGATAAACCGGAGAGGTTCATCGGCTAACAGCGCTGCAATGGAAGTCATCAAACATTTCAACAGGAGGTAATCCATGGGCAAATTGTTTCATGGAGTCAATATCGAGGAGGTCCCCACCAGGGTATTGCCTCCTCGCGTAGTATCGGCATCGATCCCGTTTGTGGTCGGGCTTGCTCCTATTCACAGGACGAAGTCAGCTGCAGCCGACGTGATCAATAAGCCGGTATTGTGCAATACGTACGAGGAGTTCGTGACCCAGTTCGGCGAATCGGACGACGCGAAGTATACTCTTTGTGAGTTCGCAAAGGTCTTCTTCGGGCTTTACAATGTGGGGCCCATCGTTGTCGTGAATGTCCTCGATCCGGCAAGCGATAAAACTGCAGTCGCATCCGAAGCGGCCGTAATGGCGGCCGGGACATACACTCTCAAGCAGGACGCGGTCTTGTCGACCCTTATCGTAAAGAGCCAGGACGGCAGTAAAACCTATGTGCTCGATACCGACTATACGGCGGAATACGATGAGGACGGATATATCCTTATCACCCGCCTTTCGGATGGAGCCATAACGACAGCCACATCCGCGCTGCAGCTCAGTTACGACAAGATCGGGGCTACTCCCTGCACCGCGGAGGATATTATCGGCGGGGTCAATGTGATGACTGGTGCGAACGAAGGCCTCCAGTGCATCGAGGATGTGTATGCGCTTCATTCGGTCATTCCAGGGATGATCCTCTGCCCTGGCTGGTCAAAAACCCCGTCTGTAGCGCTCGCGATGGCAGCAAAAACGACAGGTATCAACTCGCTTTTCAGCGCGATCGCTATTGCCGATGTGGATTCGGGCGCAGCTGCCGCAGACCAGTATACGAAGGTGAACAACTGGAAGAACACAAACAGTTACACCAATGGGCATCTGGGAGTCTGCTGGCCGAAAGTGAAGCTCGACAGCGCGGTATACTGGCTGAGTTCCCACCTGGCCGGGCGGATCGCGGCTACCGACGCAGATAACGGCGATGTGCCGTATGTGTCACCGTCGAACAAGTCACTCCAGATAAACGGGCTTGTGACCGACAACGGCTCACCTGTGGTGCTCACCATTCCGCAGGCGGATACGCTAAACCAGCAGGGGGTTATAACCGGCCTGCAGTTCAATGGCTGGAAATGCTGGGGAAACCGGACCGGCGACTATCCGGGAAGCACTGACCCGAAAGACGCATTCCTTTCTGTCCGGCGGATGATGAACTGGATCGGGAACAACGTCGTCCTGCTCCTCTGGCAGAAGCTCGATGACCCGCTTAACAGGCGTACCGTCGAGACGGCCGTCGATTCCGTCAACCAGTGGCTAAACGGCCTGGTCGCAAGAGGATCTATCAATGCAGGACGCTGTGAGTTCGTCCAGGGCGAAAACAGCAATGTCAGCCTGTCTGACGGCAAGCTGACCCTGCATCTCTACGTGACTCCGCCGTCACCTGCAGAGCAGATCAACGTTATTCTCGAGTACGCTGTCAACGGCAACTCTGCCGTCTTCGGAGAATAGGAGGGCTGAGAATTGGCAAACGAAGTAAATAGAATACCGACCGTCCTGGTCGACCATGCAATCTATCTCGGCAACTCCAGGCTGATAGGTACCGGCGAGGTGACATTGCCGTCGATAAGCCCTCAGACGGCGTCTGTCGAAGGCGCGGGGATAGGCGGGTCGCTCGATGTCCCTGTGCTTGGGCATTTCGACAGCATGTCACTCGAGATAGCTTTCCGAACGGTCGAGCTGGATGCAGCGGAGCTTATGAAGCCGGTGGCGCATGATCTGGTCATACGCGGCTCCCAGCAATCCTATGACGGCGCCGGCGGGACACTCAAGACCGAGCCGGTCGTGGTATATGTCCGTGGAATGCTGAAAGGCAACGATCAGGGCAAGTTCAAGGCCGGTGAGTCGGTCGACGGTAAAGTGGAGCTCGAGGTGCTCAGGATCAAGATGGTCAAGGCCGGGAAAGAGCTCTACGAGGTCGACAAACTGAACGGTATTTATACTGTGCTCGGCACGGATTATACCGCTTCGGTCAGATCCGATCTCGGAATCTAATACAACTCATCACAATTACATTAGCAACAAAGGGGGCTGTCCAAGGCAGCTCCCTTTTTGTTTGAAAGGAAAGCAGAATGCCGGAAACCAACCAGATACAGAATGATTTGCCGGAGATGAGCTTCTCTGGCGTTTATAACTTCACCTCTCCGGTCGAGTTCGAAGGCCAGACATACGATAAGGTCGACTATGACCTCACCAAAATGAAAGCGAAGGATGTCATCTCCTGCAAAAAAGAGGCGGCCAGACTGAGAAAGGGCGAAAGCCTTGAAGCACTATTAACGGATGATTTGCTCCATGCTGTCCTTTTTGCGCGGTCCGCAGATTTACCGGGTGTATTCGTACTCGAGATGGGTGCAGCCGATTATGCAGCTTGGGCTACGGTTGCGCAGGCTTTTTTCGGCAGTGCGCTCTCCGGCCTGATGAGCTAGAAAGCGACATCAAAGATCGCACTGCATTCTGTGCATGGGCGCTCCATACTCCTATACCATATTTCCTTGATTTATCACTTGAGGAGCTTATGGACTGGACAAAACGAGCAGATGAGCTGACGGAGAAACTATATGGCGGTAAAAAAGAGTGAACTTCAGTATGTGATCGATGGCTATGTGAACAGCAAGTTCTATAAGTCCATCAAAAGCGCTCAGAATGCAATTGCCAGGACGAATAACTTTCTGAAGGGCAATAATACACTCCAGGCGCAGAGCGCAGCTGCAGCAAAAAAAGCGGCTCGGAGTAACTCTTTATTAGGGAGTGGACTGCTCAAAACGGCCCTGGGTGCAGCCGGCGCCTATATCGGGTTTTCAACATTGAGCGATGGATACAAAGAGTGTATTGCCAAAGCTGAAGAGCAAATGACGGTTACAAACCGCCTGCGCACCCTGATGATGAACCACAAAGGGACTACACTCGCGCAGGTAAAAGCACTTCAGGCATATGATAGCAAGCTCTCTGAGACGACAGTCTTAACCGGTAAAGCATTAATGGCCGGACAATCCGAGCTCGCAAGCTACCAGATGTCTGCAAAAGCAATTAAAGCCCTTTCACCGGCACTTGCAAATCTTACAGTCGGGCAGTTTGGCCTGCATGCTAGCCAGGAGCAGGCCCAGCAATCCGCGAAGTTCCTCGGAAAAGCATTTACGGGGAATATCACGGCCTTTAAGCGGCTGGGAATTACACTCACGAAGGATCAGCAAAAGGTACTGCAGCACGGCAAGGAATCGCAGAAAACGGCGCTTATTCTCGATTTGGTGAAGCGAAAATACGGCGATCTCGCTGTTACTGCCGCCAATACTCCGATCGGAAGGCAAATACAGATCAACAAGGCTTGGAACAAGATAAAAACAACAATCGGGATGGGCTTATATCCGATCCAGGAGAAACTGCTGAAGTACTTGGCAAACCATCTGCCTCAGATCAAGGCTTTTGTCGAGCAGATAATCGTTAAAGTACAGGGCTGGGCAAAGAGCCTCAAACCGGTCTGGAGCTTTGCTTATAAAATAGGCACTGGGATTGTGAAGCACTGGTCAGCAATCCGGCCGGTTGTATTTGGCATAATTGCAGCCATACTCACCTGGAAAGCCGTTATCGGCGCTGTAACTATAGTCGAAAGAACGCTCAATACAATCGAACGCATACAATTGGGCTATACGAAGGCTAAGATAATTGCTACAAAAGCGGCGGCAGCAGCGCAATGGCTCTGGAATACATCACTTGCAGGATGTCCAATTATCCTTGTTATTGCCGGGGTAGCTGCTCTTATCGCAGGAATCTATCTACTCATCAAGAACTGGGACAAGGTCAAGTCTGCCATGTCCCGCGCATGGCAGTGGTTCATCCGGTTTGCAACTGAAGGCCCTGGGCGGTTCATCCCGGTCATAAGCATTATTGGATTGGTAGCCAAGCATTGGGATGTTGTTAAGGCAGCTATCGTGCGGGCCTGGCGATGGGTTGTAAGGTTCGTAGTAAGAGCAAGTAATTTTATTCCGGTCATTGCTGCTATAAAGTTCTTAATAAAGCACTGGGATTTGATCAAATCAGCTGTCATCAGAGCCTATATCTGGGTTAAGAACTTCGTCATTAAGGCAAGCAATTTCAATCCTATTGTAATAGCCATAAAGTCGATCATCAAATATTGGGATAAAATCACAGAGGCAATTCAGAAAGCTTGGAATCTGGCTAAGAAGTTCGGTTCGTTCACCTTTAAGTTTACTCCTGTCGGAGTAGCCACAAATATGGCTCAGCGTATCGCTGGTAGGCGCGCTTCTGGTGGTCCGGTATCGGCTGGAAGACGGTATCTTGTCGGCGAGCGAGGACCTGAGTATTTCGTGCCGAAGATCAGCGGAATGATACTCCCGAATAAAGCTCCACGGATGGCTGCGGCCGGATCCGGGGCGGGTGGAGGCATAACGATAAACCTTACGATCAACACGACCGGGAGCAGCGGCAATGTCGAAAGCGGACTTAAGCAGGGAACGGATTATCTGATTCGGGAGCTTAGAAAGCTTGCAAGAGATGAGGAGAGAAGGTCGTTTGCCTGAAAATAGCCGAATAATCTTCTCTCATAGCGCTTGACACGTGTTTAAATACGTGCTACTCTGCGTATAGATGGAGAGGGATATGAAAGCTTACTCATCAAAAGACGTTATAAGGGTTCTCGAAAGCGACGGATGGGAGTTTGTGAGGTGCTCAGGCAGTCATCACATATATAAGCATGATTCGAAGCCCGGGCTGGTAGTTGTGCCGCATCCGAAGAAGGTAATCCCGATAGGAACGCTGAGGAGTATAGCGCAGCAAGCCGGAATATCTCTCTAATCTTCTGCAAGGAGTACGGATATGGGAAAAGACGTTCGAATTTACCCTGCAATATTTGAATATGCTGACGATGGGATATCTATCTCGTTTCCAGACCTGCCGGGCTGTTTCTCGTGCGCGGATACCGACGAAGAAGCACTTATGATGGCCAAGGATGCTCTGGGACTGATGCTCTATACTATGGAGCTTGAAGGTCGTGAGTTACCGGAGCCGTCACCACTCAAAGATATTGCTACCGAGCCGGACCAGAAGGCTGTGCTGATCGACGTATTTATGCCTCTTGTACGAAGGGCCATAGACACGGCATCAGTCAAAAAGACATTGACTATCCCTGCGTGGCTCAACAGACTGGCAGAAGAGAAGCACATCAACTTTTCTCAGACGCTGCAGGAAGCTTTGAAAGATGAACTGGGAATAGCGTCCTGAAGATCAACTACAGAGTTTCAGGAGATAAAGTAACAGCCTTACAGCTATATAAAAGTTCTCTGATGTAGCTTTATCTGTTGATTTTACACTTATACCTGAAACTCTTCCGGGAGATTTTCGGCAACAGACAATATATGATTGGCCGTTAATTAATCAGCCGAAAATCTATAATACAACCTGATTATTATTCTAACCCCTGCGATGTAGGAACATCCGGGGGTTTTTTATTGGCTGGTACTATGGCAAATTATCAAGACATCTACATAACGAACACCGGCGACCAGTGGGATCTCATCGCCTATAACGTCTATAGCAAAGAGAAGTTCATGACGGAGCTGCTTGCGGCCAATCCTGAATATCGGGATATTGTTGTTTTTGATGCCGGTGTCAGAATTGTCTGCCCTGACATCGATGTCGAGAGCGCAAGCCCGCTGCCCCCGTGGAAGAGTTGAAGACCATGAGCAATCTACTAAAATCCGGCGGGCTGACGGTTATCATCGGGCCGTCCAGGTCCATCCCGCAGGATGTCCGCAAAGGTCGAGAAGAAACTGATCTCGCCAGACGCGCGGGTGTCCGGGTGATCTATGAAACTACGGACATCACGACGGACATAGCGCCCTGGCTCCTCAGTGTGGAGTTCACGGACGGCATAGACAAGGCGGACGATCTGCAGCTTACCTTGTGGGATGACGGCCGCTGGCGCGGTTCCTGGGCTCCGGATGAAGGCGCGAAGCTTACCGCGGAGATACACCTGATCGAAAACGGTAAGACGGTCCGTCTTCCGTGCGGAGTCTTTTCGATAGACGAGCTTGAGGCTTCCGGGTTCCCGCAGACTGTGACCATAAAGGCAATATCGGCATTTGTGACAACTGCAATCCGAAGAGACGAGAAAACCAGGGCTTGGGAAAACATCGACTTTATGGGGATTGCCCGGACTATTGCAGACAAGGCGGGCATTCTCCTTCTATACTCCGCGCGAAACAATCCGGAGTATAAGCGGATCGATCAGAAGAGTAAATCCGACCTGGCTTTCCTGCAGGACCTTGGGGACCGTGAAGGCCTAAGAGTTAAAGTATCAGATGGGAAGCTTATCATCTTTTCACAGGCTGACTATGATTCCAATGCGGCCATTGATACCTACCGATGGCTCGATCCACGTGTGACCGGCTACTCATTTACATCCGGCGTCACGTCGGCTTACAGCAAGGCGAAAATCAAATACCGTGATCCTCGTTCCAAGAAGATGATCGAGTGTGTCTATACTCCGCCTGATGCGCCGGAGACCGGCCAAACACTGAGAATTAATGAGCGCTGCAGCTCACTGGCGGAGGCCGAGAGAGTCGAAAAGAACAGGCTCGCAGCAAAGAACCGAGGTATCAAGGGCGCTCGCCTGGACCTGGTCGGAGATCCCCGGCTCGTAGCCGGTCAGAACATCAAAGTAACAGGCTATGGCTCGAAATGCGATGGCAGTTATGCCATCGAGGAGGCTACGCACTCGCTCTGGCCGTATACGACCAGTTTAGGTTTGAGGAAGATCAATGGATAATCTTGGGCTTATACGGATCGGAATAGTCACGAAGATCGATGCAGCTCGCGCCTGCGTCCGCGTGACGTTCGATGATCTCGATTCAGATGATACGGAAGGGCTCCTTTCTGACTGGCTGCCTGTCATTCAGCACGGAAGCACGGAGGATGCCGGGTATTGGCTCCCGAATGTCGGCGCTCAGGTCCTATGCGCTATGCAGAGCAATGCGTTAGAGGTCGGCTATTGTGTAGGTACAGTCTATAACGACGAGGATACTCCGACGAAAACCGGCCTTGGAGTCTGGTATAAGCGGTTTCGGGACGGTACGGTGATCGAATACGATCCGGCATCCGGAGTGAAAATAGATACCCCGCTGAATGTAACTATCAGCGGGGCAAGGGTGGACATAAACTAATGGCACAGGTTGCGAGACTCGGAGATACATCTAGCCACGGTGGGACCATCATAAGCGCTTCAGAGACGGTTTTCGTAAACGGTATAGCCGTAGCCAGGGTCGGAGACCTGCACTCCTGCCCGGTTCCAGGCCACGGAATAACGCCTGTCGTGACCGGATCATCCGTCGCATTCTCAGGCGGCAAGGCCATAGCGCGTATAGGCGATACTGCCGGATGCGGCGCCGTTATCAACTCAGGTTCGCCGGATGCAGAAGCCGGTTAGCGGTTCATATTCATCCGGTCCTTGAGTGCTTCCTGCAGCACTCGCGAGAAGTTAAAGCCGTATTTCTCTGCAGCGATATTGAGCCATTCCGGCAATGTCACGGTGCGCTTCACATACTTAGGCTTTAACTGCGCCCTGACTATCGGCATATAGACCTCTATTAACACAGCCCGCTCGTTAGACTGTAGAGGTATATCTACCAGCTTCATAGGCTCAGGTATAGGCGTTCTGTCTTCCTCGTCAGCAAAGAGGCGAGACGCCAGTGCATCCTGAGCATTTTTTACGGCTTCTTCATCCGAGTCGGCTTCGGAGATGCAGCCGGGAAAATCCGGAAAGGTGATCGTTATCCCTTCCGGTTCATACTGAAATACAGCCGGAA
>JBDKUN010000050.1:0-124686 GCA_039679675.1 Armatimonadota bacterium
AGATTTGAGACTCTTAACGACCTCAAGGATGCTGCACGTAGCACTTTTGATTCGTTGATAGGTGCTCCCTGGCGAGTGCTCAGCATTATTGGAGGCAACAGACTACATCTAGCGGAGGCTACTTAGCTATAGCGGACTTCTGTTTTTCATCCATAAGGCACTTTCTCCTCCTGACCTGAACAAGATTCTCTACATACTATATCTTGCGAATGAGGCCAAATGCAACACGAAAACAGAGGAAAACCAGCCCGGACTTAAGTAATCATACATGGCAGTTTTTTACTGTAAGTTATTTGTTAAAGGACTTCTCATGAAAGATAACGAGAGACCGGGAGGGATTGCTGGTCTTTCTCCCGTTATAGTAGTACTTGGAATAGTGAGCCTTTTGACCGACTTGTCGTCGGAGATGATTGTACCGCTCGTCCCGGTATTTCTCACGACAACACTCGGCGCGCCGGTGCAGCTTTTAGGCATAATCGAAGGCGTAGCGGAGAGCACCGCAAGCCTCCTCCGGGTCTATGCAGGATGGCTTGCGGACAAATTCGGCAGGCCGAAGCTTCTGGCTGTTTGCGGCTACGGGCTGTCATCCATAGCCAAGCCGTTTTTAGCCATTTCTACATCCTGGATCCATGTGTTCGCCGTCCGGTTCGCGGACAGGTTCGGAAAAGGTGTCAGGTCCGCTCCAAGAGATGTAATCATAGCCGAATCGGCCCCGCAGGAGATCAGGGGAAAGGCGTTCGGATTCCACAGGATGATGGATACGACCGGCGCAGTGCTCGGCCCGTTGGCGGCATACCTCATTTTGAGCATGGCCAAAGGCGGAAGCGGTGCGGCTTACCGCACTGTCTTTTTATGGGGAGCCGTCCCGGCGCTTCTCGCCGTAGCGGTACTTGCCAAGTATGTGCCGGAGAAACCCAAAGAAGTCAGGCCGGTCAACCCGCCGAAAATCAAGTGGGGGGAACTGAGCACGCATCTCAAATTGTTTCTGGTAGTTGTCGCAGTGTTCCAGATCGGCAACTCAAGCGATGCGTTTCTCATTTTGAGGGCGAAAAATGTGGGTGTGAGCGTTGAGCATGTGCTCCTGATCTATGCGCTTTTCAACGTAGTCTCGGCAGCGTTTTCCATGCCAGCCGGAATTGCTTCAGACAAGGTCGGGCGAGGGCCGATTCTGCTCCTGGGGTTTATGATTTTCACTGCAACATATTATGGATTCGCAATAGCGAAGAGCCCAGCTACCATTTGGCTGCTCTTTGCTGTTTATGGGCTATATGTGGGCTTGACGGGCGGAGTGCTGAGGGCATTTGCCGCTGACCTCGCACCAGCCGAACTGCGCGGGACGGTAATCGGCGCTTATTTTACGATAGAAGGGCTTTCTCTCTTACCTGCGAGCGCTATAGCCGGATTTTTGTGGAACAGAATAAGCCCGGCTGCGCCGTTCTACTACGGCGCGGCAACGGCGCTCATCGCAGCCTTGATGCTCATCTTCCTGCTGCCTTCAAGAAGAGCACGGCACGAAGCGGCATAGGGGTTTTCTAGCGAAAGCACGAAATTTTGAAAAACACGAAATAAGAAATGAAGTGGAAGGTAGTAATATGGGCTATATTCCTCTAATTCATATAACTGATTTGAGTGTGCCTCCGGGAGATCCGGATGATCATATAGACTTAGCCACTGTTTATGCTCTGCAAGAGTTTGACCTGCGTGCTGTGATTCTAGATCAATCAGTCGGATGGGAAGGTATTTACCCTGTTGAACCTGCGTTTATTCCGGTTGTTCAGTTGAACTATCTGACAGGACGCGCGGTTCCGGTTGCCGCTGGGCCGCTTAAACACCTCGAAAGTCCTGATGATGCAGCGCTAGACCATCCACTGCATGACCAGGCTGGAATTGAGCTTATACTTCGGGTTTTGCGAGAGAGTTCGGAGCCTGTGTATGTGTCGGTTGTCGGGTCGGCACGTCCCTTGGCCGCTGCGTATAACCGTGACCCGGATATGGTGCGTAAAAAAGTGCGTGCAATTCTGCTTAATGCCGGAAGCACAGGCAGTTTCTTTGAATGGAATGTAGAAATAGATCCAATGGCGTATATCTGCCTGTTTAAAAGTGGAATGACCATCTATTGGTATCCTTGCGCTACCGAAAACGGGCCATTTGATTCGGACAATCACAATACGTTCTGGCGGACATCGCACAGAACAATATTCAAAGACCTCCCCCTGCCGATGAGGGCATGGTTCACACATTCTTACTCGGGAAATATGCGCGGAGATATCATCCGAGCCCTTCATGAGCAAGGGAACTGGTCACCATGGGACAACATCTTCAGTGCTCCGGCGAGAAACCTTTGGTCTACTGCATCTCTCATTACTGCAGCTAATCGAGCTCTTGTAAAAACAGGAGAAGGCTGGCGGTTTGTTTCCAAGAGCGAAGCTACGACAGATGCTGCACGCCAGAGATTAGGCCTCAAGCCGGTAAATGTGACGATAGATGAAGGCGCTATAACCAGTTGGACTCCGAGCGAGGGCGGTTCGAATGTGATGCTGTACGGGCGAGATCACGGGCCGGAGCATACCGAAGCGATGGCGGAAGCCCTCAACGCGCTTCTGTGCTCGATTCACGCAGAGTTATGATGCTTTGAAAGATGCTGCGGGAATGGCAGGTTTAAGATAATCATGCAAAATGCACAGAATCAATTCCCGCAGCATCATAAATACAGCCCGAGTAAGTCAGCCCTGGGCAGGTCCCCAGTTCCATCTAGCGCTTTCGTGCTTTAGTTTGTTACTTCGCCAGGAGCTCATGCACCGGACTGGCTTTCAGCTTCTCCAGCTTCGCCTCGCCTGACTTGTTGTCAGGAAAGACATAATAGACCCCGCAGGTAACATCACTCATGGTCAGTTCCAGCGTATCTTTTGCCTTGACACGGTTGGTCTTGCCGGTCAGCATGTCATACACGATGTATTTGCCAGGTTTGGAAACGGGAACCTTCACAGCCGCGTTGAAGCCTGGGTTAGTGTAGAGAAGCCGCTGCTTTCGGTTCATATCGTAGACGAAGCTCCAGTCGTCCAGAGTTTTCTTCGCCCAGAGGACATGGGCTGTGCCGCCGTCTTTCATACCGTAACTGTGAACCATTACGTCATCTACGGAATTCGCAACTTTTTTTGCTCCAAGATACTCAGCCAGAGCTGCAGCCACTTTGCGGTCGAGTGCGAGAGTCTCCGGCTCACCTGAGCGGTAATGGAGATAGACCGTTCTGCCGCCGGAAGGAAGCCAAAACTCGCTCACAAGCGGATGGCCGGATGCCGAGAGGAGCACTTTTCCGCCTTTTGCCTCATAAAGATCATTCGGGAGTGTAATCGGTTCGCCGATACTGAAAACTCCCTCGAAGGGCTTGCTGATCCTGTCGATTACAGCATCTTTGGGGGCTGTGATCTGAGTTATCTTCGGCAGTCCCCACGGTTTGCCGCCGTTCGGGTCGCCAATCGATCTCTGCTCCGGGAACCAGTGCAGGTTGAACATAAGGCCGCCGTTACGGCGCGTCGGCTGAGAGCTGTGACATATGAGCACATGCGACGGGTCTGCAACGAGCCATTTTCTTATTCTCTCTACACAAGCCGGAGGGACTTCCGTAACTCCCCAGAAGATCGCCTTATAATCCTCAAGCGGGGCGTAGCGGATCGGGTCCATGAGGTCGAATGACAGCCCTTCGGATGCAAGAGCTTCAGCCGCGCAGCCGTCCCATTGGTCTTTTCTGGCGGCGAAACCGTAGAAAATATCTCCCCTGTATCTGTTGATGTTGCGGGATGTGACAACTGCCACTTTCGACTCGGATTTTTTCGGCTTATCAGCCTTGTACTGGTCGAAAGCGTATACTTTCGACATAGTGTCTCTAAACCGGTCGAACTGCGCGGCGTTTGCAGTATTATCTATTTGATTGATCGGCGCTTCGTCCAGAAAATCGTTCTTGATTATGTTGGTTTCGAGCGCAGTGCATACATCGTAGGCCATAGCATAGCTGACCTGCGAGTCGTAATAGGGCTTGCCGTGGCCGCATACGCCTGTCTCGAAGCAGGGGCCGGCCAGATTTCCGGATTCGCGGACATTTTTTGCAAGATAACGGCCGCTTCTATACAAAGCATCTGTCCATTCAGGATTACCGAAATATTCAGGCAGGTTGCACTGAAGCCCCTCCATCCTGGCCGCGTAGATATAGTCCGCCGCGTCTCCCAGGTCTTCCGGGTTCGGGATAATCCAGAGGTTTCCACCCTTCGATTTCATATAAAGCCCGATGTCCTGCAGGAATTTCAGCCACTCGTAGTGGTTCAGAGTTATAAAGACAAACATGTTCCGGCGTGCAGTTTCACCGCCCTTTATAACTTCCTGCTCGGTAGTTGGAGTATACTCATCCCAGCTTTTATATCCAAGGTCTCCTGGTTTGAACTTGAAGCCGGAATAGTCCGCAAAATAGTCCCAGAAAGTGGCAATTCTGGTCCTTTTTCCTTCGATAAGCTTCAGCCCACCGTCTGTTCCGTTCAGCGCTTTTCTATATGCCTTGATGTCGGACTTGCAGTATCCCCATCTCCCGCCGAAATACGGCCAGACGTAGTCTACCAGGCAAAGAGTGTTTATCCCTGAAGCCATAATAGCGTCGGCACGGCGTTTGTTCATATTAATGAAATCAGCGTTGCAATGGCAGGCTGAATGCCCCGTATCGAACTTGTTTGGTGTGATATTGTTGCTTTCGCCGTCCCAGCGGGTACACCAGGCCTGCTTTTCGGTCATCTCCACTGCGAAATCATGTCCGTCCTGATGCTCTTCAAGGAGCGGCCGTCCGAGTTTGACCAGTCTTTCGCTAAGTTTTCCTGCTCTATCGTATCCGTCGAACCCGCAGGAAGCTATTGCGATAGACGGGGACAGCTTACAGATGTCATCCAGGTTGGTCGGATGAAGTCTGTTCTCCCAGAAATTCATGCTCCCGGTAAGGAAGGCAAAGCCTGCAGGGTTGGTGCCGTTCAAAGGCTTGTGATCTTCAGGTATATCAGTATATAAGCGTGGAAGATTGTCCGGGTCGAGGAGGTCTTTTTTGCCCGCCGGGCCTGACATGAAGATATTATCGAGGTAGAAGGTGATCTCTCCATCTTTCCCGCCGGGCTCCACAGTGATTTTATTGATAATGTCCCAGTTATCTTCCTTGTCTCCCAGCCTGTACATGGCAAAATCCGACTTCTTGATCTCGAAATGGTGCCATATGCCGGGCTGCAGTTTTTTCGCGTCTATACCGGTGAGCCACCGGTCTCCGTCGGTCTCTGAAAGGTAGATTGCGACTCCAGCTTTGCCGTTGTTCTCTGCGACCATAAGGTCCAGGCTCAACGTGTCATATCCCTTCGCAGGAGCGGCCCAACTGTTGACCCAAAACTGGTCGTTGGCGTCCGGGTTTGAGCGCCAGTGGATTTTGAGGCTATACGGCCCGCCATTATTCGGTGTATCTACAATCGCCAGCTCTCCGCTGGTCCCCCAGCCGCTGATGGCGCTCTGCATTGCCGCCTGACGAGGTGTCATAGCGGCTGCAGATAATGTTGAGATAGCAAGAAGCGTAACGCTTGCGGTTATCACGTTCAAAACACAACCCTCCACATGGTTCGATGCCATTTATAGTAGACGTTACATGTTTACAGCCCTTGCCTGAGGCGCTATAGCTACCATTCAGTGACAATGTTGTGTAAAATGAGTTGACTCGGACAATTTAAGATGGTATATTATCCATGACAAATGAGGAGGTGGTGACTAATTATGATTAATAGTCGACGAGGTGATTTTGCGGGCTAAAAGTTTTAGCTCAAAGAGTTTTGCCTGAAACACTTGTTGCATCAGATGCAAGACTCTTTAGGTCACTTGTGACCTCCGGGTCATGAACGTAGCCCTCACAAGCACCTCAACTACCTGTGAGGGTAGGAAAAATGGCCGTCGCCTTCCTTTGGAATGGCGGCGGCCACCTTTATTTTTCACCCATCCATTAACGATTTCCGAAGATCTCGACTCTCGTGCCGATAGGTGTTATATCATACAGTTCCTTCGCATCTGTCCTATCCAGCCTGATACACCCCGACGAGGCCGGATGCCCAAGCAGACGGTATTCGCTCGGATATGTCCCATGGATAAAATGTCCCTTCCAGAAGTTCATTGCATGTGTCATCCATACCTGATACTCATTCGACCAGTACATGGGGTTTTTATAAGTTATACGGAAGACACCTACGTGGTCGTGGGGCATGGGACTGTCCTGATATTTGGTAAGAAACACCCCCGATCTCGACCCGGATGTCAGATAAGCGTTGGTAACGATATTATTATGCATCCGGTACAGACGCTGTCTGTCGGGGTTCCGCAGATCGACATAAATACCGTTCGCGGTCCTGTTCCTGAGTATCTCCGGCCTGAACAGATAGTCCTTCGAGTCCGTTGCCATCAGTTGGCCTTCGCTGCTGTAGCCGTTTACATAGACCGTAAAGCGGATTGTGTCGAGAAAAGGTATCAGCCAAGTGACTTTACCCTGCTTTGCAGGAATGTCCTCGCCGATGACTATGTCGAACCTGCCCCTTGGTGCGCCCGGCCTCGATATAAGGTTCCCCATTGCTTCCACGGAAACCTTACTGAGTCCGTCGCTGGTCCACGTTATATCATAGGTTTTGCCTTCCGCCAACTGCCGAGGCACAGGCTCGCCGGGTTTCAGGACCAGTACATCTGCCGTCGCAGCCGTGACGAGCAAAACCATCGCCGCAACTATAAAAATCGCGGCCAGCACATTGCCTGGTCTCACTTTATTTCACCGAATATCCTATCTCCTCACCCCGTCTGGAAGACGAAATGAGGCAGCTTTTGTAAGTTCACAATAGAGGTTTATTACCTCTATTTTTGGTATACCCCAGGCAATTTTGAGCCAAAACAGGTAAGAAATCCTCGCACTGCTGCACGCCGTTTTTCTTATACATCTTCCAAAGTAACGTATCTCTTTCTATCTTCCCTGATGTAATGCATTGCCAGGAACAAGCAGATGGTCAACCCGATTGCACTGGCTATAAACGGCGTATAATGCGAATCCAGGTTGATTCTGAAGAAGTGTACAGGTACATTCACGTATAGAAAACCACCAAGGGCCACACCCAATATAATCCCGGCTCCTTCACCCGTGCCTATCGCACCGATTACCGCTCCCCTTACCTCTTCGGCGGACATATCAGCCACTAGAGCAAGCCAAGCTGGCATTCCTATCACGAATCCGGAGCCTATGATGGTAGCAAGGACCGCAAGATGCCATGGTTCGTGTATCACTGGGACAAAATACATTGCAGCGGCAGCAATTCCTATTCCGATGTATACAGAGTTTACTTTCCCCCATATCCCGGCGAGCCGGCCGGCCGCAAGAGTTGCCACAGCCAGTATGAGAGCGACCGGAAGGACGAGAAGACCGTATCCGAACTCGCTCATACCAAGTTCCTGCATGGCAAAAAGTTTGACCACCGGGATAAGCATGCCGAATGAAAAGAAAACAACCGCAGCAATCAGCATAAAATCAGGAAAAGCCTTAAGACCTATACGCATCTGCGTGAGAAAAGGCAGCTTCAGCCCACCGTCGCTTGCCGCAGTGCCACTTTCTCGCTTTTTCGGCACGATAAAATAGACCAGAACAGCCGTAAGCATGAACAACAGGCTTGCAACATAAAACGACGTTTCCTTGGAATGCGTAATATCATTTGAAAACCCGCCGAAAAGCGGACCGAGAGACAATCCGACAAGATATGTGAGCGTAAAAGCGCCCATGGCTGTGGTACGCCTCTCCGTCGGAACAGTCTCGCTCATAGCTACGATAGTTATAGTCCAAATACCCGCAGAGCTTATTCCATCCAGCACGCGAATACCCAGTATCACCCAGATGTTACGTACCACCGTCCATAAGTACGCGGAAAATGCGCCGATAATAGCCGCAGACACATACATAGGCCGCACCCCCACCCTATCAGCCAGAGTTCCCATTGGAGCCTTAGAGAGAGTCTCCGCTATAAGCCAGGCGGCATATATTATCCCGATATAGCCGGTCCAGCCGAGCATCACAACGTAAGGAGGTATAGCGGACTGGTTCAGGACTCCATATCCGAGGTGCGCAGCGGAGGCTGCCAACCCGACCATGAAGGTCTGCCTGTACGCACTAAAACCCTCCACAAGCCATTTGCAGGTATCCCTCACATTCATATTCCTTCTATATCCGAAAAGGCAGCCGTCTCAACATGCGCATAAGTAACGAGGTATGAGAAATGAGAGATATGGTATTTTTGATCACTAATACGTCAAATACGTGCTCAAGAAGTATTAAGCAGGGTTTTCTTATCGAGATATAGAACTAGCCTATAAGTTAAAAAATTCCGTGGGGCTTGGAGGCATGGTTGTATGAAGAAGTTAGTGGTCGTGGCTTTATTTGCGCTGTGTTTGGGTGTTACTTATGGTGCAGGCAACGCAACTGCTCTCACCGGTAGTACTCCCGAAAAATCATCGAATGATACTGTCAATGTTCAGGATGTTTTGTCCAAAAAGGTGACATATACCAGCGGAGCAAAGCGGCTGCATGTTGTGATAGAGGATCTGAGCCGTATCAGCGAGCTGAATATCTTCTGCGGGCGGAACAAAAATGACTGGCATGTGCGCGATATACCGGTTGTGGTGTGTGTAAAAGATATGCCGCTGGGGAAGGTGCTCCGAGCTATCGCTGATGCCACGCACACTGATTTCGTATCCGAGAAAGTTAAAGACAGCGGGATAACAAGATATGGGATCCGCCGCAGCGCAAAATCCGATTTGAACATATACCAATTTCTCAAGAACAAACACGATATGATGGTAGATGATGTGGAATGGCAGTGGGACGCATTGACAAAATACGGTAAGTCCGAGGAAGCAAAAGGTATTCCCGGATTAACTAAAAATACATGGCTTATCGCTAAAATGATTGCTACTCTAGGCCCAGATGCCAAGAAGGACTTGCTTAATGGGGCTACTATATCATTCAGCGGTAAAAATCCGGCATACCAGGATACTATAGGCGAACTGTATGACCTCTACCGGAATGCAGTCCATACGGCTGAAATGGATGCCGCTCCCCCGGCCACTCAGGAAGACGAGCAATCGGCAGTTCTCAAAATAAAGCTGATCGATAATGAAGACACTGGCGAGTCATATATAGAAACGAACCTCAGTCCGTTGATCTATGGACCTGTTACTGAGGAAGCCACCTCCCATCTGTCAGAGACAAGCTATCTGGAAAATGTAATTCCAGGCCTTCCCTCATATCCTCAAGTCAAATATCCGGCTATCAGAGATGATATGAAGAACCTCAATATGGTGCCGATATTCTGTTATGGCGAAGACGAGGTATGGGATTACCCGTTTATGCAGGATAAGATCGATATTGTTAAGCCGGAACATGTCAAGAAGCCCACATTTGCAGATATCATCGAGGCGGCGGCTCTTGCAGGCGGCTGCAATATCGTAACGGAAGACTTTACCAGTCATAAATCACCCAATTATCAGAACACAGGTATGCTGCTGCAGCTATTCAAGGAAAAAAGCAGCCTGGCCGATACGCTCAGCGCTTTGAAGAAAGACGCAGAGTTGGGTAATATGGCCTATACTTGGTTTGCCGATGAGAAAAGCAGACTCATTGTCGGTTGGGCTTGTGATGCGGTAGGGGTCTGGAATTGGCGCATTCATCATGTAAACCTGCTGCCGGAGGATTATCTAAACGGCCTGAAAAACAAACTGGATGGTTCCGGGCTGGGGCTTGACGATGCTATTCACTGCGCTAGCCTGCCAAAAGGTGCTTTTTATGAATGGATATTTTGTTCACGCGACCTGTCTGCATTGACTTTCATTCGTGCAATTGATGATCCCATGTGGATGTTATACGATGCTCTTCAGCCGGAAGACAAACAACAGGCTATGTCCAGTGACGGCTTGCCGTTAGCTAAGTTCGATACATCCTGGATTGCCGGGTTCTTCCGCACTTATCGATTGAAGCAGAGAGTAAAAGGCGAGCTTCCCCCATCAATAAAAGCGAAAAATACCGATACCACCGAAAAACTGCCTGAAACATATAGTGGACCTGATGAAATGATGAGCGCTATGTCCGATCCTCAAGTCATCTCGACGATGGTGATGCGCATTAATCAATCAGTAGCCACTACCACCTATGAGCCGCACAAAGGATTCGTTAAGATTCCGGCATCTCTCGGATTATCGCGGTATGACATGGTAATCAGCTATACTAAAGACGGCAAAATCCAGAGCAAAACGATACCAGGTCCGGCATTGGCGTTTCCGATAACCAATCCCCAAAAATCGAAGTAATTATGATCGCAGGGAACAGAAGGGATAGCGAAGGCTCGATCAATTGATTGCTTTCACTGTTCCCTGCATCTTACCGCCTCATTTGGCAGTGGCAGCTTCCGCTTTTCTATCGGCATCCACTATCCGTCATTTTGAAACGCGAATTACGCGGATTTAACGGATTTCACGAATGGTGGAGACCTAAAGCATCTACTTTTAAGCTACAAGTCTCCACCAATTTGAGAAGCTTTCCTGGATGCTGAATCAAGTTCAGCATGACGTTTTCCCTTTGCTTCGGTTTGCTTGCCACCGAAGCCGACACCGGAGGTGTCGAAATTTAACAATGCTTCGCGCGTTTCGCGATTCAGAATGCTTTGGAACTGCTTGACACGGCACCTGAGCGGCACATATAATTAACCCGGCAATATTGCGGTTATTTTTGCCGTAAACCAGGCCGGAATCCACACTTATGAATATTGAATTACTTCTTATACTGGGCAAGATGCTCCTTGTGGCCGTGGTCATACTCGGTTTCATCCTCTTTGCAGTCCTCTATATGATATGGGGACTCAGGCGTGTCATGGGCTATATCCAGGCGCGTATCGGGCCGAACAGAGTCGGGCCCCAGGGGCTGCTTCAGACAGTAGCCGATGCGCTCAAGCTGCTCCAAAAAGAGGACGTTATCCCGGATGGGGCCGACAGGTGGCTCTTCACCATCGCGCCGTTCATAGTCTTCGTCCCGGCTTACCTCGTCTATGTAGTAATGCCGTTCGGAAAAGGGCTGATCGCAAAGGACCTGAATATCGGGATAGTCTATGTGAGCGCGATTACGAGCATCTGCGTCATCGGAATAATCGTCGGCGGTTGGGCGTCGAACAACAAATGGTCGCTTCTTGGAGCGTTCCGCGCAGCGGCGCAGCTTGTTGCCTACGAAGTCCCAATGGTTCTCGCGATCATCATCCCGGTGATCTTCGCGGGAACGCTCAGTATGCAGGGGATAGTCCAGGCCCAGGGCGGCGGCTGGTTCACCAACTGGTTCGTATTCCGCGGCTGGGGAATCCCCGCGGTTGCGTTTATAATGTATTTCACAGCCGGGCTTGCTGAAGTCAACCACACTCCTTTCGATATTATGGAAGCGGAATCCGAGCTCGTCGCTGGTTTTAACGTAGAGTATAGCGGAATGAAGTTCGCGCTCTTCTTCCTTGAAGAGTTCGCTGCATCGTTCACTGTCTCGGCCATAGCCGTAACGCTCTTTTTCGGTGGCTGGAACTCTCCAATCCCCTGCCTCGGCGGGAACTGGACCGGGCTTGCAGGCCAGGCGGCGTCGCTTTTCTGGTTCCTCTCAAAAAGCGTGGTCGGAGTCCTGGTTATGATGTGGATACGCTCCACATGGCCCAGAGTCCGCGTAGACCAGCTTATGAACCTGGGGTGGAAAGTGATGATCCCGGCAGGGCTCTTTCTGCTTCTTGCCGCAGGGACCGTAGTAACGATGGGTTGGGTCAAGCTATGAAGAAGCGTTGCTTATGCAGCGAGATAATATATACTTTTACCAGCCTTGCAAAGGGGCTGTACATCACTTTCATCAACTTCTGGCGAAAGAAAATAACAATGATGTACCCCGAGGAGCGCTGGGAACTGCCCGAAGGCTATCGCGGCATGCCGGTGCTTCCCGCTGATCCCAAAACCGGCAGGGAAAAGTGCCTTGCATGCGGTTCATGCGCGAGAATTTGCCCGGAGCACGTAATTACGATAAAGCATGAGGTCGGTGAGGACAAAAAACGGCGGGTAGTCGAGTTCAATATCGACATGTCACGCTGCATGTTCTGCGGCCTCTGCACCGAAGCCTGCCCCACGAAGGGACTCGTGATGAGTAAGAACTTCGAACTCGCGAGTTTCAGCAGAGAAGGTATGATTTACGGCATCGACGACCTCCGCAGGCTCGGTGGAGTCTTCCCGGAGGAACCTGCCAAGGAAGAAGCATCGGCGGAAGGAGGAAAAGCATGAGCATAACAGGTTATCAGATAGCTTTTATCATCGTTGCGGCTATGACAGTCGGCTCCGCCGTTATGGTCGTGATACTTCCGAACATCCTGAGATCGGCGCTTTTCCTGGCGTTTACGTTCCTTGGGGTAGCCGGACTCTATGTGCTCGCCAACGCGGAACTTCTTGCAGCAATGCAGGTGCTTATCTACGTCGGCGCGATAACCGTGCTCATAATGTTTGCATTGGTGCTCACACAGCAGTTGATGGGAGCTAAGATAAAGCAATCGAGCCGTGGATGGCTCCTCGCCGCCCCTGCCGCAGCGCTGATGTTTGCATTTTTAGTAAAAGGGTTTATACAGCCGTTCAACAAGGCCGCAAGCGGAGCGGTTGCAAGCGGCCCCGCGCCGGCTGATGCAGGCACACTTGTTTCGATAGCGCGGATGCTCCTTCAGCCTTATGTGCTGCCGTTCGAGCTCGCATCGCTCATCCTGCTTGCCGCGCTTGTCGGCGCTATAGTGATTGCAAAGGAGGATAAAGAGTAGATGCCTCCCGTAACCTGGTATCTTTATGTCTCCGCGGCGCTTTTCGCCCTGGGGCTTTTCGGCATAATGACGCGGCGAAACGCTATTGCGATGCTGATGTCCATCGAGCTTATGCTGAATGCCGCCAATATCAACCTCGTGGCATTTTCTGGATATTTGAGAGGGCATACGCTCGTCGGCCAGATATTCGCACTCTTCGTGATTGCAATAGCAGCCGCCGAATCCGCCGTGGGACTTGCAATAATCATAAACGTTTACAGAACCGTTAAGCATATAGATGCTGACGATATCAATTTGATGAAGTGGTAGGCCGATGATTCAGTTAGCCTGGTTAATACCTGTTATACCGCTCGCTGCATTCGCGGCGATCATATTTTTGGGGCCAAAGCTCAAGGGCAATGCCGCGTACGTCGCCATAGCCGCGATAGTGTCGTCGTTTTTGGTCTCGGCAGGCATCGGCTGTGACTGGTTCTTTGTCCACCACGCACAAACCGCCGCCAATTTCTATGCAGACTGGATCCCCACAGGGACGAGCGTGCTCAGGGTAGGATTCGGGGTCGATTCGCTCACGATTATGATGCTTTTCGTCGTCACAATCGTAAGCATGATGGTGCAGATATTCTCTATAGGTTATATGCATGGCGACCCGCGTTACCCCCGGTTCTTCGCGTATCTTTCGCTTTTTACGGCCGCGATGCTCTCACTTGTAATCGCGAACACGATTCTGCTTATGTACATAAGCTGGGAGCTTGTCGGACTGACTTCGTATCTTCTGATCGGCTTCTGGTTCGAAAAGCCTGAAGCAATGCGAGCTGCGAAGAAGGCGTTTTTGGTCACAAGAGTCGGTGACATAGGCTTCTTCCTCGGCCTCCTGCTCCTTTACCTGAACACAGGCACTGTGGAGCTTGCAGGGATATTCAAACAGGCCGAGCTTTTGAAGGTTCCGCAGGTCCATATCCCGGCGCTTGGGATCGTCGCTTCGATTATTCTTGGAATTATGGCCTACGGATTTGCAGGAGCGGTGATGAAAGGCGCAAAAAGGCTTCCCGGAGCGATTTTTGCAGGCCTTGTGATCTTCGGCGCGGCGTTTATCCTCATTCCACACGGGGCGGTGCAGATGTCGCTCGCAGCAGTGGCTTCGCTGCTCCTTTTCTGGGGAGCGGTCGGCAAATCGGCGCAGTTCCCGCTGCATGTGTGGCTTCCTGATGCTATGCAGGGTCCCACCCCCGTGAGCGCCCTCATCCACGCAGCTACGATGGTCGCAGCCGGTGTTTACCTCGTTGCAAGGATGTATCCGATCTTTAGTGTCGATATGACCGCGCTGAATGTGGTCGCAGTTGTCGGAGCGTTCACGGCCGTATTCGCCGCGACGATGGGCATAGTGATGAACGACATCAAGCAGGTGCTCGCATACTCGACTATAAGCCAGCTCGGTTACATGATGATGGGGCTCGGGGTCGGCGGATACACCGCAGGGCTTTTCCACCTTATGACGCATGCTTATTTCAAGGCTAATTTGTTCCTCGGATCAGGAAGCGTCATCCACGGGACAGGCACGCAGGATATGCGCCAGATGGGCGGTCTCAGAAAGAAGATGCCTTATACCTTCTGGACGTTCGTCATAGCAACTGCCGCTCTTGCGGGGCTTCCGGGGTTCGCGGGTTTCTTCAGCAAGGATGAAATCCTCCTTGCGGCCTATCACTGGCATGGCGGCAAGATGGTTTTCTACGCCGGAGTTATTGGTGCGTTCCTCACGGCGTTTTATATGACCAGGCTCCTTGCGATGACCTTCTTCGGCGAAGCAAAGGACAAAGAAATCCACGCTCACGAGAGTTCGAAGGTGATGGTTATCCCGCTTATGGTGCTGGCGACGCTTTCTGTCCTCGCTGGCTATATAGGATTGCCGGGGCATAGTATCTTCGCTCACTATATCAGTTTCGGCGCTGGTGAGCACGAGATCTCATGGACTGTTATGGCTATGGGAAGCGGCGCGGCGTTATTCGGCATAGGTCTAGCATCGCTCATTTGGATCTGGCCGGTGTTACGGTTCGCACCGCTTAAGCCCGCATTCGGATGGGTCCAGACGCTTCTCGCTAACAAGTATTATATGGATGATATTTACGATATCGTAATCATCCGCCCGCTGATGGTCTCGACCAAAGCAATGTTCGCGTTCGACAGGTGGGTCATAGACTACGTGATCGTAAACGGCACCGGCTGGATCACATTGCAGCTTTCAACTCTCTGGGCCATATTCGACCGCTATGTAGTAGACGGCATCGTGAACCTGGTCGGAGAGCTTGCGAAACGCGGAGGATACGCGCTTCGATATATTCAGACAGGGATAGTGCAGCAGTACGCGCTTATTCTTGTAGTTTGTGTTGTTCTTATTGGTTGGTATTTCGTTCTATTGAGGTAGGAACCTGATGAATTCCTGGATTCTCACGTTAATAACGTTCATCCCGCTTTTGGGCGCGGCTATACTGATATTCATACCAAAGGAGCGTACGCTTGTTATCAAGTGGACGGCTGTTATCATCAGCCTTATCCCGCTGGCGCTCTCTATCTGGCTATGGATGCATTACAACCCGAACGGGGTACAGTTCCCCAAGGGCGCTCAGTTCCTGGTGGACATTCCCTGGGTCAATCAGCTGGGCGTCCACTACACGCTCGGTGTCGATGGGGTCAGCGTCCCAATGGTCTTTCTGACCACTCTTCTTGTGACGCTCTCACTCATCTACTCGCTCTTCATCGAGACGCGGCCAAAGGAATACTTCAGCCTGTTCCTCCTGCTTGAGACCGGGCTGCTTGGGACGTTCATCGCTCTCGACTTTTTCCTGTTCTACGTCTTCTGGGAGCTGACACTGGTGCCGATGTACTTCCTGATCGGGATATGGGGCGGCCCAAGACGCGAATATGCGTCCATCAAGTTCTTCCTTTACACACTCGTCGGAAGCGTTGCCATGCTCCTTGCGATACTGGCAATGTATTTCAACACGCAGCCGCATTCGTTCAGCATGCTGGCTATGGCCGATGCAGGGATGGACATCAGGCTGGGCGCCAGTGCGCCTCTTGTCTTCGCCGCGCTTTTCCTCGGTTTCGCAGTCAAGGTTCCGTTGTGGCCGTTCCACACATGGCTTCCTGATGCTCACGTCGAGGCACCGACTGCGGGAAGCGTCATCCTGGCGGGCATAATGCTCAAGATGGGGACTTATGGGTTCCTGCGGGTGCTTCTGCCGATACTGCCGCAGACATCCAGACATTTCTGGGTCCCGATAGCGGTACTCGCGCTTATCTCGATTATTTACGGCGCGCTTGTCGCTATGGCGCAGAAAGACCTGAAGAAACTTATCGCCTACTCAAGTGTAAGCCATATGGGTTACGTCATTCTTGGTATTGCCGCTGCCGTGGGTGTTTCTCATGCTGTTACTATTGACGACCGCGCTATGGCATTAAACGGCGCTATGCTCCAGATGTTCAACCACGGAATCATCACAGGCGCGCTCTTCCTTCTGGTAGGCGTGATCTACGAGCGGGCTCATACGAGAGACCTCGATTCCTTCGGCGGACTCGGTGTGAGAATACCGGTATTTGCCGGACTCTTCTCGCTTGCATGCTTCGGTTCGCTCGGCCTGCCTGGACTTTCCGGGTTCTGGGGTGAGTTATTCGTGCTGAGAGGCGTTTTTGCCGTAAATATTCTTCTCACTGCACTTGCAGGGATCGGTATGGTCGTGACCGCGGCTTACCTCCTCTGGACGATCCAGAGAGTCCTGATGGGTTCGCTCAACCCGAAATATGCAAAGATGCCCGATGCGAATGCTCGTGAGATCGTAGCGCTCGCTCCGCTTATGGCGATCATGGTGGTCTTCGGCTTCTGGCCCAAACCGATTGTAGACATACTGAACACTGCTTCTGTTGCGATAGCTCGTATTTTTGGATAAGGCATTCAACTGATGACCAAGTTTGAGTTTATATGCGTTGCACCGATGATTATGCTCGCAGCACTGGGGATTCTAGTGCTTCTCATCGGAACGATTACGGACAGGTTCCCGAAAGGACGGTTGAACCACTGGTTCCCGCCCGAATACTTCTCGGCGACTATGATTGTCCCTGTCTTGACCATGCAGGGAGCTCTTTTTTGGGCTATTCTGCACCATGGCGCGGAAGAAATATTCTGTCTGAACGGCGCGGCTAATCCGCTCATCACAGTCGACCTTTTCTCCATAGCTATGGGGTTCATCGCGGTTGCAGGTACATTTGTCGTGATGCTGATGTCCTGGGAATACTTCGGCGACCACAATACGAAGAACAGAGGCGAGTATTTCGCGCTTCTTTTCTTCGCAACGGCCGCGATTCTCTTCGTGACGGCATCGACAGACCTCATAATGATCTACCTGGCGATGGAGTTCTTGAGTATTTCGTCTTATGTGCTCGCATCTTACTGGAAAAATGACGCTAAATCGAGCGAAGCCGGGCTCAAGTATCTCATATTCGGCGCAACGTCTTCCGCAATAATGCTCTACGGTATGTCGATGCTCTACGGGCTTACCAATTCGACCAACCTGGGCACGATTGCCTCGGCTTTGAGCAGGGGCGAAGTGATGTCGCTTCCCGGAGCGCTCACAGCAGTCATAATGGTGCTGGTAGGACTGGGTTTCAAGATTGCACTTGTCCCGTTCCACCTGTGGGCGCCGGATGTATACGAAGGGGCCCCCACCCCGATCACTGCGTGGCTCTCAGTCGCATCGAAAGCAGCCGGACTCGCGGTAATAACCCGGTTCCTCCTGGTCGCTATCCCCATGAGCTCAGGAGTAGATTGGTACACCGTCGTTCTCATACTCGCAGGTGTCAGTATGACGCTCGGAAACCTGGCTGCAATCCCGCAGAAGAACATCAAGCGTATGCTTGCATATTCCAGTATAGCGCAGGTCGGCTATATGCTGATCGGTCTCCTTGCTGCAGCGGCTACCATATCGCCCAACTCGCCGGATTCCGCCGTAAAAATGGGCTATATGGCCGTTTCCAACCAGAACATCGGCACTTCGAACTACGGTCTGGCCGGGCTTATGATCTATGCTGCGAGCTACTTGGTTATGAACCTTGGAGTGTTCGCGGTAGTTATCGGGATTGAGAAGAGGACCGGAAGCTCCGACATAGAGTCTTTTGCCGGAATGGTGAAACGGGCTCCGTTTTTTGCATGGTCGCTTGTTTTGTTCATGCTTTCTCTTGCCGGAATCCCGCCGACCGCCGGGTTCATCGGTAAGCTTTACGTCTTCGCGGGGGCAATCCAGTCCGCACGGACAGACCTTCTGGTCCTTGCCATCATAGCGATAGCAAACAGTGTCATTTCCATCTACTATTACTTCAATGTCGTCCGGGTGGTGTTTATGAAGGACGCAGAGACGAAAGCCCCGCTCAGGCCGTCTGTATCCCTTACGGTTGTGGTATCGCTTATGCTCATCTTCACATTCGGGATATTCGTCGCCGCCGGACCGCTCATTAACCTGGTAAGAGCAGCTATTCTTTAGAATCTGAAAATCAAAAGCTCCGGGTGCTATGCACTTCGGAGCTTTTTTTGGATAGTTCACTCTTGATAAGAATTATATATCATTCTGAGCAACCAGCACGTCACTCTGAACAAACCGACGTCACCCTGAACTTGATTCAGGGTCCAGTTTTTCCTGGATTCCGAGTCAAGCTCGGAATGACGTTACAGATGTCCTGAATGCTGTTGCGCTCAGCAACTCTGAACTCTTACCTTTTTTGCAACTACCTCCACTTGGCTGGGCTCGTAACTATCAATGCAAGTTGACTCACCTACGGGATCATACTCTACGTTTTGCAATGGCAATATCGGGGAATGTAAGGAGGAAGCTTTTAGTTCAGACGGCACGGGAGGCAATGAGTGGGTAACTCCATCACTAAAGCAATCCTCAGATGGTTGAAGTGTGTAGTTTCATTGGTGTATCACTCACGGCTGTCTGTTTATCAGCTGGAAGGAGAATCATCGACCGGACACATGCGCGTTACGGTCGCAGATGACGGCTCCGTACTTCTGTTTGTTCTGAAACTGGTTTTCAATGACCAAGCTGAGGTCAAACGTACAGGCAGCGTTTGGGCCTTTTCCGTGCACAAGCTGGCAAAAGCCGATTCGGACCTGGTGGTGGTTGGAGCTGGGAGGCTGTTGCTTCGCCGCTTCGTCCGTGAAGGCTTCCAAGTGACTCCCAAATGGATCAGGCTTGCTACCGACATTACTGAAGACCCGGACACCCTCATTTCACGTTTTCCCGGCCCCTACAAGAACTCCGTGGCAAGGATGGTCAACAAGGCCAAGTCCAAAGGATTTACCTGCGAGACCACTACTGACCCGAAGTGGACATATCCGTTCTACAACCAAATGTACAAACCTTATTCAGTGAACCGCCACGGTAAAAAGACGATACTCTACGGATATAAGGACATCGGAAAGGACTTCCGGAGAGGTCATTTGCTCCTCGTCAAAAAGAATGATGTATACGTTGGTGGAGCCATTCTCGTTTCACACGGCGATGCCTTGGGGTTTCTGCACTCAGGGATACTGAACGGCAGCAATGATCTTCTTAAGGAAGGGGTTTCCAATGCTCTGTACTACTTCATGCTTCAAGATGCTTACCAGAGCGGCTATAAACGCATCGACTGGGGACTCAGCCATTCGTTCTTAACGGATGGTGTGACCATGTATAAGCTGAAATGGGGAAGCGTACCGGTGCAGGAGGACATCGGCACAGGTGCATTCGCAGTCATAGCACCGGGCATGGCGGAAGCAGGGAGGAGATTCCTGCAGGCAAACCCGTTCTTTCAGTGGTGCTCTGGGGTGATACTTCCGCCAGAGAAATAAGTGGAGCGTCGTGCTTTGGGACGAAAAGCGGTCCCAAAGCATAGAAATTATCACTTGCTCAAGTCTATAATTGTATAAATTATACCCGCTAATGTTAAGGCTAGGGATATAATTGCAAAGATTCGCAGTGCCCATGGAATTCTGCTGGGACCGGGCCTTGATAATTCTCTCAGCAAACCACTTGCTATCTCAGCATCTTTTGCATCTACCTGGATATAAACCGGACCTATGGGGTCAAAACCTCCACCCAGTGCCCCGTATCCGAATAGATCTATAACATTCTCGTTCCCGACTATATATTTGATACCTTCGCCATCGAGGATCGTCTTCGCAACCGCAATTACAGCTTTATCTACCGATGAAAAAACTGTAACCAGTTCGTCGCCTCTATTCATAATAGACCTCAGCAATCGGAATTCATCTCAGACATTAGTTCCCCAGTGCTGACTCAATCTCCTCTATGACCCTCTCATCCGTTTCCGACTCCAGAGCCTTCTTAAGCTCTTCGCAGGCGTCGCTGCCGCTGATTTGGCCGAGAGCCCACGCAGCATGGGCTCGAATTACGGGTTCGGGGTCGGTAAGCGCTTCTATGAGTGCTGGTACAGCGGAAGAATCACCAATATTACCGAGCGCTACAGCAACATTCCGGCGAAACCGTGTTCTTCCAATCCATGCTATAGCCGTCGGGCCGATAATTTGGTCAAATTCCTCCTGGCTGATGTTTAGAAGAGGTATTAGGGCCGGAAAGCGAGGAATTAGCTGCTCTTCGGCCGTTTTTTCATCTATGCCGATATTTTTCGGACAGGACTCCTGGCAGATGTCGCAGCCGTAGATGCTATCGCCGATAATCGGCCGGAGTTCACGCGGGATAATCCCCTTCATCTGGGTCAGATGAGATATGCACTTCGTCTGGTCGATCACAAATGGGCAGATAATCGCACCTGAAGGGCACTTTTTCACGCATATATCGCAGTTGCCGCACTCCTCCATCGGGGATGGATCGTCATATTCGAGCTCCACATCCGTTATCATCTCTCCCAAAACGACCCAGGAGCCTGATTTTTCGGTAATGATGGAGGCATTTTTTCCGTAGGAACCTACTCCGGCGGCGCGCGCTGCGGCGCGGTCGATCATCGGGCCGGTGTCTACGCAGATCTTATACTTTGCGGAAGGAACCTGCCCGGCCAGCCATTCGCCAAGCTCTTGAAGCCGCTCAGTGACGACTACATGGTAATCCTGCCCCATAGCGAACCTGGCAACGCGGCCTTTCGGCCCCCTGCCCTCTTCTTTTTCAGAAATCAGATAGGGCCACGCCACAACGATCATCGATTTGGCCTCAGGGATGAGTGTTTCGGGGTGGGTGAAACGTTCGGCAGGTTTTCGGCTGAAACCATAGTCCTTCAACCTGCCGGACTCGACTCGTTCTTTTAAGGATTCTTCGGCAAAGTCCAGCGCGGCAGCCGGAGCGATTCCGACTGCCGAAAATCCGAGTTCGAAAGCCTTCTTTTTCAATTGAGCAGTTAAATTATCGTTCATGCTTATACGGCATACCAAATGACAGGGATTCTTTTAATACGAATAAAGCCATTAATCACGAAATGCTTTCGTGATAGAAAAAAGCCCCTACTTCATCTGCTCCGCCGCGTGGTAAGAGCTTCTGACGAGCGGGGCGGACTCCACATGCCGGAAGCCCAGCTCCAGCCCGGTCTTCTTCAGCTCTTCGAACTCTTCGGGCGTGTAATATCTGTCTATCGGAGCGTGATCGACGGACGGGCGCAGGTACTGGCCGATTGTCAGAATATCACAGCCGTATTTCCGAAGGTCTTTCATCGTTTCTACGATTTCCGGGATGGTCTCACCTACCCCGACCATAATGCCGGACTTGGTAAGGACCGTCGGGTCTATGTTTTTGGACCGGCGGAGAAGCTCCAGCGACCGTGTATATATCGCCTGCGGGCGGATGTGCCGGTACATTCGCTCCACCGTCTCTATGTTGTGGTTCAGTATGTCCGGCCTTGCCTCAACAACTACTCTTAGCGCATCTTCTGACCCTGCAAAATCGGGAATCAGCACCTCTATGGAGCAGGTCGGATGGAGCCTTCGTATAGCGCGGATAGTTCCGGCAAAAATCGATGCTCCGCCGTCCGGCACGTCATCTCTCGTCACTGATGTAATGACCGCATGCTTGAGTCCAAGGGTCTTGACCGCTTCGCCTACTCTCTCCGGCTCGTTTTCATCGACAGGCTCCGGGCAGCCGCTGTCGACCGCGCAGAACCGGCAGTTTCTCGTGCAGGTGTTGCCCAGGATCATGAAAGTCGCTGTCTTTGCGTGCCAGCACTCCCCTATGTTCGGACAGTGCGCGCTCTGGCATACCGTGTGAAGCTCCATTTTGTCGACCAATGCCCGCACCTGAGAATAGTTCTCACCAGCCGGGGCTTTGGCCTTAATCCAAGGCGGCTTCGGGCCGCCCAACCTGTTATCTTTTGCCAACTGTCTTCTAAAAATCCCCTCTATAGTTATGGATACCCGGCTGCCGCCTTTGCGGACGGAACAACCGGCCGCTCAAGCAGATATACGGATATCTCTTTGAATTCTCTGGACGCGAGCACCCTGCAGTGGCTCTCTATCGCGGGTTTTATATACTCCATGGACTTTCTCGGAAGCCGGGATAACACAAGCCACTGTCTTTTTCCTGCAGGCATGATCTCGATAAGTTTTACTGCTTTCTCTTCGGTCCATGGCATAAACTCTGCATCATGATCCTTCAGGAAATCTTCCGACCAGACTGCATGCCATTTCGATTTGCCATTATAGTAATGGGCAAAGATATTCTCGACCGAATGGCGATAGATCACTATTGTGTCTGATGGACGCTCTCGTTCCTTTATGTATTCTACAGCTAATTTCCACTGAGGTCGATTGGTAATTAGATAATATCGCGCCAGTTTCCCGGATGCAGGGACCAAAAGGAAGAGACATAAGACTGCGAAGGCCGTCCTGTTCCGGAATCTGGATACGGCAGCACCGAGCAGCAGGAAGTATATTGGTGATATGAACATAAGGTACCGGATCACCCATATGTTGACCTTGATAACCGACATAAGGAAGACTACGATGGTAGGAGCGAAAAGCCATATTGCTGCCCACTTTGTCTCAGATCTTTTTCTGTCAACCCACACAAGATAAGCAAGAAGTAACGCAGCGCCGATTGTGTAAATATAGCACATAGTGTTTATCAGCCTGCCGCCGCCTCCCCACTCACTTATGCCGAACTTTCCCCAAATGACCGGAATATCGAAAAGCCTCGGTTTATACATCTGGTCCAGATAAGCCTGGCTGCTGTAGCCTGTCCCGAAGCTGGCAACGTACTGCCACCGCGGAAGCCAGATAGCCAAAATTACGAGTTCAAGCACAATCCAAGGAAGAATCCGCTTCAAATCTCTGCGATATGTCCAAAGGACTATGAGATTCATCGGAACGAGCAGGACAATTGCGACCGCGTGAGTGAGAAGCGCCATCAAAAAACACACAATGCATCCAACGACATATATGGTCCGACCGGATTTGAGCGCTTCCACAAAGAAATAGAATGTTCCAATTCCTGTCAGTGCGAGAAGCGTATACATCCTCACTTCCTGGGAATGGTCCACGTGAAGCGGCGACACTGCTATGAGCAGTCCGGCTATGACAGCCGCCTTCATGCCCCATATTTTCCGAGCCAGAAGGAAGATGACTACTATGGTCATTAAATCGAAGATTACAGAGGGAACTCTGAGCAGCCAGTCCGACTGCCCAAGGTGCATCCATGGCGAAAGCACCCAAAAGTAAAGCGGCCTGCTTGCCTTCTGGACTGTGAAACCTGATGAAGCATCTTTTAGGCTGAGCCCTTCGTCGATCCACATATTCTCCGTGCCAAGCTGATAAAACCTGAGCACGGCAGCCAGTGCCACTACCGCAAGAAGCGCGAGCTGCCAGCGGTCACTATGAATCCGGCGGGTGCCACTTTCGTTTTTTTTATCGACTACACTACGTACGCTGGAATCCAATTAATCTGCCTCCTTTATGATTATGGGTATGGGAGCAGGAGCATGTCTTTCGTGTGTATCTCCGCATCTCTCGTATACTCGGAAATCTCATATATGTCGCGAAGAACAACTGCTTCCACCGGACATGCATCCTGGCAGTAGCCGCAGAATATACATCGAAGCATATTGATCTCGTAGACCTGGGCGTAACGCTCGCCTGGGGAATACCTCGCGCCCTCACGGTTTTCGGCTGCGACGACCAGTATGCAGTGAGCAGGACAGGCCCCTGCACAAAGTGAGCACCCGATGCACCGCTCCAGGCCATCCTCATGTCTTAAGAGCACATGACGCCACCTGGCGCGCGGTGGAAGTTGGCGCTTAACTTCGGGATACTCCACTGTCACGCGCTTTTCCCCGAGCACATGCCTCATCGTGACAGCGAGGCCTTTGAAAAGTTCCTCCAGCATCAGCGGACCTCCCACTGGCGGCCTAATGGACCGAGCGAATCGTAAGATATGCCGTTGTAGCCCGGCACAACCTGCGATATTTCGTCGTAGATATTCTCAATCCGCCCGAAATCAAAACCGGAGGCTCCGGCGAGAAACGCGGCCTTTTGGATAATATCCGTGTCCGGCAAAGAGTCGCCTATCGGCCTGATAGCTGGGCTGATCCGTTGAATTCTGCGTTCAGTGTTAGTGAGAGTCCCCTTCGTCTCGGCAAATGTGGAACTCGGAAGTACCACATCCGCCATTTTGGCGGTTTCAGTAAGAAAATAGTCCTGCACAATCAACGCATTAAGCCTGCTAAGTAACTCTTTTGCATTATCGCCATAGACCAGATGTCCCACCGGGTCGAGCCCCATAATCCAAAGAGCGAAGATGTCATCTCCGGCTTTTTCGAGCATCTTCCAACCGGATAGTCCGCGCTCACTCGAAAGTTTGCTAGCCCAGAGGCCTTCCATTTCAACGCGCGTCTCCGGCGATATTTTTCGATAACCCGGATAATACCCCGGCAGAAGCCCCACATCCATTGCACCTTGCGCGTTTCCGTCCCTCGTAAGAAGCATTGCGGATACGTCCGCACCGAACCCCTTAAAAGCGTCGATGAGCCAGTTCAGGGAGTCCAGTATGTCCATCCCACGCTCGGCAGAACGAAGAAGAGTCTCCGAGACGAGGATCAAAACCGATTTGGCTTCTTTCAGCGTTTTCGCCGCTGATTCTATATTCTCTTTCTCAACACCAGCGGGCGGCTTCCACGCTATCCCCTTGACTGCGCTAGAGAACTCTGAAATAAACTCAGCTTCTTTGCCTTCGTGGTATGGCAGAAAAGGAGAAGCATACTTTGTAAGCTCTGCGGCAAGTGGATAGGCAAAGACCAGCTTGCTGCCATGCCGCCATACGGCTTTTTTTATCCAAAGGTCTATTAGCGGCAGGTCAAAACTGATGTCCGAGCCTATGGAGAGGATTATTTCCGAGTTTGGGATGTCCCTGATAGAGCCGTTGAACATTCCACCGGATAGCCCTGCAGCTAGAGCATCCGCCCCGTCAACACTTCTCGGCTCTATGGTAAAATCTATGTTGTTCGTCCCCAAAACGCACCGAATGAACTTCTGAAAGAGGTAGTTTTGCTCGTTCGTGCGGTTAGGTGAGCCGAGTCCGGCTGTTTTTTCTCCGGCTTTACGCATAAGAGAGATTGCAACCTTGAGGGCTTCCTCCCATGTCGCCTCCTGAAGCTCACCGTTCTTTCTGACTAAAGGCTTTGTGAGCCGTTCGGGGTCGTTAATGAATGTTGAATCGAACCGGCCACGGTCGCAGAGCCAGTCTTCATTGACTTCATCATTATTTCGAGCTAAAAAACGGGCTACGTAACGCTTGCCGCGGTCATGAATCTGCATATTGCAGCCGACACCGCAGTCCGGGCAGATGCTTTCGGTGCTGGTCATCTCCCAGGGTCTTGCCCTGAACCTGAAAACGCTGGAAAGAAGCGCTCCGACCGGACATAGCTCAATGGTATTACCGGAGAAATTGGACTCGAAAGGCTTTCCGCGGAAAATATCGATGTAGTCGCCGGAGCCACGGTTAGACACAAAGATCTGCGGATGATCGACGATCTCTCTCTGGAACCTGACGCACCGGAAGCACATTATGCACCGCTCCCTGTCCATTAAGACCAACGCCGAGAGCGGTACCGGTTTTACAAAGTGGCGTTTTTCGTGCTCGAACCGGCTGTCCGTCGGGCCATAGGCAAAAGTATTATCCTGAAGCGGACATTCGCCCCCACGGTCGCACACCGGGCAGTCGAGCGGGTGGTTGATGAGCAAAAACTCAAGTATGCTCTTCCACATCTCTCTCACTTCGGGAGTGTTGGTGCGGACTACCATCCCATCGGCGACTTTAGTCGAGCACGACACCTGAGGTTTGCGAAACCCCTCTATATCCACCAAGCATTGCCTGCATGCGCCGACCGGCTCCAGCTTGTGGTGGTAGCAGAATACCGGAATATCTATTCCCAGCATCTTCGCCGCATCAAGCACCAGCGTGTCCTTCGGCACGGTTATCTGCTGCCCGTCTATTGTCAAAGTGACTTCATCGGCCATTTCTACCTGTCCACTTCTCCCATAATCATATCCACGCTGCCGAGGATGGCTATTACGTCGGATACCAGCCTGTTTTTGAACATAAGTGGCATACTCTGAAGTGTCGAAAAAGACGGAGCGCGCAAATGCATCCTGTAGGGTTTGGGGCTGCCATCGCTTACTATGTAGTATCCGGCCTCGCCGCGCGGGCCTTCGTAGCTTACGTACGAATCGCCTTCCGGCACATTGAACCCTTTTGTTGCCACGAGAAAATGGTGAATGAGTGCCTCCATGCTCACATCCAGCCGCTGCCTGGGCGGAAGGACTATCTTGTAGTCCTCGATTCTATAGTCCCCGCCGGGAAGGTTATCGAGTGCCTGTTCTATGATCCTCAGGCTTTGCCTCATCTCCTCCATCCGAACGAGGTACCGGTCGTATACATCGCTGTTCTCGCCGGTCGGGATGTCAAAAGCGAACTCATCATAGCCTGAGTACGGCCAGATTTTGCGGACATCCCAGGCGAGGCCGGTCGCACGAAGAACAGGGCCGGAAACACCGTAGCTTAAGGCATTTTCACGGCTTATGTAGCCGATTCCCTTCGTCCGCTCGAGCCAGATCGGGTTCTTTGTAAGAAGTGCGTGGTAATCATCCAGTCTGGATGGGAAAGTGTTCAGAAAACGACGTACCGCTGAGGTAAAACCTTCGGGGATATCATCTCGAAGCCCGCCGATATTGATCCAGCTCGTCATCATCCGCTGGCCGGAGAGCATTTCGAAAATGTCGAGGATTGCTTCTCTATCTTTGAACCCATAGAGGAAGACTGTAACGGCCCCGATCTCAATCCCGTGCGTCCCCAGCCAGAGCAAATGGCTCGATATTCTCGTAAGCTCGTTCAGCATCACCCGCAGGTATTTCGCCCTCGGCGGGACTTCTATTCCCAGGAGTTTTTCGACGGAGAGCACATATCCCAGGTTGTTTATGAGCGGCGCAACATAGTCCATCCGGTCCGTGAGCGTGAGAGTCTGCTGGTAAAGAAGCTGCTCGGCCTGTTTTTCTATCCCTGTGTGGACATAGCCGATGTCCAGGTCCGAATCGATGACCGTCTCCCCTTCCAGCGCAAGGATAACCCGGAGAACACCATGCGTGCTTGGGTGCTGAGGCCCCATGTTGATGACGAGCTTCCCTTCTTTCTCATACTTCGCCATCCGTGAAGCACCGTAGGCGGTGTTCATCTCGTCGCCGCGCTCGATATAGCCTTTGAAATCCATCCCCTCGAACTGTTCGTTATAGAACACCGTCTGCGGGATAATATCGCCGGTACTCTCCGTAAACTGGACTTCTTCGCTTCCGACTGGGTGGTCTTTTCTTAATGGGTGGCCTATCCAGTTGGACGGCATAAGTATCCGCCGCAAGTCCGGGTGGTTTGCAAAGCGGATACCGAACATATCGTAGACCTCGCGCTCCATCCAGTTGGCGTTCTTCCAGACGGATGTTACGGTTTCGACTTCTTCGCCGGTCTCGACAGGTACTTTTACCCATAACCGGCGGCCGTTAGGAACGGAATACATCCGGTAGACAACTTCGAACCTGGTTTTTTTTCTATAAAAATCGACCGCAGTTATATCCGAAAGAAAGTTATAGTTGAGGCTCGACTTGTCATGGAGCGCCCTGCAGAGCTGAAGAATAGCTTCGCGCTCGGCGCGAAGGAATATCTCCCGTCCTTCAGGAGTTTTGGCCTTATCGGAGACTTCCTTTAAGGCATCTTCCACTTTGTCTTTGGTGATGAAAGTGTCGATCATGGGTAACTTCTCACTCTCGATACGTCATTCCGAGCTTGACTCGGAATCCAGGAAAGGAATGGACCCTGAATCAAGTTCAGGGTGACGTGGTGATTGTTCAAGGTACCGTTGTGCTTGTCCAGAATTACATTGTGCTCGTCCTGAGCTACATTGTTCTCGAGAAGTTTTATGATCATGGCTGCTGGCCTGGTGGAATACCTTTTCTGATCTTCTCCTGAATCATAATCAGCCCCTGAAGGAGCATGTCCGGACTCGGCGGGCATCCGGGAATATACACATCCACTGGCAGAATCTTGTCCACGCCGTTTATGACTGCGTAGTTGCTGAAAACGCCTGAAGTCGAAGCGCATGCGCCCATCGAGATTACCCACTTGGGGTCCGGCATCTGATCATAGAGCCTTTTTGCGACAGGCATCATCTTGAGACAGAGCCTGCCGGAGACAATCATCAAATCCGCCTGCCTGGGGGATGGCCTGAATAGCTCTGCGCCGAATCGCGCCAAGTCAAACCGCGAAGCAGCCGCCGCCATCATCTCTATCGCGCAGCATGCAAGCCCCATCATGAGCGGCCAGAGAGATGACCGCTCCGCCCACCTGACGAGATCGTTTACACTGGCGAGGACTATTCCTCCCTGCCCACTTCTTCTCTCAGGATCGATACCTTCTATCCTCAATGTCCAGACCCCCGCCCGGTCATCGTACGAAGATCGAGTACCCTGTCCAGCTCCTCTTCGTCCATCAGATCCTGCTCAAGTGCGATCTCCCGTATACTCTTGTTCGAACTCAATGCTTCTTTGGCTATATCCGCTGCCTTCAGATACCCAATATGCGGGGAAAGCGCTGTAACAACCGCCTCGCTCTCTTCTGCATATTTCTCAGCCGTCTCTCTATTCGCGGTTATCCCTTCGATGCATCGACTTGAGAGGACAAGCGCAGCGCGCGAAAGAATCCTGACCGACTGGAGCAAGTTATAAGCCACAACCGGCAGCATGACATTCAGTTCCATCTGTCCAGCCTGTACCGCGAGCGCCACTGTAGTGTCGTTTCCCACCACCTGGAACCCGACCATATCGACCATTTCAGGGATGGACGGGTTGACCTTTCCGGGCATAATCGACGACCCAGGTTGGACTGCGGGCAGCCTGATCTCGGCAAACCCCGTCTTCGGGCCTGAAGAAAGGAGCCTGAGGTCATTGGAAATCCTGATCATTTCTAGCGCGAGGAGCCTCAGAGCTGACGATACAAGCGAAAAGTCTGCTGCGCTCTGTGTAATTTCAAATAGGTTCTCTGCAGGTTGCAATTCGAGTTCTGTCAACTTCGAAAGCCGGTCTACGACGATTGGCTGATAGCCCGGAGGTGTGTTTATCCCCGTGCCGACGGCTGTTGCACCGAGGTTCACCCGTTTGAGCGCGTCTGCCGACTCTCTTATACGTTCGATGGCCCTTTCGACCGCTGCTGCGTAGCCTCCGAACTCCTGTCCAAGCGTAATCGGGACGGCGTCCTGGAGATGCGTCCGCCCAGCAGTCAGAATATCCGCAAACTCTTCGGACTTTGATGTAAAAGCATCCCTCAGCCGCTCCACAGCCGGATAAAGCTCCCGTTCCAGCTTCCATAGCGCAGCAATGCGAAGCGCGGTCGGAAAGGCATCGTTTGTGGACTGGGACATGTTGACGTGGTCGTTCGGGCCGATCTTTTTGTAGTTCCCTCTGGGCTCATCTATAAGCGCGAGCGCCCGGTTTGCGATAACCTCGTTCGCGTTCATGTTGAACGACGTGCCGGCCCCCGCCTGGTAGACATCTACAGGGAACTGGTTATCGAATATCCCCTCCATCACTTCACGCGCAGCCTGGACGATCAGGTTTCCGATCTCAGGGTCGAGAACCGAAAGTTCCATATTCGCCTGCGCTGCCGCCGCTTTGATAGCGCCTATTGCGCGCGGCATCTCGGAAGGATAGCTGAGGCCGCTTATGGGGAAGTTTTCGATGGACCTTTCCGTATGAATGCCCCAGTAGACATCTTTGGGGACCGTTCTCTCGCCCAGGGCGTCACGTTCCACACGCATCGTTATGCCTCTTTCTTCAAGTTGACTGCCTGAAGTATATACCCCGTATAACCGGCTCGAAACCATCCGCAAAGCACCTGTTCTCGTTTAGCGCAACCGGCACGGGGGTACATCAATTGTGGTTGGAGGCCGCTCGACTGATACTGCAAACCGGTTATGATCTCAGTTGGCGCGGAGTCTGATCTTGAGCGCAAGGAGGGTTAAACCAGATGAGATACAAACTACTGCTGGTCGGTCTGGTCTTCAGCATGGCTATAATCTCACTAGGAGCCGTCGCCGATGGAACGGCGCCAAGCGCAGCCGGTCCGTCGGAAACAACCGTGACCGGAACTATTACTGCGCGTAACGGAAACCTGGTAACTCTGGCCGCGGATGACGGGAAGACCTATAAAGTCGATGCTGCAGACGCAACAGTCCTTCTGGACCAGCTGCCCGGAAACTGTTTGAGCCTGCGCATCGGTGACAAGATGCGTGTCTATGGCAATCTGACCGGGGACAACTGCCTCAAGGCCTCTAGAGTGCATATATTCCTGTCCGACACCGAAGCAGCCGCAACGAGCGTACCTGCCGGAGCAGGCGCGGGAGTAAAGGAAGACGATTCGGATGTAAGACTGCCTTCGGTCGGCGATACACTTGGCAGCTGGCGGAACAGGGGGCTTGTCCTGGACGTCAGATATTCCGACAGGCTGGTAACCGTCGCGACATCGAAAGGTGAATTCATTATAGATGTAAGCGCGGCGACCATTGTCGACACAAACAGGACGGTCTCGCTTGCCCATATAGGACAAGGCGACGCGGTTAGAATATGGGGAGAGGTCAACGGACTTAACAAAATCCGCGCTGACAGGATTGAGCTACTGCGTGGAAAAGGAAACCAGGAAGCTTCGGTCCAGCTGAAGCCGGTTAGTCTGAAAGGCCAGATAGTATATATCGATTATCCGTCGTTTACATTCAAGCTCAAAACCGATACAGTGGAGGTCAGGATTCTCTCGGATGAAAACACTTTCATCCACCTGCAGTCGGAACGAAAGGCCTTTCAGAACCTTGCCATAGGACAGATAGTGAAGGTGGATGCTATCGGCAATCTGAACACAGGCTATGTCGCAAGCAGAATCCTGATTGTAGGAGACCCCGGAAGATAGATATTCCGCTGTGCTGAACTCCAGTTATGTACTGAGGCCGGAGCAAACACCGTTCCGGCCTTAATTATGTGTAGGCCGTAATTTTCAGAATATTTGAAGGAACTCAACATCCGGTTGCTTAACTCCTCTATTGAGTTTCGAGAATGATGCAGCAAAGCTGCGGACACATAACCAGTCATTGATAACACTGTACCTGTTGGTTTCACGCCTAAACTCGAAACTCTCCCGGAAGGAGTTTTGGCTGAAACAATATCTAGCACTCATTGCATTAGCTGCCAAAACTCTGTAAATAGTGGAGAGATTATGATGAAAAAAATAGCAGTTATGACGAGCGGGGGAGATGCCCCCGGTATGAATGCATGCGTGAGGTCCGTAGTCCGCTACGGTATGAACGCAGGAGTGAGTGTGCTCGGAATCCGGCGCGGGTTCGCAGGACTGATGAATAACGATATCATCGAGATGGACAGCCGCTCGGTCGGCGGGATCATCCGGCTTGGCGGCACTATCCTTATGAGCGCAAGAGCGCTTGAGTTCAAGACGCCGGAAGGGCAGCAGCTCGCACTGGAGACAATCTCAGCCTGGGGAATAGAAGGTGTCGTTGTGATCGGCGGCGACGGGTCGCTCCATGGCGCTCGGACCCTGCATGAGCTTGGCATTCCTACCATAGGAGTCCCGGCATCCATAGACAATGACATCGCCTTCACTGAGATGGCAATAGGTGTAGATACAGCACTTAACACTATCCTCGACGCGGTGGACAAGATCAAAGATACCGCAAGCGCGCACCAGCGGGCGTTCATTATAGAGGTCATGGGGCGCAGGCACGGCTATCTGGCGCTCATGTCCGGTGTTGCGGGGGGAGCTGAGCTTATTATCCTGCCGAACACGGAGATAGACCCGGTATACATAAGCAGGGAAGTCAAAACGGCAGCCCTCAGAGGAAAGCCCCATTTCATCATCATCGTTGCCGAAGGGGCGGAGATGGAAGGAGAAGAGAGAGTAACAGCCAAGATCGCACATGTAGTACAAGATGCGGGATTCGATCCGAGGGTCACTGTACTTGGACACGTGCAGCGCGGCGGTTCTCCGACAGCATTCGATAGATTGCTCGGCACTCGCTTCGGAGCCAGAGCTGTAGAAAATCTGCTGGCAGGCGAGTCCGGCACCATGGCATGCCTTCATGCCGATCATATAATAACCAAGCCGCTTGAGGAAGTCCTCTCGACTCCGGTTCAATTAAGAGAAGATATTTTAGCCCTGGTGCAGCCATTGGCCAGATAAATTCGAACAGGGGAGAAGAATTTAGAAGCTATGCCTTACTTTGGTGACTTAGCAGGAAAAACCGAACAACTGCAGCTCTGGCTGGACCTTGCGCATGAGCATGGCGCTGACACAAGCGCCATCGAGTCCGAGATACGCGAAACTATCAACAAGCTGATAGAAAAATCGCGGGGTCTTCCGCCGCAGCCAGCGTATCCATACGAAGAACCCGACGATCTTGAAACGATCAAAGCACTCAGGCCGAATGGACCGAGGCGGCTGGAGCTCAATCTGACGGACGATGAGCTCAAAGACAGGATTCTTGGCGCATGGCTGAGCCGCGCGGCTGGATGCACCCTCGGCGTGCCGGTCGAAGGGCAGAACCGCGCGTTCATAGAAGCGTGGGCGAACAAACTCGGCCAGCCTTATCCACTCGCAGAGTACTGGAACGACCATCCCGGTATTCAGCATCCACATTATTCCGAGCTGATAAGAAACTACATCAAGGGGAACATCGATCACGTCGGCCCGGATGATGACATAGTGTATACCGTTGCCGGTCTGCTGATCCTGGAAAAGTACGGGCCCGATTTCACCACAGAGGATGTCGGGCGAGCCTGGGTAGAATACCTTCCGACTGCCTGCACCTGTACTGCGGAACTCGTGGCGCTGAAAAACCTGATAAAAGGCCTCACGCCTCCCGAAACAGCGCTTACGGACAACCCTTACGCCGAATGGATCGGCGCAGACATCCGAAGCGACCCCTGGGCATATGCCGCGCCTGGCATGCCGGAACTCGCAGCCGAGTTTGGATGGCGCGACGCCCGCGTGAGCCACATCCGAAACGGAATTTACGGCGAGATGTTCTTCTCTGCGGCAATTTCAGCGGCTTTTGCAGTAAAATCACCCCGTGAAGCGCTGCTCGTCGGGCTGACTGAGATACCTGCGAAGTGCAGAATGGCGGAAACGGTTACAGAGACGATCGATTGGGTTGATAAAGACCGCGATTGGGACCGAACATGGCATCGAATCGAAGAGAAGTACAAAGGGATGCACCCTGTTCACACGCTGAACAACGCCGCGATCACTATTTCAGCCCTGCTCTACTCCGAAGGAGACTTCGAGCGGGCAATATCTCTTGCGGTAATGGGTGGAATGGACACTGACTGCAACGGAGCTACAACCGGGTCGCTTATGGGCGCCATGCTCGGCGCAAAAAACCTGCCTAATAAGTGGACGGAGCCTTTCGGCGACCGCCTGACCACTTACATCCATGGGCAGCCTGAGTTCAGTATCTCCGACCTGGTGAATAGAACATTCAATGTGGCAAAGCGCGTAATAGGGCGCTGATATTGTTAGTTCTAAGGGCCTTGGATGCAAATCCGAGGCTCTTTTATTCTCCTTCCCGCTCTACGACCACTACGGCTGCATCATCACGCAGTTTTCCTCTGGACCAATTGGTAGCGCTATCGACAAGCGCCCGTGCGAGTTCATCCGCATGGAGAGCGGAATTTTCGGATAAAATCTGCTGTATACCCTCGAACCCAAGCATCTCGACATCCTGGCGCGCCTCGTTGATTCCATCCGTATAGAGCACCAGTTTATCCCCAGGGCCCATATGACTGCTGTACTCGTTGTATTCCTGGCCCTTGAGCAGAGAAAGCGGCAACTGCCCGGACTTAAGCATCTCAACTGAACCATCCGCCCGGCAGATGACAGCAGGAGGATGTCCGGCGCTTGAATAAGTGATCTCACCGCTGTTCAGGTCGATTATCGCCAGAAAAACGGTCACAAACGGGCTGAAATCCGACTGTCTGAGCACAAGAACGGAGTTCGCCTTTTCCAGCGATTCTGAAGATGATGTCATCTCATGCACAAATGCATGCACTGTACTCCGCGTAGTAGCAGCCATCGCTGCCGCCTCAAGTCCCTTGCCGGACACATCACCGATGAGCACCCCAGCCTTGTCGTCTCCTATCTGAAACACATCGTAGAAATCGCCGCCAATACTGCGCCCAATGTAAACAGGCACATATTCGGCAGCAACACTGTAACCCTCGCCTATATCCGGGATACCCGGCAGAAGAGCTTCCTGCAGGAGAAGCGAAAAATGCCTTTCGCTTTTCAGTGCGTCTTCGAGATCGTTCCGGCTGCGGGTAAGAGCCTCATATAGCCTGATATTATCGATGGCCTGCGCCATTCTGGATGCCATCGCCTCAATCAGTCCCACTTCATCCTCAGTGAACTCTCTCGCTTCCAGCATATCAATACGCATCATCCCTACGACCCGGCCACGAGTAATAAGCGGGACAGATATAAGGGACTTCACGCCCTGTTTTTTGATAATTTTATCCTTAATGAGCGGATCATTTTTAACGTCGGGTGTATAAACAAGTCTCCGCTCGTTATATACGATACCGGCAACTCCCCTATCTACACTAAGATGGTAACCGGCCAGACCAGGGGCACCATGCGAAGCTCTTGCGACAAACTCACGCTTCTCATCGTCGAACATCCATATGCTGCTTGAGTTCACATTGAGGATTTCTGCCATCCTGAGAACGAGTATATTTAAAAGCTCCTGCAGGTCTGTTGTAGCAATGCCAGCTTCCGCTATACCCTCAAGAGCACTGACGCGTTCGCCTTCATGTCTGGCCTCATTAAGTGCCCGCTCCAACTCCCGGCGGAGAGCTATCATTTCGCTTATGTCCTGAACAACGGTCACTGCACCGATAACTTCACCGTTTGCATCCACTATCGGGGCTGCAGAATTAATTATGGTCGATTTTTTACCGTCAAACCGTTCGATTGTGATAATTTTCCCAACAGTAGTCTTGCCTTTAAGTGCTGCAGCCATAGGCCACTCTTGAGAGGAAACATGTTCACCCGTTTCGGCCCACCAAGCCGGATAATTGCCATACTCGTATACATTGTTTGCCAGGGGGAGTTGACCTCCCCAGATTACAGACACCTGATCGTTGACCTGAAAAACCCTTCCATTTTTGTCGGCGATAAACACACCGACAGGCAGCGCATCGAGTACAGCCTGCAAGCGCCGCCTTTCGGCATCCAATGCCTCTTCAACCTGTTTTCGCTGGGTAATATCGGTAATCGCCATCAGCATCGATCTTCGGCCATGAAGTGAGATTATATCTCCTGAAAGAAGCCCGATGAGCGGCTGTCCCGATCTGGTACGAAGCTTAACCTCATAGTTTCGAACATTTCCCTGCTGCTCCAACTCCTGCACCAGCTCCGCACGATTGGACAGATCGTACCACATTTCTATATCCATGGATGTTTTTCCGATAAGCTCATCACGAGGGTAGCCTATCAGACGTTCGAATGTCTCATTGATATCAGCAAATTGCCCGGTCTCCAGATCGCTGATACTTATCATAACGGGAGCTGATCTAAACACCTTGGTAAATATCTCCTCTGTAAACTTTTGTCTGCGGCGAAATTCCGACTCGCGCAGCTCGCGCTCGACGGCTGGAGCAAGTCTTACAAGGTTATCTTTCAGAACATAGTCCTGCGCCCCGGCTCTCATAGCATCGACCGCCGTATCCTCGGTTATCCGCCCGGAGATAATGATGAACGGAATGTCCGGGTCACGAGCGCGGACAAGTTTCAATGCATCCAACCCGCTGAAATTTGGAAGCATGTAGTCGGATATGATTATGTCCCACCCCTTGGTTTCGAACGCGGCTGCCATCTCCTCACGGGTCTCTACCCGCTGCCAGAGGGGATCGTAACCGCTGCTTCGAAGCGAATCAATGACGAGCAGCGCGTCATCTTCCGAGTCTTCTACAATCATGATCCGAAGTGGAGTGCTCATGCACACGACCGCCTCTCCGGAAGTGGTTCATTTAAAACAAGCCAGAATAGCCCAAGTGTCTTCGCTGCCTGTACAAACTCGTCGTAGTCCACAGGTTTGCGCACATAGGCGTTAGCGCCCAGACTGTAGCTTTTTATAATATCTTCCTCTTCTTTTGATGAGGTAAGGATAATTACCGGAACACAGCTTGTCTCTGGATTAGCCCGGACGGCCTTCAGCACATCGAGCCCGCCTATCTTTGGCAGCTTCAGGTCCAAAAGCACCACTGCTGGCAGTTTGTGATCGTAGCCTTCATACTTACCCCGCTTGAAAATATAATCGAGGGCTTCCTCTCCATCATTAGCTACAACTAACCTGTCGCTCAGGCCGCTTTCCCTAAAGGCAAGCAGTGTAAGCTCCACATCATCCGGGTTATCTTCAACCAAGAGTATTCCGTTATCTTTCATTTGGCGGCCTCCCCAAGAGTAAAGTAGAACGTAGCGCCCTGGTCTACCGCGCCTTCTGCCCAGATGCGTCCTCCATGCCTGCGTATTATGCGTTGAACGAGAGCTAACCCTATGCCAGTCCCCGGAAACTCACTTTCTGTATGCAGACGCTGGAATGGTGAGAACAGTTTGTCTTTGTATTCCGCATTGAAACCCGCGCCGTTATCCCGGATGTAATATACCCGCTCCGCATCCTGCTCAACTACTCCGACATCGATTCGAGCAATATTACGTTTACTCGTAAACTTCCATGCATTTCCAAGAAGATTATCGAGTACAATTCGAAGCAGATGGGCATCGGCACTCACAATAATACCCTCCGCAACGGTAATTTCTGCTTTGCGCTCCGGGCTCGACTGCATGAATTCTTCAAGAATTTCCTGTGCCATGGCACTCATGTTGATCTGCTGCAAGTGCATCTCGGCGCGTGTAGCACGCGACAGACCGAGGATGTCATCAATCAGTTGCCCCATACGTTGCGCCGCGTTCCGCACACGCTGGAGATAGTCCTGGCCTTTTTCATCAAGAGATTCTTTATAATCCTTGAGCAGTGTGCTGCTGAAGCCATCTATTGCTCTAAGAGGCGCGCGAAGATCATGAGAAACGGAGTAGCTGAAAGATTCGAGTTCCTTATTTGCAGCCGCAAGCTCCGACGTCCGGGCCGCTACCCTCTGTTCGAGTTCGGCGTTCAGAGCTTTAATCTCCATATCGGCTCGCTTTCGCGCAGTGATGTCACGGACGTTAGCCATAATGGTATCCCGGCCGGATACCCTGAGCTTGCGCAGATACACTTCCACATCGAACTCATAACCATCATGCAGACGTTTGGCTTTCCACTCGAAAAACGGTTTATCCCCTTCCAATACTTTATCCCAGACCGGCCGAAGCCAGTCTATCGGAGCGCTGGCAGCGGATATATCGGCTATAGTCAGACTCTTGATCTCATCCGGGCTGATTCCATACAGCTCAAGCGCCCGTGCATTTACATCAATAATGAAGCCATCGACGGAGTGCAGCAGAATTCCATCATAAACACTGTTAAAAATGGTGCGGAGCGCCGTTTCCGATTCCCGCAATTCGGCTTCAGTGCGTTTTTTTTCACGGATTTCGGCTTCCAACTGCTCGGATCGCTCCGCAACGCGGATTTTGGAATCGTGCAGGCTGGACATGGCGATTGTAGCTATCAGACTGGTGATTATGAAGACAATATACTCTACCCATATACCTTTAGCATATATGGTAGTAATTCCAGGGAAGATGAGAGGAGTGTAGATTGCTATAAAGCTGAACATCCCCAGAAGAAACGCCAAAGCACCGGGGCCTCTGCCGTAAAAATATGCAACCGCGCCCGCCAGGAGAATATACGGCGATCTGAACGACACAATCGGGGCAAATGGCTTTATCAAAAGCCCCAACACAGTGAGTAATACGACCAGCGCGGCCGCAATTATATAACCGATTACCCAACGGCTGGCAGATGCTGTATTGTTATCTGATCCGACTGCGCGAAAAATTGGAGACTGTTCGTCCATTTATTCCATCCGGGCACACTAATCATAGTGCCGCTGTTAGTATGCCCGTAAGATGGATTACTTCAACATAGTATGACCATTTTTATCATTAAGCAGCCGCCGGACGGTTTCAAGCAGCACTTCCGGTTTATACGGTTTCTGCAGGAAGTCATTGGGGCGCTCGTTCTCGGGCAGCGTATCGATGCCGGTGTCGATTCCAGCCGTGATAAGCACTTTCATTGACGGTAGAATCTGCCGGATGGCCGAAATGGCCCTAAGCCCATTCATTCCGGGCATATTGAGGTCCAGGAGAACGATTTCCACATCTTTGCCACGCGGAGAACCAAGACAATCGAGCGCATCCTGCCCGTTTCCGGCGGTCAGTACTTTATACCCGTTGTGCTCCAACACTCGCTTGGTAAGCCGCTGGATGTAATCCTCATCTTCGACCAGTAGGACTGTCTCATTACCCGTAACATCGCTTACCACCCCTGCGGCAGGCGAAGAAGCTTCTGGCATGGTTGTCACCGGAAGATAGACGCTTACACTGGTCCCTTTGCCCAGTTTGCTTTCTATATTGATCAGTCCGTTATGCGTTCTGATAATCCCGTAGCAGACGGAAAGCCCAAGCCCGGAACCTGTGCTCTTTGTAGTAAAAAACGGCTCAAAGGCAGCTCTTATTGTTTTCTCGTTCATTCCACAGCCGGTATCAGAGACTGTAAAACGGGTAAACATCCCGGTACGCGCCCAAGGATTGGATTTCACGAACTCCTCTGTTAACGAAACTGGGTCTACATTAACCATCAGCCTTCCGCCATCAGGCATTGCAGCCTCGGCATTCAGGCAAAGGTTCATCAACACCTGATGGATTTGAGAACTGTCCGCGAGTACAGGCAGACATTCAGCGGATGCTTCACACACGGTTTTGATCGTTCTCGGCAGAGTCTTGCACAGGAGCCCGGCAACTTCCTGTACCAAAACGAGAACGTCCACCGGTTCCATACGCTTCGGAACCTGCTGCGAAAACGCGCGAATCTGCTGGACAAGATCAGCGGCGCGCTGCGAAGCACGTTCTACCTCTACCAAATCGCTCCTGGTTTTCATGTCCAGTTGGCTCGTATCGAGGATGACATGAGTGTAGCCCAAGATTGCCTGCAGTAGATTGTTGAAGTCATGAGCAATTCCTGCCGCAAGCATCCCGACAGTCTCCATTTTGCGGGTCTGCTGCAGTCTTTCCTCATACAACTTTCTCTCTGTGATGTCACGCTGAATCACGACCACATACTCAATGCATCCTGATTCTTTTTCTACGGGCGTGACTGTGGCATCGCTTATATAAGTAGTCCCGTCTTTCCGCCTGCGTGGAATCTCTCCCTGCCAAGTGTCACCATTATGTACCGTATCCCATATCTTCTTATAGAAATCGCGGTCATGGCCTTCATGCCTGAGGATACTAACACTTTGATCGATGGCTTCCTCGAACGTATAGCCATTGTCCTTTGTAAACGCAGGGTTAACGAACTTAATCTTGCAGAAGTAATCCGTAATTATAATCTGGTCGCTCGCTGCGTTGATTGCTGATACCTGCATCCGAAGTTCATCCCTGGTGCAGTACATTGCTTCTATCATTTTGCTTCGCTCAAAATAAGCCGCCAGGCAATCCGCAGCAGTGCGAAGCAGGTATTCATCATATTTGGACCAGGTTCTGGGGCTGGTTGTATCATCGAATCCGAGGCAGCCGATCAATTTACCCTGTGAGCGCATAGGTACAACGAGCAGGGCTTTTACATTATGCTTCATCAACACCTCTTGCTCAATAGTTGCCTCTGGTGGCATTTGTGCTGTATCCTGAACGGCTATAACCTTATCGGAAAAGATCTGATCAACCCACCACGGAGCATCTTCTACGGGACAGCCTTGAATATTATGGACTTCAGACACAATACCGGGGGTGTACCATTCATAGGTATTATCTGCAGTTTTTGCTCCGTCTCTGAGTTGAAAGACACATACACGATCGGCTCGGACAGCCGTCCCGAGTATACCTAGAACGGAATTGATGTCTACATTATCACCGGCAATCAGCATGCTTGATACATGTGCAACAGCCTCTTGTATCCTTTGCTGCCTCAGCAGACGTTTTCTGTTACACCGCTCAGAAAAATTATGTTTGCATAACCCGCTAAAACGATCATTAAGCAAATGACTACACCACCTTCACTGCTCTATTATCGGTTCATATAGTATGACTCAAAATGCAGCTTAAGTGAAGGTGAAATATTCACATGTGCTTAAGATTTTAGCAGCTTATTGCAATTTATCCCCACACATTTGAGGGTTCCAGTATGTGCCTTTGCCGGTTTTGCCGGCATTTGGGCTGGATTTGAAGTTATAGTTGAACCAGGCAGGTTCACCCATACCGCTTTTGGGGAGGGGCTCAGGCGGGTTTTCGGAAGTTGTATAACCACTGTTTTCTATTCTTTTGGGCGCAACATGGCCGTCGATAAACACGCAGTTGATGGTAACGCCATCTGCCAGACCTCTATCCTGCTCCACCCAGTGCCAACCATTGTGCTCGTAGAGAATGATCTGGTCAGCAGGAAAGGCAAAATCATCGTATTTACGGGCTTTAAGCTTATCATCTCCATACCAGGCTCTGTCTATTGCAGCTTTCCAGTAGTATGCGACTGCTGCAGAGGGATTATTGCTTCTGTTGGGATCGGACGGACACCAGAGGGTGTCTTCGGGCTTATTCTTGATATACTGATATAGCAGCATCGGCCATGTTGAGCTTTTAGCACCAGGTGGCGGCGGCAGAGTACCTCTTTCCTTGGCGAAGTGCGTAAAATCGCTTTTATCCCATGTCTTTCTGCCGCCGTAAAGAAAGGAACTGGGCATCATATCATTGTAATCACCCTGATATAACTGTACCGCTACTCCAAGCTCTTTCAGGTTGCTTTGGCAAGTGGCTTTACGAAAACCATCGCGATTTTTTGCGAATAATGGAAACATCAAAGGCCCAAAAACAAGTACGATCGCAACAATGATACCGATACTCCACAGTATCGGAACCAACACATCCCTTTCCTTCATCCAACCCATCCCCTCGCATTATTTACATAGTGAGACAGGCGGGCGTGACGGTTTGTTCCATACCATTTTGAACCGCGGAAACCGGAATGACTAGAGACGCGACAGCACTTTCGAAGAAAGCGCGATAGCTGCCGAAGCGGGCAAGTAGGCCCCTTTTCGCGTCTCTCGTGCTTCTTCGCGCATTTCGCGATTCAAAAACCTAAGCTGACTAGAGCCCTTCGAACCTGCCTGCCCTTGAAAGGGTGATATAGTTCATAGAGAAGTCATCGCGGCCAAGCAGAGCTTCAGAAGCAGCGATGAGACCCATCAGGTAGCGGTCCATCGGGTCGATGATCCCCGCGTCAAGGCCCCGGTCCATTGCAAGCACCGTCATTGCCTGGTTCAGAAGCTTTCGAGCCGGCATTCCGTGGCTCACGTTCGATATTCCGGCTATCGTATGCACGCCGGGGAACTCAGTCATGATCTTCGAGATGATCTCAAGCATAGACACGCCGACATTGGTCCCTGTACCAATAGGGAAGGTGAGCGGATCGACATAGATGTCATCCACCGGCACGCCTGCGTCGGTCAGACGCTTCACGAGGTCGCGGGCAACGGATAGCCGCTTTTCCGGGTCCTGCTGTATGCCTGTGTCGTCCATCGAAAGCGCGATTATCTTCGTCTTATACTTGAGGACGAACGGAAGGATGTTTTTGAACCTCTCAGTCTCGGCGGTAATCGAGTTGATCATCGGCTGGCCCTTGCTCATGTCATAGGCAGCAATGGCGCGGTCTATCGCCGCCGGGTTGGGCGAATCAAACGATATCGGCGCATCGACGACTTCCTGAACGGTCTTTACGATCCACTCAAGCGCTTCCGGCTCACCGGAAGTCAGCGTGCCGCAGTTTGCGTCCACGTACGTCGCTCCGGCATCCACCTGGTCTTTCGCCAGCTTCTGAATATAGGCAGTGTCGCGGTTGACCACCGCCGCTTCGATTACAGCCTCACCTTTTATCTTTCGACTCGTATTAATACGCTCTCCAACGATTAACATTCGATTCTCCTTAGTCTTTTCTCCAAGATGGCGGATCGATTTTTCCAGCAAAAACATTCAGCCATGCCGAAGTATGCTCGAACCTCCGGTCTACCGGCTTCTGGATGCGCCTCAGCTTCTTCAATCTGCCCATACGCTTTGCGCGTTGGTAGATCATCCACCAGATGCAGTTTCTGTCAGGATAGACCTCGCAGCGCCCGTTTTCGCGCGTGCCGCCGCAGGGGCCATTTCTCATCTGTTTAGGGCATCTCATCGGGCATGTAAACGCAGTATAGCCCAAAATGCACTGGCCGCAGTCATGGCACTTGAATACCGGCTTCTTGACCACGTTCTCAGCAAGCACCGCGCAGGCATAAAGCCTGGGGTGGCTCTCGCAAAACGATGCTATCTTCTCACTTAGTTTGCTCATATCCTGCTCTCAATCAGCCGACGGTCTCGGCAAAAGCCCCGCCTCTTCGACTATCCGGGGAGTTATCGACTCCCACATAACCGGCATCAGATGGACTCCCGCAACTCCTGGGATCTCCTTCAGCTCTTTGATTATTTCGACAGCGATCTTTACGCCTTCCTCCATAGCAGCTTCTTTTTCTTTTATGGATTCCATCCGTTTTATGTAATCGGGCGAAATTCGCATCCCCGGAACGTTATCCCTCATATGAATAAGCGCTTTGACACTCCTTACCGGCATAACGCCTGCCAGGATGAACACATCTTTGTCCATTCCCTCATCCCGGACGGCATTCATCCATTTTTTGAACCTGGGGACATCGAAGACCGGCTGAGTCTGGATGAAATCCACTCCGGCAGCTATTTTCTTGGCAAGGTTCAGGACTCTCATCTCAAAAGGTTCGCCGAAGGGGTTTGCAGCGCCGCCGATGAACATTTTGGGTTCCTGCTTGATGTCATCACCGGACAGGAACTTCTTCTCGTCCCGCATCTTCTTCACCATGCCGATGAGCTGCGTGGAATCGAGGTCGAACACCGGCTTCGCATCGGGATGGTTGCCGAATTTCTGGTGATCGCCGGTGAGACAGAGGATATTTTTGATGCCTACTGCCCCCGCCGCAAGAATGTCAGACTGGATAGCGAGCCGGTTTCTGTCACGGCATGTCATCTGTATGATCGGCTCGACCCCGCCTGAAAGGGCGAAATGGCCGGACATCACACTAGACATACGCACAATCGCCGTCTGGTTGTCCGTCAGGTTCACCGCATCCACATAGCCTTTGAAATAACCGCACTTCTTGGCTATGGGAGCCGCATCTGCTGATTGAGGAGGACTCATCTCCCCGCAGACGACGAATTGCCCTGCGCGAAGCAGGCGCTCCAGCTTGCTGTCACTTTTCACTGTACTAACCCCTTAAGCATGATGTCAGAAGAGCCCGACGATGCTGCCGTCATCATTCAAGCCGATCTTTTCGGCAGCCGGGACTTTGGGAAGGCCAGGCATGGTCATTATGTTTCCCGTATACATGACCACGAACCCCGCACCTGCCGACACTTTGGCATCTCTGACCGTAATTTCGAAATTCCTCGGTCTGCCGACGACGGAAGCATCATCAGAAAGGGAGTTCTGGGTCTTTGCAGAGCAGACCGGCAGGTTCCCTAGCCCCAGTTTTTCGATCTGAGCGATCTTTTTCTCCGCTTCCGACGTATAGATTACGCCATCCGCGCCGTAAACCTCTCGCGCAATTGTATTCATCTTCTCTTTGAGGCTCATATCGAGCGGATAAAGCTGATGGAACTTCGACGGCTTCTCTTCAATAGTCTTCATAACGAGTTTGGCAAGCTCAATTCCGCCCTTTCCGCCATTGGCCCATACATCTGAGAGTGCTACAGAATATCCCTTAGCCTCACAAAGCGCATGAAGCTTCGCGACCTCTTCAGCGGAGTCCGCAGGGAACTTGTTGATCGCAATAACCGGGCTGAGGCCGTGCGCTTCCATATTCTCGCAGTGTTTCCACAGGTTCTCGATCCCTCTTTCCAGCGCTTCCGGGTCTGAAACCGTCAGTGCGTCTTTTTTGACGCCGCCGTGCATCTTGAGCGCACGGATTGTGGCAACGACCACGGCGCAGGCCGGAGTAAGACCGGCTGTGCGGCACTTGATGTTCAGAAACTTCTCAGCACCGAGGTCAGAGCCGAATCCAGCCTCTGTGACGACGTAATCCGCGAGCTTGAGCGCCATCTTCGTTGCGATAACGGAATTGCATCCATGTGCGATGTTCCCGAACGGGCCGCCGTGTACGAAAGCGGGCGTGCCTTCCAATGTCTGAACCAGGTTCGGCTTTATCGCATCTTTGAGGAGCACCGCCATTGCGCCGGATGCCTTCAAATCGGCAGCAGTCACAGGGTTGCCGTCTTTGTCGAAGGCGACAATTATAGAAGCGAGCCGCCTCTCCAAGTCCGCCACATCATTGGAGAGGCAAAGAAGCGCCATAACCTCGGAAGCTGCCGTAATATCGAACCCGGTCTCCCTCGGAACTCCGCCGGTCTTCCCGCCAAGCCCGATCACAACGCTTCTCAGTGCTCGCTCGTTCAAGTCCAGTACCCGTTTCCAGGTAATGGAATATGGGTCGATTTTCAGTGGGTTTCCCTGATAAAGCGAATTGTCCAGCATCGCCGCAAGCAGGTTGTGCGCTGATGTAATCGCGTGAAAATCGCCCGTAAAATGCAGGTTGATGTCCTCCATAGGGATGACCTGCGCGTAACCGCCGCCTGCCGCGCCGCCTTTTACCCCGAAACACGGGCCAAGGCTCGGCTCTCTTATGGCGATTGCGACGGACTGGCCTATCTGCTTCAAAGCATCTCCGAGTCCGACTGTAGTAGTGGTTTTCCCCTCACCCGCTGAAGTCGGGGTAATCGCAGTAACGAGGATCAACTTGCCGTCCGGCCTGCCGCTCGTCTTTTTCATCACTTCGAGCGATACTTTTGCCTTATACCGGCCGTAAAGCTCCAAATCTTCATCAGCCAAGCCGAGTGATTTTGCTATATCAGTCACAGGCTTCGGCTTTGCAGCCTGTGCTATTTCTACATCTGTTAAGTATGCCATAGTGCTCCCTACGATCTTTTCGAATCAATCGACTAGACAATAGCAGTTTATCAGTTATGATGCAAACGGTCTTGAAGTTTGGTGTCATTATGTTGGAAATATCGTAGCAGGATGTGGTTGTTTGGTAGCGTTTTGGTAGTTTGGTGCTTGGTTAGCTGTCAGTTATCAGTCTTTATCTGCTTCTCTTTTAGCCTCTCTCAGAACTCCCAAGATACTATCGACAGTTGAAACCCATGGCGTCGGCAAATTCGGACGCCCTGCCAATATGTCCTCACGAAGCTGTTCCAATTTAGGTATAAACTCTGTCGCCTTTATCCTTAAAATAAGACCCAATGCAATTGCCGAATGGTATTTATCCTCACCAAACAGCCATTTATCAATTACAACCATTACTGCTTTCTGTAATTCAGGAGCATATAACCGTATTTCCCATGCAATCCTGTCAACAAGCTCGTCCTTGCTTTTTTTTATATTCCTTACTTTCAGCAAGGTCATCATGTATCTGCGTCAGCCATTCTTCTGCTTGTTTTACAATCTCTGCATCCATAATCAAACTACCTGCGGTAAATTCTTGGGAGATAATAGCCAATCTCCACAAAAATCAATATCGCTGCTGCCTTGATCATTGATTGAGGCCTTCCCCAACCCGTGGACGACGGTTGACCGTAATCCATTACTTTTACGATTAACAAAAATGCAATCACCAACAGCAGTAATTTTAGAAGTATGAGCAGTATACGTTTCATGACGTTTTACAGTTCGGTGCATATTCACACACTAAAATATCTTAACAAATGTTAGGCGGCTAAATTATCTTTGTCAACATCTATATTAGTGAAAACTCGTGCTCCGGGACTAACTGCGGTCCCGAAGCATAAAACTCAGGACCACACAAAGACTATCTGAACGTCCCATGCACGTGCAATCTGTATTCGCGCGGGGTGTAGCCTGTGGATCGCTGAAAGACCTTCGTGAAGTAGCTCTGGTCCTTAAACCCGCAGTCGAGCGCAATGTTGATGATGCTCTGGTCCGAAAATTTGAGAAGTTCTTTGCTCTTATCGACCCTCATCTGGGTGAGAATCTCCGTAAATGAACGCCCGAGCTTTTCTTTCATAAGTCTGGAGAAGTGAGAAGGCGACATACCGGCGGCAGCGGCGGCGTCATCGCGCGAAATATCCTCCGACATATTGGCTTCCATAAACTGGAGCGCCGCTGTAAGAAGGACAGTGTTCGGATATGCGCGCTGCTCCCGGATGGAGTCCATAATCCGCTCCAGCATTGATACGAGCCAGGCTGAAAGGTCGGCTTCGTCGGAAATAGACGAAAGATCGACCAGTTGGGAGAAGTTCGTGCCGAGGAGTTCCGATGGTTCGGCCCCCGCCTCTACAGCAGTCCTGCTCATCATAACTACGAGTTCAAGCAGAAAACTTTTAAGGAGGCTCGGCCTGTCCCTGCCGAGGTAGTAGATGCCTACCAGAATTCTATTGAGGATTTCGCGCGCTTGCAGGCGGTCGCCGCGTTTCACAGCGGCCAGCAGCTCAGGCTCTTCTCTCAGATAAATATCGCGGATGGAGTCGTAGCACTTGCTTTTCAGCTCGTGTATGGCTTCCGCACGTCTGGACTCGCGCTCGGAAGCGAGCCTTCTGAGTTCAAGAAGCGCCGAATTCGTGAGGTTGGATTCACCGGCAAGCTGAAGAAGCTGGTCTGCGGCCTGCCTGATCCGTTCCGCGCTCCACTCGCCATCGGCACAGTCGTCTATCGGGATTCCACCGGCTGCGATGCCGCCTGTCACCTGCGCATTGTTCATAACGGGGACAGCCCAGATGATGCAGTTGCCGCAGCAGAGGTGAAGATATGGCTCGCCCCATTTCAGAGTCTCTTCGATGGCCCTCAGCCTGGCCTCACGGCAGCGTGTTTCTGAAACGGGGTTTGCGCAGCAAGGCTTGCCATCGATGACTCCGCCTTCGCGGTCCGTGAGCGCCAAAGTCAACTGAAAATCTTTATAATACCGGTCTGCAATCCGGCTTAAGTTGGACAGGTCTTTCATTTTTGATTACGGACGGCTCAAAAGCGCGACCTTCTATAAATAAAATTGCCCCGCATGTGCCGTGTGCCTACCGAGTTTTTGAACCCTTGCATTAGAAGGGCGGGTGCCCGGGCCAGAGTCTCGCGATTCCCTCAAAAGAGGGCTCCCACTTGAAAACTGAACCTTTCGAACTCCCTAAGATTTGAGTGTCGGCTCAAAACTTCCTCGGCTAATCACGTGCACCGCAGGGCAAATATTGCAGTGTGATTTTCCACCAATATGTTACCACATTTGGGGCAGTACCACAATGTAATTAAATTGTTTCAGAGGTTAACTTGAGACAGTATTTTCTCCAGCCCATCAGCTCCGCAAAAAATAAACCTATAGACAGGCCTGCCGTCTATTGAGGTGCATTCGTCCGATATTCTTGATAACTTAACCACATAACCTGTATCATCGCACACCGGCTTCAGTAGATTTGCATCCCAGATAAATTTATATGCAAATGTGCGCAGCTCAAACGGTAACTGATTAATATCCAGACCTTCACTTGTAGTCAACTGCTTCTTTGATCTTGGATCAAGCCGGGCATAAAAGCCTAGATCATCTTTGTTTATCATATAGTTTCGCCCAATCGCACTTGAACGCCCTAAAACCTCGTCACATGCAATATTTGCATCATACTGCGGCTGGCTCAGCGTGCATATGTCCGCAACTGTATCCAGGCTCAAGCCGTCACTGTCTTTCAGGTCAGCTCGCCATCTATCAAGCCATTCCTCAGGAATTTGAAGGCTGCGCTTCTTAAGCCACATCCTTTCTCTCAGTTCAATGACATTGCCGACACGCCACCAGTTGCTATTCAAGTCAAGCCGGGCATTTTCCAGAATCTTGTTGACCGTAGTTTTGACCAAAGAAAAGCGGCATTTGGCAGGCTTGCCGAAGCTGTCGCAAACTATTGCAAAGCTGGTGGTATCGGCTATAATTGCATTGACAGTCTCATATGTTAAGGGCTTCTTTGCATCTTTCGGGATGTCTACAGTGACATCGAGTGCAGGATCAGGCTCTTTTTTATCTATTGGATCTCCCATTTCATCGAGTCCAAGGTCCTTTTGTACTTCTTCAGGTGTCGGTATTCCATTTGCCGCGAGTATATCTTCCTGCAATTTTATAAAAGGCGTTCCAGGATGCTCTAGGGCTGCTATCCCACAATTGCCAAAAAACTTGGCTTTTATACTATCAGACCTACATAAGTCAGCTCTCAATTCTTTGCAGATAACACTAGACCCTAAATGATTACCAGGTACTGTGAATGAAACCCGTCCCAACGAAGCATTATTTAGTTCATTGCCATCTGAGTTTATGTTTATAGCAATCTTATCCTGCAATTGCGGCAGCATATCATCCGGGAGAATCGGCTGGGCGTGAAAGGAGTTTTTAGATAATACATTCTCTTCACTCCACAGATCACGTATCACCTGAACAAGTGCATCCTTGGATTCATCCGACAGGTCTGATGAAGAAATAGATAATCCCTGGCCGTTGATAAAAGCATCTCGTGCCTCCGGCGAAGAAGTGAGGAATTGATCCAGAGACTTCGCCACACCTGTCTCATTTAGAAAATACAGGTAAGGGTCTTCCTCTTTTAATTGTTCCAGGTCAGCCTCCGAATATTCGGACACAGCATGCAGCTTATCCAGCGCTGCTTCGCGTAGCTCTTTCTGTTTTTCCCGGATGCGTTCATCTTCTTCTGCCTGCTTCATCATTAATGCATTCATTTCGTTGCGGTCCTGATAAAGCCGGTAGATCACGCCTTGTTCGCTTTCCGACTTACGCCATTTGAACTTCAGAACACGGGAAATGGATGCCATCAATGCGGAAAGAGGCTGTTCTTTGGCGAATATATAGACTTTTCGGTCTCGGACTTGCCAGTCCTTTTTACTTAACCCAGCCCTGAGTTGCACTCCGCTCATGCTGCTCAGGTCCTCCAGGACAGCCGAGATAGTCTTTCGCCTTGCTTCGTAGGTAATCTTGGTATCAAGCCCCTGCTTTATGCTGCCGATTGCCTTTAACTCTGCTGGCACTGTTTTTGTATTGGTCGCTGTATCTACTGGGTATGCGCTCATGACAGGCACAACAGCCAGTAAAAAGACAAACAAATTCAGATACTTCTTATTCATTTTGGCCCCTTCTTTACATAGTATGTTTCAGGATCTCTTTTCCACCAACCCGATGAGTTGACTTCGGCGCAAAATACGCTCGCTGAAGTATAAAAAATATACTAATCAAGCAATCTATGTCATCTGGATTCGTTTGTGGGTTTGTATACTAAACGGCCTAATTCCATCACCCTATCAATATTTATATGGCTATCAGGCGGCAGCATCATGCTTATTGCTTCACACTTCGAAATATTTACGGCTGCCGTTAACAGATTGCCGATCAAACCTCCCTTGTTTTTACTGAGTTCGATGTCAAGATAACTGCCTATAGATCCTTTCTCCAAATAGATTGCTGGTTTATCGCAGCAGAATCCAATTACTTTGAGATTTCTCTCTATGTCCGTCCGACTCTTCATAATATCTGTCAGATTACGCACCTCTCTATCCGCCAATACAGCATAAAGTGCAGTGTCGAACCCTTCTTTAACAGCTACTTGTTCCAAGCCTATAAAAAAACTCACATCATCTATCGGGAGAGACCATTTTGCGGTGCGGTCACCTAGATATACAATCAATTCGTTATGTGAATCATCCAGTTCGAACTGAGGTCGTGACAAAATATCTAGATTACGCATCAATAACCTGATAAATAGATATGCTCCCAATACAAGGACACCAACCAAAATATATCTAAGCTGTAAAGGAAAAACTCTCTGAGGAAGCAGATTTATAGCAAGCATCAGAAACCCTAGGAAGAAAACACAAAATGTGGAAATACACCCAATCTCTAGAATGCCACGTCTTTTACCTGGTCGAAAGACTATATTTTCACCTTCAAGTACAGCTTCCAGAGATGAATATGGCATACTCTCAGGTTTTTCCACCTGCCTGAACCGTTCTATTAGAGCTGGCATAATTTCCCTTAATAACTTCTTTCACTCAGAAGTATGTTTCTTGTCTAAATCGCCTAATGATAATATCTCACTGTGCTGTAACCTGCAGATACCATTGCTTAACAAGCTTTCCTGAAGAATCAATTTTCAGGATATGACCGTCATTACCTCCAATACAAATAAAACCATGTGTATCGACAGCTACAACCAAAGGTGATGTAATTATTTTGGAATACTTCGGTGCGATATTTGCGCCGAAGTCCCCACTCTTGACATCTACAGCCTCAACGATTGACTGCCAACTGAATGTTACGCTGCTACGTCATTTCAGTCAATGCTTTAACGCACTATTGTGCCAATAAATCTCAATAATGTGGGGACAGTTAACGTATGGGGTTGATATATATAACCATCAGAAGGGTACATATCGGGGCTGATATGTACCTTACTACAGAGCGTGAATTTTGGGAGAAGAGTATGCAGAAACCTGCTCTGCTCTTCTTCTGTACCGGGCAATTTCGGGTATTCCGGCGCATTTGAGCGCTTTTATGCCGTCCGAAAGCCCGAATCCCAGGTGCTGAACGAGGTGGGAGTCCGACCCGATGGTCACTTTCCTGCCGCCGAGGCTTGCATAAAGCTCCAAAGTCTCCAAAGACGGGTATATTTCGCCCGGAGCCTGCCTCAATCCCGAAGTATTGACTTCGAGCGCCATATCGTGCCGGATCAGGGCTTTCAGGATATCCTCGACCTGGGGTAAATATCTGTCGAGGTCGAATTTACCGTAGTATCTCGCGCCATGCCGTTTACAGAGGTCCATGTGCGCGAGTGAATCGAAGAACCCTGTCTCTACTGCCGCAAGCGCGGCCTCGAAGTACGGCAGATACGCCTCGCGCTCGCTCTTTCCGGGGAAATATTTCTCGTGTTCTTCAAGAAGAATCCCGTGGACATAATGGGCTGAGACCAGAACAAAATCGAGCTCGTGAGAGCCGAGAAAATCCTCGATCTCAGGCAAATACTTCTCCTGATAATCCACCTCCACGCCGGAGAGGATGGTGAGCCTACCCGAAAACTCTTCCCGTGCCGCAGCAATCTCGTCCATCCATTTGGAGTAGACCAGACAGCCGTAAGATATGTCCGTAGGAGTGTAGTCCAGATGTTCCGTAAAGACGATCTCGTCAATCCCGATCTCAACAGCCTTCGCGCACATGTCGCGGAGTTTGGTTGGCGAGTCGCCTGAATAGGTCGAGTGTACATGGTAATCTATCACTTCGCCTGCGTGCCCTCATCGTAGACCACTTTCGATATAACATTTCCCACTGTCTGCAAGGACTTGGCGCTGCACTTATTGGGGGTATCGTCGATTGTATGCCAATAGGCATAGTTGAAATCGATCACGTCTATGCACGGAATCCCTGCGGCGCAGAGCGGCAGGTGGTCATCCTGCAGCATGTGGCGTTCTTCTTCCAAAAAAGTATTGCCGTAGCCGAGCTTATCCGCGGCTGCCCAGACCTTGTCGACGACTTTCGGCGCCTTATGACAGGAAAACACCTCTTTGGCAATATCCAGGTTGCTGTCCCCGATCATATCCAGCAGGATACCGTAATCGTATTTGATCTGCCTGCCTTTTGGCTGGACGGCCGTCTTCCAGTTCTTGGCGAACTCTTTGGCCCCGATGAACATGTCATTTACGCCGGGACCGTAGTCTTCGCCGTCAAAAAACGCCATAACGACGCCAACATCGGGCTTTTTGTTATTGAACATGCGGGCAAGCTCAAGAAGCACCGCAGTGCCGGATGCACCGTCATTCGCTCCCGGAACAGGCATTTTGCTTTTAGCTTCATCGACTTCCTGATCGGCATGAGGCCGGGTATCCCAGTGTGCGCACAAGAGCACAAAATGCGATGCATCCGGGTTGAACACCGCGTATACATTCGAAAGCTCGATGGTCTTACTCCCGGCGCCATACTTGAAAGTGTGAGTGGAAACCTCGTCCGCGAGCGGTTTCAGTTCGGATTGAATGAACTCCAGAGTTTTTTCATGTCCCTGGACTCCGGGGTAGCGCGGGCCGAAAGTACATTGCTTTTTGAGAAGCTCATAAGCGCGTATTCCGTCGAACGCCGAAGCTCTGTTGGTCTTGGTTCCGCAGCCAGACAATAGTATAAACACCGCGACAATGGCCACGGTGCGAAGAGATCGATTCAAGCGTCTGTCCTCATCTTCCGCTCTAATAGAATGCCCGGAGGCGAAGCGCCTTCAGGCGTAACAGTTCAGTTCACCTTTGCAAGAATTATATATCACCCTGAACAGCCAGCACGTCACCCTGAACTTGATTCAGGGTCCATTTTCTTCCTGGATGCTGAGTCAAGCTCAGCATGACGTTGTGCCATTCGGAATGATGTTGTGATAGTTCAGCATGATGCTATACTCATCAACTCTGAACTCTTACCCTCCGGGCGGGTATATCACTTGCCAGTCTTTATACGGTTAAGATTCGAATAATCGATGCTGCTATTACCGGTAAAAAACTGGTCTATTGCTTTTGGAATGGTCACGTCAGTCGTATTTACGATGTCATTCTTGGTCCATATCTTCCAGTAGCCGAGCGCTCCGTTAGCCATGCTGCTTGTCATGGCGACGGAGTAAGCTGTGCTGTCGGAAATGGGGCTGCCGCCGATACTGACGGAGGCCAGCCTGCCCTCCTGCGGCCCATCGGGGTTGAACGTGAAGCTGATTCCCGACACCTGCAGAAAACCAAGGTTGTTCTTGGGATAGATGAGCACGCTTCGCTCAAGCGCCTGCTTGATCTGCCTCCCGGTGAGACGCACCACGACTATCGGATCGTCCGTGTAGGCTATGTAAGCCGTAACATCCTCCGTGGAGACCTTACCTGCAGGGATTTGAGTACTGGATTCCTTCAGCTCGCTTGCGCTCACAAAAGCGGCATTCGCGCCTGCAGATGCCCGGATTGCATCCGCCACCAAGTCGCCAAGCGAGACCTCAGACTTCTGCACGCCCAAAGTCCCAAGCGCGCTCCGGCTAGTTGCCGTTGCCGCAAACGCGCTGCTCATGGCTATGAGCATAATCGCCGCAATCCATCCAAACCGAACTATTCTTGCTTTCATCTTTCTCACACCACCTTCTGGCGGTCAATTTACATTTACAACTAACTAAGACGTTACTTGTATCAGCTGATGCCCTGTTTTGGTGCTGTCAAAAATGCCTGAATAAAATCATCTATGTCGCCGTCCATGACCCGGATGACGTCCCCAACTTCATGTCCAGTCCTATGGTCTTTTACCATTGTGTACGGCTGAAAAACATATGACCTTATCTGATTTCCCCACTGGATAGCTCTTAGGTCGCCTCGGATTTCCGCCATGCGAGCTTCGTCCTCCGCACGCTGCAGTTCCATCAGCCTCGCCTGAAGGACTTTCATCGCCATATCGCGGTTGCTGTGCTGCGAACGCTCATTCTGGCAGGAGACCACTATCCCTGTCGGTATATGCGTAATCCGAACCGCCGAATCCGTCTTGTTGACGTGCTGGCCGCCCGCGCCAGACGATCTATATGTATCGATCCGTATCTCTTCCGGGTTGATGTGGACCTCTTCGGTCTCATCTATCTCAGGAATGACATCCACGGATGCAAACGACGTGTGCCGCCGCTTGTTTGCGTCGAACGGAGAGATGCGTACCAGCCGGTGGACTCCCCTCTCCGCCTTCAGATAGCCGTAGGCGTTTCTTCCCTGAACTAGAAAGGTCACTTTTTTGTATCCGGCCATTTCACCCGCAACGGTATCGATGATCTCCGTGCGATAGCCGTGCCGCTCAGCCCACCTGAGGTACATTCTGAGGAGCATGTCGGCCCAGTCGCACGCTTCCGTGCCGCCTGCGCCCGCATTTATTTCGACAATTGCGCTCGATCTGTCGTGCTCTCCGGAAAGGAGCGTCGAAAGCTCGAACTGCCTGAACTCACGCAGAATATCCTCGGCTTCCTGCTCGATCTCGCTTATGTCCTCTTCGCTTCCCTCTTCTTCGGCAAGCTCCACGAGGACCTGCAGGTCTTCCAGCCTCTCTTTAAGCTCCTGAATCGGCTCAATGGAGCTTTTTATCTGGTTCAGCTCCTGGAGCACCTTCTGGGCTTCTTGGGAATCGTCCCAAAATCCGGGTTCAGTTGTACTTTGCTCTAATTTATCTATCTCGACTTGTTTACCGGCCAAGTCAAAGATGTCCACCCAATTCCACTAGCTCTGCCAAAAGACTTTCGATTTCTCGTTTAACATCAACGAGCAACTAGTAACACCACCTTCTCTTCGTCTGTTATGTCTACCAGACGGATTATTAAGTTCGATGCAGCCGCCGTGCAATTGGCAGCAGCACCAATAGTATATTATACAATGGATTGGAAACGCGAATTACGCGGATTTAAAAACGGGAATTGCACCGGCAGCCCAAGTCGTAGTATAAATATATACGATGAAAAAAGCAGATACAGCCGAAGTCGGCAGAAAAAATGGACTTGGAGTAAAGGTGCAACGGGGCGCAGGTATGGCGCTCGGTTATGTGGTGCTCGCCGCAGGCGCTGTGCTATTCGTGCTGCCGTTTTTGTGGATGATTTCTATCTCGCTCAAAGACCCGGTAGAGGTCGCATCATCCGGGCTGAACCTTATACCGCACAAGGCACTCTGGAGCAACTACCCGAAGGCCCTCACGATCATGCCGTTTCACCTTTACCTGCTGAACACACTTCAGGTGACTGTGCTTGCGGTTATCGGGACAGTGATTTCGAGCTCGATAGTCGCGTACGGGTTTGCGCGGCTCAAAGCTCCGGGCAAAGACCTGCTTTTCTACCTTGTCCTTGCGACGATCATGCTCCCCGGCGAGGTGCTTATGATCCCACGGTTCATAATCTTCCGCAGCATCGGGTGGTACGACACTCTCCTGCCGCTTTACGTCCCGGCGTTCTTCGGGAATGCGTTTTACATATTCTTAATGAGACAGTTTTTCCTTACAATTCCTGCCGACCTGGAAGATGCCGCCAAAATAGACGGCTGTTCGCCGCTTCGGACCTATTGGCAGATATTCATGCCGCTCTCCAAGCCGGTAGTTGTGACTGTGGCGGTATTTTCGTTCGTCGCCCATTGGAATGACTTCATGACCCCGCTCATTTACCTCAACTCTGTGAACAAGCGGACTCTCGCACTGGGGCTTGCGACGTTCCAGGATGTGTGGGGAGTGGATATAGTCTCGCTCATGGCTGCATCGACCGCCGTCCTCATCCCCGTGCTCGTCATCTTCTTCCTCGCCCAGCGCTACTTCGTCCAGGGAGTAGTAATGAGCGGGATGAAGGGGTAGATTTTACGCTAACCATCAATATTAGCGTGATGTATAAACTGAAAGTAGTTCTGCAACATTGTAAGTATTTCGCATTACTTCAGATTTGAGGTGTGTTGCATAATGAACAATCCTGCAAGACGGCATCACTATTTACCACAATCATATCTAAGAGGTTTCACCGCTGATGAAACTAAAGGTAGTGGTTTGTACGTCTTCGACCTCGAATTACGAAAAGCTATAGGTAAGCGAAGTTTGAAATCCATTGCTTTTGAAGAGGATTGGCATACCGTTGATTTTCCAGGTATGGCTCCAGACATATGCGAAACTACTCTCGGAAGATTTGAACAACAAGCAATTGAAACTATCCGAAAAGTGACGAGTAATCTTACTTTCAATTATGACGATCTTTCTACGCTGATTAGTTTTGTCTCGCTCATAGCAGTTCGTGTACCTCGTTTTAGGGCAGGTGTCATTGCTGAGTTAGAGAATTTGACTGGGGAACCATTTGAAAGCGCAGCGTCAGAACCAAAAAATTGGGATGACATCATAAAGCTGCTTTCGTCTGTAGATTCTGGTTGGAGTCAAAAGCACAGCGATTATTTCTTATCCGGTGGACATAAGTATATAGCGAATCCAAAGAATTACCACTTTTTTACTACGCAAATCGCACAAGAAGCCATTTATGATTTGCTTGAACAGCGCAATTGGAACCTTTTCGTGGCTGAAGAAGGTTCAGGCAATTTTATATGCTCAGATAATCCTGTTGGACTGATACACTCGCCGCCAAGGCTAGATTTCCATCAACCTTGGTTCGGGGATAAGGATACAGTGGTTACTTTTCCCTTAACTCGGCGTGTTGCATTGGTAGGCCGGTTTGAGGATGAATCCTTTGTCATGCATGTAGATCGTAAATGGGTTGCCACCTTAAACAATCAAACCATACTAGACGCTTGGCGATATTTATATGGCCCGCAGAAAGATTTTTATTGGACACCTGATGGTAATATCTATGGTGTTGACCAATTATTCCATCTCTTGCTTCCAATACCCTGCCCTAACGAAAAAACCGAAACCTAACCGCTCTGAACAGCACATCATCTGCGGTGTCGATGGCCGGGACGGAGACCGGCCACTACAGCTATGGATGAGAGATAATACCTAAAACCTTACTGCCAGTGCCCCCGCAGAGTCTCGATGATCTCGTAGACGTGGTTTGCGTCTTTGATGTCGTGGAGAGCGAGAAGGTCCCAGTGGTCGAACCCCGCAAGGCAGTTCATCCCAGTGTTTCCGCACCAGGATGCGGTGAACGGAGATGGCCCGAACGTGATTGTGCCGGTGCCGTTCCGGCGGACGGCTCTCCCAAGCGCCGGTATCTGCATAATCTCCTCCGCCACCATCCGCCTGCCGCGCGCGTATACCAGTATCCGCCTGTTGGTCAGCCCGTAAAGGGTACGCCTTTTTCTCCAGGTTTTGTAAAAGAACCTGCCGAGCATCAAATAGCCGCCCATGATGATAAAGAGCGTTCCCCACAGTGCGAGCAGAACATGGCCTATGCTGATAGCTCCGAACAAGTATGACAGTCCGGTATTCAAAAACGAAATGCCGATCAGTATGCTGACCGGTATAAGAAGCACATCCGCGGGTGTAAGAAAAATACTCGTGTCCGGCTTACCTGTCCACAGGATAAGCTCGTCTTCATCCAAAAACGGTTCGAATACCCCTATATCATCCGCCACGGCGAAACCTCTAGTGCAATACTACTATGGCGATAATTCGTATGGGATATAGGTATTCGAATTCGGCTGCAGCTTCAGATAAAGCGTATTTCTAGGCTCCACTGTTCCCTTTTTATAATAAATAGTATGTCCATCCGCCTGTTTGCCCGTCGAAATGAACTCTGTCTGGTCTCCCTGCTCAGGCACGCCCGCCTGGATGATGTAATCCATACCGTTCAGCGTGAACATAGCCGGAACATCCACTTTCTCATAACCACTTGACGGAACCTGTGCGTCTTGTGGAACCACCACCACACTTCGAGGTGCGGTAGTATTCGCTTGTGGAGGTTCTTCGTAAATATAGACAGGCTTTACCCGAACGATCTCCCTTATACGCTCTTGATCTCGAATTACAACTTTACTGCCCTGGCTCTCAGATGGCTGCTGAGTTTGCTGAGGTTGCTGCGGCATTGGCTGTGGTTTAGGCTTCTCCGCTGCCTGTTCTCGCTGCGTGCGCTCTCTTTGTGCCTCTTCAAGGGAATTTGTGGTAACGGACCAGATAATGAAGAACAGTACTATCGCCAAAATAGCAGCTATCGCAACCCATACCCAGGGATCGGTGCGCCGTCTTCTGTTAACTTCCATTGGAATAACCCTCCCATATTCAACACAGCCCCTTTATGCCTTTACCCCAAGGGTACAGCCAAAAAACCGGTCGATGAGAGAGAGAAATTGTCTGGGAGATTACATTCTGAATGAGCCGGGGATGGTTCGATCTAAACTGAACGCGCTGCGGATATAGCTTCGGGGAGGACTACGGAACCTACATAGAGCGCTTTTCCGAGGATTACGCCTTCAAGCCCTTTGTTTTTCAACGGGCGAAGACGTTTTATGTCTGCAATACTTCCGACTCCGCCTGATGCTATTACAGGAATGTCCACTGCTGAGACCATCTTCTCTACGGCAAACGCATTAACGCCGCTCAACATACCATCTCTGGAAATATCGGTGAAAATTATACGTTTAGCTCCCAGAGCGGCCATTCGCCTGGCGAAATCCACTGCGCGCTCTTCAGTCCGGGCCTGCCAACCCCGCACGGCCACATAACCGTTCAGCGCGTCGACGCCGAGTATCACCCGCTCACCAAGCTCATCGAACATCGTTTTTGCCGTTTCGCTGTCGAGTGCGGCGGATGTGCCGACTATTACCCGTTCCACACCGACATCCAGCACCTGCTTCGCCTTGTTAATAGACCTCATCCCGCCGCCGACCTGCACCGGGATGTTCACTGTGTTTACTATGGCTTCCAGTACACTCATATTTTCGGGCGCGCCGGTCCGCGCACCGTCCAGATCGACCACATGAAGCCTCGTCGCACCCTGCTGTTCCCATTCCTTCGCCATATCGGCAGGACTGTCGGAAAAAACCGTCTCCTGATCAAACTGTCCCTGGACAAGACGGACACATTTTCCTCCGATTATATCGATTGCAGGTATGACTTCCATAACTCTATTCTCCTGTCAGATTGCGGCGAAATTTTCCAGTATTCTGAGACCTACGGCCCCGCTTTTTTCGGGGTGAAACTGGGTAGCGTAGATATTGTCTTTTCCTATGACGGAGCAGAACTCTACCGCGTAGTCCGTATAGGCTGATGCGGCATCTTTCGGCGGGTCGATGTAGTAAGAGTGGACGAAGTAAACGCTTGCGCCGTCCGGGACTCCTGCCAGAAGCGGGCACTCACCCGTTTTTCGGAGCGAATTCCAGCCCATGTGCGGCACTTTCAACCCGGATTTATCCGGCGGCGGGAACTTTACGACCTTGCCCGAAATGATGTCCAGCCCGTCGAAGACACCCTGTTCCTCACTTTGAGTGAGCAGAAGCTGCATGCCCAGGCATATCCCAAGAAACGGCTTTCCGGAGCCCGCATAATCCTTAACGGCATCTATCAGCTCTAGTCGTCCGAGGTTTTTCATCGCTGCGCCGAACGCTCCTACACCGGGAAGGACCAGCCTATCTGCGCTTCGGATCTCATCCGGGTCCTGAGTCAGTTCGGCGGCATGACCGACGCGTTCGAACGCCTTCTGCACACTTCGCAGGTTGCCCATGCCGTAATCAACTATCCTGATCAATCTGCCGCTCCGGTAAAACTATAGACTACAAATAATTCTGCTTAACTTACAGTATAGCAGAGAGACAGGCTGTGGAAAAGCAAAATTTTCAGCAAAAATCACAGAAAGTATGTTGGGGACAAGACCAGAGGACGGACAGCCAGGCCCTTTTTGGGCCAAATGCCGGCAAGCCGCTGCGGAACGCTCGCTGCCCGCCCTCCGAAAAGACCTTTACCCGCGACTTGGGAAGCACAAACCAAGTCACCTCCGCTCATATCCACAGGCATCTGTCCGCCTCCGGCGGACGCTTCGGCAGCTATCGCGCTTTCTTCGAAAGCGCTGTCGCAGCAGCATCATCGTAGATGATGCGAGAGCAAGCAGCCCGAAGCAATCACCAGCAGAGATAGAAACGCCCGCACGAGTGACGCCGCGCGCCTTAATCGCGTATAATAGCTGAAGTATGGACAGCATTTATCTAAGCGTCGTGATCCCGGCGTACAATGAAGAAAGAACCCTGGACGGCACAGTCCGAGAGATATGGGCGTATCTGCGTGACCTTGAGCTTACTTACGAAATACTGATCGTAAACGACGGCAGCCTGGATTCCACCAAAGATATTGCGGAAAAACTCTCGAATGAGCTGCCGTTCGTCCGCATGGTCGACTACTCTCCGAACCGGGGCAAAGGCTCCGCCGTAAGGACCGGCATGCTGAAAGCGTCAGGGGAACGCATTCTATTTACGGACGCGGACCACGCGACCCCTATCCAGGAACTCCCCGCGTTTCTCTCCGCGCTCGACTCAGGTTTCGAGATCGCCATCGGCTCAAGGGCGGTAAGCGGCGCGGTCAGAGTCGTCCATCAGCCGTTTTACAGGGAGATCGGAGGAAGAGCGCTGAACCTTTTGATCAGAATGTTTGCCGTCCCGGGCATAAAAGATACCCAATGCGGTTTCAAGCTCTTTACGAGAGAAGCCGCGCGTTCGATCTTCTCCCGCTCGATCATCGACAGGTTCAGTTTCGATGTGGAAGCGCTCTACCTCGCGAGGTGTTCAGGATACAAAATTGCCGAGTTGCCAGTCCACTGGTCGGACCGCGCCAACTCCCGCGTGAACCCGCTCTGGGACGGGCTGAAGATGCTCTCGGACATAGCCAAAATCAGGTTTCACCGCTACAAGAGGTATACAGAGTGATCGGTTACATCGCAGGAGCGGCAGCAGGGCTATTGGCGGCATACTCTATATTCATCGAGCGAAAAGCCCTGGGACTGACGAAGCTCGAACTGAACTACAGCAGCCTTCCAAAGCCGTTCGACGGTTTCACCATCCTCCATCTCTCCGACCTGCACATCGCTCACTGGTGGGCAGTCGAACGGAAGATGGAAGAGATAGTGCGCGGGCTCGATGCGGACCTGCTCGTGATAACCGGCGACATTGCCGTGAGCGCGAAAGGCGCACAACTGGTCAAAGAATTCCTCGGCCGCGTACGGCCGGGCCGCGAGACTTTCGCGGTCTACGGCAACACAGAGCACAAAGGAGATTTCGGCAGACAGCGTAGAGAAGACCTAGTATGGGACGGGCTACGTTTGTTGACGAACGAGCATGTCCTCATCGAACGTGGAGGAGACAATATTATCCTGGCCGGAGTGGACGACCCATTTGAGCGGTACGACGACCTGCCACGCGCGCTCGAAGACGCTCCCGATGATAAATTCAAGATACTTCTTGCACATGCTCCGAGTGTGGCGGGCGATGCAGCAGACGCAGGTGTCGACCTGCTGCTTTCCGGCCATACGCACGGCGGCCAGATCAGGTTTCCGCTGATCGGAGCAGTGTATCCTCACATAAGAAAGTATAAACAGCTGGTTATCGGGCTCTTCGAAGGCCGGAGACTCAGCAAGATCCTGAAGCGTGACACCGGTGAAATGAGAGTCTACGTCAGCCGTGGAATAGGCATCAGCAACCTGCCCATGAGGTTCCTCTGCCCTCCCGAAATCGTCCGCATAACGCTCCGCCGCACGCGGGACTGAAGCCTGCACGAGGTAATGCCGATAATCCCATATAGGAATTGGAGGGCACCCTATGGCAAAGAGGATTATGATAGTAGATGACAGTATGTACACCCGGCTAGAGTTGCGCAACCTGCTGCTTTCCCACGGATATGCCGTTGCGGGAGAAGCCTCGAACGGACGTGCTGCCGTGGAAATGTACGACCGAATCAAGCCCGACCTGACCATAGTGGACGCACAGATGCCCGACATGGACGGAGTATGCACCATCCGACAGATCCACCTGCTTGATCCGAACGCATTATTACTGGTCTGCGCAAGTTCCGGAGAGAGAGGAATCGCTATGGAGGCGATGAGCGCCGGTGCTGTCGATTTATGCGTCAAGCCCTTTGTAGAAAGAGCCGTCACAAGCACCATCCGCCGTGCCCTGGCTGGGATTGTCCGCTAGGCCGCATTACCGGGCCTCTATACCTTAGGCAGCTTGCTCAAGTCCTGTCTCAGGTTGAGGAATTCTTCGCTTGTAGGCTCTGACCCATGTAGTCGGGTACCATACCAGCCTTTTACCCACGGCGAGCCTATGCCAGTGCGCCCGCCTGAAGTGACCTTGGACTTCAGTCGTCCGAGGTTTGGGTTCTCCCGGCTTTCGACGGATTATCCGCTTTTTCGGTCCGCTTGCAGACTGGAATGTATAGTATCCTGAAAGCGCCAGCTTTCTCTCAGGCCGCAGATTATGCCGGATTGCAAGCACATTCGGCGCAGTCACATACCCCGCAAGCCAGTAAAGCAGGTTTACGACTCTATTCTCCCCTTCCGGCAGAGTCTCGCCGGGAGTAAAGCTGAAATTATACCTCGGCAGCGCCGTGGCACGCCGTTCATCAAACCATACCCGGACTTTATAATGAAATTCACTGGTCACTGAGACAAGTATGCCGCGTGCGCCCTCCCCTCGCTCGGTAGGAAGCTCCACAGGAGCATCGAACTGGATAAATACTGTGTCGAACGGCAATTGAAACTCCCGCTTCAGGTCTTCAGGCGCTTCGCCGTTCTCCACGAGACGCTCTGCCTCATCACTTCCGATTATGAAGAGCTCGGCGGAGCATATTTCCCGTTCTATTTCCGAAGTGTCTACTCCCATCAGCCCTGGAAGCGCCAATTCAGCGGATTCTTTTGCTTCTCTCAGCCTTTCGAGAAGCCTCTCAAACCATATAGTTCTTACTTGCATCTCCTTACCCGCTCTGTTCGTTGTCTGTTAATATTATACCCATATGTAGTGAACAGAATGGATTAGTGGAGAATCGTACTTCGGGACAACGAAACACGAGATACAGGAAATTTACAATTAGACAGATAAGTAAGTTTGCATAGGATACAATGAGCCGCCATCGGTTCAACGACATCATATTTAGTTTCAAATACTCTTGGGGGAAACAAATTATCATGACAACCGCTGAATGGATTGCTTTAATGGTTGCAGGAATTAGTCTATTCGGAACTGTGTTTGTTGCGATCCTTAATATATCCATCTTTCGAAAACAAGAATACATAAAGAACCACTTGAATATGGGGTTACTTGAATATCAAATCAAGTTTCCTAAGCGCCACGAAAAAGAACTCCAACTAGTTCCTACTATAGAAAAAATGGTAGAGGAACTATGGTACGACTTTAAACAGAACCGATTTGATGAGTCAAATAATCGGTATCTATACCTCGATATCCCCTTTTTCCTATCATGTAAGCGGCTATATCTACCTTCTAGCCTCGTAGATGCACTAGAAGAACTATCATTGTTAAATTTCCAAGGGCGTGTTTTGGAAAGGCAACTAAATAATGCGGATATTAATACAATCGTTAAGCAGGATCTAGAAAAATCAGTCAATGAAACTGCTACCAAAATGGAAGCTGCATTTGATAATGTCAACAAGGAATTACGACACATACTTGGTTATCTGGATAATGTTAGCAAAACAAAGAAGTCTAGAAATCGTAAAAAGTAGATGTTATGCTGTAGACTTCCACTATCTGTAGGATCCATGTTTCCAAACAAGAAAAGACTGCGACTGATGGCGGCCACTACACATATTGGTGGATGCCGATGGAAAAGCGGAAGCTGGCGCTTCCGCACTCCAAAGAAATTGGTGGAGATTTACAGTATAAGTGCAAATGCTGTAAATCTCCACCTTCCGCGTTTCCTCTTATTCCGCGTCTCCGCGGTTCGAAAGCTGATAGCTGACAACTACCCTGTCTTCTTCTTCCCCAACTCCCCCTTTTCCAGCCGGATTACGGGCGTGGGGCGGCGGACATAGCGCGGCACAAGGCCAAAGAGGTCGTCTGTGTCGTTTTTCACCAACCGGTCGATGCCGAGCTTTGCCAGGATAGACGGGCGCGGCGTGTTGAACCACTCCGGGAGGATGCTTTCTTCGCCAAACGTCGATGCCAGGAGCCCATGGTTTCTTGCAGCTCCGTCGCCGCAGAAGACGATCTTTTTCTCCTTTTTGGCGACATCAACCATCTCTTCCACGGTCGATGCGGTGTCTTCGACTACTTTCTGGAGTTTTCCATCTTCCCATCTGTAGAGCGCCCAGAATACATCGCCGGGCCTTGCGTGGATTAAGGTTGCGATAGACCTCGGACATGCGGCAGCGGCTCCCTCAGCAAGCACGTCCAGAGTCGGCACACCTGCTACCGGCCTGCCGAGCACCTGCGCAATAGATTTCGCCGTAGCCATGCCGATTCTGAGCCCAGTAAACGACCCCGGCCCAAGCGCTATGATGACTCCGTCCAGTTCAGCCCTGCTTTTACCGGCATCTGTCAGTATCCGGTCTATATTCGGGACCAGACGCTTCAAAAGGTCCATTTTCTGCCGGAAACTGAGCTCCGTTAAAAATTTCGATTCAGTTGCGAGCGCAAGTCCCGCAACGTCGCCTGATGTATCAATCGCAAGTGCGAGCATTACCTACCACCGATTCTATAATCTCGTTCAGCCGCTCGGACGTGGCGCTGATTTGTATTTTCCTACGGTCATCGCCTGCATATCCGAGGTTTATTTCTATATGTTCAGCGGGAAGGAGCTTCGGCGCACGGTCCGCCCATTCGATTACCACTATTCCATCGCCGTAGAGGTATTCTTCCAGCCCAAGGAACTCTATGTCCTCGTCCCCGCTCAATCTGTAAAGATCGACATGATAGAATGGCACTCTTCCGGCGTGTTCATGGATGAGCGTAAATGTTGGGCTGTGTATCTCGGCTTCCACACCGGCTCCCAGGGCAATGCCCTTAGTCATAGTCGTCTTACCCGCTCCGAGGTCGCCGTAGAGTGCGATCACGTCTCCCGGCCCAAGCCGCGAACCGAGTGACTCACCGAACACAATAGTCTCTTCAGCGTTATCCGTGCATACAGTAAACATGTCTTTCATCATCACATTCATTATTACCCCTGCGCCTGTGAAGAGTTCAATAAAAGGGGCCGAATTCCCTCCATGTACGGCAAAAGCAGCGGATTAACCCGCTGCCTTATGCCGGATCGGTATTCAATTGTTCTGTCGAGCAGTATCTGCTTCTTCCACACTACTCGGCGGATTTACAATAGAATCATCAGCAATATCCAGCTCTATCAGGTGCTCGGTTATCTTGCTGTGGTCATGGCGGTGATGGATGTCCGGCGCATGCGGGTGCGTGTGCACCAGGAGTTCGTGTTTATGCATGTGCGAATGCGCCCCATTACCGCAATAACCATCCTCATGAGTATGGTTGTGATGCATATCATCGTGGCGGTGGCGGTGCTCATGTTCTATCGGAAGATGCTTATGGACATGACAGTGATTCTCACCCAGCAGGAGGATAGCCCCTGCAATCATGAGCGGCACAGCCAGCAAAAACGGCATACTCGGTAGTTCGCGGAATAGAATGAACGAAAGTATCGCTCCGATAAATGGCGCCGTGCCGAAATAGGCGCTTGTTCTTGCCGCTCCGAGGCCGCGCATCGCGAGTACGGTCAACATGATACACATTCCGTAGCTTATGCTGCCGATCAACAATGCTGCAAGGACAATCGTTATGCCGGGGAGGCTTCGGCCAAGGACAAGCGCCGGAATCAGCGTAAAAGTGCCTGCGCACAACCCATATATGGTAACTATCTTGAGCGGGTCTTTGGAGGAAATATTCCTGAGCAGGTTATTGTTCAGACCCCAAAGCACACAGGTTGTAATCACACCGAGAGCACCGATTGAAATGCCCCAACCGCCCGAAGTATCAAGCGACAGTAGTATACCGGCTGCTGTAATGAAACCTATAGCCGTCCATATCCGCGGCCCCGCAGCCTCCTGAAAGAGCAGTGAAGCGATAAGTATCGTGGCAACGCCTTCAAAATTGAACAACATCGAGGCTGTCGCCGCGGGAGTGACTCTGAGGCTGACCATGAGAATGATAGGAGCGGCCATGCCGCCTATAACAGTGGCTCCGGCGAGCCATGGAATGTCTGCTCTCTCAAGCGGCGCTTCTGCTTTATCGCACTTCCGCCCGATACCCCTTAAAAGCACAAACAGCAGGGAACTGATGCCGCTGCCGATGTACAAAAATGCTGCCAGGAGAAGAGGATCGATTTTTCCGAGAAGCATCTTTGAAAAAGGCATGCTCGCGCCGAAAAGCGCTGCGGCCAGGATAGCCTGCACCGTGGCCTTAACAAAGGATTTGGATTTTATCAATGAACAGTCCTCGCCAATTGTTCCAAATGCACCGCTAGGATGGCAATGTCCGCGGGAGTAACTCCCGGAATACGGGATGCCTGGCCAAGCGTGAGCGGCCTCACCTTCGAAAGTTTGTCCTTAGCCTCACATGAAAGCGCTCTTATGGAACTGAAATCAATATTTTCCGGCACCGACTTGACCTCAAGCCTCCGGTTTCTTTCAACTTGAGCAAGCTCCCGGTCTATGTAGCCCTGATATTTGACCGAAAGCTCAACCTGCTCCGCCGCGTCCGGCTCCAACCTGCCGTTGCTCGATGCGCGGATTATGTCCTGATACGATACTTCCGGCCTTCTGAGTATTTCTTCAAGACTTGCGGGCCTGCCGAGAGATTCTATGCCTATCAGATCGAGTTTGTCGCTCTCATTCGGCTTGATAAACGTGCTTTCAAGCCGAATGAGTTCTTTGTCTATAAATTCTTTTTTATGATTGAGCGCAGCCCACCGCTCATCACCTGCAAGCCCGATCTCTCTTCCGAGCGGGGTCAGCCTGAGGTCAGCGTTGTCTTGTCTTAGTAGCAGCCTGTACTCCGCGCGGGATGTCAGGAGCCTGTACGGGTCCATCACGCCCTTCGTCACCAGATCATCGATCATCACGCCGATGTAGCCGAGGTTCCTGGGGACTATTACGGCATCTCTCCCCTGCACCTTCATCGCGGCGTTGATTCCCGCCATAAGCCCCTGCGCGGCGGCTTCTTCATAGCCTGAAGTCCCATTCAACTGCCCTGCGAAGAAGAGCCCTTCCACCGGTTTCGTCTCAAGGCTCGGCTTGAGCTGAGTCGGCTGCGCGAAATCGTATTCGATGGCATAGCCCGGACGGATCATCTCCGCTTCTTCGAGCCCCGGAATGGTCGCGATGAACTCGTGCTGCACGTCTTCCGGCATGGATGTGGACATCCCCTGCACGTAGATTTCATCGGTGTCCCAACCCTCCTGCTCCAGAAAGACCTGGTGCCGCTCCCTGTTCGGGAACCTGACGACCTTGTCCTCGATTGAAGGGCAGTAGCGCGGCCCGATGCCGTTTATCCGCCCGCCGTACATAGCAGAACGGCTGAGATTGGTCCGGATGACATCATGCGTCCGCTCGTTCGTATACGTGAGCCAGCAGGGAAGGAGCCCTTCCCGCTTCACCAACGGCGTCATAAACGAAAATGCCAGCGGTTCAGGGTCGGACGGCTGAATTTCCGTCTTGGAGAAGTCGATTGTGCGCTTGTCGAGCCTGGGCGTCGTGCCGGTCTTCAGCCTCCCAAGCTCTATCCCGTTCTCTCGAAGGCTTTCAGAGAGCGCGTTTGCCGGAGGCTCGTCCGCTCTTCCGGCGGGGTAGCTGGTTTCTCCTATGTGGATGAGCCCACGAAGAAAAGTACCGGTAGTGACGACGGCGGTCTTGCATGAGAACTCCTCGCCGCTTGCCAGCCTTACCCCTGCAATCCTTGAACGTCCGGAAGCCGGACGTTCGATAATCAGATCTTCGACCAGACCTTCTTTGAGCTCCAGGTTCGGCTGAGCTTCGATAACCCGCCGCATCTCCCGGCTGTAGAGCTTCTTGTCGGCCTGAGCGCGTATCGCCCGGACGGCAGGGCCCTTCCCGGTGTTAAGCATCCGAATATGTGTATATGTAGCATCGATAGCGAGGCCCATCTGCCCGCCGAGCGCATCGATCTCCCGCACGAGATGGCCCTTTGCAGGCCCGCCGATGGAGCAGTTACACGGCATGAGTGAGACTTTGTCCGCGTTTATTGTGAGAAGAAGCGTCCTGCAGCCGAGCCTTGCCGCCGCAAGCGCAGCCTCACTCCCCGCGTGCCCCGCACCGATGACTATAACTTCGTAATAATTCATACCTTACTATTATATCACGGGGAAAGAGAGAACAGATGACGGAGAACAGAAGGATTTGGGATATAGAGTTAAGGTTACAAATTCAAATAGCTGGTTTCGGCAAAAAAACGCACGTCGAAACATCACAAGCTCGCATGAAAAGATTTGTGTGTTTTTCTGTCACATTAGAAGGAATATGGCTGGCAGGCGAAGAACAATAGGTGTAAATACATCGGGTGCAGTTTGGCCCGGCAATGGAGGATAACGCCTTGTCCGGTTCTGCAAAACAACGATCAAAGAATCACTTCAGATTTCATCATCCTTATGCACTTATCGCTTCTCTGTTGGTCCTTCTTATCAGTGGATTGGCTGTTTGGGCATATTCAGGTGCTCAGGCTAAGATCACAGCATCTGTCGAAGTCTCTACCAAAACCACCTCCCCTGTTACACTTGCCCCTGATACTCAGGTAGCGGTATTCACAGCTAGAACGGGGCAGTGGATAAAGACCCCATTTGCAGATGTAAAGCCAGGTAGTGAATTCACCTACAGCGGCCATTTCTACAGATTGACTGATTCCGGCAAGGCAGAGATGCTCCCTGGCATTGATGTCAGCAAGCTGGCAGATGCCGACAGTCCTTATGACAAAACTAATCACCGCGCACCCCAGGCAGATGATGTCGTTCAGGTGCTGAGCAAAGAGATACGGGTTGTGGGACACGCTGTGCTTAGGACAGTGGAGCCCGGCACCAGAATCTGTTTTCAAGGAAGGGCTTACGATCTGGCGACAGACCGCAGCCTCTTGGACACAGGCATTGTGTCCGCAAGAGTGACAAAGACATTCCAGCATACTGGTTCGAATGCGGCCAACACTCTCATTGATGTGACCATCCGAACGCTAGATGGTAAGCAGAGTGTTCTCCATGCAACGCCAAACCACCCGTTCTACGTGCCGAACCGCAAGCAGTATGTTGAGCTGGGGGAACTGAAACCGGGAACTAGGCTTAAAACTGCTGACTATGGAGAAGCTACCATTGTGGCAATGAACACCCGCAATGGCAAGTTCGATGTCTATAACCTGGAGGTCGAGGGACCGCACAACTACCATGTCGGCGATCAGAAGGTGCTGGTGCACAATAAGCCGCAAATCTCCAATCTTAATAAGAGAGCTGGCGACTTAATTAGTGGAGGGCTAAAACGCGTGAAAGGCTATCCCAGCAATCTGGAGGATTTGACTTATCAGCAGATTCTGGAGGAAGTAGATAATGGAACCCCAGGCGCACAGTTGATGAAAAAGTTAATAGAACAAAGTAAACGGCTAAAAGGCAAAGGTTACTAATATGGCAGACGGGTATATGCTTCTAGAGACTATCAATAGGATAAGGTCGTTGGCACAGGAAAACAAATATGACGAGATACTGAATCTAATATCTTTACTAGAAAAGTCTGAACATCTGCCTCCAAGCATCCTTGTCTGGAAGGGAGTCAGCATACAGCTTTCATCAGGGAAGACTGCAGTTAACCTGAACGATGCTGAGCTTGCATTTAGGATGGCTGTGGACATCGACAGCCGATGCGTTGAGGCCATACTTGAGTTGGCATGGTTCCTCTATGCGGTGCGCGACGATGCCATCGAGGCAGTAGCTTTGTTCGAACAGGCGTTGGCTATCTCTCGCCAGCAGGCAGCAGACTCAGTAATAGGCGTGATACAATGTTTGCTGGAAATGGAAGGCAGACAACATGCTTTACGGTATCTGAAAGAGTCCCTTAATCCCATATATTCTTCAGAAGATGCCTGCAAGCTAGCTAAATTGAAGCATGAGATCGAGATGAATGCAAATGGCAAATAATCCTTTGGTAATTTAAGCATCACCTTAAGGCATACATATGATTATCCACGTTTCTGAGTTGGCAAAGATCAGTGAGAAGTTGATTGCTCATCTTCGAGAGGTTGCCGGAGAGGTAATCGATGTTCCTGTCGATTGCTATTGGAACATCCCAAAAGCTCAGAAGTATAACGCTTATCAGGAGCCTTCTGAGCTTGATATGGGGCAACTATCTGATGACTGGAATGAGTTGCAGAAAGTGCTGGAGAAGCATTTCGAACCACTTACGCATGACTTTGTTCCATTGGCAGCAATTCTGAGAGCATTAGGGGAGCACACGCTCCTCTAGTAAGCAAACTCATTGCTCTTCCCGCCCTCATTATGCTTTTGGAGTCTTGCTTTCAGGTCAGAAGTGAGGCCTGTATAGCGTTGATTGGGAAAATCTATGCTTTGTATGAGGTAAATGTACTTCACAGGTTTGCTCCAGACCTCCGAGTACTGCTTATTCTGAGATTAATGGTAGTAGAGAAAGCCCACCGTCGCTTTCGTTCCTCAAGCTATGGCGGGACTCGAACCCGGGTCCAAAGAAGAGCTGACAGAGGCTTCTACGAGCGTATCCCGCGTTTTAATTCTCACTTGTCAGACTCCCACAGGCGGGATTCCTTCAAGCCAGTTCGTATTGTGTCCTCTTCCCGTTACGAACGTATAGGAAGGAGCAATTCGGCTCTATTGACACCTGTATCCGGTCACGCCGAACTAGACCGGGCAGATGCGCTAGCTAATTAAGCAGCGAGTGCGTACTGATTTGTGCCGTTTATTGGCTTGCCGCTTTTGATTATGCTTCGGGACCGCAGTTACCCCGTGGACCCACCGAACCACGAGGAGTCGAAGCACGATTCTCCACAAATTCAAAGAACTGGTTTCGGCGCAAAAAACGCGCGTCGAAACATCAAAGACTATGACCGATACTCGTCAAGCCGAGGCGCGCTTTTTTAGTATTCAGTGGTCAGCTATTAGACAGATTCACCACTTTGTCACGTCGGCGCTTTCAACCCTTATTGCGCCGCCTTTCTTCTTATATTTGATAATCAAGTATGGGTCCGCTGCCCGCCATCTGAACCACGCCAAAGCTCTTTGGTCCGGGCTGGGAAATGCTAATAAACGATACATAGCTACAACATCATCACAATCGGCCTCAGGTTTACCCAGCAGAGAGAGGACTTCATCTTTGGCCATACCTTTGTGCAGATGATGAGAAAACAGGTCATTGATCATTTTCGTCCGCCGGTTGTCGTGAACTGGCCCACAGCTCCAACCGATATCGACCATTCCATCGGCCGTACGCCACACCTCTTTGTCGAAAGGAATATCCTGCCAACCACCAAAATATGTGGAAACTCCCAGCAGATTTACGACTCCGAAATCAGCAAATATGGATATGCTTATTCCTATGGCCCCAACAAGCACGATAGCCATCAATACTACCCACCAGCGATTCCTACGGACTGACCAATTGAGCTTAAATATCATTTTGTTCTCCAGCCCTGTTTGTACTACGATGAACATCATGATGGGCCGGAAAATCCATCCCCATTCGGGGCATGATCCCCCGGCCCATCAGTGGTTCTACTTCACAACTATCTCCACCTTACCGACGAGTCCCGACGGCCTCGGTGTAAATGTCAGCAGGTTCGATAGCGAGTTGGCTACCCTGATCTCGATTTCGTTCTCGCCGGACTTCACGAAATCGGTTATATCGGCTTCCCACGGCTCCCAAGGAAGCACACCGGCGGACTTGCCGTTCACGATGACCTCCGCCATGTCGGCAGGCTTCTCCATTCTGAGCAAAACGCGGCCTTTCGGGTTATCGAGCGTCACTTTCTGCTTGTAGACCCCGATCCCCGAATAATACGGATACCCCTGTTCCGCCCAGGAGCCGGTCTTGATCTTTCCGGTCACCGGCGTGAACTTCAGGCTTCCCGGTTCCCCATGAAGCTCGAAGTCGCCAATGAGATACGCAGGGTTGGAAAGATGACCGGCATCCAGATGCCAGGTGTATGTCCGGATCTTGAGCACGTTTTTGCCCTTCTTAACGATACCGGTAACGTCGATCTCGCTGATCAGGTGATCGAGGTAGCTTCCTTCATCGAAATTCTCGAGAGGCTGGTCGTTCAGACTGATTTTAAGACGAATAGGCACGCTCCTCCGCCAGGTTTTCTCGATGAGCAGGCCATCTATCAGCAACCGGGCATTTTTGAGCTCCATATCGCATTCGAATTCGGCTTCATAATCGTGCAGGCCGTTAATCCAGTTATCTCCATACTCAACGTTCGTCTTATAATGCCAATCGGCGATTGGAAAAGCGTTCCGTGTAAGAGTCGAGAACTCCCATTCGTCTTTTAGCTGGACAACCTGCTCTTTGCCTGAACTGACGGACTTTTTACCGGGCTCCCATATCTCGGAAGGGGTAATGCTTATAAGATGCGACTCAGTCGGCTGGAAATCGAGCGTGAATTTTATCCGCTCGTCTTCGAACTCGTAATCATCGATCAGTTTCGTCTCGCCGGTGATTGTATCCCAAAGCACCGGGACTCCGAGCGTGTTGAAACTGATAGCTGCCTTGTAGCTTTTCGTCTCGGACGTGTTCGCCATGAACAGGAAGTCAACATCTCCGCGCCTGTAGTGGCAGTGGACTATCTCAGGGATGTAAGGCTGGCTGCTGCCTTCGGCGCTGATCACCACATCCGGCTCGATAAGGTTTCTGAGCGTGTTGGAGATAGCCGTTGTGACATCCGCTACCGGCTTTTCGGCAACGTCGGGGATCACCACTGAAAGGTCCTCATCTTCGGCGGACGACTTTCTCTGTGCGAGCTTGCCGGACTGCCAGTCGTACTCCAGCCTGAACTGATCGGCCAGAAGTTCCGGCGTCATAAACCCGTCAGACCAGTCGCTCGCGCCAGCTGTGACGAATGTCTTCGGCATGTCTCCGCATACTATTATGGGGTTGCCTTCTTCTATCGCCACACTGATGAAATGCGCCGTATCTTCGAGAAGCGTGATGCAGCCGGGGACGATTATCGCCTTATACTGCTCCAGGCTATCCATATGCTCAAGGTCGGTCGGGTCCATACTCTCGATGATCGTCTCTTCCGGCAGGATATCGAAGTCGAACCCGGCTTGAAGCAGCGCCATGGTGACTCTGGTGAAGTTGTCGATTATCTCGCCCGTCCTGCCCCAGTCCGGGTTCATGGCTGTCCACATCGACCTGGTGGGATAGATAACGGCGATATCCGCCACATGTGTTCCGTTTGAGAGCGCAGCGCAGATTCTCGCGACATAATCTGCAAAAGTGTTGTAGTACGGCCAGAATGGGCACTGATAGAACTCACTCGGCGGGCACTCGTATTTTCTGCCCCCCTGGATAGAGTAATAGAACGCATGAGGCGCGAACAGATTGATGCCAAGCGCTATCTGCCAGTCGGTCAGCTTCTTCAGTGTGCGAAGGTCAATCTCCCATCCCTTGGCAACTCCGAATGCCTCGCTCATTACCCGCGGTTTCCCGTATATATGGGCAGCGGAGCTTGCCATCTTTGGGCCTATCAGGTTGTTCAGCGCGCCTTTATTATTTATCGACGGCCATGTTCCGTCCGTCAGGAAGTCCACGCCGCCGAAGTGCATATATTTCGCGCTCCTGAAGAAGTCCCCCTGGTGTTTGGCGGTGTTGTACATCTCGCCCTCGTATAATACGTGGCCGATAAAGTTCAGCTTGCGTTCTTCGCACCAGTCATAGGTCTGCTTGAAGTATGCCTGCGAGTAAGCCTCCGTGGCTGCATCGTAAAAATCACATCTAATCTGTGCGGTCGATGTTCCTGCATCCTTGAAGACCGCCGGAAGCGCGTTTATGATATCGTAGCCGTGCCTTTTGGCAAACTCGGCCGGAAGCACGGGAGACCAGGGCGCGGCGATAGATTTGTTATAGTTCATCGAAGGTTCGTCGGTGAACATGCCTTCGACTGCCCCGCCGAAGTAACCGCTGAACCGGTCAGCATACTTTTCGTGGGTCATTTCGATAAATTTTGAAATGGCATCCTTCGAAAGTGAGTCGATGTACCCGTTGGCACAACCAAATTTCGTGAGGAATGTGCGGGTGAAGGCCATAACCTGCCAGCGTCCACCCTTCGGAGCTGTCCAGTCGAGGTCATACTCCTCCATATATTCCATAAGCGGAACGGCGGACTGTGGCAGCCCTTCCAGTTTGCCGTTCCGGCCGACCGGCACGGCTACCACGGCTATAAGCTCCTCTTTCGGGTCGATTTTCTCCTTCAAGCGCTTCCCGCCCTGAACAGTCCACTCCTGCGTAAGAAAACAGCCGGACATCCTGAACTCAGGATACTTCTCTATCAGCTCGCCGTCCACCGGCCCGCTCGGCCAGTTGTTCTCGTCATAGAGATAGGTCTTCATCCTGAGCTTATCTGCTTCCTTGATGCAGGTCTCGATCCGGTCCATATACTCATCGGAGAGGTACGGGGTGATCATCCCGTGGCGTGGGTGCAGAATTAACCCGCCGACTCCCTGCTGTTTCATCTCTCTGATCTGCCAGACCAACTCCGAATCTTTCATGTCATGGTTCAAAAACCAGAACGGCGCAACACGGTAGGTGTTCGACGGTTTTGCAAACTCTCTTTGCAGGCTTTCCATATCCATGTGTAGTGCTAGCTCCTTAACTAAACTTTATTCGCGAAGCGAATAAAGTTCCCTTTTTAGCTTTATTCGCGGAGCGAATAAAGCTTTCCTAACCCGCACTATCTACTCTTGCGAGTCAGACTATAAACATACGGATTATAGCTGGAAGAGCATGATGGGGTCAAGCACAATCGAGCTCTTTTTACGGCCGGGTCGGCGGCTGCCAGGGCCAGCGGCCTTCGAGTTCGACCTGCAGGGATGTGCTGAGGAATGTTCGGATGATTACGATTACCCCAAGGACGGCGACATTGCCAAAAGTGGGTGCAACGACGACGGTGTGGATGATGTCGCCCGCAATCAGGAACTCAAGCCCAAGGAGTATGGCCCGCCCGATGTCCCGCCGGTAGGACTGATATGACACACCAGCCTGACCGTACCGCCGAAGCAGAAACCGGGCTGTGGCTATGAGCGTGCCTATGAAGATTACGATAACCCCCATGCCGTCGATTATAGTCCCTATATTGCCCATGGTTTCGTGATAAAAACTCACATCAGGACTCCCGCCGCCATTCTACGGCGAGTATACCCGGCAGGTTGATAGATTATGGATGCGGTGAGTTGTGGAGAAAATTGAAGCCGCCACAGGGCTCTCTGTTTTCTGAGAGCCCTGTGCTACATATTGCAGAAGCTCAGACAGCCGCTGCGGTTTCCCCGGCTTTCTCGAAGACTATCTCGCCCGCGTCGTCTGTATCGACTGTAATGAGGTCGCCTTCCCTAAACCGGCCTTCGATCAAAGCCAGTGCCAGCGGGTCTTGGATCTTCCTCTGTATCGCCCGCTTCAGCGGCCGCGCGCCGTATACCGGATCGTAACCCTCATCCGCCAATTTGTCCTTTGCCTTGTCGGTTAGTTCTATCTCGATCTTCCGGTCTTCAAGCCGCTTCTTCAGCTGCTTCAGCTGAATCTCGACGATTCTCTTGATGTCATCCTTCGAAAGCGAATTGAATATAATGATCTCATCGACACGGTTCAGGAACTCCGGCTTGAAGTGGGCTCGGAGAGCTTCCAGCACTGCCGTATGGGCTTCGTCTTCCTCCGCATTGCCTGTCACGCCGGTCCGCATGCTCTTGATTCTAGCTTCGCGGATAAGGTCGCTCCCGATGTTCGACGTCATAATAATGACTGTGTTCTTGAAATCGACCGTCCTGCCCTGTCCGTCCGTCAAACGCCCATCGTCCAGTATCTGAAGCAGCGCGTTGAACACCTCCGGGTGGGCTTTTTCGATCTCATCGAAGAGCACCACCGAATAAGGCCGTCTTCGGACTGCCTCTGTGATCTGTCCGCCCTCTTCATAGCCGACGTACCCGGGAGGAGCGCCGACGAGCCGCGCGACAGTGTGCCGCTCCTGATATTCTGACATATCGAGCCTTATCATCGCACGTTCATCATCGAACAGGAACTCCGCAAGCGCCCGTGCAAGCTCAGTCTTGCCCACACCGGTCGGGCCCATAAAGATAAAACTGCCTATGGGCCTGTTCGGGTCCTGAAGCCCTGCCCTTGCGCGGCGGACAGCGTTCGATACCGCCGTAATCGCCTCATCCTGGCCGATTACCCGGTCGTGGAGCCTGTCTTCCATCCGAATCAGCTTCTGGACTTCGCCTTCCAGCATTCTTGAGACCGGAATACCTGTCCATTTGGAGACTACCTCGGCGATGTCGTCCTCATCGACCTCTTCCTTCAGCATCTTATGGTCTTTCTGAAGCTCCTCCAGCCGGGAATTCTGCTCCTGAAGCTCTTTTTCAAGGTTTAGAAGAACTCCGTAACGCAGTTCCGCTGCTTTTCCGAGGTCACCGGCGCGTTCAGCAGTCTGCGAGTCCTGCTTCGCCTGCTCGATCTGTCCCTTTATCTCTCGAATCCGGCTGATGACATCCTTCTCGTTCTGCCAGTGCGCCTTCATCTCCGAAGACTGCTCGCGGAGGTCAGCCAGCTCCTGTTCGAGCTTGGCAAGCCGCTCCATCGACGCCTGGTCTGTCTCTTTTTTGAGTGCTTCACGCTCAATTTCGAGCTGCCGAATCCGCCGTTCAACCTCGTCTATCTCGGTCGGCATGCTGTCGATCTCAATCCTCAGCCTTGAAGCGGCCTCATCGATCAGGTCGATAGCCTTATCCGGCAGGAACCTGTCGGCAATGTACCTGTTCGAGAGTATTGCCGCCGCGACAATGGCCGAATCAGTGATCCTGACCCCGTGGTGGACCTCATATTTCTCCTTCAACCCACGCAGGATGGCTATAGTGTCGTCCACTGACGGCTCTCCAACGATAATCGGCTGGAACCTTCGCTCCAGTGCCGCATCTTTCTCGATATGCTTGTGGTACTCGTTCAAGGTAGTCGCGCCGACGGCTCGGAGCTCACCACGCGCAAGCATCGGTTTCAGCATGTTCGACGCATCGATTGCGCCTTCCGCCGCACCTGCCCCAACGATGGTATGAAGCTCGTCTATGAAGAGGATTATCTGCCCCTCAGCCTCTGCTATCTCACGCAGAACGGCTTTCAACCTGTCCTCGAACTCGCCGCGGTACTTAGCGCCGGCGACCATGCTGCCGATGTCAAGCGAGACGACCTTTTTGTTCTTCAGCCCTTCCGGCACGTCACCTGAGACGATCCGCTGGGCAAGCCCTTCGACTATAGCCGTCTTGCCGACACCAGGCTCACCGATCAAGACCGGGTTGTTTTTCGTCCGGCGAGAAAGCACCTGGATCACCCGACGGATTTCGTCATCACGCCCGATAACAGGGTCGAGTTTGCCTTCCGCGGCGAGCTTGGTAAGGTCACGGCCGTATCTCTCCAGCGCCTGGTACTTCTCTTCCGGGTTCTGGTCCGTCACCCTCTGCCCGCCACGGACATCGGCAAGCGCCTTGTATATGGAATCTTTGGTCACACCTTGGCTCTTCAGGATTCGACCGGCCGCGCCGGTATCGCCCGTGATAGCGATCAACAGATGTTCGGTACTGACGTACTCGTCCTTCATCCGCTGGGCTTCCTGCCAGGCTTCGTCGAGTATGGTCTTCAGCCTCGGAGATATGTACTCACCGCCGCTCACCGCGCCGGATACTTTCGGTATTCGGTTCAGTTCTTCCTCGACCTGGCCTGCGACAAGCTCAGGACGGACTCCCAACTTCTGCATTATAGGTGCAACAACGCCGCCATCCTGCCGTACGAGCGCCAGAAGCAGGTGCTCGACATCTATCTGCTGATGGTTCTTCGCCTCCGCGAAGCCCTGCGCCTCTTGAATAGCTTCCTGTGCCTTGATTGTAAATTTGTCCAGTCTCATAGCCGTCTCTCCCTTATCCGGCGCTGTGCTGCGCCGCTGGAACTACCAGCTTTATGTTAAAAGCAGCATAACACTTGAGTGTATCATTGTCAAGTAGATATTTCCATATTTGTTGGGTTTTGAAACATGGGGGATGGTAGGAACTTGGAAGACATAACTGTTTGGCTGGACTATAAATGATGATATCCAGCTTATTATACGAAAGGCCATGATTTGACTAGTCTATACTCGGGAGGTAGAATGAATCACATTTTTGATAAGAGGTATCAATTGGTGGCTAAAATAGGCGTATTGAAAGTCGTGAAGAGGGTATTTTACGTTATATTTCTAGTCTTGATTTTGCTCACCAATTACCCAGCTTTTGCCAAGCAGCAACACACCACAACTACAAAACCATCTAGAGCTACCACTGCAAAACATGACAACTCGCGGCAGAGATTAGTTGATGCTCAGATAAAAGCTCAGACTGAATGTCTGAACGAACAGAGAAAACTCGCGGAAGAACAGCAAAAAGATGTTGCAGATGGAAGAGCGCCATTATTTGGGATACTACACATTCGGAAATTCGAAGCAAGTATATTAACTGGAATTGGCGCAATCCTCGCTGCTTTAGTTGCATTCCTTACTTTTATTTTTACCTATCGTTCTTCCCGTCGTGATCAACGCAATACTCAGTTCTACGAAGCACTAAAACGCTTTGGGGATCAAGAAAGCCCTACACTTCGTACAAGTGCAGCCGGTTTGCTTGTTCAGATGGCTCAGCGCAAGGAGTGGTCATTATGGCCTTTGCCGCATCGGACAAGACCTTACTTTACCACGGCTCTTGAACAACTTATGGCGGGGTTACAACTTGAGACTGATCCAGTTGTAATTGCGACTATCCAAAATGTTAGCCGTTCTATGGTTGAGATAGATGCTCAGGTGTCTATGCATATTTTGCTACGAGTTAATAGACAACTGCAATACGATATGGTAGACATTCAGAATCAAGCGGTATCGCTGTGGAAAGATCAAAACTGGCAAATGGATGATCTCTGGAACGAAGTCGCTCTTACTACAGGTTATTCTAAAGAGATATTGTATAACTTTTATACTCGTTATCATGCATTTCTAGGCATATTTCACTTGACGCTTGGATTATATCAAACAAAAAATAAACAACTACCACTTGTACCAGAGTTGCCTTCTACCATAGAAAAACGTTTATGTCAGCTTGGCGCAGCTATGAGAATGAACGTTGCACTTATTATCGCCGCAACACAAACATGCGCATTAAATATTCCTAGCAAATGCGACATTGACACAATTTTCCTAGCAGAAGCTAATATAACTACCTCTAGAATGTTAATCGGACTATGCACGCAGATGTTTATCGATAAGAATTTTGCGTCACGAGCCATTTCGGATTCAATTAAATCACTCCTCAGTGTATATAGGAATCATTCGAAGCTTTCACAGTTTGTTTCACTTAGCAAACGCTTATGCTGTAAGGCTGGTGAGTTTCTGGGATTTGATTGGGGTGAACCAGATAATATTCTTGTGGACTTGTTTATGAAAGAAAAATTTTTGCTAAAGTCCAATCTATGTCGAACATTTCTTGATGGAGCTGATCTAAGTCTCGCTCGCATGCCTAAAGCCAGTCTATCAGGAGCATCATTATACAGAACAATACTCTATGGCATACAGATTACAAAAAGAACAGATCTTTCCTTTGCTAACTGGTGGGATGGAGTGTTTATATCCGATCTTTCAGATGAACCAGATCTAGAGTTGCTAGAAATATTATATGGTCGTTATGGTAAATTTGTACCAGATGATCTTTCATCCTGCACTGATGTGGTTCGCGATTTTATTGAGAAGAAACGCAAGGAAGATCCGATGCAAAAATTCATGAAGCGCTTTTTACGCCACTAATATGAGGAGAAGGCGCTGAGACAGCTTCTCCAACGCCCTCTATTTAAAATCAAGCTGATTGCCCTCACATCGCCTGTCTGAGCTGGTCTTCGTATTCGCCGACACGGCCTTTAATTGCAACTGCAGCTTTGACGAGTGCATCTGCTGCCTGCCGCGACTTGTCAGCAATCTGCACCCTCATATCCGGCCCTGGGCTGGGGGTATAAAGCAAGGTCACTGCAGCTCCAACTGCCGCTCCTATGAATATTCCAAGCAGAAAGTTTCTGTCCATTATCACCACTCCTGTCAAAAATCCATGCAGAGACGTTATACCCGTCCCTGTAGAATCTTCAAAAACCGAGTGTTTCAAGGACCAGAGGACTTACAGCAGGCGTATCTGGACCTATTTTGCAGGCTGAACTGACTGCTTCGGCTGCGGACTCGACACATGCGGCGTTATTGTATAGTAAAACAGCGACCTCTTCTCCTACCTCGACAGAATCTCCGGCCTTCTTCTTCAAGACCACACCAGATGACGGATCAATCGTATCTTCTTTTCTCTGTCTGCCTGCTCCAAGCATCCCGGCCGCGCGGCCTATGGCATAAGCATTGACCGATTGAATAAAACCTGATGAACCGGCAAGAATCGGGCGGCTGTATGCGACCTGCGGCAAGAGAGCCGGATCGTCAAGCACCCGCGTGTCGCCTCCCTGTGCCGATATTACCTCCCGGAACTTCTCAAGTGCCGCGCCGGATGCGATTAAGCCTTCAAGCCGTTCTTTCGCGGCCGCATGTGACTCTGATAAACCTGTAACTTCAAGTAAAAGCGCTCCGAGTTCGATGCATAGCTCGTGTAAATCGGACGGCCCTCCTCCCCGTAGAGTCTCTATTGATTCTGCAACCTCGATCGAGTTCCCTACGGCAAGCCCAAGCGGTTGTTCCATGCCGGTAATTGCCGCTATCGTCTTTCTTCCCATCATATTGCCGATCTCGATCATCGTCCGGGCGAGCTTGCGCGCGCTTTCGATGTCCTTCATGAACGCCCCGCTTCCGGCTTTCACGTCCAGAAGGATGGTACTCGCACCGCAGGCGATTTTCTTGCTCATGACGCTTGAAGCAATGAGCGAAATGCACTCGACTGTTGCGGTTACATCCCTTAGTGCATAGATTTTCTTGTCAGCGGGAACCAAATTCCCTGTATGGCCCGCAAGGACGCAGCCGATACTCGCCGCCTGAGCTAAAAATTGTTCTTTGGTCAGTTGAGTTGAGAAGCCGGGGATGGATTCGAGCTTATCCAGCGTCCCGCCGGTTATTCCGAGTCCACGGCCGGACATTTTTGCCATGGTAAGCCCTGCACTTGCGAGGAGAGGCCCAAGGACGAGGGTAGTTTTGTCGCCCACCCCGCCTGTGCTGTGCTTGTCGATGGTGATACCAGGAAGGGTTGAGAGGTCGATTGTTTCGCCGGAAGCTATCATGGCTTCGGTGAGGGCGACGGTTTCATCAGGGTCGAGGCCATTTATGCAGACCGCCATAAGCCATGCGGACATCTGGTAATCGGCAACTTCACCTGAGACATAAGCTTTGATGAACGAGCAGATCTCTTCAGGCGTATGCCTGCCGCCGGTGCGTTTTTTGGTCAAAAAATCCGAGGTCGGTATCATAATAACTATATAATACCGGCCTCAGAGATGAATTGCTATAGTGGTTTTGTGATGGATGAACCCTCAGCTATTTAATTTCACTCGGCTTTCGGAGCCACGGTGCCGGTCTCGCCGTTAAGCGCCCGTTCGATGGCTTTCTCAAGGTCTGCTCCCTTAGGATTGACGGACGCAATCCCGCCGTCCTTCCCTATAATGAACGTGTACGGTGTTTTCTTGAGATTGTATTTGGTTGAGATCTTGAGCTGTATACTGGGGTCATATATCTGAGGCCAGGATATACTCTTGTGTTTCTCCAGGAATTTATCCAGCGTTTTTTGCTCTTTATCGAGGTCAACGCCGATAACGGCAACATTTTTATCCTTGAACTTATTGTACGCTACCGCAATATTCTTGGCTTCTTTTTTAGACTGCTTATTTGATGACGCCCAGAAGTTGAGTATTACGACCTTGCCCTTGTAGCTTCCAAGATCGATCTGATTTCCATCAGCGGCTTTCTCATTGAAAACGGGTGCGGTATTGCCGGTCTCGACACCGACCGGCGGGCGTTTGAGCAAATCCTCGACTGCCACCGCAAGGTCATTTCCACGTAACTTAACAGCTGCAATATTGCCTTCCCTGTCGATCAGGTAAGTAGTCGGAATGAAACGTATTCCATATGGACGGGCAATCTTGTCCTGTCCGTCGAAGATCTGCGGCCATGCTATACCCTTATCCTTAACGAATGCCTCCAACTTGCTCTGTTCTCTGTCCAGGCTGATTCCGATTACAACGAGCCCCTGGTCTTTATACTTCTCATAAATTGCCTTAACATTAGGGATCTCACCTACACATGCATGACACCATGTGGCCCAAAAGTCGATCAGGACGACTTTGCCTTTATAGTTTTCCAGAGAAATCTGGTCTCCGTTGATCGCTGCTTTCTCCGAAAACGCCGGTGGGACATCACCGACCTTAAGCTCTGTCTGCGCTCCGGCCAACGACACGGAAACAACCAACAGCGCGATAACAATACCAAGCCTTTTCAAATGCATCTTTACCTCCAAAATACTACTGGTCAGGTGATATATTCGCGTCCTCAGCACCTATTCTAGCTCAAATCGTATCGACAGTCCAAATCCTTAAGGCCGGGAGTTATTCGGACTGGGGGCTGTTATCTGCCCAATCTTCACCGCAAGCTGCGCCGGTGTCCTCGCTGAAATGCTCTTTCCATCGATCCATACTTCAAGATGCAGGTGCGGGTCAGCCAGTTTTCGACCCACCCAACCGATGCATTCGCCTTCATGGACAACTGTCCCTAAGTTGATCTTCTCATGAATATGCAAATGCGCGTAGACGGTCGTCACACCCTTCCCGGCGACATAGATACCTGCCAATAGGCCCTCCCGGTCGGCTATACGGTTGATTCTGCCGCCATGCATGGCAAAAACTTGCTCACCGGCATTGGTAAAGATGTCCAGCCCGTCGCCGGTACCGGGCCTGCTGTACCCGAGCACTACGTTGTGTCCGGGTACGTCTGTTTTTCGATAAACGCTCCGCCCATGAAGAGTTTTGTTGTACCGATGGTTTACGATGCCGCCTTTTATCGGAGAGATCATCCTACTTCCTCTTCCACTGCTGATAAATGAACTCCACGAGCAGGTTGGCGATGCTGGTCGGAATAGCAAATCCCAGTTCCTTCTCTGAAAGTTTAATCAGATAGTCCACAGCCTCTTTTCGCCGTTCTTCGGACGACAACTCCGAGAGTTTGGCAGCATATTCTATGGCTTTTACGATGTTCGCGCTGCCGATCCTGGAAAGCCACTTTCTGGCCCACTTCGGCAGCCTGTTTTTGCTGCTTACATAGCTTGTAACGAGGCCGATGACACCTATTGCGACCGCTGTCCAATCTCTGAATGATACATTATTCATAACTTTCACCTCCCCAGAATGTGGGCCACGAAGGCCCCTATAATAGCGACAAAAAACACCCCCGCAAACCACTGCATAGTCCGCATATTCCGCTCCTGCACGGTTATCCGTTCGGCGTGCTCTACTATCTTCGCCGGAATATACTCCCGCATGGACGCGACTTCTTCGATCAAAGTCTCGATTTTGCTCTCAATAACGGCAAGGCGGGCGAGGATAGTTTCCTCACCCGCCTCGTTGGCAGTCACTCTCATCGCCCAACCTCCTTATTTCTTATGAAAACGCCGCAATCTTGACCACAGCCGTCCCTCCAAGCCGCTGAACTACTATCTTTCGTACTGTGTAAGTCCGGTCATCCCTTGTCACGGTGTCTGAAACCGCTATCGGTGAGTCGGCTGCCGTAATGAGGATCAGCGCCGGGCGCTCTACGGCAGAGGTCTCATACGAATCGAAATACATCCCCATCGTGCCCGAACTAATCACCTGAAAGAACCCCCTGCCCCTGGTAACGCCGTTTATCAGAAAGTCTTCCCCGAACTTCTCGATCTTTTTGTTGACCCTCGACAGCACGCTCATAGGACCTGCTCCGTCTCATCAGCCGCAAAAACCGGCTCGGTGTCTTTTGTGGTGCTCGATATGTTCGTTTCGGTCATCATCGGCTGCATGCTCTTCAGAAACGACGCCAGCCGTGCTGCACCCTGCTGGATGAGCACTGGGCCATGCTCTTTGATCTGGCCGATTGTGACGCCGCCGATTGAAAACTCTTCGGTACTCCCCATTTCGCGGGCAAGCTGCTGCAGGAATTCGCCTGATATGACCTCCAAAATGCCAAGTTTGAGCGCAGCCTGAAGTCTGGTATCGGCAGTATTTGCCAGGTAGCTGTCTGCGATGGTAAACTCCACTGCAGGCTGCATCTCAGCGATCAAAGCGTCTATAGAGGTATCGTAAGTAGTATCCGATGCAGGCAGCATGCATTTCCGCTTGACATCGGCATTTGTAATGGAAATAGCCATTTTGACCTCCGGTTCGAGAATTGAGAGATCCTATGCTTCGGGATCGCTTTTCATCCCGAAGCACGAATCTCCATCGCTTGTCCCTACGCTACCAGACTGCCATATGCTGTCTGCCAGAGGCCGAAGCCCGCGTTGTACCTCGCGCGGACACCGTAGATATACTGGTCGCGCATAAAGCCGTTCTCACTCGTACCTTCAAGCGCAGAAAACTCCACCGGTACACGGGACTGGAAGATAATCGGCTTCACTATCCAGTTCGTGGCAAGCAGATACCAGTTGTTGGTGTCCGTAAGATACGGCGAAACGATCAGCTCCAGCCGGTTCTTGAGCGGATTCCCTGCAAGCTTCTGCGAACCGTCCGACGGGTCCAGTATCTCCGGGTAATAAGTCGAGTTCAAAAGCTCCAGCGCAGTCCACTGCAGGTCCGGCGGGACTACGAGCACGTCAGGAGATATACCGAGCGGCTTGCCCCTGTCGTCCTTGAACTTCGCCATCGCTGTGATCGCATTCTGCAGCGCAGTCGCCGAAAGCGCATCCGTACATTTGTTCGACTGTGTGCCGGATACTCCCTCGGAGTGGTCCGTATCGAAGAAATACTGCCCGTCATGGCAGACGGTGCTGAACCCGGACGCGAGAAGCGAGAAGACTATCTCGTCTATATGCCTCTTCGTCTCGCGCGCGAGCCCCTGGACTCTCAACTTGATCTGGCCGTAGAGGTCATCCTCAATCGCAGCACGGTCGACAGCGATAGAAGCCTCCCAGGTCTTGTTTTTGATCTTGTACTCGTGCTCAAGCAGTCCTGCGGGAAGTCGTTCATCTGCGAACTCACGCATCTTCGGCACGGAACCGAGCCATGCGTAAGTTTCGGTGTCCTGCTCGCTCGGAATGACAGTTATGATCTTCCTGGAATCGTTCGATGCGGCGTCATAAGCCTCGAAAAATACCGTTTTCAGCCCTGCTTCCAGCAGCCTGGGCATATCTGATTTTACAAGAGTCATTTATTAGCCTCCTTCATTAATGTGATATGTGCTACAGGATTCCAGCAGCGTGCCACTGGTCAAAAAACCGGGAATAACCCTTGCCCTGGTCAGCGGCGACTAGCATGTCATACTCGCTTCCCGGTGTAGCGGAATCTACAGCCGCAGCGAAGAAGCCTGAAAAGGTCTCTACGTCCACAGTCTGCCTTATAGTGCCGTCTTCGTACCTTTCAAGCACGATCATCCCGTCTTCGACCAGTCCCGCAGTTGTGAGCAGATTTATAAGATTGTCCATATTACCTCCTAAAGCCCGAGAAGCTGCACACGGAGTTGGGCATATGATGCTTGCACTGCGCTGTCGTTCTTTACGCCGAACTTTGCAGAATACCCCAGGAACCCACCATACGTGAGACCTATTCCTGTTCTATGCAATCGGAATGTACTGCCCGATGCAGCAACAGAAGCGACAATAGCATCGTAGTTCGCATCACCGCTGGCTGTGCCGCTGCTGTCTTTTGATACTAAAACGCCTCTATACTGCTGGTCACTCTTGATAAAGAGTACAATATTGCGGACCCACTGGACATTTTCGTAGTAGCTGCTCCAGACACATGCTCCGGCAGCCACATTTGTAGCATCTATAACCAGCCCCAGGTCCTGGTAGCGGCTGCCTGACGGGTCGGCACGAAGCGCACCATCACTGGTTGCCACCACCTCTTGAGAGCGTTTGGTAGTTTCATTTGACGCAGTAAGCAATATCAAACACCTCCTTTAGCTTGCGTAACGGTTTATCCTTATGCGCACACTTGCGGCATCAACCGACTCGACGCACATCCCGGCTTTGATATTGTTCGTAGTGGCGGCGTCGGTCACGGTCTGGTTATCGACGATCTTGAACTCGACTCCGAGGTCAGTCTGTGCGCCGTTCGAGTCTCCGTCGGCAAAGACGAATGTGCCGGTAGTCTCGACTCTGATCACATTGTCGCCGGCGGCTCCGGCGGAATTGTCGACCGTCTCATAGGCGACTCCGGCGAAGGTTTCTCCGGCTGTGTCTGATGCATTCGTTGCGAACCCGGCAGCGTTTATGTTGACAAGCGCGCCTTTCGGGATTTTGACGGCAGCCATCTTATAGGCGATAAGCTCCCCGTCCTTTCGTTTGGATTCTCTTGCAGTAGTAGTTGCAGTCATGGTATGCTCCTTTCGTAGTTATTCTTTACTTTGTGGCCTGAGGTGAGCCGGTATGGAAACAGGTAGCAATACTAAAAATAGTGGATGGTTGGCTATCGTGTATCTGCTGGGCTTTGTTCTGGCAATAGCCATTCCAGCAGCAATTCTCGTATGGATCCTTCCAGCTTATGAAAATACAATAGTTATTACCGCCATATTCCTTATACTTGCAATACCTTCACTTTACATTGGCTTATCCTGGCATAATCCCAGGTGGACTCCTGAAACTCGATCTTGCACAAAATTCATTCTCATCATTTTTTCTCTCGGCGATACCCCTTTTGATCTATACAAAGTTATATCTAGCGGTTTCAACTGGCGTTTGTTTGATTGGCACCACTTAGTTGCATCGGTATGCTTCTTTTCGTCAATGTATGTCCCATTCCTGATAGGCCGAGTAATCTCCCGCCGGAAAACAAGCTCGGAAGCACCATGAGCCACTGAGGCTCTGAAGGTGGAAACCTATAGAGCTTCCGCAGATCCCCTTTCGCGTTCTTCGTGCTCCTCCGCGCAATTCGCGATTCAAAACCATCATCCAAACCCCTCCAGTATTTCACACAGCCTGCCATAATCAAATATGGTTCAGATTTGAGGCCTGGAGGTGGGTATTTGAAACGGTACATCACAAAAAGTACGGATGATATAGTCCTCGACGATCTTACGGAGTTGGTTTCGGAAACGACGCTCCAGCAGGTGCAGGACACTTTCACAGAGGCGCTCGGCATCCCAATACTTTTTGTCTCCTCAAACGGCAGGCTTGTGACCATGTCCGAAAAATTGGAGACATTCTGCTGGCAGTTCACCAGACAGGGAAAAGCCAAGAAACCATGCAGAAACTGCGGCAGGCACGAAGCAGCGGGCAGCGCCCATTCCGAGTTTGATTGCTCAATGGACCTCACAGACATCGCACTGCCGATAAAAGCAGGAGATGAGACTGTAGGGTATGTCGTTACATCGCTTGTCACAACCGAACCGGGCGCTCCAAGCGCGCTTGCTGCCGCTCTTGATTCGGGAATACCTGCTCCCAAGGCGGTAAAATACGCATCAAGTATTCCTGTCGGCGCGCCGGACTGGAAAAACAAGGTCTGGCCTGGGCTCACCGCACTTCAGTCGATGGTTTCCGAGCTTGCCACCGCATCGCGCGGAAATATGCTGCATACTATTGTCGATCCGCTGACAGGGCTTGCCAATAGAGCATATTTCTGGGAATGCATTTCACGCGAGCTTGAGACCGCCAAAACGCATAACTACCCAATATCGCTGCTCTTGGTCGATCTGGACGGATTCAAAGAGATCAACAGCGTCCACGGGCACGTGACCGGAGACAGAGTGCTTCAGTCAGTCGGAAAAATCATCCTGAAAGAGATCAGAAGCTCTGACCTCGTCGCAAGATACGCAGGTGATTCGTTCCTGGTAATGCTGAGATGCGCCGATCAGGCCGGAGCCGAGATAGTTGCATGGCGGCTGGATAAAAGGATAGCTGCATGCGATATCGTATCCCGTGGTCAGAAAATCCCGGTTTCCGCACATACTGGGCTTGCTACGTTCCCGACCTGTGCTGCAAATGATCCTGATACGCTGTTCAAAACAGCCTTTGCCGATCTGTGCAGATCCCGCGAATCATCAGAGATGCTGGATCAGCCCAAAGCAGCATAGTTCAATATAAAGTTTTTGTTACACTGCCTCTCTGGGAGTGGATTAGCTACCCACTCCCCATTTTTTCATCTACCCCGATATTTAGCCACCGATTCCGGCTCAAGTCCCAGCTTGGAATAGACCTCCCGCTCAGCCTCGCTCATCTCTACGGGCTCTTTCGCTCCGTCGGCAAGCTCCGAAAACTCGATCACTTTCGGTTGAGCTTCTAGAAACTTGAGAAACGTCTCCGCGACCGGCTTTTCTGCCACATCGGCAAATGTCACAACCTGCGAATCGCCAGCTGAAAGGATAGCCCGCGCGAGTCCTTCCGATGCGGGTGCAAGCTTTCCTGCCCGTTTCAGCGTGTCTATCTGTGAATCTACGTCACGTGCTTTTAGTTCACGCTCCAGGTCCGATATTCTCTTCGAAAACTCTGCTGATTTTGTCTCTGACATCTCTTCTCCTCCGTTTATTTCAGATTGGAACTCGACTGCATCACCGCCGAACACTGCAGCTCCGGCAATTCTCGGATGCTTGACGATGCTCACCTCCGTAATACCAGATTTATCGCGTTTTACAGCCACCGAGAGCTTTTTCGCATCTGACGACTGCACCAGCGCCCATGCTTCCGGGGTGAAGACGAGCCTGCCGAAAAGGTCCTTCCCCGCCCGCCAGAGTTTCGTCACCATTCCAAACTCAAGAGGGCTGTCTATATGCTCGATTTTGATCGGAACAGGCTGGTGAGCCTCAATCATCCTGTCCAGGTCATCCTGCGTGATCTCGATTCCACGGTCGGGATATTCCCCGGCGGTAAAGAGTTTCGCATCACGTTCGACAAGCTCTTTGGGGTCAACGTTGTTTCTTTTGTGTATATTCATCGGGTATTCCTCTCGTTGAAAAGGGGGAGAAGCACGATTCCCCACTGATTTGATAAACTTTCCTGGATGCTGAATCAAGTTCAGCATGACGTATGCTTCGGGACTGCAGTTCGTCCCGAAGCACGAGTCTCCACCAATCCCATTTTCGCGTCTTTCGTGCTTCTTCGCGCATTTCGCGATTCAAAACCTATCCCGCCGGTATCTCCAGATAGTCTCTGATCCACGCTTCATCCGGTGCGACCACGCCGCCAGACACAAGTTTTGTCACGACACTTGCCAGCAGATCAAGATCGCGCTCACGGAGCGTCCCAAGCGAGAATTCCGGGTAAAAGTCCGTCCTGAAGTTATAATCCACCAGCCTGCGGATGAGCTGTTCGGTCATTACGGACTCTTCCAAGTCCCTTTTTACTTTCTCCAGCACCATTCTAAGCACGTCCAGATGCACCTTGGCAAGCGCAAACGAACCGAAACGCATCCCCTCATCCGTCGTCAGCGTCTGGCCAAGGATCGCTTTGGCAATCTGCCTGTCGTGGTACTCTATCGCCTGTAGATAGCCGGACTCGCCGCTCCGCTGCGCCTCTAAAAGCTCGACTTTTATGTCTTCAGGAAGCACAATCGCCGTCTCCTGTTGGATCCGGTCGAGGACTTTCAGCAAATCGTCCTGCTGGCTCTTCGGAGTGCCTCTGGTATAAGCCCCCAACACTGTCGGCGAGCCGAACTTCTCTAAAAAGATATTGTAGAACCTGAGGATTACATCTTTACTCCACCAGTGCCGGTATGCCGTCCTGAGATCAGATGTCCCGTAGGGCGATTCGTAGCGCGACATATAGGTGTAGACAAGAAACTTCTCCGGTGGCAGCTCCACATCTATCGAACTGTTCTGCCTGAGTGAGATCAGGTTCAAAAACTCGTCCGACTCGAAGCTGATTCCTGCCGGGTCTTTCGACTTGATGGAATCCAGCCCGATCATACCCTTGTAAGGGCCTTTTTCGATGAGCTTGTAGTTGATCTCTGCGATGGAAAACCCCTTGGCAACGGCATCGAGTACGTTGTAAAGCACATCTATGATCGACCCGCGCATGTCGGACAGGCAAAACCGCACGAAATCTGCGATCTTTATATCTTTCGGCCTGTCGGAAGCAGGCCTCACCTGCCAGCCGCGTGACAGAATAGAGAGTTTCTTGATATTGAGGCATGCCCTGACCTGGCTGTCGGCCTGCATCCGGTCGTAGATCTCATAGCCGCGGCTCGTGACCAGATCGTCCGGGTTCAACACTCCTATCCGCCCAAGCGCCCCTGCCAGCCGGTCTACAACAAGCATTTCCTTCATTTTTGGTTTCTTAAGTATTGATCGAAGTTTAGTAAGCATCGTTTCTCCTTTCGCCGCTCGCCAGGAACCTCGCCGGCCCTGAATGCGACCTGCCCCTCCAAGCTGCGAGCGCGAGCGCCGCCACTATGTCATCCGTGTAGCCGGACCTGGCGTTCATCCGCACGTTTCCGGCTGTCGTCAGTTCATATTCGAAGTACTGCAGCTCGCGGATAAGCTGTTCATCGTCCGGTATGGCAAGCTCATGGTTCGTAAGCCGTATGACCAGATTATCTATGATCTCCCGCTTGCCGGAATTGGTAAACGTGAAGCCGTCTACAGCCATCCCTGCGCCGTTTTCCCAGAGACGCTTTCTAAGCTGCTCTAAAAGTGGGTCGCCGACGGAAGTCTGGTCCGTGAGTACTGCATTTACCCTGTTCCGCTCCAGAAATGCCGCCGCCCGCTCGATTTGGGACTCCCAACTGAGCCTGTTGAAGCGGTCTATGGAGATAATTTTTGAAGGCGACGATCCGACATCGACCGCCACGACTGCGGTATAGTCCGAATACCTGGCCCAATCGACCCCGGCGACAATCCATGGCTCTTCCGAATCAATTTCGGCCTTTCCGAGGTTTACGGCAGACTGTATAGTCTCCCACGGAAAAACAGAGGTCTGATCGTCCAGAAATTCCGCTTCATACTCGACTGCAAACTGCCTTGGGGTGACGACGCTTCTCTGAAACTCGATGTATTCGCGGCTGATGTGAGGGTTTTCCCAGGATGGAAACCTGTACGAAGAATACCGGCCGGAGCAGGGGGACGAAACTCCGTCCATCCCCTGCTCTTCACGGCCTTTCGCTTCGCTGCCTGTTCCATCAGGTGCTGATCCGCTACATTCGGATGCAACCATTTGCATGTTATCCAAATGCAGATTATTAGAACCCTTGCCTGCTGCAACCCCGTTCACAAACGCCCTGTAAAAGTGGTTCTTTCCGAAGGGAGTCGAGATCATCACAAGCTGCCCGTCTCTGTCTGCAAGCATCGGACCAATCACTTCTTCGACCACAGCATCCTTCACATAAGCCGCCTCGTCGACTATCACCCTGTCAGCGGAATGTCCGCGCAAGTTTCGCCCATCCTCATCCGCTGTCCGAGCCATGATCAAGCTTTTTCCGATCCTGAGCTTCGGGTAAGGTGTTTTGGTGGCTTTCGACTCCCGCCGGATGAGCGACTGGTCAAATATCATCCTCTCAACAGTGTCATAGATTAATCTACTTTGATCATATGTAGGACTGACGATCATCTGAACTGAACCCGGAGCGGCTACGGCGAAGGTTGCCGCATCTACGGCAGCGGCTTCTGTCTTTCCCCATCTGCGGCCACAGGCCGCGACCTTTACCCGGCTTTCGTCCATCAGCCATATCCGCTGAGTTGGATGAGGCTGCCATCCGAAAAGCCTTCTTGCGAGAGCGATCCTCTGTTTCGCGTCAATCTCCGCTCTCATCGCCTTTCGCTACCTCTCTGATGATCTCCTCAAGGGTCTCTCCAGCTTCTTCCCCACGCTCAGCAAAAGCGCCGCTGGCCTTGAGTGTGTCCAAACTGAGCTTACCATCGGCACTTTTTGAGAGCAGGCTGTGCAGGTTCTTCGCCGCGACGAGCGACGCATCCGATGTTATCCTGGCAGCCGCGGCTCTGATCACCCGTTCTTCTGCGGCAAGCGCTTTCTGGAACTCTTTGAAAAGCCGCCATTTGGCAATTGTCTCTATCGATACCCCGACTTCAGCCGCCACTTCCTCATCGGGTTTCTGAAACATCAGTTTGATTGCTTTTCGCTGCTTTTTCGATAGCATCCCGCCCTCCCCTGTCATAATTCCAGCTGCCAAGCCAGCATTTAGTTGTTCACTATTATAAGACAACAACTCAGGCGAAATACGGGGTCAAAATAATGATATTTACAGGGCATTACTGCGAACGCTTGTTCTATGGCCTAAAAAACCTCAGCAATAAATATCCCAAAAAGCTGGTAATGGTACGGGTTTTGCAATAGCTATCTGCAGACGAAAAGTATTAATTTATGATTTGATGCCGCTTACCCTGCGGCATGTTGTAGTATGAGGAGATCCGATGAGAAGGGTTATCTGTGCTTTTATTACCGCGTTAGTAGTTGCCGCCGCTATCTACGCCCATCCATAAATATATCCCGATAACATAGTAAAGGAGTCATTCGTTGTGACCAGTTTCAACGGCCTCGGAATGCACATGGGAAACCTCAGCCGTTTGTCGCCGGCTAAAACCCGCTCGATAAGCGCTGAGAACCCGACCGGAGAAAAAGGCAAGGTCGGGATGGCAACGGAAGGAAACAACGCGAAATGCGCCCGCGACCTCGGACAGGGATGGAAGATTTCCCCTTGCGTTACGGTCCAGCCCGGCGAGTGTCTGACTTTAGCTGACATCGAAGGCCCCGGCGCGATCCAGCACATATGGATGACTCCCAGCGGACACTGGCGGTTCTGCATATTAAGAATCTACTGGGACGGCAGCGAAACGCCATCTGTCGAGTGTCCCATCGGCGACTTTTTCGCATGCGGCTGGAATGAGTACGCTCAGGTATCGTCTCTCGCCGTCTGCGTCAATCCCAGAAGCGGGCTCAACAGCTATTGGGAGATGCCGTTTAAAAAATCCTGCAAGATGACGGTAACGAACATCGCTGGCGAGCCTATGGTGCTCTTCTACCAGATCGACTACACCCTGACCGATGTGCCGGATGATGCAGCCTACTTCCACGCCCAGTTCCGGCGAGTCAACCCTCTGCCGTATAAAGAAGTCCATACGATCCTGGACGGAGTCAAAGGACAAGGCCAGTATGTCGGGACTTATATGGCATGGGGAGTGAACAACTGCGGCTGGTGGGGCGAAGGCGAGATCAAGTTCTATATGGACGGAGATGTAGAGTGGCCCACTATCTGCGGGACAGGCACAGAGGACTATTTCTGCGGCTCTTATGACTTCGACCTGGGCAAAGAAAACGGCGGCTACCGTGAGTTTACGACCCCTTACGCCGGATTGCCTCAAGTCATACGCCCGGACGGGCTGTACAGATCACAGACAAGGTTCGGGCTGTACCGCTGGCATATAGCTGACCCGGTCCGGTTTGAAAAAGACCTCAAGGTAACGATCCAGGCGCTTGGGTGGCGAAGTGATGGCCGGTATTTGCCGCTTCAGGACGATATTTCGTCCGTTGCCTACTGGTATCAGACGCTCCCGACGGCGCCGTTCCCGCAGCTGCCGGACAAGGATTATCTGGAGATTATCTGATTTGCTAGAATGTATCGCCGAGGGTGATGTGGGTGCGGAACTCCTCACCCCAAGCGAAATCCAGGCCAAATGAGCCGATCTCGCTGGTATAACGTACGCCGACTCCTACTCCTGCTCGCGGGGAAAAGCCCTTGTGCTGCTTGAAGTCCGTGTCGACACCCGGCTGGAACTGGAAATCGCTTCCCCAGGCATCACCGGCGTCCACAAAGGCGACTCCTGTGAATGATCTCCCGAATGGCTGGCGGTATTCGACAGTCGCGAGAGCCATATTATCACCCCAGAACCTGCCTTCGATGTAACCCCTCAGGCTTCCAAGCCCGCCAATAAAGTATTGCTCGAAGAAAGGAAGATCGCCTACGGTTGTTCCGGCCATAAGGCGCGTGGCAATGACTCGCGGCCTTCGCGTTGCGGCCTGACCGGGCAATACCGGTATCCGGTCGAGCGCAAAGAACCTTCTTATCTCAACTGAGCCTTTCGTGATCCAATTGTCACCGTTATCGTCCAGATTGACCCGGCCCGGCTCCAGAACAGCCCGCCACAGCAGCCCGTGAGTGGGATATACGACCGAATCACGCAGATCAGTAACATACTCGCCCGATATTGCAGCAACTGTCCCATCCTGAGATGGAATATTACCAATAAAAAGCTGTACCGGCAGGTTGGCTACGTTCAGGTTTTCGTACCGGATTCCTCCCACAAGTCTGCGGACATTAGTCAGTGACCTGGTAAAAAGCGCCTGCCCGCCTTTTCCACGCTCGTAATACCTATCGATATCCGTTCCGTTTACCAAGTCTCTCCCGAACCTGTAACTTGCCAGATCGAAAGCCCTGAGCGTCATCGATGTTTTTGGAGCGACCCACGGAGTGTAGTAGAGAAGCTCTCCGCCGAGCCTGGCATCCAGGCTGTTGACATTCGCCGTCAGCCTGATTTGTTCCGCCAGACCTTGGAGATTCGATTCAGTGACGGTTACGCTGCCTACGAGGTTATCTCTCGAACTGTAACTTCCGCCGACCGTGATGAATCCTGTGCGTTTCCGCTCGACAAGCTCCCATACAACAACAATTTTACCGGGTTCATCTGCCTCGGCAAGCCTTGCATTGACTGATTCGAATATATTGAGCGCAAACAGCCGTTCAGCGTCCCTGCGAAGAGCGGCAACGCTGTATAACACCCCCGGCTGCACTTCCAGCAACCTTCGGACAGCAAATTCTTTCGTTCGCTGAAGCCCCTCTATCCTCACCTCGGACACATGGACTTCAGTGATCGGGATGCGCAGAACTCCAGTCTCCTGAAATGGAGCAACAATATCACCTGTCACGACAGCAAGATAGCCGCGGTCTCTATACGCATCTGTAATGGCCTGGACTCCCCTGCTGAGTTCAACGTTGGTAAGGAGTTGTCCGGGTTTGATGCCGACGATTTTGAGCAGTTCATCGCTTGAGATGACCGTATTGCCGGTGAATTCGATCCGTTCGACGTTTCTGTAGACGGTTACCGGCGCAACCGTTTCATCCTGAGCTATAGCTTGTGCAAGAAAGATAAAGACCAGCAATGTATAAAGTGCTGTAAGCCTCATATTACCACCAGGTGCGTGAGAGTTGATCATAAATATTGAGAAATCAGCTTGAAATATCGTAAAGGCTGCTTGTATATTCCCAAAGGAACGGCTATCCAACCGGTAAAGAGGCTTCTTAGCGTGGAATTATGAAGAAGGAGGGATTTAAAGAGATGGTGGGGTCTCCGTCACTTCTTTAAATCCCTGCTAATCACTTTGTAAACGGTGGTGCCGGAGGCATATCCTCCGTATCCTTATCAGTGCACTTAAACGGTGCACTTGGAGGTGCATCGAGTCCATCTGAATCGTCCGAACCACTATCGAAAGGCGAACCGGGAGCTGTATCCAGAAGCGTGGTGGTCGCTTTTGGAAGGACTACAGTCTCAGACGCTACTGCAGTGACATTGATGCTCTGTGACCACGAGTCTTTTGCGACCTTGATCACTGTATTTCCTGCGGGAACACCCGTAAGCGTAAACGATCCATCTTCAGCCGTTACAGTCGATGTAATGGCCGCTTCGGGTGTGGAGGCTCTGCCCACCGGAACATAGACTGTAGCTCCTGCTACCGGAGTGACACTATCGGATGCGTAGATGACACCCCTTAAAATGCCGGTACCGGCAGTCGCGGATATCCCTCCTCCTCCGCCACCCCCGCAGCCCTGCAGCATAAAGACTGCTAGAACAGCGATGATCACCAGATAAAGGCCGCTTCGTGCCGGTTTCGAACAGTATTCATCCACCTGACATTCCTCCTGCTATTCGCGAGAAGCGAGTAAAGAAGCTATTACTAATAATACCCTTTACACAAAAACACTTCCCTGTATTTCTTAGGAATTATTCCATAGTAGACAGACCGGCCTATATACTAGGTTTTTGCTAACGGTTTACCGGGTGCTGATTAAGCTTCGGAATGACGTTATATCTCCGGACTGTGAATTTACAGTTTCAAGAGGCCGCAAATATGATATAATGTCGTCTACATTGAGAGAATACTGATATGGCAGACCTGAAACGGGTATTGGTAGTTGGAAATAAACTGGGTGCAGAAGAAACTCAAACGCTGGCTAACGCCGGTTGCATACTCGAATCCGTCGATGCTACTGCAGAGGCTGCCAAAACACTCGCTTCGAAGCAATACGACATGGTAATCGTCGATCCGGCGGATTTACGGTTCGCTATCGACGCAGGCAAAGTTGAATTTGATGAAAACTCCCGCCATCTGAGCTCTGAGATCGAATGGCAACTGGCAATTGCGGAAATCGTTACAAACTGCACTGAAGCCAATCTGGCATATCTTGACTCCGATTTCAACTTCGTGTGGGTCAACCAGGCTTACGCCGAAGAATCAGGTTACACAAAAGAAGAATTGATCGGGCGCAACCACTTTGACCTCTTTCCGGATAAAGAAAACCAGCAGATATTCGAGATGGTGCGCGGCACCGGGCTGCCTTATACGGTAAAAGAAAAACCTTTTGTATACAAACTCCAGCCAGAACGCAGTATTACCTATTGGAACTGGACGCTTTTCCCCATCAGATACGGCGGCGACCCTGTCGGCACTACCCGTGGATTTGCACTGACGCTTGTCAATGTTACTGAGGATGTGCGCATACGGCAAGAGATCGAGCAACTGCGCGAAAATGCCGAGTACCGGGCTGCCGAAATAGAAACAATTATGTCCAGCATGACCGATGGAGTGCTTATTATCGATACCTCAGGGAATATCATATGGATAAACCAGGCAGGCAGGCAAATTCTCGGTGTATCCAGGGATGAACCGTTTGACGATTGGGGCAACAGGTTCCCATTCTTAGGAATAAACGGAAAACAGATGTCGGTCGAAGAGACAGCTGCTTATAAGGTACTGCAGGGAGAAATAATACAGGATGTCAGCTACACGATCACCACTTCGAGTGGAAAAGAAGTAGTACTCAGCGTCAGCGCTTCTCCTGTGCGTGATGCAAGCGGCAGGATAATAAGTGTGATCAGCGTCTTTCGCGATATAAGCGAAAGAATGGCGTTTGCGAAAAAGCAAAATGACCTGCTGCAACGCGAACGGCGGATAACAAATATGCTGCAGCAGGCTCTGATCCCGCCGGAAGTCAACTACAATATCACCGGCTGCAGGGTGGCGGTAAAATACCAACCGGCTCTTCTGGAGGCTGAAGTCGGAGGAGATTTCTACGATGTCTTCGACCTCGGTTTAAGTAAAATCGGCATATTGATCGGCGATGTGGCCGGAAAGGGCCTGCCCGCTGCGATACGCGTTGCCGCGGCAAGATACGCCATCCGAAGCTATGCCTACCTCGACCCAAGTCCGGGCAGAGTTATGACCCTGGCTAATGAAGCACTCAGCAAAGACCCCAGTAACGGTCACGGAATGCTTACAGCATTCTTCGCGGTGCTCGATGTAAACACAAAAACAGTCACTTATGCTAACGGAGGGCATGAACCTCCATTAGTGTTGACCACAGGCGGCGAAATATATGAACCTGACTTACTCGGACGAGTACTCGGCGTCCTCGGAGGATACGACTACCCGGAAGCGACTCTTGAACTGAGACAGGGTGACGCATTCATCCTTGTTACAGACGGCATAACAGAGGCCAGGCCGGATGCAACCGCACTTTTCGGCAGAGAAGGCATCATAAAATATCTTTCAGAGAACCCAGGCGCTTCGCTGAATGAAATACCGGATGGTCTTCTGGAAGCAGCCCGGGCTCATGCTGGTGGAAGTTTGCAGGATGATGCAGCTATTGTTGCATTCGAGCTCGTGGATATGGCGGAGGCTTGATATGAAACCTGGAACAATCATTGTTGAAGGTAATAGCTCCGAGGTCACCGTTACAGGCTATGGTGAGCTGGATTTAAGCAATGCTGGCGAACTCGGACGGGCTTTGCGGGACGCTTCAGAGACAACAGAGAGCCTGGCTGTGGATATAAGGCCCGCTACATTCATCGATACGGCTGTTTTGGAATATATCGCAAGAGCTGCAGCAACTATGCTGAACCGTGGCAGGCGTCTCAGGGTCCTTACGCAGAAGAACAGCCATCCGCTTTATGTCCTCAAGACTGCCGGTTTTCAGGAACTCGTAGATATTGTCATCGATGACACCGTCGTTAAGGATGGAGCCGGATATGCCGGTTAAGGAAGTTGCAATCAAGTTTTCCGAAGGTATGAAGGACCTTCCCAAATGCCGGGAGCTAACCGAGAAATCCGCTGCCGAAATAGGGTTCACCGGTAAGGACAAATGCGGAATAGTCTCCGCAGTGTTCGAAGCCTGTGTAAATGCCATAACCCACGGTTGGAAAGCGCCTGACAAATATGCCAAGCTCACGATACGGCTTTATGACGACCGGCTAGAGGCTGTCGTTGAAGATCACGGCTGCGGCTGCATCCCGTCACCCGCAAATAATATGCCTCCGCCTGCTTCACGGCGCGGCCGGGGCATCCCACTCATGAAGAAATTCATGGATAAGATCGAATTCGACAACAGCGACGGCTGCAAGGTCATTCTGACAAAATATCTCCCCGAAAAATAGGAAACAGGATGGCAAGCACACAATGTTCAGGTCAATCCACTACTATCAACAGCCCTTTATCCCCCGCAACGGCTGTTGATGCTAAGGCTGTTTTGGTGGTATAATTTGGTTGGCCGCCTCTCGGCGGCACGGGTTCAAACCCTGGTAAACGCCCCGGTTTCCCCAGAGCATTATTTACAAAGAGAATAATGCGGTCAAAATACTACAAGTTGGAAGGCGGAGCAAGGCCCTAACGATCCGGTCTTGCGTCCGGTGTGATTGTCAATGCCTACTTACGAGTACGAATGCTGCGAATGCGGCCATCGGTTTGAGGTATTCCAGAAGATCACAGACGATCCTATAACTGTCTGTGAAAAGTGCAGTGGACGCGTCCGAAAGGTACTGTTTCCTGTAGGTATTGTGTTCAAAGGCTCTGGCTTTTATGTAAACGACTATAAAAAGTCGGGACCGGTTGAATCGAAAAAGAGCACATCATCGGGAACATCCAAAGATTAACGAAAGCGAAGAGCTTACAAACCAAAAAGAGCCGGAGTCACACAGCGTGATCCCGGCTCTTTTTTACTTCATGTTTCAATCTATCTTGAAACCAGCACCCACTTGCCGCTCTTTTCATCACGGTCGAGCCTGGTTCCCACAAGGCTCTTCAGGAGCTTGACATCGACCACCGTTCTGCCCTTGGAATTGACATACGGCGCGCTTGCCAGCCGCATCGCCTTTCCATTGATTATTGCGGTCCTGTCATTAATGCGAAGCTTAAATTTCCTTCCTCCAATTACGGCAAGTACCGTTTTCAGCCTTGGATCCCAGGCAACGATAGTTCCACTGGCTGATTCGATCACATAACGAAGCTCCGAGACCACAACTCCGTTGATTTTTTTCGTCTCAAGAGTCAGCTTCACCTTCCTGGGTTCCAAAGAAGGCTGCACAGCAGGAATTACAGGCTTGGGAGCAGCCGCCATCATTACAGGTTTAGTCGCAGATACAGTCGTCGCTGTCTGAGGCCTTGCAAGCCTCTGTCCGAACTCAGACTCAGTACTGACGCTCTCAAGCGTGGATTGATCCATACCGACCCGCTGATTTGCCGTTGTCGCAGCCGGAGGCGCAACGGATGGAGACATCGTAGACGCGGGCGCTGCTTCCATATCGGAAGGAAGCGATGCTATTACGTTTGATGAGATTCTACCGGACTCAGCAACACCAGGCTTTGTCTTGGCCGGATCGGCTGCAGGTCTGTTATCTGTCTGTATCTTGGAAACATCAACGGACGGCACTGAGGTTACGGGCAATTTGACTTTGGCATCAGGGGCAACAGCAACGACAGCCGGTTTAGCAATCTCGGCTGATGCTGCGGGCGGAATAGTCACTCTGCTCACGGAAGACTTGGATGATTCTTCGTGAAGAGTTACTTGAGCCCTGGCTGTCATAACCGGGGACTCCGGCTTTGCGACAGGGAAATTTGCCTTACTGCTGATCGAACTTACCTTATCGACCGATCTAGCAGCCGTTGCCTTGGCTTCCCTGCTCATCGGGATTATTGGTTGGATGTCAGCATTAGCGACTGCAACCTTTTCCGGCGCTGGGCTGGCAGCTATCGACGATTTTCCGCCATTCTGTACAAGCACTTCGATTGTCTCGGCCTCACTCTTGTTGCCGGATGAATCGTAGGCACACGCTTCCAGCGTATGTTTGCCGTTCTCGCACCTGGACGTATCCCATTCATAAACGTACGGCGGAACATTTTTAATGAGCTTGAGATTCTTGTCTACAAATACGGAAACCAGCGGATTATCCCGTCCGTTGTCCTTTGCGGCAATCTCTATATATGCTACACCGGATACAACATCGCCTTTCTTAATGCCGGCGAACCGAAGGTCCGGCGCGACCACATCAAGGGGGCGGTTTCCGATCTTATATCTGCCGGATGTCGAACCGACCAGCTTGTCGCCGGAGAATATTTTGATAACAACATTATGACCGCCGTTCCCGATCCGTGTGGTATCGATCAAAAATGACGCTATACCTCTGGTTGCCGGGTTAGCAAAGTGCTTAATGCCGCAGGATACACCATCAACCAGGACTTCCACACGCGTTACTTTTGCAGAAGAATCTGTATTATAGGCAGCCGATACTTCCACGCTCTGTCCGTTGACGGTCTCTCCTGCACTCGGTGAGACTATGGTCACGCGGCTGGTTTCTGCAACTGCCGGAACAGGCAGATATGTAGCCAAGAGAGCTATTGCTACAACTATTGATACTGCTCGCAAAATTATTCCCCCTGCCGGGCGATTGGCTTTTGTATATTTCCACTCCCGGTGACTCCGGTCTTCACCGGCAGCCACAGGGATCGAGAAGTGACAGACGCCCTTGTGCTTTATAGATAGGCTCATTCTAACTCTACCATAGAGGTCTGCATTAGTCAATCTTGAAGCAATTTCTGAAGATCATAATGTGGAAAGGGGCGGAAATCTCCACTTCCGCCCCCACATAAAACCGTTTGATGCTTGTAAACCTTCTACAGATTGTTTAGCCAGTTTGAGTTGTAGAATATTAACTTTCCTCTGGAATCCTTCCCATAGAAAGAAGTTATATCCTTCCCCTTTATTTTTCCAACATGACCGTCAAGATACGCTACAGTTGCAACGCCATTATGCTTGTACGCAAGCATGTCGCTGCCTATAAAAAGCGCATCGTTCAGCAGGCCAAGCGGGTTTTGCCTGGGATCTGTGTTCTCCTCGACAAAGGTAACCATCTTGGACGGCTGTCTGAACCAGTTTATCGGGAACCCTTCATAATCCGCACGCCAGAATCTACCATGATAGGTATTTCCCAAGCCGTCCGGGTAAGACGAAAACGGAAGGTCAGGAAGGTGAGGAAATATCCAAGTCATCCAGAAATTCAGCGTATAGCTGTAGGTATATCTGTCTTTTGAAGGAATATTCAGCCCAGATATCCTGGCATTCCTTGTGTCTGAAGGACATGCAATGATCTCTTTTGACTTGGCTACATACTTATAGAGACCTGATTCTCTCCAGTCCGATTCCTGTCTCCAACCGGCCCTCCATGGCTGACAATTCTCGTCCATTGGTCTTGCATCATAGCAGTTGAGGGCAACATACCTGCCGTTGTTGTCATCGGCATATTGGAGAGCTGCATTGTTCACCTGTTTGATGTTGCTCAAGCATTTGGTCAAACGCGCTGCTTCTCTTGCGGTCTCGAATATCGGGAACAGTATCGCTGCCAGGACCGCGATGATGGCTATTACAACCAATAACTCGATCAGTGTAAAGCCATTCTTCTTACTTGAAAGTGCCATCGGAGTCACCTTCTCCTTTGGATCCATTTACTCTGATTGATATATACCACAAGGCTGACAGCCTGTCAACTTAAAAACGACTTAAATTACAACCAGTGTTATTCACAATTTCGGACATAACACCATAATAACAAAATAGAGGACGAGATAAATAAAATAATCTCGCCCTCTATTGTACGGATGCACAATCTACAAGTGATAAACGACAGCTAGACCACTGCGATCTCTCTGATCTCGAACTTGTAACCAACGCCCCAGATTGTTGTAATCCTGCAGGGACTTCCATTATTCTCAATCTTGCGGCGAAGGCGTTTGATATGCTGGTCTACAGTCCTCTCATCACCGTAAAATTCCTGATACGCCCAGACCTGTTCGAGCAACTGCTCTCTTGTGAAAACGCGGTTGCGGTTGGATGCAAGGTACCAAAGTAAATCGAATTCTTTTGGGGTAAGGTCTACCTTGCGGTCTCCCACAACGACCTCGCGGGAGATTCGGCTTACAGATAAGCCAGGTAAGTTGAGCACCTGCTGCTCATCGGGGCTGGGAACATAAGCTGCACGTCTGAGGACGGCTTTTACTCTCGCCAGAAGCTCTCTAGGGGAAAACGGTTTTGTTATATAATCATCTGCACCTATTTCAAGTCCTAATACTCTATCAACTTCATCAACTCTGGCGGTTAACATAATAATTGGAACATTACTGGATTTTCTAATTTCTTTACATACGTCCAGACCATCCATCCCTGGCAACATAAGGTCCAGGATTATGATATCCGGTCGATACTGGCGCGCTCTTTCGATTCCATCTGCGCCGTCAGGGGCAGTGGCAACTTCGTATCCAGCTTTGTCGAAGTAGAGCGATATTAGCTCACAGACGTTCTCTTCGTCGTCTATCACCAGCACCTTCTGTTTGGTCATACTACTTCTTCCTTTCCTAATAGTATCTCGTGCATCCTAAACCACGATCCAGCTGCATTGAGCTTGAGCGGAATTTGTCCATGCAAGCTCAACTATCGCAAGTATATGACCTTTTCTCCAGCATGTCAAGACTGAAACATATACAAAGCACAAAAAAAGCTCTGAATTTATACTACCTTAACATCGCTTGCGCGGCTGCAGCGTGAAATAATTTTCGAGTTTTCCGAAATTCCATACCATCGTCCGTTCTACACACACGGTTCGTCAGTAAAATCACGAATATATCGCACGTTGCATCGATCACTATAGATACACCTGTGAAACCTGTGTGACCGATTGTCCCAGATGGTAGCAAATCACCGCCGGGCAGCATCATATTTGGATAAATGAACCAACCGGCGGTATGCCCGCCGGTAGACGGGTCAAGCATATTCCGGAACATAAGCTGCACTCCGGCTTGGGGCAGCACACCGCAGCCGCCCGAGAGCAGCATCACCGCAAACCGCGCTAGGTCCAGCGCGGTCGAAAATAGCCCCGCATTTCCGCTCACTCCGCCCATAGCCCAAGCGTTTCCATCGTGAACTTTACCTATGAGCAGCCCGTCTCTCTTTGGGGAATTGGCTGTAGCCGCAGTCCGGCTGGTCAGCTTACCCGAAGGGTTAAATGTTGTGTCATGCATCTCCAGAGGACCGAATATGTTCATTTCAGCGAACTTATCGAGCCTCATTCCGCTCGCTATCCGCACAATCTCTCCAAGAAGCATGTATCCGAGGCAGCTGTATGTGTACACTTTGCCAGGGGGACTATCTAGCGGCGTCGACAGTATCCCTTCAATCACGTCATCGGAAGATTGGCCGTCCGAATAAAAATCTTTCCAGGCAGGGAGGCCGGAAGTGTGGGTCAATAAGTGAATAATGTTCGCTTTTGACAAGTGCGGGAGGCTGCTTTTTGGAAAATATTTCGACAAGGGCTGTTCAAGCCCAATGGCGCCTTGTTCAATAAGGATCAGAAGCGAAGCTGCGGTCGCTACAGGCTTGGTAAGCGATGCAATATCGAACACCGTATCCGGCTGGACGGGTTGCCCACCGCCCGGTCTTGTGTAACCGAAGCACTGCGGTTCAAGAATTCCATTCTTTCCGCCGATAAGGTAGACCACGCCGGGATATAAGTCGTTATCCAACCCGCGGCGGATAATATCATCCGCCGCTTGCAGGCGTTTTTTATCGAATCCCAATTCTTCAGGCTTTACAACCGGCAGATTCATCAGTATTTCATCTGGAGAGAAGTTTGATCTATATTATTGTAACACGAAATCAGCCTCAGGTTATTGAATCCCTAAATCCGCGTAATTCGCGTTTCAAAACTGATAGCTACGCCCGTCCTCTGCCGACTATCAGCCTCCAGATCACGATTATGATAAAGACAACCAGAATGATCGAAAGTATGAACCTGACTACACCAAATAACACTTTGATCGCTCCGAGGGCGATAGGAAGGAGTATGATAATCGCCAATATCAGTAGGATTATCCATAGAATCGATTGTCCGCTATCTCTTCTCATGTCTTCCTCCTGTAAAGCCTGCAGCTAGCCGGATGATTCTGGATGTTCTTCCAATTCACGCCGCATCTCCAGAAATTGCTCCCTCGTGATCTCGCCCTTAGCATAGCGCCTTTTCAGTATCTCTACCGCCGACTCATGCATAACCCCGCCAACCGGAGGCTCCGCCAGCGGTCTCGATGCCAGCCATCGGATGAGCAACACGATGGCAACTATTACGAGCGCCCAGAAGAGTACCATAAATATCCACATAAGCCACACACCCCACCACCATCCGTCTGTATACCACCCATGCATCATTTTCGGTCGCTCCTGAATATGTCAGTCTACAGTGGTACGTTTCCCAGCAGTGGGTTGGCGTAAACAGGGGGAATAACTGTCAGGTTTCAGTAGTCAGCAGGGGCATGGATGCCCTGGAGAATGGGGACGTGTAGCGGTATTTCGAACTCCAAAGAAAAAAGGGAATGGTAATATTCTCCACCATTCCCCAAATCCTATATTCTAAATTACAACGGCTCGAAGAGCACGAGTTCGGAGAACTCGTTGTAGCGATCGGAAATATCCTGCGGTGTAAGCTCTTTCATTTTATTGAGACTGAAGCCTTCGACGTTATACGAGGCAATCGTGCTCCCGCAGATGATCGCTTTTCGGATATTCCGGTCGCTTATCTCGCCTGTGTGCGCGAGATAGCCCAGGAACCCTCCTGCAAAGCTGTCGCCTGCGCCTGTGGGGTCTACTACTTCCTCAAGCGGATAGGATGGGGCTACAAAGCACATGTTGTTCCCGTTGAACATCATAGCTCCATGCTCGCCCTTCTTTATGACGACCGTTTTAGGCCCAAGTTTTTGAATTTCGGATGCAGCTTTTACGAGACTGCCTGTGCCGATAAGCTGCCTGGCTTCGGCATCGTTCATAAAAGACAGATTGACCCTCTTCAACACTTCCAGAAGCGAGTCTTTCTTGTTCTCGATCCAGAAATTCATCGTGTCACAGGCTACGAACTTGGGGTTTTTCACTTGATCAAGCACCTGAAGCTGCAGGTCAGGGTCGATATTAGCTAAAAATACATATTCGGCAGATTTGTAAGCCTCCGGGATGACAGGTTTGAAGTCTGCAAAGACATTAAGCTCGGTGAAAAGCGTATGAGCCTGGTTCAGGTCGAACTCATACGAGCCGCCCCACCTAAAACTCTTTCCTGGCTGGACCTGAATACCAGCGGTATCTACCCCACGGCTTGAAAGGAAGTCGATATGCGCCTTCGGGAAATCTTCTCCGACTACGCCGACTACCATCGACGGAGTGAAGAAGCTCGCCGCAACGGATGAATACACTGCAGCGCCGCCCAAAGCATTATCGACTTGTCCGAGCGGGGTTTTGACCGAGTCCAGAGCCACGCTTCCGACTATAAGCAGTGGAGACCCGCCGTTTTTTACTTCCTGCATCCTTTACCTCTTTCCACCAAAGAACCTATCCGCCAGCACCATCACGAGAAACCTCGGAAGCGTAGCAACCTTGCTTATCTTCTTGGGATTGCTTGCCAGCCGGTGAAGCCATTCGAGCCCATGGCGGCGCATCCATTCAGGAGCACGGTTGACACGTCCTGAAAGGACATCGAATGTCCCTCCTACGCCCATCGCGACACCGATGCCCAGCTGGTCAAGATGTTTTACGATCCATTTTTCCTGCTTGGGTATCCCCATAGCGACGAGCAGAATATTCGCGCCGGATTCCGATATTTCCCGCACTATCGGCTCATCGTCCGTGAAGAACCCGTCGTGTACGCCCGCGATTTTGAGCCCCGGAAACCGCTCTTTCAGGTTTTCCGCAGCTTCAGCAGCCACGCCGGGAGCTGCTCCCAGCAAGTACATGGAATAACCCTTCACAGCAGCAATATCCGCAAGATTGACTGCAATGTCGACACCGGATACTTTCTCGAAGAGAGGGTCTTTATTCCACTTTGCCGCAAGCATGATCCCAGTGCTGTCCGGGGTGACGAGATCGGCCTCGTTTATGATGCGTTTCAGCTCTTCATCCTGCTGGGCTATAACGATAGCCGATGCATCTGCCGTGACGACAATGTGGGGCGCCCCACTTTCGATAAACTTCTCGATAGTTTCGAGCGCCCCAGCCATATTCACTTTATCGACTCTTACATTAAGCAGAGTAATATGTTCCATACCTTGGTTACAGGACATCTGTCTCCTGTTTCCTAACTGTGTTCCTTCTTGTTATATCTAAAAATTATCTTCCGCAGGGATCGACTATGACTCCGTCGAAAACAGAGGCGTTTGATTTCACTCTGCAGCCTGTGCCGACTACGCATCGCTCCAGCTTTGTGCCTTCCATAACCGTAGCCCCATGCCAGAGCACGCTCTGTTTCACCGCAGCATCCTGCTCGATCACGCAGCCATCGGCAAGCACCGAATATTCCTTAACTTTTGCGTTCTTGCCAATCTTGCAGTTCTTGCCTATAACTACCGGATAACCGATCTCAGCGCTTGGGTCGATCTCAGTGCCTTCGCCGATCCAGATGTATTTTCGGACTTCTTCATAAGGGATCTTGATCGTGACCCGCCCGTCCAGAACATCGTAATGCGTCTGCTGATACTGCTTCAGGTTTCCGACATCGCGCCAGTAACTGGATGTAAGATAGCCGTAGAACCTTGTCCGGTGTTCAAGAAGCCTCGGAAAGACATTGTGTCCGAAACCGTAAGCAATACCTTTCGGGATGAGGTCGAGCACGGAAGGCTCGAATATATAGACGCCCGTATTGGCTGTGTTACTGAATATTACCTCACCGCGCGGCTTTTCGAGGAACCTGGTGATCCTGCCTCGCTCGTTTAAGAGCGCTATTCCGTATTCGGACGGATCATCGACAAGAGAAAGTGCGATTGTCGCAATCGCTTTTTTCTCTTTATGCAGCCGGAGCATCCGAGTTATGTCGATGTCGGCGAGGTCGTCGCCGCCGACCACAAGGAACGTATCATCAAAGAACTCTTCGCACCGCTTTACGCTTCCCGCGTCGCCCCAGAGACGGTCTTCCTTGGAGTATTTAATGTTGACTCCCCACTTGCTGCCGTCTTTGAAATGATTTTCTATCTGACCGGCAAGATAGTGCAGGTTGACCATGATGTCCTTGACCCCATGCTTCGCAAGAAGCTCGATTATGTGTTCCATAACCGGCCTGTTTACTATTGGGACCATCGGTTTCGGAATATGGCGGGTCAGCGGATCGAGTCTCGAACCGACTCCCGCGGCAAGTATCATTGCCTTCATTGTTATGTCCAGAGTATAGAGTTCAGAGTGCAGAGGATTTACAACTGCTGCCCCCTGTATCTTTCTCCTCTCCTTTCCTTCCCTGACTTCAGCGATTATACCTTTTCTGAAGCGGCGGACAGCGCGTCGGCGACCGTACTCACCTGGTCCGATGTCAACTCAGGATGCACCGGAATCGAAAGCACCTCTTTGGATGCCTGCTCGGCTGCGGGGAAATCACCTTCCTTGTAGCCCAGGAATGTATAAGCGTCCTGCACGTGGAGCGGCTCAGGATAGTATACGGCAGAATCGACTCCTGCTTCTTTCAATATGGCCTGAGTAGCCTCGCGGGCAGGAGTGCGGACTGTGTACTGATGGTAAATATGGTAACTGCCCGGCGATTCGACTGGAGCTTTTATACGGCTGCCTTGAAGCACCTTGCTATAAACCGAAGCGTGCTCTCTTCTGGCTTCGTTCCACTCATTGATCTTGGGGAGCTTCACCCGAAGAATTGCCGCCTGCAGCGCATCCAACCTGCTGCAGAAACCTACATACTTGTAGCTGTATGAGGAAGACATTCCGTGGAACCTGAGCGATTTCGCCTTTTCTGCGGCATCATCATCGTTCATAAGGATCATTCCACCGTCGCCGCAGGCCCCCAGGTTCTTTGTCGGGAAGAAACTCAGCGTAGCGGCATCTCCCATCATACCGATCTGCTTGCCTTTATAAGCCGATCCTATGGCCTGGGCCGCATCACAGACGACAATCAGGCCGTAATTGTCGGCCATTTCGAGAATATCATCCATTTCGGCGCACTGGCCGTATAAATGAACGGGCAAGAGGGCTTTTGTCTTGGAAGTGATGGCTTTCTTCATCTGTTCCGGGTCGATATTGAACGTAACCGGATCGATATCCACGTAAACGGGGCGCGCCCCCACCATAACAATTGCTTCGGTCGTTGCTACGAAGGTAAACGGCGTCGTGATGACCTCATCGCCGGGGCCGATTCCGAGCGCAGCGAGCGAGATGGTTATAGCATCGGTGCCTGAAGCCACTGAGATGCCATATTTCGCCCCGCACATAGCGGCAACTTCCTCCTCAAGAGAAGACACATTTTCACCCAGGATAAACCGTCCGCTTTCAAGGACGCCGCGAAGCGCCGAATTGATTTCGGACTCCATTGCGCGGTATTGGGCTGCCAAGTTGGCCATCGGGATCGACAAGTCTCTTTTCCTCTACTTTCCTTAATATATATTATTGAAGATGAAGACCTAAAGATGAGGTTTCACGGGATAATTATCTCAAACGCTGGTCAGCATGTCAAACAGTTGCTTTGCTTCGGCAAAGTCCGGGTCGTCCTTGCCTAAAAGCACGAATGCTTCGTAGTATACTGGAAACGTGCCGATGTCGCGTCTGGTCTCTTCTCCTGTGAGGGGTACGCCCCAGACCGGCCTGCCGCCGTCGATCATAAGGCGTATGGAATCGGTTATCTGTAGCTCTCCTCCCGCGCCGGGCAGAGTATTTCTGATGTAATCGAAGATGGACGGGTCGAAAGCATATCTCCCAGCGATGGAGTATTCCCCAGGACACTCTTCAGGAGAAGGTTTTTCGATAAGAAGGTCGATTTCGAAGCATGGCCCGTCCCATCTGGCTGGCCGGACCATTCCGTAGCGGAAAGACTCCTCTTTGGGCGTGCTCTGTACGATTACCACACACTCGGCGTTCGTTCGGGAATAACAATCGAGGACTCTTGCGGTAGCGTGAGGCGGATTGAGCGGAGTGATCAGGGCATCTCCCAATGCGACCAGAAACGGCTCATGCTTGACATATTCTTCACTGCATAGAACCGCGGTCGCAAGCCCGGTCTGCTCTTTCTGGACGGTCCAGTCGATTGACAGGCCGGGATAGTCCCTGAAATAAGCAGGAATGGACGCTTTATCCTCCGATATGACAAACAGAACATCCGTTATGCCGGTTCTTTTCAGCTCATCGACGATAATTTCGAGTACAGGCTTGCGCCCCAGGGGGAGCATCTCTTTGGCAATTACTTTTGTCAGCGGCATAAGCCTTGTGCCCTTGCCCGCTGCCGGTATAACTGCCCTGCGTATCTTTCGTGTTTCGGACATGTTGTAAGTCTCTACTCGCTGAACCTGTAGCCGACGTTGCGGACGGTCTCGATCAACGACTGGTGCGGCCCCAACTTCGAGCGCAGGCGGCGGATGTGGACATCGACAGTCCGCGCACCGCCGTAGTAATCATAACCCCACACCCGGTTCAAGAGTGCCTCTCTCGTGAACACGCGCCCCTTGTGGGTGACCAAAAACCTGAGAAGTTCGAACTCCGTGTAGGTCAAATCCAGCGTTTCGTTTCCTATCCGGGCTTTATAGTTATCGACATCTACCTCTAGTTTACCCGCTTTTACCACATTTCCATCATCGGATGTCCCGCTTTTGATGAGCCGGGTCAGGATACGCGCTGCAAGCTCCGGCAGGGATACAGGCTCAAGCACGAAATCATCCAGCGGAGGAAGCGGAAGAGACGAAAGAGCGGATTCCGGCAGTATACCGATGATCGGAGCATCCTCGATCCCCGGCTGCTCTCTTATGGCCTCTATGAGCCGGTCGGATGAGTCCATAAGGCGCAGATCGGCGACCACAATATCCGGGCCGCCTTTCGAAAGCGCCATATCGAGCGCATCAAGGCTTGTCCCGGTGCTTGCGGTTATAACGTTCGACCCGGCCAGCGAACTTGTGAGCATATCCGCCAGCCTCCAGTCATCGGTTACAATCAGTGCACGATACATCAGTTATAAGACCGGCAGGTACTGCTCCAGCTCGAAGCTGGTTATCTGTGCCTTGAACCTGGCCCACTCTACTTTCTTGTTCTCTATCAGCTTCTCGAACACATGGCCGCCGAGTGTACGGCGGAGAAGCTCGCTCTTCTCGGCTGTTTTTATAGCTTCGTACAGGTCTTCAGGAAGAATCCCTATACCGAGCTCCGCCCTTTTATCCTCAGGAAGCTCGTAAATATTTCCTTCATACGGGTCTTGAAGCTCGTAGTTGTTCTCGATCCCTTCCAGACCGGCTGCAAGCATCGCTGCAAATGCCAGATACGGGTTGCAGGCCGGGTCGGGAGACCTGAGCTCGATCCGCATTGCGTCTTCCTTGCCGGGGCGGTACCCCGGTATCCTGATAAGGTCTGACCTGTTGCGCATCGCCCAGGATATGTATACCGGAGCTTCATAGCCCGGTATCAACCTCTTGTAAGAGTTCACCCACTGGTTCAAGACAAGAGTTATCTCCGGGATGTGCCTCAAAATCCCCGCGATATACTTCTTACCGAGCACTGAGAGGTGGAATTTGTCGTTTTCATCGTAAAATGCGTTTCGTTCGCCCTTAAAAAGCGACTGGTGTGTATGCATTCCGCTGCCGTTTTGACCGAATACAGGCTTCGGCATAAATGTCGCATAGACTCCGTGGCTGATCGCTACTTCTTTCACTACCAACCGGTAGGTCATAGTGCTGTCGGCCATGGTCAGGGCATCTGTGTAGCGCAAATCTATCTCATGCTGGCTGGGAGCTGCCTCATGGTGGCTGTATTCGACCGGAATTCCCATCGCTTCAAGGGTAAGTATGGTATCTTTCCGTAAATCCGTGGCGACATCGAGCGGGGTGAGGTCAAAATACCCTCCAGAGTCCAGCCCAACCGGCGCACCCTGCGCATTTTTGAAGTAAAAATATTCCAACTCTGGCCCGACATAGAATGTATAGCCAAGTTTCGCCGCGCGCTGCAGCTGCTGCTTGAGCACCCACCTTGGGTCACCCTCATAAGGCCGCCCGTCCGGGTAATGGATGTCGCAGAACATCCGGGCGACCTTGCCTTCCTCGCGGACCCGCCACGGAAGGAGGGTAAAAGTGCTTGGATCGGGCTTTGCTATCATATCGCTCTCGTCGATCCGCGCGAAACCCTCGATGGATGAACCATCGAACCCCATTCCGTCTTCGAGCGCGCCCTCAAGCTCCGCCACAGTGATCGAAAAGCTCTTCAAAAACCCCAAAATATCCGTAAACCACAGGCGGACAAACTTTACATTCTGATCTTTCGCCGCCTTGATAACATATTCTCTGTTTTTCAACTTCTATCCCCCTCAAACAAGGTGCAGATGGTTTATTATACGTAGTTGCGGCTGATTTTTACAACAAGCGCCTTCTTTCAACTCATCTGTTATCATGATACAATCAGAGCTAATGGGAGGATGCAAAATGAGCAAAGCTGTATTAAAGATCGTTCTCAGTATTTGTCTTGCTGCCATAGCGACGGCAGCTCATCCCTCGGCAAGCGGGCTGCCGGAGCAGACAGTCCCTCAACCATTTGGGGTGAACATACACTTCAGCGGTCAAAACGACGCTGCAATCGCCCAGTTGTCTGAGGCCGGGTTTAAAATTATCCGAATGGATATGACCTGGAGCAAGATCGAAAAGGCCAAGGGTGTATACGACTTCGAAGCGTACGACGGATTGATGTCCTCGCTTGATAATAAAGGCATCCGCCCGCTGTTCATTCTCGACTACACTAATGCGCTGTATGACGGAGGAGAACCGCCCACGACTCCCGCAGGGCGCGCAGCATTCGCCGCGTTCGCAGGAGCCGCCGCCCAGCATTTCAAAGACCGGGGAATCATCTGGGAAATATGGAACGAGCCCAACATCAAAACGTTCTGGAAACCCGGACCCGATCCTGAAAACTATACGGAACTGGCCGAATCGGCATACAAAGCCATAAAAGCCGCCGATCCGCAGACAACGGTAGCCGGACCGGCAGCATCCAGCATAGATATCCCGTTTATCGAAAAATGTTTTGCATACGGGCTTCTCAACTCCATTGATGCTGTATCAGTGCATCCCTATCGCCAGACCGCGCCCGAAACGGTTATTCCTGAGTATCAACAGCTCAAAGACCTGATCAAGCGATACGCACCCAAAGGAAAAGAAATCCCGATCATTTCAAGTGAGTGGGGTTATAATACTCTAGACAAGACCGAAGCCGGACAGGCGCAGTTCGCTGCCCGAATGTTCCTGGTCAACATGATGTCTGATGTAAAACTCTCGATCTGGTATGATTGGCAAGATGACGGCCTCGATCCAGCAAACAGGGAACACCACTTCGGCCTGGTCTATAACAATCTCAAGCCTAAGCCCGCATATAATGCCGTAAAGACTCTCACCCACGAGCTGGACCAGTGCAAACTGGCTTCGAGACTCGGAAGCAGGAATGATGATTACATCCTCCTTTTCAAGGGTCCGTCTGGTTACCGCATCGCAGCCTGGACGGCAGGCGAAGAACATAATGCAACCCTTCCTATAGATAACCCTAAAGTGCGAATGGTCACGATAGACGGCACTGCAAGCGACATAAGCCCTGAAGGCGGCAAGCTGGCATTCAAAATATCCCAGTCGCCGGTCTACATCGAAGCAGGACAGAACGACAGGCTGGCACTCGAAGAAGCGATTACACTGAAAACAAGCCGCGAGCGGCTTAAGGACGTAGTAATGGCCGAGATCAGCAATCCGCTTTCCAGGCAGATCAATGGCTCACTTACAATGGCCATTTCCGGAGCAAAAACCATGAAAGAAGAGTTCAGCCTCGGAGCAGGGAAGAGCAGGACATTCAAGTTCAGCCCGGAAACCGCCTGGGACGGCCTGTCGGATATGACCGCTGAAGCTGCGATTGCCGTCGATGGACTGAACGAGCCGATAACCCGGTCGATAGACCTGGGAACGGAGCATAGGATCACAGCCTATCCATCCTGCCCGCTCAGCAGAGTCCTGGAGTTCAGGATCGTAAGCCCCTTGATGGAGAAAATGAAGGGCAAATTACGGTTATTCGACGTGAGCGGGATCAAGCCCAGGAATTTGACCACAGACTTCGACGTAGAGAGCCAGACAGTGGTCGGATTCACGCTCGAAGACCCCGCGCCGAAGAAATTTTCGTTCGGTTATGAGCTTGCGGATGTTACCGGCAGGGTAATATTGCGAAGCCCGGTGCTGAACTATGAAGTAATAGAAGACTTCTCGTCGATAAATGCCGGCCAGCAGTTGTCTGGCTACAAAGTCTCGCTCGCAAGCGGCACAGACAAAGCCGGAACAGTGTTTGCAGACGGCTATATGATCGACACGCCTTACGCATCCCTTTCCGAAATCCCAAGCTGCAGGCTCAGATACGACTTGAAAGGAACCGAATCCTTCACCCTTGCACCTGATAAAGAAATTTCGATGGCTGTAAAGCCAGTAGCGATAGGAATGTGGATACGTGGTGATGGGACCGGCGGAATCGCACGCTCCCAATTCGTCGATTCCAATGGACGGATATTCCAGACCGAAGGGTTCAAGATCGACTGGACCGGTTGGCGCTATAAGTCCATGTTACTTGGCGGGAATACGCAGGCTCCCTCCAAATTGGACAGCATATTCCTGCTGGATACCGGCGGAACAGCTGCCAAAGGCACGATCTATATCGGGCCTGTAATGGTTGTTTCCTTACCAGATCAGCCTGGTACATCCAAGTTATAGCAATCTTTCTTGCAGTCGGTAGTCTGTTATAATAGGATTATTGCATTTATTGTAATTGAAAAGATAGAAGGAGTACATCTTACATGAAACCGTGCGCTGGATTAACAAGGATTACTACTGTGATCCTATCAGCGGCGCTGCTTCTAACCTGCCTGAGCGTTTGCCAGGCTAAAAAGAGCAAAAAATGGACCAAACCTTACGCCATCGTTGTCAGCAAGGCTACTTACTCTGACAGCGCCTGGGCTGAGGTCGTAAACAAGCTGAAGGCAAAATACAATGCCCAAGTATTCGTTTATGACTTCCCGAATATAGAAAGCGTGAGAAAACAGCTCAGCGACTATATGCCCTGGTACATCTGTGTAGTAGCAAAGCCCAACGAAGCTGACCGCAACCTTTTACGCAAAGCATCCGACACTATCAAAAGGCTGGATGACGACCCTTATGAAGACTCAATATGGGCAGTCATGACCGGCTACACTGCTGCTGACGCAATGAGAATGGTCAATGCAAAGAACCTGACCATCACCAAGGCACTCAGCGGCGTCGGAGACGGATGGCTGAACTGGTTTGATTCCGGTCTGGCCTTCAGCGAATGCACGCAGAATATGAAGACCATCAAAGAGCACGGCAAACCGGCTCAATCGGTCCATGGACCGGACGATACTACTGAAGAGATTGTTCAGGCACTGAACACTAACCAATATCAGATAATGTCCAGCAGTGGCCATGCCACTGAGCATGACTGGCGGATGGGTTATACCTACAAGAACGGCGCCTTCAGGTGCAAAGACGGCAACCTCTATGGACTCAGCTCCACAGGCAAGCGGTATGATATTTCGACGACAAACTCCAAGATATACTTCTCACCCGGCAACTGCCTGATCGGCCACATTCCTGGCGACAACTGTGATTGCATGTCTCTCGCCTGGATGCACAACGGGGCCAATCAGTTCTTCGGCCACATTGTAATTCAGGGACAGCCATGTTGGGCATGGAGCATGGTGGAGTATTTCTTCGGGCTGCAGGACAGGTTCTCTTTCGCAGAGACGGCATATATTTACTCCCAGACACTTCAGTTCGAGACAGCTGTTCTGGGCCACGAGTATCCATGCTGCACCCGCGACACTAAGGGCACCGGATTCTACGGAGACCCGGCCTGGAATGCCAAGATCAAAAAAGTCGCAACACCGGTATATGATCAGGACCTGAAAATTAAAAAGATCCCGAACAGCAACAAGTATAAGATTGTGTTCACGGTCACTGTAAATACGAACGGCAAGCTTCAGTCTCACCCTGTCGCTCTGCTCCCTTCCCGTTTCCAGAACTACGAGATCAAAAAGACCGATGCAGAGAAAGTCATCACAACCGATAACTTCATCATAATGCAGATTCAGTCTGACAACGGCCCGGCATTCAAGAAGGGCGACACACGAAGCGTCGAGCTGGTGGCTGAACCCTGCACAAAGTGGAGATTCGTGGAGTAATATCTTGTTTTAAGAATATTCAGTATTTTCTTTTTACACATTGCGTTTGTTATAATTAAAAAGATGGCCGACGGCCATCAACAAAGTTATGAAAGGAGTATCTTATTATGAAACCGTGCGCTAGATTGGCAAGGATCACCATCATGATCCTATCAGCGGCGCTGCTTCTAACCTGCCTGAGCGCTTGTCAGGCTGCAAAAAGCAGCAGTTGGACCAAACATTATGCCATCGTTGTCAGCAAGGCTACCTATTCTGACAAATCCTGGGCCGAGGTCGTAAACAAGCTGAAAGCGAAATACAATGCCAAGATATTCGTTTATAATTTCCCGAATATCGAAGGTGTGAGAAAGCAGCTCAGTGACTATATGCCCTGGTATATATGTGTAGTGGCAAAACCCGCTGAGGCAGACCGCGACCTTTTACGCAAAGCATCCGACACTATCAAAAGACTCGATGATGACCCGTATGAAGACTCAATATGGGCGGTCATGACCGGCTATAATGCTGCTGATGCATTGAGAATGGTCAATGCAAAGAACATGACCATCACCAAGGCGCTCAGCGGTGTCGAAGGAGGATGGCTGAACTCGTTTGATTCCGGACTGGCTTTCAGCGAAGCCACAAAGAACAAAAAGACAGTCAAAGAGTCCGGTAAACCGGCTGTAGATGTTCCGGGACCCGACGATACTACTGAAGAGATAGTTCAGGCTCTGAACTCCAACCAGTATCAGATAATGTCCAGCAGCGGCCACGCCTCTGAAGACAACTGGTCGATGGGCTATACTTATCCGAACGGCTACATCGTATGCCACAATGGAGACCTTTACGGAATCAGTTCTACAGGCAGCCAGTATAAGGTTTCTACGACAAACCCCAAGATCTACTTCTCACCCGGCAACTGTCTGATCGGCCATGTCCGGGGCGATAACTGTATGGCAATCGCCTGGATGCACAATGGTGTCAATCAGTTCTTCGGCCACATAGTCCCCCAGGGACGGCCATGCTGGGCCTGGAGTATGACTGAGTATTTCTTCGGGCTGCAGGACAGGTTCTCTTTCTCAGAGACAGCGTATGTTTACTCCCAGACTCTCCAGTTCGAGACATCCGCTCTGGGACATCAGTATCCTTGCTGCACTACTGACACTAAAGGCACCGGCTTCTACGGAGACCCGGCCTGGGATGCCAGGATCAAGAAAGTAGCAACTCCGGTATATGATCAGGACCTGAAGGTCACGAAGATCCCGAACAGCAACAAATATAAGATCGTGTTTACGGTCACATTGAACACGGACGGCAAGATCCAGGCTCACCCCTTCGCTTTTCTGCCTTTCCGCATCCAGAACCACGTGATCAAGAAGACCGATGCAGAGAAAGTCATCACAACCGACAACTTCATCATAATGCAGATCCAGTCTGACAACAGCCCGGCGTTCAAGAAGGGCGACACACGAAGGGTTGAGATGGTGGCTGAACCCTGCACAAAGTGGAAATTCGTAAAGTAATTTCTTTTACCAGACAACAGACTGCGGCCGCACTGATTTTCATATCAGCGCGGCCGCAGCGGGACGGAGTAATTGCAGGCCAGAGCCATCACCTGACAAGCGTCGATTCCAGAGAGATAAGCCCCAGTCTCGTGGCGCGGCGAAAAGCCTGTACCCTGTTCGACACCTGCAATTTGTCGTATATGTTGGCCAAATGAAAATCGACGGTCCTCTTGCTCACATAAAGCGCATCGGCAACATCCTTGCTTGATCTCCCTTCGATCACCAATGAAAGCACTTCCAATTCGCGTTTTGTAAGTTTGACCGAGCGGTTTTCTTGGACCTCAGGTATCCCCATAGCCGCCATATAGGGTGATCTCCTTTCCCTGCTCGCCTCACAAAGATATATTTCCGTACACTAACCAGGAAATGAGAATGGAATTGACAGTAACATTTCAATCAACTTGCGCGGGGCAGGCTCCTTTTGTAATCCCGCACCGGTTTTGCCGCAGGCGGTTTGCACGCGACCGGACGTTTGGAGTAGCAGGTAAGGTGAAATGCACCAAGAAGTACCATCATACCGATAAAAAGCCATGCCGCAAGTGATGCCAGCGCTGCCAACTCTACCCTGCTGGCGGATTTTCCGATGTACGATACACCGATGGCGGCAAAGGACGCTGCTAAAATCCACATAAGCTGGATGGCTGCATCCTCTCTTACCGGCCTCGGCAGGCTCCTCAGCCGTCTTGGGCCGTAACCGATCAAAGCGGCGGCGGCAAGACCCGCCATGCAAGCCTGTACGCTCAATAGCGATAACACAGCCGTAATCATGACTGCTATCATAATTGCTTTCCACGCATTATACACTTTCATAGCTTCTCCTATTCGACTTCATCAAACAAGCCTTCCGGCGTGATAAGACCTGACAAGCCCGATCACTTTTCCGATCACCTCGACCGAGCGCCCGTCGTCTTCCAGAATTATGGGTTCATAGGCCTGGTTTGCGGGCTGCAGCCGGACTTTTTTGCCTTCCCGGTAGACCCGCTTGACCGTAGCTTCGTCGTCTATCCTGACAGCTGCGATTTCCCCGTCATGTACAGCAAGATCTCTTGCAATTACGACATAATCCCCCGAAAGTATCCCGTCCTCGATCATACTCTCTCCCTTGACCTCCAGCATAAACGCCGATTTGACTCCGGCAAGCATTGCTTTTGGAAGCGGGACCGTATCACAGGAAACCTCAGCAGCCAGAATCGGTTCTCCGGCTGCGATGCTCCCCACAAGCGGGGTATACGCCACGTCGTCAGGCGCTTCATTACACTCAACCCAATCAGCAAGTCTGATCGCCCTCGCGCCGTGCCCGCGTATGATGGCTCCCTTGGACTCAAGCGCTGCAAGGTGCTTGGCAACGCCGTTCGGACTGCTCATACCGAAATAAAGAGCGATCTCAGGGATACTCGGCGGACGTCCTTCCCGCCGTATGTGCCCTTTGATCATATCCAGCACTTCTCTCTGCCGTTTTGTAAGCCCATCAACCATATTTCGCGACCAATATCCGGCTGCACTACAGCCAAAACTCTATAGGTGTAAATTATTACACCTATAATATCTTATGCCTGCCTGCTTGTCAATAGGCCGTGTAAGATAATTCAAGCAGAAATACTGTATCACGCAGCTGCTATCTTCTGGAATATATTAATGAGAGTACGACACAAACGAGCGTATATATGTATTCATCTTGCCAGCCAATGTCAAACAATCGGGGGTTCACATTAATAGAGGTAATGATCTCTCTGGGGATCTTCTCTCTACTCATAATCATATTTGCGACTTCCGTTCCCCTTGCACGAAAATCGTCGCAGGTAAACGGGCAGTATGCGCAGGCCATCAGCCTGTGCCAGCACAAAATCGATCAGATGCGGGCAGTAGGATATGGGCGGATCAACTACACAGAGCTTTCCGACGCTGAAATAATAGATGAAAGTCCTTCCGCCTCGCCGTTTTCATTCGCCGGTGTGGACAATGTCGACCAGTACCTTCCGCAGCCGACAGCGACCGTAAATGTTCACAGTATGAGTACAGATAAAATCATCGTAACGGTTACTGTCACCTGGAAGAATGCTACCCATGAATCCAAGACAAGCACGGCTAGTCTATCTGCGATCATCACCAATGTGGAGTAATATCGATGCATGTAAAACTTAATCAAAATGGACATACCCTGATCGAGCTTCTTGTTGCAATGAGTATTACGGGGCTTATCTGTGCAGGAGCATTTGCCATGATGATAAGTTCCATGTCCTGTTTCGACGGCACTTCCACACAGACATACACGGATATAGATGCCGTAATGGCGATGCAGATGATCGTAAACGATGTGCGGGAAGCCAAAAGCATCAATATTATCGCAAACGGCAAAAGGCTCAGGGTAATATTCCCTGTAAAACTGTCTGAAGGTTATTACGACCGTCATCAGGCAGATATGGCCAACCAGATCGATTACTATCTGTCCGATGAGACTGGTGTCCCAGGCCACAGCGGAAACTGGCTCTGGCGCGGCAAAAACAACAACAACCGTACCCCGCTCAAACGCAATGTCAATTCGCTTGAATTCGAACAGGACACATCCCGTTCGGTTAAAATCACGGTAACGACCCTGGAAAATTCAGCAAGCGGGCCCAAGACAACGAGCCTGACACAGCGGGTCGTCTACCTGAGGAACTACTAATGAATATAGCCAGAAATAAACACGGCGGTTCACTGGTCGTAGTCATATTGGCTATGTTCATGATAACTTCAGCCACCGTCGCTGTTCTTCTGGTGACTGCCAACTCCCTGCATCTAAACAACAGGCAGCGCGCTTCAGCAGAAGCGTTCAATGTCTCGGAATCAGGAGCAGAGGTAACGGCTCTCTGGCTGAAAAACCAGTCCTCTCCGCCGAATTATTCCTCGGCGTTCGACCCGTTCGGCGGAGCGCAATCAATGGGAAACGGAATCGATGGAACGTATCAGGTAACCATCTATCCCGGTTCCAATAATGATGCATCTTACTTGAAAATCTATAGGATCGTATCGGTCGGTACCGTACGCGGTGTATCGAAGACCATTGAAGTTGTCGTGAGGCAGGCATCATTCGGGCGCTATGCGTATTTCACGGATAAAGAGACATCGAGCATATCCGGCGGAGAAATCTGGTGGAAAGCCGGCGAGGTAATAGACGGCCCTGTACACAGCAACAACAGCAACGGTTCCAACTTCAACATCAATTACAACGGCTCGACTTCTCCGATATTTCTGGACATGGTGACCGGGGCAGGCTCAAGTATCAACTATACCCCAGGCAGGCCGAAGAAAGAGTCTGTTTTCAAGAACATCTTTCTAAATGGCAGCAAGGGGTTCAAACTTGGAGTCACTCCCATACCATTGCCTGCGTCTTCGGACACCCAGAAAAACGCGGCATGGGGTTCCCCGGCTGGATTTCCGCCTACAAACGGGGTTTATCTGAGGGCGGACTCTAGCGGAGGAATCTATATCGCAGGTGACGCCGCGATACAACTTGCTGTAGACGCCAATAACAATCAGAAGTTCATCATAACACAGGGTTCAAATGTGACCACCGTCACGCTGGACAAGTTTTCGCAGACGATAACCACAAGCGGCCCAATGGGATCAAGCAGCGTGACAAGCGCAGCTTCTTTGGGAAACGGAGTCATTTACTGCTCAGGAAACATCACATCTCTGAAGGGCGAAGTGGCTGACAATAAGGTAATCGACGATGATATCAGGATACATTCGTCCTTTACGATTTCTGCGGACGTGAACGCAGGCAAATATATAGGAGTATCGGACAACCTTGTCTATCACACCAGACCGGACAAGACTCTCGACAACGATGATCCCATAAACCTGGCTGCCGGGACACTGGGACTGGTTGCAAAAGACATCAAAATACTGTCCAGCGCGCCCAAAAACCTGGAAATCGACGCCGTATGTCTCGCGGGTGGGCAAAACACCACCTCCGGCAGTTTCTACGTCGAAAACTACGATACAAAAAAAACGACAGGCACTTTGACCGTTCTGGGAGGGATTATTCAGAAGTCGCGTGGGCCTGTAGGAACGTTCGATCCCGATACAGGGAAAACAACAACCGGATATACTAAAAATTACAGTTATGATCCCCGGCTTGGAGCGGCTCCGCCGCCGTACTACCCGACTACCGGCCAGTACGAGCGCCTGTCATGGAGGCTTCTGCCGAATAAATGATAGATATTTCGACCTACCGCGCTGTAGAGATACTCTCTATCTCCACCAGCACCGGCCGGTGATCGGATGCGGGACTGTCTATGGCAGTTGCTGTTATTCCCTTCACATCAGGGGTTCCAAAAACGTAGTCGATCCTAGCTCGGAGATTGTCGACCGAATAAGTATTTTCCGGCTCGGCTGCATCTTTTACGAGATCATGCAGACCGGACTCGGAGAGAAGCCTCTGGACTGCGCCACCGGCCTCGATCTCATTCAAGTCGCCGCAAAAGACCGCGGGCGAACGGGCAACTCGCACAAAGGCTGCAGACTCACCCGCCTGTACCAACCGTTCGCCTGCATCGAGCCCAAAGTGGGTGCAGAAAATCGTAAAGTTAGTATCCGGGGCAGCTACCACCACTTCCATAAGCCCACGCTGTTCATCTTTGCTTGTCAGACTGTGGAATTTGGCACTTAACACCGGGTAATGTGAGAGGACGGCGTTACCGAAGCCCGCTGAGCCGATTACCAGGTTCGGTTGAAAAACGAACTCCATACCCAACCGCTCGCCGAGCCATCCGGCCTGGTCAGTGAGGCCACTTCTGGGCATTTTTCTATCGACTTCCTGAAGGCAGACGACCGAAGCGCCCGCCGCGCGGATTACATCAGCCACCCGTAAAATAGACCTCTTATCATCTATCCCCAGTCCCGCGCGGATATTGTAAGTCATCAACAGCATTGCATAAATACCGGTCCAACCAAAACAAAGGCCGAAGACACTCAAGTCTCCGGCCTTCGGTCATTACAGATAACAGTTACATAGAAGTTGCTGAATCAACGGTCTCGGTAACACAACCGATCTTGGGATACCGTCTCCACACCTCTATTACCCGCTTGAGCGATCTCATGATAAGGTCAGATGCTGCTTCTCTGGTTACAACGACGCCCTGCTTTTCAGCATGAAGCTCCATGTCGCGGCCAACCTGCGACTGGGCGCAGATATTGAGCGCCAGAGGCAAATTCTTATCTTTGATAGTCCGCGCTATCTTCTCGATAGCGTCCACCTCACTCAGCTTCGTCGCCTTGCCGCCGGCATAGCTTGTCGTTGCGCGAGGCACGCTCATAAATACATGGAATATCCCAGGGCTTCCGATCATCTTCGAATGCTCCAGGATTGAAAGCAGCCCATCGAGCGTTACGGAACCGGTAAAATCGAATGGGTTCTGCGAGCAATCCGCAAATGGAGGCATGGAAACCTTTACCTTCTCGGTAAACTCGGTGGGAAGCTTCTCCAGAAGCTCCAGTCCGACTCGTTCCGCGGCATCTACGGACATGACACCCTTGCCGCCGCCAGTGCTGAGTATCACCGGCTTGCCGGTAGCCCTTGGCATGGCATGGAGCATCCAGAGCACCAACCGGAGTTCTTCTTCATTCTTTACGATAGTTGCGCCGCCCTGCCTAAGAGCAGCCATCAGAGCATCAGCTCCGCTCGTAATCCGTCCGGTATGTGACGCAGCGCACTGTCTGCCCTTACTGCTGAGACCTGCAGGCAGGATTATAACGGGTTTGACACTACTGGCTTTCTTAAGCGCTTCTATGAAATAAGGGCCTTCTCCTTCTTTCAAGCCGCCTTCCAGATGGAGCACGATTATATCTACAGAGTCGTTTTCAGCTACACTATTGAAGAGTTCCGTAAAGCTGATTCCTGAGCCGTTTCCGAGAGAAAATATCTCATTTACAGGAATATTGCGGATACTCATGTACTCGCTGAACGTCTCCAGGCAAAGCCCGCCGCTCTGTGAGAAGAGCGCCATTTTCCCATGGACTTCGGGATATGCCGTCCGCTTTGGATCGAAGAATAGCGTGTTCAGACCGCTGCTGTAGACTCCCACGCAGTTCGGGCCGATGTAAGGCATGGTACCGGCGCTCTCTTTAAGCTGCTGTTCCAGTTCCTTGTTACCCGTCTCGGCAAAGTCGCTCGATATAATGATCGCGCCGGCTCCGCCTTTCTTGCTGAACTTTCCGACGATCTCAGGAGCGCTGGTGGGAAGCCCGGCATAGATCAAAAGATCACAGCCGTCCGGAACGTCATCGACTATCTCCACTTCCTTTTGCCGCAGGTAATCGATTCCCTTACCGCTCGGCAGCATAACGCAGACATTTTTGACAATCTTTGAGACGTTATCAAACAGCAATTGTCCCACCGAATTGCGAGAGGCCGATGCGATGACAACAAGGGCTTTTTTCGGCGCTTTGAAGACCTTCAGACTCCTGTTGGTGAAAAACTCATGAGCCATGGGAACTGCGGGCTTCGTCTCGACTCTGGCATCGACCATATGTATCCCGTCGGGATCGACGAAGACCGGGTTCAGGTCGAGTTCCTGCACATCCGGGTTCTCATCCATCATCTGGGACAGATTGGAGATCAGTTCTGCTAGTGCCTTCAAGTCAGCCGGAGCTTCGCCCCTCGCGCCCATAATCTTGGCGGAGAGAGAATGCTCTTTTATCATAGAAAGAGCTTCTTCGGCAGTAATTCTTCCGACTCTTACAGATGGAGCTGCGACTTTTGCGGCTATTTCAGCATATTTACCGCCTTCAGGAGTAAAGATGATCTGGAAGCCGAAGATCGGGTCTCTTTTCGCCCCGATCATCACTTCATGCCCGCCTCTTCCTTCCTGAAGAATAAAGCT
>JBDKUN010000051.1:0-2745 GCA_039679675.1 Armatimonadota bacterium
AGAACAATTCGGATTGGGACAACTTAACTGGTTGCGGTCCATTTTATCACCCCCAGTTACATGATTCCCAATTCTTAGGCATTAGCACTTCAAGTGGACTAACGCCACTACCTGCTTTCGTGATAAAAAAGCTGACAGATGACGGCTCTTTAGACTGCTTCTACGTTCTTTATCTCGGGTACGTCCTGTTTCAGCTTTCTTTCTATACCCATTTGGAGAGTCATCTGAGCCATGGGGCAGCCATGGCAGGCTCCCTGCAGTTTTACCTTGACTACGCCGTCTACTACGTCGATCAATTCCACATCACCGCCGTCGAGCTGCAGTGCGGGTCTGATCGCAGCCAGGGACTCTTCAACTTTTTGCTTCATATCTTTCTCGTCTGCCAATTTAGTTAGCTCCTTTCGATTAACAAGCATCACACTGGTCATGTCCGTGCTCATCTGAATGCGGTTTCAGATCGAGGCCTTTACCGGTGGTCTTTTTCAGATAGTCATCTATCGCAGATTGCACGGCCTCTTCCGCAAGGAGGGAGCAGTGCATCTTCACCGGCGGCAGCCCGCCGAGTGCCTCGGCGACGGCTTTGTTCGTGAGCTTGAGCGCTTCATCGATTGTTTTGCCCTTGATAAGCTCCGTAGCCATGCTGCTTGTTGCAATGGCTGCGCCGCATCCGAACGTTTTGAACTTAACGTCGGTTATGACGTTACCGTCCACTTTGATAAACATCTTCATGATGTCGCCGCAGACGGGGTTTCCGACTTCTCCGACTCCGTCCGCGTTTTCAATTTCGCCGACATTGCGAGGGTTGGCGAAATGGTCCATAACTTTTTCGCTGTATTGAGTGTTGCTCATCTTAAAGCTCCTCTCCAGGCTTATTCTGAAACCGTTTCCGGTTCATGACACGATACTACACTTGTTCTGCCCGCGACTTTCCGGGCTATTTCACGGAAACTCTCCGCCTGCGCGCTTTCCTGCCTTGCTATTACAGTAGGGACTCCAAGGTCGCTGTCGACTACTATCTCAGGCTCAAGCGGTATCTGCCCAAGCATGGGGATATTCAGCCTCTCGGCAGCCTGCTCGCCTCCGCCGTGGCTGAAAACGTCCGTTCTTCCTCCACAGTGCGGGCAAATGAAGTAGCTCATATTCTCAATGATCCCAAGTACAGGGACTTCCATCCGTTTGAACATCTGAGCTGCCTTCGTAGCGATCATCAAGGCCATATCCTGGGATGTGGTAACAATGACGACACCTGTCAGCGGGACTGTCTGCGCGAGAGTGATCTGCGCATCTCCCGTTCCCGGCGGAAGATCGACCACGAGGTAGTCAAGTTCACCCCAAAGGACATCTGAGAGCATCTGTTTCACGGCTCCTGCCACGAGCGGGCCTCTCCAGATCACTGCAGTATCTTCCGGCATCAGGAATCCGAGAGACATCAGCTTGATCCCGTGCTGCTCGACAGGTACTATCTTGCCGTTAGCAGCCTTCGGGTGTTCGTTCGTGCCCATAAGCCTCGGCAGGCTGGGGCCGTATATATCTGCATCGAGCAGACCGACCTTTGCACCCTCCTGAGAGAGTGCGACTGCCAGGTTTACCGATACCGTCGATTTGCCGACGCCGCCCTTGCCGCTTGCAACAGCGATGATGTTCTTTACACCAGGAAGAACTTCATCTTCTTTTGCTCCGGGCATAGATTTGACTTTGCTGTCCAATTTGACCTCGACGCTTTCCACTCCGGGGACCACGGCGACTGCGTCTTTGGCCGCGTCCTTAATCTGAGACCTGAGCGGACATGCAGGAGTCGTTAGCATTACGGTAAACGATACTTTTCCGCCTTCGACATGCACGTCCTGGATCATCCCAAGGTCTACCAGGCTTTGGCCCAGTTCCGGGTCATTCACCTTCCGTAGAGCGTCTATTACATCCCTGTCAGTTACCATAACTCTCCTTATATAAGCGGCTCGGATGTGGATTTAATACTCTCCGAGCGGCTCGCCAGTCTTGGATATGTTTGCTTTGTTGACCACACAAAAAGCAACATGATCGATACCGCACCTGATACAGGCATCTTCGACGCTTTCGCTGGTCTCAAGTGCAAGAAGTACAAACTCTTCGAGATTATCCACAAGCGTTTCACGCCTGTCATCCGGCATTTTGTCGAAAATATCTCTCAGCCACCTGGAACGCGCAGCTCGTGCCTTAGTTACAATCGATCTGCCATCATCAGTAAGGTTCACGCTGGCAACCCGCCGGTCAGTCTTGCCTTTATCACGGGTTACAAGCCCTTTACGGACCAGTCTCTCCACAAGCTGGCTTGCGGCAGGGAAAGTTATCGAAAGTCCTGTTGCTATTTTGCGTATGGATGATGGCCCATGCAGATAGATATGCTGCAGACACTGGATGAGCGACGTAGTAATGTCTTCACTCACCTGCAGCCCCCGTGCGGATGCGGCGTTCCGTAACATCTCGGCAAAAATGCCTGAGAGTATCTCAAGATATTCGACCGAATTTTTGGATAATGTGTTCTTACTCATATTAGATTAAGCTACTTATTATTTAAGCTGCTTATATTATAGCAGTAAAATCGTTGATGTGGAATAGATAATCAAGGAGATTCATCGAGTTAATTGAAAAAGGTAAACCCCCGGCTATGCCGGGGAGACTCCCAGAGTTTGACATATACAGGAGTCGTCCATCATTCTTTTTCAGGAACCGCACAAAGTTTCTGAAAAGGAGGAAAAATGGACGACT
>JBDKUN010000052.1:0-4770 GCA_039679675.1 Armatimonadota bacterium
TAGCGATGCTTCCGATGCACTTTATCACTGATGGAGACCTGTACCATTCCTTGTCACCTATTCCGAATGATGCCCATACCCCGCCTTTATATGGCCCGTCCGTATGTATCATCATTGCAGCAGGGACGCCTCTCCATTCTCCCTTTGCCGTTCTGGCTTCAATAAGAGGAATCCATCTCCAGGTGCGGCCTTTGTCGAAGCCTCCTCCTGCCGGTCTCGGCTGGACTGACCTTACGAGAGAGGCATTGGGAATATCCAAAGCGGGGACTATAACCTGATCTTTTCTCACACAGAGCTTGCCGACATCCCTGCAGTCGAAGAACTTATATGGGGGAGTTATAATTTCGAGCGCTAAGTCGCTTCGCTTATCGATATTTTGCTTATAGAGCGGTGTTATCTTTCCGTCCTGATGGAACATGCTATCCCGCCAGGCAGGAGCATTAAGGGCAATAATGTCCTTTCCCAACTTAAGATATTCGCGGATCACATCCATCGACTCGGCTGGTAATGAGCCTGAATCGGGAACCACAAGCAGATCAAAGCCATCGGAAAGAAACTTTTTGTCACACAGGTTATCGAGGCCGACCTCCTGGACTGTATATCCGCTGGATGAAAGCTCTTTTGAGAGAGAGTCCACCAGTGCGGAGTCATATCCCTCCAGCCCTGACCTTAGAAGCGCAGCATTTCTGTCAGCCGCATAAGCAGAAACGCCGAAAACAGCAATGACCGCTGAAATTACCAGCGCATACAAGATAAACTTCAATCCGTAAGAACGCATGCTTGACTTCCCCTAAACTGAAATGCAGGGTTTTTCGCATCGATATAAAATGCGTAAAAGCCCATCTGATTGACACTCTCTTCTTGAGTTAGTATACCACTATCATATATCAGACGGGCTGGTTCTCTTATTCTTAACAATGAAATCCGGCAGTTAACCGCAGCAGCAGCAGGTTCGGTCAGAAAAAGCCTCATTAATGAGTGTATTCATCCTTTAGCAATATTAATGCAATCTCTATGCTTACCTATACGTATTAAGCGCAAAATGCATCAGGAAATTCCGTCTTGATCAAAAAACGTGCTATACATTTTGTAATTGGCAGCCACTCATTCACGAGAGCTATGTCTTCACCTTCATCAATTGACACTGTCAGCTCACCAGAGTCCAGTATAAAGTGCGCTATTCTATTGCGAACAGGTCTAATCTTATCATCAAAAATTTTGAATACTTTCTTACCCAACGCAGGTTTAAGAAATACCTGATCAAGCACCACATCGTCCCACTTTTGAGGCACTGGAAATATCGAATTCAACCAGCTGATCTGATCTTCACCACTTTCAGGGATCTTCTCTTTAGGTAAAGGCTGTTTTTTTTCATCTCTATCCCTGGCTTCACGCCTATGTCGCTCTCGTCGCTTCTTGATGCCTTCTATTAATTTGCAATAACACAAAAATTGGTAACTAGAATTATTACTGTTGAGCGCCTCTCTATAAAGGCTTGCATACCTAAGGAATTCTATGTCTATTGAGCTACTTGGTTTTACAAAAAGTGGCATCTCTCTGTACGATTCCGATATACTCATGCTTACACTACCAGTGCGTAATTCCGTGACATCCATCTGGTAAATGCTTAGAGGAACATCAAAATAAACTGAAGTATTGCTAAGAATTGGCCCTAGTGCTCTATGCGCTCTTAGTCTCGCATCATTAAAATTAGCAGCAATGAATGGCCCAAATGCTATTCTACCTAGAAAACCTTTTACATTGGGATAAAGAGTAAATGTAAGTTTATCCCCAGACGCTTGAGCTTGCAACCTAATTTCGCCATTATAAGGAAAGTTTGGATCTTTATAGGCAGGTTCTGCTATCGCAAAGTGTGAATCTCCTTTTAATCTCTCTGCTGGCTCATATCTATTCTCCGGTAATAGCTGGTACCCTGGTCGGCTAAATACAAAGACTGCTTTATACTCTCCTGGCAAGCCCTCGGGACCGCCAAGATTGCGAGGATCATCTTTGCCATATTCCGGGCAAGTAATTAAGTACTGCTGAATACCTGCCAATCCCATCCGGTCCAGCGAAAAGGCCTGCTGTTTTGATGGATTTGATGCTCTTCTATTATTCTTCTTTTGTCTATTCGCTTTCGATTTTCGTGACCCCATAGATAGCTCCTTATTCTTTATGGAGAAAATATAATATACAAACAAGCTAAACTGGAGAAAACTAATTCGCACCTTATGAATTGCACCTAACTAATATTCTCATAACCGCCGAAATCCGGCAGTTAACCGCAGCAGCAGCAAGATTTTGGTTTTCTGGCTCTGACGAACGCGCTTACGAAGGACCTTGCTAGTTCCTCTGCGGCATCCAGCGAGAGCTTGGATTTCAGATCGTCCGGCAGCATATCGAATACATCATCCGTGGAGTAAGTTCTGACCGTTTTTATCTCGATTCCACTAAAACCGGCCGCAGCGAGCTTGTTTTTGTAATCATCTATAAGAAGAGCACCTGCAATACATCCACTCCAGAGTTCAAAATGTCCTTTTAGAGCCTGCGGGATTGGCTTTGTGAGCACAATATCCGCGACTGCGAACCTGCCGCCGGGACGAAGAACCCTAAAAGCCTCACAAAGAACTTTATCTTTATCAGTCGAGAGATTTATTACGCAGTTGCTTATAATGACATCGACCGATTTATCGAGAAGCGGAACATCCTCGATTTCGCCTTTCAGGAACTCTACATTCTCGACACCGGCTTCCTGCTGGTTTTTGCGCGCAAGTTCCAGCATTTCATCGGTCATGTCAAGCCCGTAAGCCTTGCCGGTCGGGCCGACGCGCTTCGCAGAAATCAGCACGTCTATGCCACCGCCGCTTCCAAGGTCTAAAACGACCTCGCCGGGATTAAGCTCGGCAAGCGCCACCGGGTTCGCGCACCCCATCGATGCAAGTAATGCCTCTACAGGGATTCCCGCCGTTTCAGCTTCGGAGTAGAGGTCGCGTGTAATCGCATCCCTATCCGTGCCGGAACCGCAACATCCGGCAGAACCATTGGCTGCACCTACCGCAACCTGTCCATACTTCTCTTTTACTGCTTTTTTGATAGAATCACCGGCATTAGGCCCGTTTGAGCCGCAGCAGCACCTGTCAGACATTTATTTTCACCTCTGTTTGATTATCAATTTGCTCGGAAACGGCAAAATACCGCCTCCTGAAATAAAGCGCAACGTTTACAAGACCTATCATTACCGGAACCTCGACAAGCGGACCTATAACGGCGGCAAATGCAGCTTTTGAGTGAATCGTAAACACCGCAACAGCTACAGCAATAGCCAGCTCGAAGTTGTTACTCGCCGCAGTAAACGAAAGTGTCGCTGATTTTGAGTATCCGGCGCCTATCTTCCTTCCCATGAAGAATGACATAAGGAACATAACTACAAAATAGATAAGAAGCGGTACCGCGATCTTCAAAACATCCAATGGCAGCTCTACGATGTTCTTCCCTTTTAGAGAAAACATCACAATAATCGTAAATAGCAGCGCGATGAGCGTTATCGGGCTTATTCTGGGGATAAACTGCTTCTCATACCACGTGCGGCCCTTTAGCTTGATCATGCCAAACCGCGTTATCATACCTGCCAGGAACGGGATGCCTAGATAAATGAAAACACTCTTGGCTATCTCGCTGATCGTAACCTTGACCGCCACTCCTTCGATTCCGAACCAGGTGGGAAGCACTGTAATGAAGATATACGCATATATGGAATAGAAAAAGACCTGGAAGACGGAGTTGAATGCAACCAGTCCGGCGGCATATTCGGAATCACCGTCCGCAAGCTCATTCCAGACTATGACCATTGCGATGCATCTTGCAAGCCCGATCATTATCAACCCAACCATGTATTCCGGCTGTCCGCGCAGGAATATGATCGCAAGCGCAAACATGAGGACCGGCCCTACAATCCAGTTCTGCACGAGCGAGAGAGTGAGCACCTTCCAGTCCCGAAACACTCTCCCCATCTCTTCGTATCTCACTTTGGCAAGCGGAGGATACATCATGAGGATAAGCCCAATCGCAATCGGGATGCTTGTAGTGCCAACATTGTAACTGCTGATCAGCCTGACCGCGCCGGGAATAAGTCCAGTCGTCACCCCAAGAGCCATAGCAAGAAATATCCATACCGTAAGGTATCTGTCGAGGAAGGATAGTTTTCCGCCTATACTTTCTTTCATACTTCTGTACCTCTAGAATCTCATACATCTGATTGGTAGCATGCGCCTTTATATAGAGCTGACTTTGCGGCTTTCACTAAATCATTTAGTACATCTATACCAAGTTCCTCAAGAACATTCAGATTCAATGAGTAATACACCCACTGCCCTTCTTTTCTAGCCTTTAGCAAACCTGAATATCTGAGCCGTGTAAGATGATGTGAAACTGCGGGCTGAGACATGCCAAGTTCTTCCACTATATGACAAACACAGAGTTCACCTGCCGTTGCAACCATTTTCACGATTTTGAGCCTTACAGGATCACCAAGCGCCCTGAATACTTCTACTGAATTCATAGTATATCAACTCCTGCTTATATACTTATATTTTATCGTGCTTATTATAGCCTGTCAATTTGATATTTCCGACAAAAAGTTGCAGAAACCGCTTGACATAGGTATAGGGGCAGTAGTATTATAATCAAGTCGCCCGGGGCGGTAGATTGCTCTGGGCTATTTTATGCGAAGAGTCAAAAAAAGTGATTGACTTCACAAAGACTCTGAGGTAT
>JBDKUN010000053.1:0-30302 GCA_039679675.1 Armatimonadota bacterium
TCGCCCGGAAGATTTTCGGCTATAGCCGAAAATCCATAGATTCAGGGTCCATTCTTTTCCTGGATGCTGAGTCAAGCTCAGCATGACGTTGTGGTAGTTCAGTATAATGTTATGCTGAACTGTTACCCTTATATTCTCAGCCGCTGAAATATGATAGAATAGCGTCATCATTTCGAATTACTCTGGGGTTTCATAGCTGTAGACCGGCATTTGGACCTGCGATTGATGGAGACCTGATCTCTTGGCTAATTTGACATCATCACCGATAGCAATGCTTCTTGTAAACGTATTGCTGGGGACAATTGGGCAGATTATGCTCAAGACCGGCATGAACAACGCCGGCGGAAAAGCTAACGCAGTCGGTATGGCCGCACTGCTGAACGCAATAAAAGCAATAGGGAACCCCTGGGTGTTTATGGGCTTTACTTTATATGGAATCAGCTCCATTCTGTGGCTGATGATCCTGAAAAAAGTTTCACTCAGCACGGCTTACCCCATGATCAGCTTGAGCTATGTGTTCGTAGTTGTCCTTTCCGCGGTGTTTCTCAGAGAAAGACCTCACTGGGGGACTACCACGCCCGGACTGCTGCTTATCATAGTCGGTGTTACCCTCATCGGGCTTGGATCGGGCAAGTAAGGAGGCAGAGGAGTTACGAACAAAGAGCTTCTCCGGCGTGCAGCGCCTCTATTGCTGCTCTTCATCCTGACGCTGGTCTTTCTGTATCCGGTGATATTCGGGGGTAAAGCGCTCCTCTCGGCAAAATACCTTGCCGGTATAGAGCCCTGGAACGGCGGCGCTCCTCCCGGCAAACTCCCGCAGTGGAACCCGCTTCAGTGGGACGGGATAGCGCAGTTCTATCCCTGGAGGGTCCACTACAGCCGTTCTTTGAGTGACGGCTACTTGCCGCTCTGGAACCCGCACCAGTTCTGCGGGACCCCATTCGCCGCAAACGCGCAGACAGCGGTCCTTTATCCGCTCAACCTGCTTTTCGTGATATTTACTCCTGTCAAAGCGTTCGGCTTTTCGGCTGCGCTCCACTTGTTTCTTGCGGGCGCATTTGCGTTCCTTTTGGCAAGAGCGCTCGGCCTCGGCAGGTTCGGGGCGACCGTTTCCGGCATCGTTTTCGAGTTCAGCGCCTTTATGGTTGTCTGGCTGGAGCTTCCGACGCTTGTCAACGTGGCTGTATGGCTGCCGCTCGTGCTTTATCTGATCTTGAGATCGATGGACCGCACTGGGCCAATACATGCGGTATTTGCAGGGTGCGCGCTTTCGATGTCGATCCTCGCTGGACATTTCCAGGTGGCGTCGTATATTGTCGCAGCAGTTGCACTCTGGTGGATTTGGCTGATCGCCGGACGGTTCCGCATAGACGGGCGCGCAGCTATATGGCGGGGCGCAGGGCTCGCGCTTCTCAGCTTTTTCGTCACGTTTCTGATAACTGCTCCTCAGGTACTGCCGACTCTGGAACTGGCCGGGCTCTCCCACAGGGTCCGGGAAGCCACCCTTGCCGGTTATGCCACCTACGTTTCGAACGCAGTGCCTGCGCGAAATCTCATTACCCTCTTTCTCCCGAATTTCTACGGGAACCCGTCCATCGGCAATTACTGGGCGGGGAGTGCAGCGGACTTTATAGAATACGCGCTCTACATCGGGCTTCTGCCGCTTTTCCTGGCGGTGGTGGGCAGTGCTTTCACGATCAGGTGGAGGGGTTCGGCGTATTTTCTGGTCCTTGCGGTAATTTCACTCCTTTTTGTTCTAGGCACGCCGGTCAACTATTTAGCGTATTTCCTGACGCCGGGTACCAGCGCGCTAGGCGGGCCGAACAGGATGATCGTTCTCTTCTGTTTTTCGGCTGCGATGCTTGCCGGGTATGGAGCGCACTGGTTCATCCAGTTTGCCCGCGAGGAATATATGGCGACCCACCGAAAGCACGGGTGGCGGGCCATTTCCATCGCGTTGGCGCAGGTTGTGTCGATATTTATCGCCGTACAGCTTATTGCAACAGACTCGCTCAAGGCGCTGGGTGTCGACACAGGCCAGGTCATGGGAATTGCCTTCAGCCAGTACCTGTCTTTGGCATCGGTCTTCATTGCAGGGCTTGTAGTGCTTGCGCTCTACACGGCGGGGCAGCTCTCGAAACCCATGTTTGCGGGGCTTGTGCTTGCCGTAATAGTGAGCGATCTCTTCTCGTTCGGCATGGGTTTCAACCAGACCGTGCCGCGCAAAGAGGTGTATCCTGAAACGCAGCTTACCAGGTGGCTGTCCGATAATGTCAACGATACAAGGCTCATGCCGGTCAACCGAAGCTGGAGCATTTCCGAAAATCCCGCCGCTCTCCTCCCTCCGAACTCCGCGACAGTCTACGGGTTCTATGACATGCAGGGCTACGACTCCCTATTTCCGAGGAGATACAAGGAGTTCGTCGATAGAAACATCGGCATGGACTCAAGCCCGCAGGAGAACGGCAACATGCTGTTCATCCGGCAGTACGTTACGAGCTGGCCGGAGGGGACTGCGGGGTATGTGCTGAGCCGGAGCCCCATGGCAGGGCCGGGACTCTCAGAAGCCGCCGATCTTGACGGAGTCCATGTCTATAAGGAGCACACCCACGGGGAGTATCAGCCGGCGTACCTGCTTTTGCCTGCCGATCCGACAATAGGTACCACAGGGGAGAAACCGAAAGGCCGCGCATGGATCACCGAGCGGGACTCGCCGAACGAGGTCGAAGTGCTTGCTGAGACAGACCAGCCAGCCCGGCTTGTCCTTGCGGAGGCCTGGTATCCAGGCTGGCGCGCATTGGTGGACGGGCGGGAGCGGCCGGTCGAGGTGGCTCAAAGCGTCTTCAGGTCGGTCCTGATAGAGCCCGGAAAACATCTTGTAGAGTTCCGCTACCAGCCCGGAGGGTTCGTCGTGGGGATATTCTTCGGTCTTCTCGGAATAACCGCAGTTGGCACCGCTCTGGGTGCGGCGATCGCCGGGAGGCGCGGGTGATGAGCGCAAAACCGGGCGGACAGGGTGCAAAAAACAGGCTAAGGGACTGTTCTGTCCCGCTTCTTTGGGCTGTCGCTATAGTCGCGCTCGCATCCGTGCCGTATATCATTGGGATAGCTGCGAGCCCGCGGGACGGCGTCTTTACTGGGTTCACGTTCAACATAGACGATGCCTTCGTCTACTCGTCATGGATCAGGCAGATCGCGAACGGCAGCCTGTTTATCCGAAACCAGTTCACATCCGACCCGCAGAGCGCTTACCAGTTCAATTTGTTCTTCATCGTGCTGGGGCTGATAGCGCGTGTCACCCGTCTATCCCCCATGGCGGTCTTCCATCTGGCGAGAATGGTCCTTGGGGTCTCAATTTTGATGCTCATCTGGCGCTTTGCCGGGAGGTTTTTGAAAGACCCCATAGAGCGGCTGCTGATAATCCCTATAGCAGGGCTCTCTTCGGGGCTCGGATGGATGATTGCGGGCATCGGGAACCATAAAGGGCCGGTCGATCTCTGGCAGCCTGAAGCGATTACCTTCCTCAGCATCTACCTGAACCCGCTTTTTCTGATGGGGTTGATCCTGATAACTGCGGCGCTCCATTTCCTCTGCCGGATGAAGGAGACAGGCTCCTGGCGCGACTGCGTTTATGCCGGACTGATGCTCCTTCTCCTCGGCAACATACATACTTACGATATAGTGACCGTCGGAGCGGTCTGGGCCGCCTATCTCATCGCCGAAGCCATAAAGAACCGCCGGTTGCCCTGGCGGGTAACTGGCATGAGCCTTGCCGCATCTCTCATGGCGCTTCCATCAGCCGGGTACCAGTATTATCTCTACAGAACCGAGGAGGTTTTCAGGCTCAGAGCCGAGACCCCAGCGCCATCGCCCGCATTGTGGGCTTACCTGATGGGCTATGGACTTCTTCTGGTCCTCGCCGCATTCGGAGGATGGAAGGCCATCAAAGAAAAGCGGGGCGCGCTGCTGTTGGCTGTATGGTCGATAGCCGGTTTTGCAATCCCGTATCTGCCGGTCGCGCAGCAGCGAAAGCTCGTTATGGGGCTTCACATCCCGCTTGCCATCCTCGCGACGATAGCCGTTGCCGCAGTTGTCCGCCGGGTAGGACCCCGGTTTTCCGCTTTGGCTGCCGTCCTTATAGTCGCGGCGCTCGTCCCGTCCAATCTGTATTTCATGACGCGGGATATACGGTATATCGGCAGCATGACGACAGGGCCAGGGTTCAGGCCGTATGTTTCGAAGGATGAAGTCCGTGCAATGAGCTGGCTCAGGGACAACACCAGCCCGAACGATGTCGTCCTTACCTTCCCGAACATTGCGCTCTTTACCCCCGCCATGTCGGGAAACCTGGTCTACTACGGCCACTGGAGCGAGACGCCGGATTATGAGAACAGATTGAAAGGGTGGCTGGCATTTATGGCCCCCGAAACCCCGGACGGGTGGAGGAAAGGCTACCTAAGAGAGTCCAAAGCGGATTATATCCTCTACTTCTCGCACCCCAAGGGACTCACGGAACCTGTGTACGACCTGCGCTCGTCAGACTGTGCCAGGGTTGTCTTCGAGTCGGGCAATATAGCAGTCTACAAAGTCATTCTGTGACTGGCGCGGCAAGTCCCTGTTTGATTTTCTCCCGCGCTACCTCTGCACTCGATATGATATTCGCCAACTCCTGGTCTATCGGCTCAAGAAGCCGGGCCGCATCGATCTCGTCCCTCGCCGCAGCGCAGTAAGCCTTTAGTCCGATTTCTAGGTGTGCCACAGCGCGCTTAATATCGTAAAACTCTTTGGCCAAGTCTATCAATTCGATCACTCCTGTAGGTTTTCAGACTGATCGGATTATACCCGGCAGTCTGGTGTTTGCAACGGCTGCAGGCCATTCCTGAAGCCCTGGGTAAAAACTCATCAGGCTAAACCGGCAGGGTCTCCGCTGGCGGCTTGAAAAGGGAGCCGGGTTGGGGTAGAATACTGCTGGCCGCAAGGCAAAATACCGACTGCCTGCGGCATTGGAAGGTTGTTGCTGTCGTGGAGACGCCCAAGTTCGTCCATCTTCATACACACTCCGAGTTCAGCCTCCTCGACGGCGCCTGTCGAATCAAGGATATTGTAAAACAGGCCGTCGAGTTCGAGATGCCCGCAGTCGCCCTTACCGACCACGGGAATATGTATGGAACTCTTGCTTTTTACTCGGCCTGCAAGGGCGCCGGGATCAAACCGGTGCTCGGTTGCGAGGTCTATGTAGCTCCACGCGCGCGCAACCAGAGAAATCCCAAGCTCGATGCCGAAAACTACCACCTGGTGCTCCTCGCGAAAGATGAGTCCGGCTATAAAAACCTCTTAAAGCTCGTAAGTGTTGCCTACACCGAAGGATTTTACTATAAACCGAGAGTCGATAAAGAGCTTCTCGCAGCCCACAGCGGCGGGCTGATCGCCCTCACCGCCTGTCTTGGCGGCGAGATACCGAAGCACCTTGCAAGAGGCGATTCAGAAAAAGCCGAGAAGTCCTTGAACGAATATCTGGAGATATTCGGGCGGGACAACCTGTACCTGGAGATTCAGGACCACGGCCTGCCGGAGCAGAAGCCGGTAAACGATGCCGTGATAGAGATGGCCTCGAGGTTCAACCTCCCACTTGTGGCATCGAACGATATCCATTATCTCCGGCAAAAAGACGCCGAAGCGCATGACGTGCTCCTCTGCATCCAGACCGGCGCAACGATGGATGACCCCAAGCGGTTCCGGTTCGGGTCTCATGAGTTCTTCATGAAAAGCGCGGAGCAGATGGCCCAGGTGTTCGGCAATGTGCCCGGCGCGCTGGAAAATACTCTCGAAATAGCTGAACGCTGCAACATCAACCTAGACTTTTCGAGGCTCCAGCTCCCTGAGGTCTACATACCGGAAGGACTGGACGACAGCGCCTACATGGAACAGCTCGCCTGGGAGGGGCTCGATAGAAAATGCCCGAATGCCCCGCAGGAGTACAAAGACCGGCTGCGCTATGAGATAGACACGATCAACAACTGCGGGTTCCCGCGCTATATGCTGATCGTCCGGGAGTATGCGCGGTTTGCTCAGGACTCAAAAATTTACATGGGAGTCCGAGGTTCCGCCGCGGCGAGCCTTGTCTGCTACTGCCTGGGGATCACGGACTTTGACCCTATTGAGTTTACCCTCACCTTCGAGCGGTTTCTTAACGTCGAACGCGTTGAGATGCCTGATATCGACATGGACTTCCAGGACGACCGCCGTGAGGACGTCATCAAGTGGGTCACCGAGAAATACGGCGCGGACCATGTGGCGCAGATTGTCACATTCGGGACTTTGGCCGCCAGAATGGCCGTGCGCGACTGCGGAAAAGCGCTTGGGATCGACCCACAGCTTGCGGATAAGATTTGCAAGCTCATTCCGACCATTCCTGTCGGGATAACCATCGAAAAGGCGCTGAAAGAAGTGCCGGAACTCGCCGAGCTTTATGCGACCCCTGAGGCCAAAAGGCTCATCGACATGGCAAAGCAGCTGGAAGGCATATCCAGGCACTCGAGCGTCCACGCGGCGGGCGTCATCATCTCACATGATCCGTTGACCGACCACGTTCCAGTCCTGAAGGGGGCGAGAGGGGAGATCGTCACCCAGTACGACGCCGACGGGCTGAAAAAAGTCGGCCTTCTCAAGATGGACTTTCTTGGGCTTGCCAACCTGACGATCCTTGCAAGGTGCATCAAGAATATCAAGGAGACTCGCGGGGAAGATATCGACACTCACAAGATCCCGTGGGATGATGAAAAGACCTACGAGATGCTCGGGCGTGGTGACACGACAGGCGTATTCCAGCTTGAAAGCGCAGGGATGCGAAAAAACATCCAGGACCTCAAGCCGAACTCCGTCAAGGAACTCGCCGCTATGGTCGCTCTCTACAGGCCGGGCCCGATGGCGTACATCCCGCAGTTCATCCGCTCTAAGTTCGGGCTGGAACCGACTGTCTACCCGCATCCGTCGATGGAGCCTATCCTGAAGGAGACCTACGGGGTCATAGTCTACCAGGACCAGGTCCTTCACATCGTCCGGGCGATAGCGGGTTTCACGCTCGGCCAGGCAGACATCTTCCGGCGGGTGATGAGCAAGAAAAAGAAGGAAGAGATGGCCAAGCAGAAGACATCCTTCCTCGCGGGCGCGAAGTCAAACGGGATTACCGAAAAAAAGGCGACCGAGATATTCAACCTCATCGAGCCGTTCGCCGGTTACGCGTTCAACAAGGCCCACGCTGTCTGCTACGCCCATGTCGCCTATCAGACGGCATACCTGAAGGCCAATTATCCGATAGAATACTTCGCAGCGATGCTTGCGACCCATTTCGACAACAAAGATAAGGTCGCGCTGTATATCGAAGAGTGCCGGAGGCTCAAAATTGAAGTCCTTCCGCCGGATGTAAACGAAAGCGAAGTGGACTTTTACGTCCAGAACGGTGCTATCAGGTTCGGGCTTGCCGCAATCAAGAACTGCGGCAAGGGTGTCGTGGAATCTATCATCGAGGCGAGGAACGCTGGAGGCCGGTTCAAGTCGCTTCAGGAGTTCTGCGAAAGAATCGCCGAGTTCGGGGTCGGAAAGAGCGCTATCGAGACCCTTATCCGCGCCGGAGCGCTTCTTTCCATAGTTCCGAGCCGAAAACTCGCGCTGCAGCGGTTGGACAACGCAATGGGCAGGGCGGCGGCGATCTACCGCGACAAGATAAATGGGCAGGAGGCGCTTTTCGGCGGGATGTCCGAACCGGTTTCTGTCTCGAATGCCCCGGCGGAAGTGTACGGAGACGACATAGAAGAATTTTCCCGCGAGGAACTCCTTGCGATGGAAAAAGAGCTTTTGGGGCTGTACGTCTCCGACCACCCGCTAAAACGCTTCAGGGAACTCCTGGAAAGCAAGGTTTCAGTCACATCAGACCAGATTCAGGAGCTCGCTGATGAAAAAGAATGCACAATTGGCGGGTTGATAACCGATGTCCGATACCACACGACAAAAAAGTCCGGGGACAGGATGGCCTTCATCAAAATTGAAGACCTGGCAGGGCCGATTTCCGTAACGGTGTTCCCTTCCGTATTCAAACAGTGCGAAAGTGAGCTTGTCGTCGACCAGGTAGTGCTCATAAAAGGGAAAGCGAGCCACAGAGAGCGGCTGGGAAGATCGAACAACAGCGAAGACGAGAAGTCCTATCAAGTCGAGGTGCTGGCGGAAAGTGTGACAAAACTGACGGATACCATTATCACTCGCAAGACTGAGCAGCAGGAGGAAGAGACAGAGATCGAGATCATCAAAACATCTGCGATACACATCCGGCTGCAGCCTAAAATGAGGAAAACGCTCCCCACGCTGAAGGCAGCGATGGGCGATTACCCCGGAGACTGCAAGGTCTACATCCACATAGCCGATAACGGCAACTCAGCAAAGGTCCGCACGGACTGCCGGGTAGCACCCACCCCGCAGTTCATGTCGGCGATATGCGGCATAGTCGGCTCAAGCGCCGTGTGGACGGAGTAAATTTTGAATCGCGAATTACGCGAAGAAACGAAAATGACAGAAAAGGCGTCTTTTACTGACGCCTTTTTTACTTGCGATTGTTATTGGACCATTACACCTACATCCTAAATCCTATTTATTTCTTCCACTGCTGAACCATCTTGCTACGCGCCGTATAGCCGTTGCAGTCTCTTCCATGTCGCTTTCCGTGAATCCCTCATTGACTGAGAACATCACGCATGTATCCAGAATAGCTTCAGCACCAGGGCAGAGGCTTTTACCATAAGTATAATCGGAATACGGATGGTTTGCATGGTCGAATGCGCTGTGATCGATGAAAATCGGATACTCATATACGGGTCTTCCGATATAGTGCGCGCCCATACATATTCCTTCGGCCTGCATTGCCTCCGCGAAGGTGTCCGCATCGGTTTTTATGACATCCGGCACGATGCGGATCATATAGAACCACCAAGACGGATTGCAGCCTTCGGTCGGCTTTGGCAGCGTAATGCCTTCAATATCCTGAATTGACTCACTCAGGGCGTTACACCATTTACGCCGCCGCTCCACGATGCTGTCCAGCTTGCCAAGCTGCGCCAGCGCCACTGCGGACTGGAGTTCCGTTATCCGGTAGTTAGCCGCGAGAAAAACTGGGTTCCGAACTGCCGCGCCAGCTTTCCGATTGTAGCCCTTGTCGGTTGCAAGCCGCAGCCTGTCCGCCGTTTTTTCATCATGTGTGAGTATGATTCCACCGTCACCGCAGGAGATGTGCTTGAATTCGTTAAAGCTGAAGCATCCGGCACCCCCGAAAGTTCCGACCGGTTTGCCGTTATATGTGCAGCCGAACGCCTGGGCGCAGTCTTCGATCAGGATAATGTTATGCTTTTTACAGACCTCAAGAAGTCCGTCGATGCCGCAAGCATTTCCCCACAGGTGAATTGCGAGTACCGCGCGGGTGTGAGGAGTGATTACAGCCTCGACTGTCTCCGGAGTTATACAGTAAGACTCATGATCGAGGTCGGCGAACACAGGTATGGCTCCCTGGAATAGTATCGGTGCTATGGAACCCATATCGGTGATGGGTGAAGTTATCACTTCATCACCGGGAGAGATTCCAAGCGCCATCATAGCTGCATGGATAGAGGCAGTGCCGCTGCTTGACGCGACCGCGTAAGGCATGCCGTTTTTACGCGCGAACGTTTCCTCAAGCTGATGTGTTTTTCTGCCCTGTGCGTAGAATAGAGTCTGCTGGTCGAGAGCATCTTTCAGCTCTTTGAGTTCTTCTTCGCCGTAGCGTAATGCCCTTGTAAACGGCGTCTTTTTTACTGGTGTTCCTCCCGCGATTGCGGGTCTTTCGTCGATTGCCATGCTATACCTCAAATATCAATAGATTCTTTTTATCACGAAAGGGAGAAAGGAAGAAAAGAAACTAATGAATGTCGTGCTTTCGAGTAGAAGACTATCCTCCACACTCGAAGCTGAGCTCGGAGTCTGCCTCGATGTTTGTCACTACTGATTTAAACTTAAATCCCCACCGTTCAACAGTGATGGAGTTTACTTCCTTACCGTTCAGCCCAATCTTTTTGCCCGGTTTTAGCCAGAGAAGTGTTGCATCCGTGAGCGCTATGGCGGATTTCAGCTTCACAATTGCGCTCTTGTCCGTAGATGAATAAGCTGTCCAACTGGTAGCTCTTCGCGCCTTCATCCAGTCTGCTATCCGGCGCGAAGTCCACCATTCGAGTCCTGCATCCCTGCCTGTTTTTACCGTCTCGACAATCGCCTCCGGCATTTCTGGTTTGGTGATATGCGTGGGATGATACAGGAAGTGCACAATGCCGAAGTGCTTGACCGCTGTCTTGATAAGTGGGCTGGCGAGCTCTTTCGGCGCGAATACCAGAAGGTCCTGTGTGAGAGTCGGCAGCTCTAGCACATCGATGATCCTGCCGTCTCGCGTTATAGGCCGGTATGGGGTCATCGTGCCGAAATTGAACCCGGCTTCGCCGGTCTTGGAAGCACCCTTGGACTCGTCCATCATGATGCCGCGCTTTTTGCACCACTCGAAGAACTCAGTGTCGCCTTCCCAGCGCAGGTAGTGGTTCTTGTTCGTAGTGGGAGCCGTCCCGAAAAGCTCCGCAAGCTCTTTGAAGTGGCTGTCGAACTCTTCTTCAGAGAAGCATGTCCCCGGGGACATGGAATCGAAATGCATCGCAAGCTCATGCCCCGCCTGTCTGATCAAATCCAATATATCAGCAGGATATCCCGGCACATGCACGCACCAGGTCGAGTTTATGCCTGTTTTAGCCATCGTGTCGAGCATTGCAAGCGCGCAGTCGGGGTCATTTCCATCGCTGTCGTGAGACAAGTGCCCAAGCGCCCGTAGGTTTTTAGGATAAAGCCAAAGAACGGGAAGATTTATATTCTGCTCAGATGAAAGATAGAAGATAGCTCGAAGCAGCAGTTCACGCCACTGGTCTGCAACAGGCTGGAGGAATGCCTTGAATCCCGGAACACCCTCCACCGGCTGGCGGTCGAATATCCAGTCGAGCTGCTGGCCGTCGTCGCTTTTCAGCACTGAATCGCAAACCGGGCTGGTACCGTCCGGCGCAGGAATGCCGTCTCGGCTGACACTAACTCCCTGTTGAATCCGGACTACACTTCCGGTCACATCGGGGGCGATAAGAACACATTTTCCATCGCCGACCTTGATCTCGGTTAGTGCAGCCCTTCCGGTAGGCTGCTGGTGAGCATTTATAGCTTCCGCAAGCACTTCCGCGCCTCTTGCCATCACGGGGATGCCGTTAAAATAGTGGAGCGGGATCTCAAGATGACTCAAGATCGGATGCTCCGCCGACTCCGGCTTCAGATAGCCTTCTCCGAGAGTGCTCAGACTTCCTCCCCAGTAGGAATATGCCGGTTGTTCAGCTTCCACACCCAAAAGGTTTTCCATTCCGCAAACGCCGCCCATAGCAAGCCATGCCCCGCCCGCTTTGACCCAGCTTTCCAGTGAGGATTTCAGCTCATCGGAGAGTTTGCCTTCGCCAACTGTCATCAAAACGCCGATTCTGTCCAGTCGGTCGGCAAGTTCTTCTTTCTTAACCTGGGTATAGCAGACGCCGGAATGGTCGAGAATCTCGAGCATGTACCCGGGATAGCTCACGGTCCTGGACATGTTCGGATCAGGCTCGTCGAGAACGCATACAGCAAGTGGGATTGAGATATTTCTCATTTTACGTTTCCTTCTACTGCGCTTTAAACGCGTATATATCCACTCCACAGGAGAAGTAGATAGTACCGTCGGGGCCGGTGGTGACATTCGTCACCGTATCGGGCGCTTCTGCGATTTCCGTAACTTTTCCGGTCTTGAGGTCCAGAAGAAGCAGCTTTTTATTGCTTGAATAATGCAGCCTGCCGTTTCTGGGAACTGATGTAGAGCAGCAATCGATAACAGGCGCATTGTCAGCTATCTTATCGCTGAAACTCATCTTTTCGACATCGAACAGCATCAAATGCCGCGTAGCCGAGACTACGACCTGTTTGGTCGTGGGATCATAACCGTGTATTGCGACAGTACCGATATTCGGGAACTGCTGCTCGAAGACAGCCTTTTGGGTTTTCGGGTCTATCACACCGAACCTAGTCGGAATCTTCTGATCGGGAAGGCCATTCCCGGATGCTGTAGTTGAAGCATAGATATAATGCTCATCCGTCGTGATGCCGGCGATGCACTGCTTTCCGAGCGGGTCTTCTATCAGTTCAGTTTCGCCGGTATCGGGGTCGGTTATGGAGACAGCGCCGCCGTATTCCCCGTATTCTGCCCACCATCCGCTATAAAGCTTGCCGTCAGGTCCAATCACCACTCCAGCCGCCGGCCGGATGTAGCCTTTCGAGCGTATAGATGCGATAGTTTCCGGGTTTTTATTGCCCAACTGGTCCCACGGCTTCGACGGGTCGTAACGGACAACATCTCCATCCACGTAAGACACTGCGAATATTCTACCTTTGTAGAAGTCCACATCGCATACTTCGCCGCCCGCGTCGCACACCTTGCTCGTATTCGCATATTCACCAGTCTTCGGGTCCAGCCAGAAGATAGTCTGTCCGAAGTGCGGGCCGCCCCAGAGCTTACCGGACGGGTCGGCCTTAAGGAAGAGTGTCGGTCTCGGTGCGGACTCTACCGGTATAGTATTAAGATCAAGTGTCTCGGTCCCCGGCTTAATCATGAAGTAGTCCTGTCCGCGTACACCGAGGATACTGCCGTCCTTCGTGCAGCCGAGCATATTGCTTCCACGCAGGTCCACGCTAGTCATATAGGTCAGTTCTCGATCACCCTGTTTGTAACGGTAAATAGTATTTTCCTGTTTTATGAAGAGCCACTTATCTGTAGAGATGCTCGCAAACAGGCTCCATTCGCCTTTGTCCCCGGGCGGGGCGGGGAATGGCCAGTCTATTTTTGCGAGTGTTCTCCCATCGCATGCCATCGATCCCGTTATAAAGTAGCCCTCCCAGGAAATACCGCTTTGCACTTCCATCATATGCTCTGGAACAGGTTCAAACTTCCTGGTCTGCGGGTCGAAGATCATAGTGGTCGGGTTTTCCGTAAAGAAATAACACAGGATTCTACCGTCCGGAAGAGATGAAACGTGGCGCAGATAGAGGTTGGGTGGGGCAGGAGCGCCGCAGTCATCGATTTCATATGTGTTCAGATCGAGAGCGCCTAGTTTTCCGCCATCGTAACTTCCGCCGTATACCCGGCCGTCATTTCCAAGGGCCAAATTCCAGATGTACTCCTCGCCCGGAAAATGGGCGGTCTTGATGAACTCCATTTTCCGGAGGTCAAAGACCATGAACATACCGTCGTAGTATGTTCCGACTACCAGCCGGTCGCCCGGGACTTCCAGAAGCCCCCATGCGCCCGATCCTGCTGGTGCCTTGTATGCCCGTCCTGTATTCGTTTCAATATCGATGAAGAGCAGGTGGACTCCTGCGTCTTCATTGGTGTCGGTCAGCACAAGCTCTTCATGTCCAGTCGTTCGGTTTACTACCACACGGCCTGCCAACACGTTTTTAGTCCGGCATGGCTGTCCGATATGTACAATTTTTTTCATTTGCTGATTCCTCTATATCTTATGCGAGAGCGCTGAAATGAAGTCGTAAAGGTCGAATACGAACCCGAACGCGAGCGCCACTCGCCATAGGGCTATTTGTTTGCAAATTTCTTCCCTCGCCGTTTCTTTGCTTTCCACCGCCGTAACAGCCTGACGTATTGCCGAGCACATAATCCCTCTTCGGCTCATGTCCGCCATGCCCCCTGGCGAAAGAAGGAGGCACCAGTTGATTGCAAACCCGGTGTAGATCAGGTGGTTGATACCGTGTGCCTTGCAGATAGCGGATAGTTGATGGCTGTTTCCCGCGATGTACTCTTCATCCAGTGGTTCGGCTTCGGGAGGGAAACCCATCTCAGCAAAACCACGGTTTACATCCGCGTCATTATGTTCGCCGACGAACACGTTTTTCTCACGGAACTTCCAAAGCTGACTGGTGACCGGATCGGCCTCTATCTTCGAGGGCTGTTCAGGCTCCGGTCCGGCAAGTTCAACGGTTTTCAAGTATCCGGGTAAGTTTTGGTAGTAGCTGCCGCTTACGACGTGGATCAGCCGCATATTCGAGTTGCGCACGGCTTTTAATAATGTGGGAAATATTGTTTTGCAGATTTCTGAAGCTCTTGGGATATACTCAACGGCCCGATGCCAGCCTGGGTACTCTTCGCGGGAGCCCATATCCCATGCATGCATCACTATAAGGGCTGTATGTTCCGTCGAAACGTCAATTTCTGCCTTTTTCCATCCACCATAGCCCTCACCGGGGACATCCAGGTTGAAATCGGCGTCGAACTGCTGATAATAATCGGCTCTGATCTTTATCAAATCCATTGAAGTGTACCTGAAACCCTTCCGACGTCTTCTTCTATCCAGCGGACCGATTATCCTGTAGTACACAAAAAGAAAAAGGCCCGTCCATGGCACACGGACGGGCCTTTCCCTTTAATTCAACACTTTGTTTTCCGTCAGGCGGCTTTCTTTGGCCGCTTTACGGGCTTTTCCAACGGTTCTTCCTGCTGTTCAGCAAGTGCGGCAGGCTTGGCCGCCGTATTCGTGCACTTCTGGCAAACCCATGTAGCCAGATCTTTCAGGTGCTCAGGTACGTTGTCTATAGAATTTCCACATCTGCAGCGCATCGCCTTCACCTTTCTAACCGCTCAGCCTCCAATACCAGCCCGGCTTTCGACCGGCAATCAAGCGGAATCAAATCAAATTAGTAGCAGCGTGCCCATTAGATTATGCCGTATTACAAACGGTACTTAATATACGCCTTTATGTGTATGTTTGTTCCGCTTATTCGGCTTTTGGTTCGCGGAGCATGAGATCGGTAACTGCAGACTTCGGAGACTTGCCGTTAAAGAGTATCTCGTGGAGCTGTTCCGTAATAGGAGCGTAGATGTTAAGCGAGGTTGCAAGCTTATAAGCTGCCTTGCAGGTGTGGACCCCTTCAGCGACCTGTTTGACCTCGGCAAGCGCCTGTTCCAGCGTCAGTCCTCTACCGATAGCCATTCCTACCCTTAGATTTCGGCTGAGCTTGCTTCCGCATGTTGCCATAACGTCGCCGACACCGGCAAGCCCAATAAAAGTCTTCGGTTTTGCGCCGAGCGCTTCACCGAGCCGCATCATCTCGGTAAGCCCTCTCGTCACGAATGCTGCTTTGGTGTTATCGCCGAAGCCGAGCCCGTCGCAAATCCCTGCTCCGACGGCTAAAACGTTCTTGAGCGACCCGCAGACCTCCACTCCGGCCACATCGGAGCTTCGATAGGCCCTCAAATGGTGACAGCTGACGAGTTCCTGCGCCTGGAGCGCTCTTTCTTCGCTTTTGGATGCGACTACGGTCGCGGTAGGTATCTGGCGTGCGATCTCTATAGCCAGGTTCGGCCCTGAAAGTACGACAAGGTCATCGGCTTTCGCTGGAATCGCTTCGGCGATGACCTGTGACATCCTCATACCCGTGCTGCTCTCCAGCCCCTTCCCGGCATTGATGAAGAGAGGGTCTCCGTCTATCACATTCGATAACTGTGTGGCAACATCGCGCACTGCGTTCGAGGGAATTACCATGAGGACGGCTTCGACGCCCTTTACGGCATCGGCCATGGATTCCATCGCGAGAATTTCGCCATTGAAGGGGATTCCGGGTACATATTTACTGTTCACCCGGTTTGTGTTGATGTCTTTTATTACTTCCGGCTCGTTGGACCACAACCAGACTGAATATCCTTTGTTCGTTAAAAGAAGAGCCAGGGATGTTCCCCAGCTTCCTGCACCCAAAACAGCAATTTGCTTCATAATTCCAGCTATAAATCTCTTTTCTTAATAGACAGCCGGATGTCCGGCCCATTAATCGTTATGTACTTTTACGACACAAGGTTCCAGCAATCCTTCTCCGAGGGCTGGAGGTATTATCGAAGGCCTTGCAGAAATAATCCAAAACAGAAGAATAGCCTTCTCAGGTGATACTTATGAAGAATGCAATATATACCGGACCCCCTATCGACGATCACTGTACTTTTGAGCTTATGCCAGCAGAACTTCAAGCCAGACTTTCAAAGATGAATGGCTGCGTAGCGTTCAAAGGTGGCTTGCACATGAGGGGAGTATGTAAAAAGCTGCTGTGGCACTCAATCGAAAACGTGTGGCGTGGGGAGTATGCACTCTTTAAACTATTCAGTACCGTGTTGCCAACCGACATCCCTTTTGCACAAGATTGTTTGGGCGATCAGTTTCTTCTAAGAGACAGCGTAGTTTACAGGCTTTCTGCTGAGACTGGCGAGGTGCAGAGTATGGAAGTCGATCTGGATGGTTTTTTTACCAGAGTTGAGGAAGATCCGGTGGGATTTCTCATGCTGAGTCCTCTGATTCTCTTTCTACAGCAGGGCGGGAAAATGGAACCAGGGCAATCTTTGAGCGTATATCCTCCTTTTTGCTGTGTAGAGTCATCCCAGGGAATATCTGTAAAGGCGATAGATACTCTGCAACTGCTCATGGCACATGCACAGCTCGCTCAGGCTATTTCCAAACATCAGCCAGGGGATAAATTGAATATCTATGAGATCATGATGGGCGATTAGGGCGTAATCAGTATAAATCAAAGAGCAATAACAGGCATCTACGATGAACATATTTCGAGAGTTGCATGTACTTGGAGACAAGAGAAATATATGGCTTGACATATGCTACGGTAAATTGAAAGGAGAATACGGTCCAATCATGGATACTGATCTTGTAGAGCAGGCTGAGGCATGGCTGAAGCAACTATACGAAGACCTTATCGAAAGTCGAACATATGAGAAGAGCAATGAGGAACTTGATGACAGGGTTGCAAGAGAGATACGGCTGTACGCTCCTGAGCTACAGCAAGCTATAAGAGCTGTGCTTGGTAAGTGGTTGGCTAGCGGAGATATACATTATGGGCAAACTTCCTTAGGCCTTATTTTAAGGCTTAAGGCAACAGAGTTTATACCTAAATTGGAACAGCTTCGCGAGGACATATTGGCAGGGCGTCCGAATTTACCAACGCAATGGGTTTCAACTGTCGATGGTATCCTGCGAGTCCTGAGGGAGGCTAAAAGTGAGGAAACTGGCGATTGACCGGCTTAAGAAGGTCTCAGTACATAGTTACATAACCTTCGCCAACCTGATTGACGCTGTTTCGGCGAACGGGTAGAATACATCCGTCAGGTATAAATAAAAGGGAATTGTGAGGATACATCATTTTTCGGTGTATCCTCTTTTGATACATGGACGAGAAAAGCCCGAATAAAAAGCGCGATGCGAGCGCTATCATAACGGAAGGCAAAATATCGAGCGCGGTGTGGTTCCTGGCGTGGCCTACAATCGCCAACACGCTCATATTGACGGCTTATCAGTTCGTCAACCGGATTTTCCTCGGTCACATCCCAAACTCAGCGACAGCCCAGGCGGCAATCGGGATCGGGGACAGGGCTCTTATGGTCCAGTTTGCGATTATGGTGAGCCTATCGGTCGGCACATCGGCGCTTGTAGCCCGCTCGCTTGGCGCAGGGAACAAAGAGGACGCGGAAGAGGCGACAAGACAATCGCTCATTATGTGCGTCATTGGTTCGGCCCTCCTGACCGTTCCGATGGTGGTGTGGGCAAGGCCTCTTGTGACTATGATAGGTGCGAAACCCCATGTAGTACCGGTGGCGGCCGCATACACCGCACTTTCCGCCCTGTTTACCATCCCTTCGTTCATCTGGACCATCGTCACGGCGGCGCTCCGTTCCTCCGGGGATGTAAGAAGCCAGCTCTATGTCGGCGGCCTGATGATCGCGCTCAACATTTTGCTCGACTGGGTCTTTATATTCGGAGTCGGCCCGGTCCCCGCGCTCGGAGTTCTGGGAGCAGCAATATCGACAGGAATTTCTAGAATTTTAGCTTCGGTTCTGATATTATGGGTGCTCGGAAGATCTGTTCTCAGCAAATCGCTCAGGCGCTTGCGGCTGAGTTTCTCGTGGCTCGGCAGGATTTTGAATATCGGATGGCCTGCGTCCATCCACAACGTTATCTGGACAATTACGGGGATGGCTTTCCTGCGGATTTTGAGCGTCCTTCCGAATGCCACTGAGGCCCAGGCAGCGCTTACGGTGGGGCTGACTATCGAATCGCTTGCTTACATGCCGGGGATCGCCTACGGGATGGCCGCGACACCGCTTGTAGGGCAGAACCTCGGCGCGGGTAACACCGAACGGGCGGAGAAGAGCGCGTGGATCGCCACCTGGCAGGCTGTGACTATAATGAGCTTTGTCGCGCTATTATTCCTTGCCATGCCGAGGGTTTTCGCTAAAGCTTTTACCACAAACCCGGCGGTGGCGGCCTTGATCGTGCTTTATTTGCAGGTAAATGCTTTTGCGCAGCCCGCTCAGGCCATAGGGTTCGTGCTCCGAGGCGCGCTGCAGGGTGCGGGAGACACGCGGGTGCCTACATGGATCACCCTTTTCTCCATACTGGTGGTAAGAATAGTAATGGCATGGGTACTTGTGGTCTGGCTTCAGGTCGGAGCAGTCGGCGCGTGGATTTCCATGGCGGTATCCGCAAGCCTGCCTGGGCTTTTGATGGCGCTGTGGTTCAAACATGGCAGATGGAAGGCGCTCGAAATCTAGCAGTTGTCAGCTATTTGAATCGCGAAATGCGCGAAGAAGCGCAAAAGACGCGCGAAGTATTGTCAAATTCTCGACACCTATGGTGTCGGCTTCGGTGGCAAGCAAACCGAAGCAAGGTAAAAGGGATTGATGAGACTTGAGAGTCTTATTGTAGATACTTTAAGTCTCCACCATTCGTGAAATCCGTTAAATCCGCGTAATTCGCGTTTCAAAATAACGGATAGTGGATGCCGATAGAAAAGCGGAAGCTGGCGCTTCCGCACTCCAAAGAGATTAGTGGAGATTTTATGCTTAGTATCCAGCAGCTTGAGAATCTATGGGTACGGAACTGAATGAATCGCAAACTCGGAGCAAAGCGACCGAGATTATAACGTCCGGCAGCATATCAAAGGCTGTATGGTATATTGCGTGGCCCACCATCGTGAACACTGGTGTTCAGACCGCGCATATGAACATCAACCGGCTCTTTCTCGGCAGGGTTCCAGACAGCGCGGCGGCCATGGCCGGACTTACGGTCGGGAGCAGCGCATCGATGCTCCAGTTTGCCATAGCTACAGGGTTTTCTGTAGGGGCAGGAGCGCTTGTAGCTAGGTTCCTGGGCGCAAGGGAACACGCTGATGCCAATGAAGCCGCGAGGCAGTCTCTTATACTGGCTGTCCTCTGCGGAATTCTCACTATGGTCCCGATGATCCTCTTTGCCACTCCGTTCGTGCGGCTGATTGGGGCCAAAGGAGAGGTTGTCACGCTCGGCGCAAGGTATATGGCAATCCTCGGAGCGTTTTCCATTCCTGTATTCATCCAGATGTCCGTTACATCGGCTTTAAGGAGTGCGGGAGATGTCAGAAGGCCGCTTTACGCGGGGCTCATCGTTATCGTGCTGAATATCCTCCTGGACTGGCTCCTCATATTCGGTGTCGGCCCGTTTCCGGCGCTTGGGCTTATCGGCGCAGCGATTGCAACGGGGATTTCCAAGACCGCGGGTATGACGGTCATCCTGATCTTCCTGAAACGCTCCGTTCTCGGCGATTCGCTTTCCCATTTTCGCCCGCACTTCGGGTGGTTTAGACGGATCAGCAACATCGGCTGGCCTGCAGCAGTGCAGCAGGTGTTCTGGGCGAGCGGAATGGCTGTATATATGGCAATACTCGGCTGTCTACCGGATGCAAAAGATGCGCTCGCTGCTCTCGGAGTCGCGTCTGCCATAGAGACGATCTCGATTATGCCCGGAATCGCGTACAGTATGGCTGCTGTGCCGTTGGTCGGCCAGAACCTGGGAGCCAGCCAACCTAAAAGGGCGGAGCACTGCGCATGGATAACTACATGGCAGGCCACGGCCATAATGTCTTTCTGCGGCCTGATATTCCTCCTGGCATCCAGACCGATAGCGATGCTTTACACCAACGATAGCCATGTAGTAGCCTATATCGCATCTTACCTGGTGATCAACTCTTTCCAGCAGCCGTTTGTAGCTGTTGGCGCTGTGCTTGCGGGAGCACTCCAGGGGGCGGGGGACACCAAGTTTCCGACACTGGTGGAGTTCATCGCCAACTACCCCATCAGGCTGGGACTTGCCTGGCTTTTTGCCATCAAGATGGGTCACGGGGTAGCCGGAGCCTGGGTGGGTATGAGCGCAGCAGGCATAATCTGGGGGATTATGATGCTGATCTGGTTCAGAAAAGGCTATTGGAAGACGCTGAGCATCTAAAGAGTTCCGAGCCATCTGACGCGAGGACGGACTTCATTTCATGCGCTGTTTTATACCAGCTTTTAGCGATAGTTGAAGTCGAATTTCGTTGACATGAGGGTATATTCGTGTTAGACTTCCGGCATATCGACAAAGGCGACGATGATGACACAACTGGTTAAGATCGAACAGATGCAGCGCGGAGACGTGCAGCGGATAATGGAGATCGAAAAGCAATGCTTTACGACTCCATGGCACGAGAGCGCATACCTGACGGAGTTGGTCAACCGTTCCGCATACTATGTCGTCGGGAGAATAGGCGATAAGATCGTCGGCTACTCCGGGATGTGGATCATTATGGATGAAGCCCACATCACTACAATCGGAGTCGACCCGGAATACCGCGGCAGAAAGATCGGCGAGCAGATACTCATCGCAATGCTTGAAGAAGCGCAGCGCCGGGGAGCAGGCAGAGCCACTCTGGAGGTCCGCGAAAGCAACGATGTAGCCCAGAACCTCTATCGCAAGTACGGCTTCGTTCCGGCTGCTATCCGCCGGGGCTATTACAGCGATAATAACGAAAACGCCATAATAATGTGGGTCGATGATATGTTCTCCCGCGATTACCAGGATATGCTGAAAAGGATGAAGCAGAAACTTCTGGACGAAGCCGCCGCTGTGGAACAGGAAGAAGACGTAGATCAAGTAGCAACATGAAAATCCTCGGAATAGAAACGAGCTGCGATGAGACAAGCGCAGCGATCATCGAAGACGGCAGAACAGTCCTCTCGAACGTCGTATCATCTCAGATAGACCTTTTTCAGCGCTTCGGCGGGGTCGTGCCTGAGGTCGCTTCACGCAGGCATGTCGAGCTGATCAACCCCGTAGTGCAGCAGGCGCTCGATGAAGCGAAAATGGGGTTTAGTGACCTTGAAGCGGTCGCGATAATCAACCGTCCGGGACTCATCCCTGCTCTTATTGTCGGCGTATCGGCGGCGAAGGCTATTGCCTGGGCTGCAAATCTCCCGCTTGTCGGCGTTCACCACCTCGAAGCGCATATCTATGCCAATTTTCTGGTAAATCCGGACATCGAGTTTCCCGTGGTCTGCCTCATCGTCTCCGGCGGACACTCCGACATAGTCTACATGAGCGGCCATGGGCAGTATGAGATGCTTGCCAGGACGAGAGACGATGCCGCAGGCGAGGCGTTCGACAAGTCCGCGCGAGCTATGGGGCTCGGCTACCCCGGCGGGCCGCTGATCGACAAGCTTTCCGAGGAAGGAAACCCGAAAGCAGTCCGGTTCCCCCGCGCAAGGGTCGGTGACTCGCTCGACTTCAGCTTTTCCGGCCTGAAAACTGCCGTAATCCGCTATCTTCAGAAGCAGGAAGAAGGGGTAACGCTGCAGGATGTCGCCGCGAGCTTCCAGCAGGCCGTGATCGACGTGCTCGTCAAGAACACCTTCGAGGCCGCAAAGCAGAAAAATGTGAAAAGGGTGCTGGTCGCCGGAGGAGTAGCTGCAAACAAAGGGCTCCAGAAGCAGATGAAGGAACGCGGCGAAGAACTGGGCATATTAGTGAGCGCCCCGCTGCCCAAGCTCTGCACGGACAACGCCGCTATGGCCGCAACTGCGGGCTACTACAGGTATATGATGGGCGAAAGGTCGGGCCTCGACCTCGATTCCTATGCATCCGAACCGCTGGCGAAGAGGTAGCTGTCAGGTTTTTGAATCGCGAAATGCGCGAAGAAGCGCGAAAGACGCGAAAAAAGATTGGCGGAGATTTGCACGATCTGCCGCCTGTTGCATCGGACTGCTTGCTGCCGATGCCGAGCCGATAGGCTCGAACAGTAACGTTTATGCTGTGTCGGGAATGGCAAATCTAGGATAATTGTGCAATATGCACAGAACCAATTCCCGCAGCAACGAAAAATTGTCGAATGTCGTGCTTCTCTCCGCAGTTCAGAAGCTGTTACCTACCCCGTTGTCGGCCGCTTGAACTTGCGGTCGAGCTCCCAGTTGGTGAGAGAGATGATTATCGGTCTTCCGTGCGGGCAGACGAACGGGTTTTCAGACGCAATCAATTCCCGGATCAGGTCGTCCATTTCCGGCATCGTGAGCGGGTCTCCGGCTTTTATCGCCATCTTGCAGGCCGTGGTGATAAGCACCTGTTCGGGGCGGACAAGCAGATGCCGGGTCACGGAGAGGTCGACAAGCTCCGCTATGACATCGCGGAGGAGCTGTTCTGCGTCCTTTGCCTTCACACCCGCCGGGACAGCACGCACGACGAACGCATCGCGGCCGAATACTTCTATGTCGAACCCGATTTCCCTCAAATTATCCAGTTTCTCGCCTACAACTAGTCCTTCGCGTCGGGAGAGTTCCAGCGTAATAGGGATCACGAGCCCCTGCATAGCGGTCTGCGCCGCTCCACGGGTCTTTTTGAGCTGCTCGAAAAGCACCCGCTCGTGCGCAACGTGCTGATCTATCACCAGCACACCGTCTTCGCACTCGGCAAGGATGTACATATTCCGCGCCTGGCCGATAACCTTCGCATTCCTCAACCTTACAGGTGTCGGAGCCTCGACTTCGGGCGGAGGCGCAATAGGACGCGGCTCGCGGTTCCAGTCGAACGGATCGCCTTGAGCCGGAATTCTTGTCTCGATCTCGCTTCTTCGGAGCACTTCCTCTCGGAACGCGGCGACATCCGCTTCATCAGGCGGGATGAGCGTGCCTTGGTGCGGCACGTCGTTTCTGTTCGTCACGTTCGCCTTTCGGTAGGCCACCCGCACTTCGTTCACGGTCGGAATCGCTCCGCCGGACATCAGCGCGTCTCGGATTGCCTTGTGCACCGCGCTGTGGACCTCATGGTCGCTCGAAAACTTTACTTCGGCTTTGTTCGGATGCACGTTCACATCCACCATCTCCGGGTCCATATCGACGAAGATGATGAGTACCGGAAACCGTCCATGCTGGACGATCAGGTCGCGGTAGGCCTGGTCTGCCGCATGGGTGAGCGTCCGGCTTTTGATGCACCGGCGGTTTACGAAAAACACCTGGTGCCCACGGTTCGCACGGGTGAAAGCGGGATTGGACACATATCCCCAGACCTTCATAGTCGGCAGATCCAGGTCTATCGGGACAAGCTGCTTTGCCGCGTCCCTGCCCAGGATGGAAGCCGCCGCCGCAATGACATCGCCGGTGCCTGTGACGGATATGATCTCCCTCTCGCCATGTGTCAGCTTGAAGCTGATGTTCGGATAGGCGAGCGCAAACCTGCCGGTCAGTTCTGTTATGTAGGAAATTTCCGTCTGAGCGGTCCGCAGGAACTTGAGTCTCGCGGGAGTGTTGAAGAAAAGCTTTTTTACCGAGATCGTGGTGCCTTCAGGTGCGCCGACGGACTCCAGGTTCGTGATGGTGCCTGCCTCTATAGTGAGCTTTGCTGCTGCAGGCTCCGTCTCATGCTTTGTGACGATCTCCATAAAGGATACGGATGCAATCGACGGCAGCGCTTCCCCTCTGAATCCGAGCGTATGGATGGCGAAAAGGTCGTCCGCGCTCCTGATCTTTGATGTGGCGTGCCTTTGGAGCGAGATAACCGCGTCATCGCGCCCCATACCTGACCCGTTGTCGCTGACCTTGATCAGTTCCTTGCCGCCGTCTTCTATGGCGATTCTTATCTGGGTTGCGCCAGCGTCGATAGCGTTTTCGACCAACTCCTTGACCACGGAAGCGGGGCGTTCGATCACCTCACCTGCCGCTATCCGGTTGGCGGTATGCTCATCCAGCACGATTATGTTGTGGTTTATTGCTTTTTCAGACATACAAAAACAAGGAGAAAGCATGCCGCGACCTTCTCCTCAATTCACCTGTCGTAATTGTATCACGACTCAGAATCGAAGCCAACTCCAAAAACGGCTGCCGGAGTAAATGCTAACATTGAGAACGCTCGTTTAGTATAGCAAGCAGGAGGGTATTTTGCATTCGTGGCAGCCGTGCATTCAGCTTCACACAATAAGCGGAGGAGGGTCCAGGAGATGCAAATAAACTATAAGGTGCTTCCGGTTTTGATCCTGATTATGCTGGTTTGTGGAGGTGCTCTCGCAAGCAGTGAAGACGATCAATTGTCAGGGCTGATCACCGGCAGAACCGGTGAGCTGCTGGAGATCAGGCTCACCCAGCCGGTGAAAGAGGGGACTGTTTTTCAAGTAAAGTCGATTTTGAGCGAGCCGCCGATAGCCGAAGCGAAGGTAGTAAGCTGCACGAAGGAATGGCCATACATCGCGCTCGCTAAAGTTGAAACGGCGGACCTCTCGACGGTGGTTCCGATAGGGGCTAAAGCGTTTGCTGATGTCAATTCGGTAGAAGGCCCCAGCGCCCCAAAGCCTATGAGGGCTAAATCTTATTCGGCCGGCGGCCAGCGGTTCTCCATGCAGATCGGGTCATTCTATCCGCGCCTTCCTATCCTGAGAGATACCGTCACGGATTTCTGGCAGGCCTACAGGTTCAATTATTCATTTATGCGGCTGGCAGATTTCGACATGATGCTCTCCGCCGAGTATACGAAAGGCTCGGGTGATTTCGAATCGACCACAAGGAGCATGGAACTGATCCCTGTTACAATGCTTGGCCGGTTCAGAGTAGCCCGTGCCGGTAGTCTCAACCTCGTTTTGGGCGCTGGAGCCGGAATGTGCTTTATAAAGACGGAAGAAAGCACGGACGGAGTGCAGACCTCGGACAGCATTCATAAATTTGCGCGGGAACTGGCCGCCAGCCTGGAATCACGGAAGGGCTGGAGCCTTGATCTACGCTATAGAGACGTGCCGGACACGAACGTTCAGGGCTGGTCACTCGGAATGGGAGCGAGGTTTTAGGAAGAGCAATCAGCTTTCAGCTCTTGAAACTATCGCAAATTACGCGATATAACGGATTATCGTTGTGCTGGGACACCTTGTCCCGATACCGGCCTAACTACGGAGGGTAGAGGCTGCCCCTTTTGAGACAGCCTCATTATAATCTTCTATGATCTTGTCTTTGATGACTAGAGCTTTGTATAGCTGAATGTTATCGTCGGGGAAAGCGGTGTAAATTCCGCAGGTCCCATTTCAATTACTTCGTGCTCGTTGCCGTCTCCGCCAAGTGTCTTATCTATGGCTGGCTTGAACATACCATCCGCAGTCACATCGTCCCACATGAAAATACCGGTTGAGTTAGGCTCTTCCGGGCTCTTGGTTATGTTGAGATTTATCGAGACCTTATATTTTCCCGTCGGGTTTGCCGGAATTATGAGAGGTGTTGCGAGAGTTGACGTAAAGACATATGGGTCAGGTGTTTCGTCACTGGCAAGGTAGTTATGCTGCGTTAAGGTACCTGTGACTTCGTCTCCCGGCCGGTTTCCAGAGATCGGGAAGTAATGTCCGCCTTTTATCCAGTTAAAAGTGTTGTTCAGATAAACAAGGCAGTCTCCGTCCTGGATTTTGCCACTGGTGGTGCTGTAGACTCTGAACTTGAGAGGCTGTGAGCCGCTTCCCAGATCAGCATTTATAGTCAGCTCCTGGTAAATCAGAGTGAATCTGCAATAAGAGTAGGTACCGGCTGCCGGATAGCTCTCATTCTCTCCCAGAGATTCGCTCACACCCGTGTCGGTCAGCGTAATGGTTTTGGGATTGTCTACGCTGTTCGTGTCGAAGATAACATAAGGGGTAGTATCATTTTCGCTCTTGAGAAGCTCCATTTTAGATATTCCTACCGAATATGTCGAAGGCACCTCGAAAGCGTTCGGGTAGTTGGGGTTTAGGTCATTTGCCCATGCGCTTCTCGAAACAGCGTGTCTATCGCCGACCAGTGTTCCGACAGCTTCGACACCAGTGGCTGATGACGTCGTTGAGCTTCCTCCTCCACCGCCACATCCGCTGATGAGCACCAACGATAATGATGTGAGGATACAGACGAGTAGCACGGCGATTTTATTTCTTCGTAACATCCCTTTTAGTTCCTCCTGAATACTGCTTGCTAGAATATCGGCAACCAGGCAAAAATACCGGGTTCGCCTTTATATGATGCTTTTGCCACACTGTACCCGAATGTATCTATGATTTTGCGTTCTGTTATAGGGAATTTATTCTACTTTCGCTTCTTTTTGATTATGGTGGCTCCCAGCCCTGAAAGGACAATCCCAAGCGCTGGTAATGACGACGGCTCCGGGATGGCTGTGACCGTGAACGCGTGGTTTTGCAGGGTGTATAAATCGTCTTCAAGCGGACGGAGTGCCAGGTAGTCCCAAAGGACAAGCGTTCCCATTACCGGCTCGCCGACAGGTTGTTCCCCCTCATAGTTTTGATATGTAGCCGCACCGTCTCCATTGAATCGATAACCGATCAGAAGCTGCGCCGTGTAACCGGAAGGAGTATCGGAAGCCCAGTCGATGTGTCCGCCGTATCCATCATAATTAAATGTTGCATAGGGGTCGCGGACCAAGCTGCCGGAGTTGTCTATGGTTCCTGTTGCCGCCCAACTCCCTGAAAAAAGCAGTTGCCAGGCATGGGTGCTCGATCCGCCTCCACCGGTTGATGTCGCTCTGCTGTTCAACGAAAGTCTCCCGTCGCTGAAGGTGAAAGTCAGGTCGCGGGGACAATACTTGTCGCTCGGTGTCCACGAAGGGTCCATTTGAAAAACAGTCCATGTATCGGCGTGAACGCCAGAAATAGTAAGAATGGTCAGCATTGAAAGAAGCAAGAATCGCATGGTCTTTCCCTCCTTTGTATTTTGAAACGCGGATTGCACGGATAAAACAGATTTTGTAAATGGTAGAGATTTAAAGCATCTACAACAAGACCCTCAAGTCTCCATCAATCCCTTTTATTTTGCTTCGGTTTGCTTGCCACCGAAGCCGACACCATAGGTGTCGAGTATTTGACAATGCTTCGCGCATTTCGCGATTCAAAAATCCTTTCCTCAAAACGAACACGTCCCCGCAGGGCATCCGCCGGCGAACTCGGACTCAGCCGATACGATTTCATCCTCCCCTAGCTCGCGGGCGAGCACCGGGCCGATGTAGAGCACCTGCTCAGGCTTGCTCCCGTAGCGGTAGACAGTTATCCCCTTGCAGCCGAGCCTGTAGGCCAGTAGATAGATCCTTCGGACGTCCTCCGGCGTTGCCTCCCTCGGCAGGTTCACCGTCTTCGAGACCGCATTGTCCGCGTACCGCTGGAACGCAGCCTGCATGCGGACATGCCACTCCGGGTCGATGTCCATCGATGTCACAAACAGCCTTCTTGCATCCTTAGGGACCTGTTCAAGTGACTGTATCGAACCGTGGCGGGCGATTTCCATCATCAAGTCGCGCGAATAGAGACCCAGTTCCTTCGCAATCCTTTCGAAACCACTGTTTACTTCGAGAAGCCGCGTCCCCTCCATCACATCCCGCACATATGCGACGGCAAACAATGGCTCTATCCCGCTGGATGCGCTTGCGATAATCGAGATAGTTCCTGTAGGAGCCACAGAAGTGATTGTGGCGTTTCGCCGGGGCCTTGCGCCGGGCTCGTCCCATATGCTGCCCCCGTAGTTCGGGAAAGCACCTCTCTTCTCCGCCAGATCCTGCGACATTTTCACTGCCTCATCGTGGATGAACGCCATCACCTTTTCACCGAACGCGAGCGCTTCTTCCGAGTCGTAAGGGATTCCGAGGTGGATCAATGCGTCGGCAAGCCCCATTACTCCGAGCCCGATCTTTCGGTTGGCGTGGGTGGTTTCAGTGATCTCCGGCAGAGGGTATTTGCCCGCATCAATGACATTGTCCAGAAAATGGACTGCGGAGCGGACGGTCATCCGCAGCTTATCGTAATCCACTCTGCCGCCGGCTATCATCTTGCCGAGGTTGATCGACCCGAGGTTGCACGACTCATACGGAAGGAGCGGGACTTCTCCGCACGGGTTCGTAGCTTCAATTTGCCCGATTTGAGGCGTGGGATTGCTCTCGTTTATCCTGTCAAGGAATATAATTCCCGGGTCGCCGGTCTGCCAGACGTTTGAAATGATCATATCGAATACATTTCTGGCGCGGAGCCGTTTTACTGGAGTATTTGTGCGCGGGTTTATCAGATCATACTCTTCATCGCGCTCTACAGCCTGCATAAATGCGTCAGTTACGCCTACCGAGATGTTGAAATTATCCAGTACACCCGGTTGAGACTTCAGGGTAATGAACTCAAGGATATCGGGGTGATCGACCCTCAAAATGCCCATATTCGCGCCGCGCCTTCGGCCGCCCTGCTTGATGGTGTTGGTTGCTTCGTCGAATATCTTCATAAATGAGATCGGGCCGGATGCTATTCCCATCGTCGATTTGACCAGGTCGCCCCTTGGACGGAGCTTCGAGAACGAAAAGCCGGTCCCTCCGCCCGACTGGTGGATTAGCGCCATGTTCTTCAGCGCTGTGAAAATGCCGTCCATCGAGTCTTCGACAGGGATAACGAAGCATGCAGCAAGCTGCCCGATACCCGTTCCGGCATTCATCAGCGTTGGGGAGTTCGGAAGGAACTCAAGCTCAGACATGAGCTCATAAAACTCTTCTTCGGTGGCGGAGATGTCAGCTTTCGGATTGTAATTGATATCTGGCTCGGCGACAGCACGCGCAACACGCTTGAAGAGCTGCGAAGGGGTTTCGACTACGTTCCCGTGTTCATCCTTGACAAGATACCGTCGCTTGAGCACACTTACAGCGTTTATTCCGAGCTTCAGGTCGTCTTCGACGCCGATGAACCGTTTTACGCTCCGCATCTCGGCGCGCTGTTCTCTGTAGAGGATGTAAGCCTTGGCGGTCTCCGGGTAGCCCTCTTCCATCAGGACACGCTCGACTATATCCTGAATGTCTTCAACGCGCGGAATTCTTCCGGCGAACTGTTCCTTAACAACGGAAACCACTCTTTCGGCCAAACGCTCCGCCACATCTCCATCCTGCTGGTTCGTAGCATCGAGAGCTTTCTTGATTGCCCGGGCAATCTTCCAGGGATGGAACTCCTCCGGCCGTCCATCGCGCTTAAATATCCTATCAATCGCGGTATGAGCCATAATTACAGCCTCATTTCGAGTGAATACCCGCTATTTTACCCATAGTTTATGCGAATTATTGTATTTGCCAAATGAGCCTGCCATAGAGTCGTGATCTAAGCATATATTCATGCTGTCGGCGGACGAATACCGCATTTAGGGCATTTTATTCACCGATTTAGCCATCATTCAGGCTTGTGAGCAGGGAGGAAAAGTCGGTAAGTAGATGCCGAAATTACATTTTTCCCTAAAGTTTTTCTTTAAAGGGCACTTTAGAAGGAGGAATGTATATGCGCGTTGTCGAATAAAATCCGAAACAGGCTTATATTACCAGCCGAAGCGACGGACATATAATATCTACATATTTATAGGCCAGGTTGCCCCGATAACCCGGCAATCAGGCAAGGAATTATATCGGGAGGGAGGTGACTGTTATAATGGAGGCATATTGCGTAAAGTGCAAGGCGAAGAGGGAGATGAAGGACCCTCAGCCCGTCACTATGAAGAACGGAAAGCCGGCGACCAAGGGGACTTGCCCGGTCTGCGGAACCGGTATGTACAGAATCGGATCCAGCAAGTAAGCCGCATCCGATTATAAAGAAAAAGTGTTGGCGGGCTCGCAGAAGCCCGCCATTTTCGCGCCTGTTGCGGCGATATTGAGCTCGGAAACTCCCGTTTGGCAAGCATGCATAAAATAATACAAAAAATGTGAATAAACCGCTTGACATAGGTATAGGGGCAGTAGTATTATAATCAAGTCGCCCGGGGCGGTAGATTGCTCTGGGCTATTTTATGCGAAGAGTCAAAAAAAGTGATTGACTTCACAAAGACTCTGAGGTAT
>JBDKUN010000054.1:0-3405 GCA_039679675.1 Armatimonadota bacterium
AGACTTATGGAAGGATGAGCAATCATTGGAATCACCTCATTAAGTTTGGTCTCTCAATGAGATTTCCAATGATCATCCTTCCTTAAAAGCACAACAACACGAACTAGCAAAACCCGTTACCTAATATGATGTTGGAGGATACCATATTAGTTTGCCTTTTTCATTTCGCAAAAAGCCGCAAGATCGTTCTTTTGGAATTTCGCTTTCACAAACTGTTTCTCCGCATACCTCAAATCCGACAGTTCCACAATCGAAAGGATATTTGGCAAAAATCGAACGTGCGATTTCTGCCAGCCACTCGGACAAAGGGTTTATCCAAGAGACATCGGCTTTTTCAAACGGATATCCTCCGACTGGGTAGAACTGTGACAGGCTACCTAGGGGTAATCCGAGATTGAGCCAGCTGCCGCCATTGTCATTTACTATGGTAGATCTGCAAGCACACTGAGTTTTGTCAGGCAGGGTCGCTACACCATACAAGGTAGGTACCGATTCGCTATTCCAATCTGCTGAGACACGTGGCTGACCTGCAGGCTCAACATTTTCCTTCAACCAGCAGCCATCCAGCGCCGGATAATCCCATAATGCAACCAGCGCACCTTTTACTGATGTCTCGCAAGCATTTTTCCAAAAAATATCCAGCTCAAAGTCACCACCCGACCATGCGGTGGCTAACGTGAAAAGCCTTTTCATCTCAACCTCTTGAGGCATTTATAAATCTGACTCTCAGTATAGCGAGAATATCCAATATTAAGAACGATATTCCACGTTTGTGGCGCGAGTTCCTCTGTACAATCCGGCCTCGGCCGTATCATGATCCGTATGTTACAGAGCTTTATTTGCCCAAAAATAGAGCCTTATACGGAAGATTCTGCTATTAATAGCCTCAATTCCACAATTTCCGCTCTGGAATTGGACAAAGCTGCGTAAGAGAGCAATACACAGCGCTATATAGGACCGCTGTCACCTTACATTTGGTATAAAGTATTTGAACTCTTCGCCTCTGAATACAAGTAGGCCTTCTGTCCCTTCATCACATTTGATGTAGTCGGCTTCGGACACAGCAAATTCACATTCACGGTCATTGAAGCCGAACGTCACAAGGTAATTAGAGCCTGCAGCTAGTTCCAATTCCGGCACATCATCTTGTGTAACTAACTTAGAGTATGCCTTGGCGGCTGTTTGAGGATCTCTTCCCATCATACCCAACCTTGCTGCAGCCATCTCAGGTGTGTTTCCTATCAGCGAAACATCCCAATCTTTCTTTCGTCTCAGAATTACCTTGGCATTTACTCGTTCTACATGCGACAGCCTGTTTCGTATAAACCATATGATTGCATAAACCACAATTCCCACTGCGGCAGCACCGGCCAAAATGAGGAAGCCAATTAAGATGTAACTAAACAGGATGGGACTTTGGAACATCAGAAATCCCCCTATAAAAAGAGCAAGCAGTATTAAAACAGCCGGCATTATTGGAGAGTCTGAGTGCATGCATTTCCTCCAAGTGTGAAAGGTTGCTACAACACGGCGCCATTATACCACACGTGTAAACAGCATCATGTAAGATGGTGTACGTTGCCGGAATCATCTTCCCACCGGCGGTAGGAGCGATACTTATGTCAGTAAACACGGTCATCGCAGCCATTCAGGAGACTGAAGCTGTAGGACAAAATCACTATAATCCGGCTGTTTCAGGAGATTTTTGAGGCTTACGCATGCTTTGTGCGGTCTTAATGGTATGAGATCCAGTCAAAGTCTTCTCAAGAAGTGACTTGAAATGGGAAACCTGTTTAGCGCGGACAACTATATCCCAAAACCATTCCATTTTCTTCCATCCGCCCGCGTAAGCGACGTGCCGCAGCCTGTTCACCCAGTCAGTCTTTGTCCATGCGCCTTTCAATATGCTGCTCCAACGGTAAAATTCCATATACGCACGGGCATATTCCTCCTGCAGACGCTCTGCAGATACATTCAGAGGCTTGTAGACCACGTGCCTGGTATCGTAAAGGTCCCAATCAGCGCTCGTGACGCGGTTTTCCTGCATCAGCCGCCGGTAGAGCGCAGTTCCGGGATAGGGAGTCATAATGTGGAACGTCGCCGTCTCGATCCCCTGCTCTACGGCCCATTCGACAGTGCGGCGTGGTGACATATCATCATCGCCGTCCATGCCGAAGACAAAACTGCCGTTAACCATAATACCAAGGTCTCTCAGACGGCGGATTGCCGCGTTATAATCCTGTCCGAGGTTCTGATGCTTGCGCTGTTCCTTCAGACTCGCCGGACTTAGAGTTTCAAAGCCTATAAAGAGACTTCTGAGGCCACCTTCCGCAGCTTTTTCCATCAAGCCGGGCACAAACACCGACCTTACCGTTCCCGCCGCCTGCCATAATCGCCCCATGCCCTTCATCCCGTCCATCAACGCTTCCGCAAAGTGCGGATCGGCGAAAAGGTTGTCGTCCAGGAAATACAGATGCCGCCCCGGAAGCCGGTCTATCTCGGTGATTGCCTGGTCTACCGTCTGCGTGTAAAACGACTTTCCTCCCTGATAAAACGACTCCTTATAGCAGAAATCGCAGGTGTATGGGCAGCCGCGGGAGACGACAATGGAATTCGGCACCAGGTAGAGATGCCTCTTGATCAAGTCCCTCCTGACCGGAGGTTGACCGGCTAGAGTCCTCACCTGTGAACGGTAGACCTTGCCCGGCTTACCGGCGCGGAAGTCTTTCAGGAAAGCGGGCCATGTATCTTCACCAGGGCCTAGAAATATCGTGTCAGCGTGCTGCGCTGCCTCTTCCGGAAGGCTGGTGACATGTATACCTCCGAGGGCGACGTGCGCGCCGATGCTGCGATAATGATCGGCGATAGCGTAAGCACGATAGGCGGATGTAATGTAGACCTGAATTACCACAAGGTCAGGCTCATCTGACAGGTCCAGTATTTCCACATGCTCATCCTGGATGGTTACATCATCCTCTTCACGAAGATACCCGGCCAGTGTTGCAAGCCCCAATGGAGGAAACAGTGAATATTTTATCGACCGCCAGTATATGCTTCTTGCTTCCGTCAAAGCTGGAATGATCATCTTCACCTTCACTAGATGTCTGCACCTCCAGGGTTGTGGGACGGCCTGCATTATTCACGAGAAGCATGAATAATGCAGGTTAGCTCATCCATTAGGTTAATATACGAAGCATACTGGCAATAAGTTTCAAGTGTCACCTGAAACCTGTCAGACCGCAGTAGATATAGCTTTGTTGCGCATTTATAGCACAGGTATAGTCAGTAACCTCCGGCAGAGCCGGAGGCTTGTAATATGGGAACCGCTCAAAGCGGTTATCTGTTCGTCATTTATGAGCCGCCCAAGGCGGCATCAGCACAACTTAAGTTGATCGATCCGTTTGT
>JBDKUN010000055.1:0-96985 GCA_039679675.1 Armatimonadota bacterium
TCAAACGCGCTGCTTCTCTTGCGGTCTCGAAGATCGGGAACAGTATCGCCGCCAAGACCGCGATGATGGCTATTACAACCAATAACTCGATCAGTGTAAAGCCATTCTTCTTACTTGAAAGTGCCATTAGAGTCACCTTCTCCTTTGGATCCATTTACTCTAATTGATTTATACCACCGCACAGGTAGCTTGTCAACCCCGGATTGTAAAATTAACACATGGATATGTAATAAAAGAAACTGGGCTCTCTGACAATAAATCGGAAGCCGATGTATAAGTGTCAGAAAACCCCGAAATCGCTAGTTATAACGGTTAAGGATTACTCATTGCCGTTATGTTATTACTGTCCTTCAGTAAAATCAAAGGACTAAGGTTTTCATTATCTAATCTGTAGCAACTGCAGGCTCCTGTAGCCTTGACCATTGCTCCTTTTACTACATCAGATGGCAGTGTGATGCTGCCATAATATACTGCCACAGTGGCAGAGCCATCATTTATGTAGAGTTTCTTATTAGTAGTATCAATATCCGCTACTGTCCCACATACTGTCACTAATAACCCTATGTTGTTCAGGCCGAAGCTGCCTTTTACACCCTTTTGGCCTGTCTTGGCTGCTGAATCATAGCTGTAGTCTCCTCCACCGATGTATTTGCAGGTAATCATCAGCGGTTTTGGAGTCTCCTGGCCTGTAACAGAAGGAGTCTCATAGCTTAAGAGACACCTTTCTCCGTCTGTGGTAGTCCCAAGGACACCATTAACCGAGATTATCTGATTTACCTGCGGCAGAGTTCCCTTTAGCTGGTTCACTCTTATGCCGTAGGTCCTGTTTATGTCCTGGACATAGTAAAAGTCGCTGTAGACCGAAGATACTACCATATTAGCCGCCAATACATATGCTGTATCTTTGGTATTCTTGGCATTTATGCCTGTGACATCAAATACTGAGTATTCATCAGCACCAATGTCTACATGAGTTCCTATAATACGTGCCTCACCGTCCATATCTTTCCAAGTGCTTTGTACTGCTGTGTCATCTCCAGCATTTATGCAGGGAGATGCTGATGTGAGATGGTAGTCTCCATTGTCTTTATCTCTGAACAGGGGATCCACCGATATGTCCGTAGTTCCGGCAGTGAGGCCAGAGTAGGCGGTAGTGTTACCGTAGACACAGTTCTTCTTTAGCGTTGGACTTCCACCTCCACTGTATACGTGGATGCCGGTGCTGTTGAAGGTAATTATGTTGTTGGATACTGTGGGACTCGATAAATTACATTCAATGCCATAGTTGTTTCCACTTATGGTATTGTTGGTTATTGTGGGACTTGATGTTTGGCAGACGATACCATAGGTGCTTTTACTTATAGCATTGTTGATTATTGTGGGGCTTGAGGATGAACAAAATATGTTCAATTTGTTGTCACGTATGGTATTACCGGTTATTGTCGGGTTTGCTGATACTACACAGGATACACCATCGTGATTCCCACTGATGGTATTGTTAGCTATTATGGGCGTTGACGATGAATTGCAGTATATGCCGATACAATTACTTCCACCCCTAATGATAAACCCATCAATGCGAGCAATAGTTAAGAATCCCGTTGCAATGACAACTGTGCCATTGTTGGAGCCGTCAATTATGCTCTTGTTGGCGTTGAAGTCTCGTTCAGTCCGCTGGCTTTCCGTCCCTGTAAACCCGCCGTAGATGTCACAATTGGCTTTAAGCATTATGTGCTCATAGTAGGTTCCGGCTGCTACCCATACTTCACCACCCTCATTAGCGAATACTGCGTCAATTCCGGCTTGGATGGTCTTCTTTGCCAGTGACCAGCTAGAGCCGTCGCTCGAGTCATTTCCATTGGGGCTGATACGTACCACTATGGGAGAATTAACATGCCACTGTGTCCCGTCCGATTCATCTGCCCCGATATCTACACCGGATCCCTGTATTCTTGTCTGTCCATCCAAGTCTACCCAGGCTGAGTCAACTACAGAGTTGTCACCTGCATCTACACATGGAGAATTGGACTGGATGTGGAGCTTGCCATACAATGGATTCTCGATCAAAGGATCCACTGATATGTCTGTAGCGCCTGCGGTGAGATTTGAGTAGTTGGTAGTGTTGCCATAAACACAGTTGTTTTTGAGGACCGGATTTCCGTCATACCTATAGACACCAGTGGTATTGAACGCAATTATGTTGTTAGTTACTGCAGGGCTTGATGATGTGTAATTATAGATACCGGAACCATTAAAAATGATAGTGTTGTTAGCTATTGCGGGTTTTGATGATTTCGCGCAGAAAATGCCATAATAGGCACTCTCACTGATTATGTTATTGGCTATTACGGGGTTTGACGAATTACAGCTGATGCCGCTGGAAAGATGCCCGCTGATTATATTGTTGGTTATTACCGGGTTTGATGACACGCAGCAGATGCCGGAGCTATTTCCGGTAATGGTGCTATTTGTAATAGTAGGTATCGATGAATTTATACAGTAGATACCATAATAATAGACAGTTCCGCTACTTCCACTGTTTCTAATGGTAAATCCGTCGATACATGCGTTAGTTGCAAATCCGCTGGCACTTACGACATGGCCATTGCCGGAACCGTCTATTATGCTCTTGTTGGTGTTGAAGTTCCGTTCCTGCCTCTGGTTTTCTGTTCCGTCAAATCCTCCGTAGACATCAATATCAGTTTTTATGGTGATGTGCTCGTTGTAGGTTCCGGCTGCTACCCATACTTCACCACCGCTTTCATTAGCGAATACTGCGTCAATTCCGGCTTGTAAAGTCTTCTTAGCCAGTGTCCAGCTAGAGCCGTCACTTGAGTCATTTCCATTGGGTCTGACACGTACTATTATAGGAGGGTTGACTGGCCACTGTGTCCCGTCCGATTCATCTGCTCCAATATCTACACCAGATCCCTGCATTCTTGCCTGTCCATCCATGTCTATCCAGGATGAATCAACTACAGAGCCGTCACCGGCATCTATACATGGTGAACCGGATTGGATGTGGAACTTGCCATATCGCCAGTTTTCAAGAAGGGGGTCTTGCGATATGTCCGTAGCACCGGCAGTAACACCTGAATAGTTGTTAGTATTGCCATAGACGCAGTTTTTTGTAAGCGTCGGGCTTATGCCGGCAACACTGGTGCTGTTGTCGACTCCGGTGGCATTGAAAGCGATTATATTGTTGGTTATTACGGGAGTGGGGTTTGATATTGAATAGCAGTAAATACCACAGCTATTCCCGCTGATTGTATTGTTGGTTATTGATGGGAATGAGTACATGCAAATGATGCCCTCATTGGTATTTCCTGTTATCACATTGTTTGATATAACAGCAGAATAAGTGAAGGGTGCACCAGTAATACTAATACCGTGGCTATTCTCATTGATGGTATTGTTGATTATTGTTGGAGTTGATGATGACACACTGTAAATGGCATATTCATTTCCATTTAGCACGTTATTTGTTATGGTAGCCCCTGAATATGACGTCATACAGTAGATGCCATATTTATTCCCGCTAATAGTGTTATTGGTTATTGTGAATATGGAGCTTGTTGAGGATTTGGTTGATGGTAAATAATGAGATATGCCATAACCGCTGCTTCCGGTGTTTCTAATAGTAAACCCATCAATACATACATCGGTTATGAGTTCGTTTGCACTAACAACACTGCCACTGCCGGACCCGTTGAGTATGCTCTTGTTAACGTTGAAATCCCGTTCCTGCCTCTGATTTTCCGTTCCGGCAAATCCTCCGTAGAGATTGCAGTTGTTTCTCATGTCGATGTGTTCAGAGTAGGTTCCGGCTGCTACCCATATTTCACCACCACCATCCAACGATGCAGCTTCTATACCAGCCTGTATAGTCTTCTTTGCAAGTGACCAGCTGGAGCCGTCGTTCGAGTCACTTCCATTGGGGCTGACATGGGCTATCATAGGAGGGTTGACCGGCCACTGTGTTCCGTCCGATTCATCAGCTCCAATATCTACACCAGATCCCTGCACTCTTGCCTGTCCATCCATGTCTACCCAGGATGAACCGACTACGGAGCTGTCACCAGCATCTATACATGGTGAACCAGGCTGGATGTGAAGCTTGTTATACCTCCAATTTACAAGCAGAGGATCCAGTGATATGTCTGTGGCACCGGCATCAATGCGGTAATAGTTAGTAGCGTTGCCATAAACACAGTTGCTCTTTAAAGTTGGGCTTCCGCTGGTATCAGTGGCAATGCCACTGATATTGTTGAAGGCAATTATGCTGTTTGCTATTGCAGGACTTGATGATGAATAACAATAGATACCATAATTGTTTCCATTGATAGTATTGTTTACTATTGCAGGACTTGATGATAAGCAGTAAATCGCTGTCGCGCTATTTATGCTGATGGTGTTGTTGGCTATTGCGGGATTTGATGAATCGCAGTATATGCCACTATTGTAATTCTCATTTATTACATTGTTAGTCACGATGGGATTCGATGATGTCTTGCAATAAATACCATAGCTATTCCGGCACAAGGTGTTTTTCGTTATTGTAGGATTCGATGATATACAGTAGATGCCGTAATAGCCATTTTTACAAATAGTGTTGTTGGTTATAGCGGGGTTTGATGATGAATTGCAGTAAATACCATAGTAATCTTCGCATATGGTGTTGTTTGTTATCGCGGGACTTGATGAATAGCAATAGATGCCGGAATTGTAGTCCCCGCTCTTCCTAATAGTAAAGCCATCAATACAAACAGTAGTTGATAGCCCATTTGCGTTGACAACATGGCCTTTGCCGGAACCATCAAGCATACTCTTGTTGACATTGAAATCCCGTTCCTGTCTCTGACTTTCTGTTCCAGCAAAGCCGCCGTAGAGATAACAGTCAGCTTTCAAGGTGATGCGTTCGCTGTAGGTTCCGGCTGCGACCCATATCTCTCCGCCGCCGCTGGTGGAGGCTGCATTTATGCCAGCCTGCACAGTCTTTTTTGCCAGTGCCCAGCTAGAGCCGTTATTAGAGTCATTTCCACCCGTACTAACTCTAATTATGGTCTGTCCGAAGCAACTGGAACAAAGAACTACTAGAAAAACGAACGAATAAAGCAATACCCTACGTCTTTTCATCGATAATCCTCCTCATTTGTATAGATATAGACATCAGGGACGAAGTATCACGGCTTAGTGCCGGAAGGCGTTGCTGTGAAAGAAAAAACAGTATTAATTTAGCCTGTATGGCTGATATGTTGTGCTTGCTTTAGCTTAAGGTTAGGGACTGTTGCTGTCCTTCAGGAGGATCAAAGGACACGGTTATCATCGTCTGATTTGTAGCAACTGCAGGCTCCTGTGGCCTTGACCAGTGCTCCCTTTACTAACGTAATAGGGCCATAATATACTTCTATGGTAGCAGAACTATATTAATGTATAATTGCTTGTTAGACATATCTATGCCTGCTAATGTTCCACACACTGTAATAAATAAACCCATAATGTTCAGAACAAAGCTGCTATTTGCTTTTTTTAGCCTGTTTGCTGCACTGAGTAGAAATTATGTGATGTAGGACACAGTTATGCTTTACCTGAAGAGTTTCGAGTAATGATGTAACCAGTCACTGATAATGCTGTATCTGTTGGTTTTACGCTCAAACCTAAAACTCCGTAGATGCCGGAAAAGGGGAATTTGAGCTCAAAGGTCACAAGTGAGGTGCTTTTGGTGGGCCCACCCGGATTCGAACCAGGGACCAACCGGTTATGAGCCGGCCGCTCTACCGCTGAGCTATGGGCCCTCCTTACGTGTAAAATATACCATATTAGCGCTTTCTTCGCAAGCTACCTGGTGAAAAAAGTCATTGCAGTTGTAATAACTATCAGGATTGCCATGACTATTCCGAAGGATATATATTCCTGCCTGCTCAGTTTGAAGTGCTTCAGGTTTCCCAGAATCACCGCAGTGCCTATCAACGTAAGCGCCGGGAGCCCCGGAAACAGGAATCCCAGAAGCGGAATGCTACCGCTCAATATGACAGCAGTCATTCCGAGTGTGAGCAGCGGAACCGCGATCCAGAATGTGCGTTTCGGTTCCATTCTCAGCTTATAGAGCGCAGACATAAACATCGCAAAGAAAATAACATCGGCGGGGCCTATAAACGATATGGGGGCGTAACTTCCGCCTGGAGCAGGCAGCGCGACAGACACCGCTTCGACGACTTTTGGCGCATTTGCCACGGCTTTAGCTGTCGGGCCTGTCAAAACCGTCCAGACATCGATCATTGCGGAAAACACTGCCACCGGCAGGATGATATTCGGATGTTTAAGGATAAGGGATACCAGCGTCCCAAACGCCGATGCCCCGATGACGATCAGAAGCCCCGTTGCGGCCCGCGATTTTCCCGCAAAATAGCCGAATGCCGTCAATTTAAACCCCAGGTTAGCAGGTTTTCGTAATGCAGTTATCTTTTTGACCTCATGCTTCGGGTTTCCGCCCTTTGCATTTGGTGAGGGATTCAAGGTCAGCTCTATAGTAGGTGCAGGCTTGATACCTGGCTTCATCTTTATGGGCGGAAGCGGGCCATCTTTCGTCTCATAGCGCACATACGGTGCGCTCACAAAGAGCATGATCGCAATGGTTGCCGAGAATGCAGCCAGCATTACGGCTGCAGCCGAGACAGGTTTCAGCCTGAGGCTTGTAAACCACCTGGTGATTGAAAGCTGTGTGAGCATAAAGACCGCGACGAAGAAAAGTATCATCACCGGGTGTCCAAATATCCCCAAGTGAGGCACAGCGAGCCAGATTGCTATGTATCCGGCACAGCTGAGTGCCAGATAGGCAAGTCTTTTGTCTTTCACAGTTCACCCCGGTCGATATTAGCTTAAATCCTCTTTGACAAAGATTATACCACCTTGTAAAATAAAGCTGAAGACGGGGCGGTCGTTTAATGAACGGCCGCCCGTATGTGTTTTTTAAGAGCTGTTGTAGCAGACAAGTGTAAATATCGCTGTGATGCAGCTTGGTATAATCCCATTGCCGGAGGACGTGCATGTCGCAGTTTCGGATAATAATTGCTGATGATGAGTCGTTGATAAGGCTCGACCTTAAAAGGATGCTTGAGGATATGGGCCATTCAGTGATAGGTGAGGCAGCGGACGGACAGAAAGCTCTCGAACTGGCTCGCTCGCTTAAACCGGATGTCGCCATTCTGGACATAAAAATGCCGGTTATGGATGGTTTGGACGCCGCGAAAGTGATCGATGAGGAAAAGATCGCTCCGGTTGTGCTGCTCACTGCTTACAATCAGCAGAACCTGATCAACCGGGCGAAAGAAGCGGGAGTTTTCGCTTACCTGGTCAAGCCGTTCAAGGAGTCCGATCTTGCGCCAGCGATTGAGGTAGCAATATCCCGCTACAACAAGATGCAGCTGCTCGAGTCCCAGGTGGGATCACTTAAGGAAAAACTCGAGACCCGCAAAATAATCGACCGGGCAAAGGGGATTCTGATAGACAAATACAAGATGACCGAAAATGATGCGTTCCGCAGGATTCAGCAGCAGAGCATGAACACGCGGAGGAGCATGAGAGAGATCGCCGAAGCCGTTATCATTGCACAGGAATTATGAGCAGTAAAGACCCCCGAAAAGATGCTGAAAGTGAGCTGACCGCTCGGATAAACGAACTAGAGGCTCGGCTTCGCGACAAAGAGCTTGAGGCCGACGCACTTCGCCAGGTGGGACAGGCAATGGGTATCCTGTTCGACATCAAAGAGATGCTGAAACGGGTATGCCATGTCATAGTCCAGGTGACCGGCACCGATCTCTGCATGATATATTTGCTCAATAAGGCAAGGTCGGAACTCGTGCTTAGGGCGGCGAGCGGTCCGGCATCAGGCGCAATCGGAAAGATCAGTGTGAAGGTCGGGGAAGGCGTCACCGGCTGGGTCGCTAAAGAACGAAAACCCGTAGTACTCGACCGCGAGGCATGGCGCGACGCCAGGTTCAAACCTATCCCCGAATTCCAGCCTGACTCCTACCAGTCCATGCTGTCTGTCCCGCTTATGGGAGCCGGTAACCTCGTAGGTGTAATAACTGTCAGTACCGACCCTCCGCATGAGTATACTCCCACCCAGATCGGGCTTCTGATGAGTATTGCCGATCAGGTAGGCGGGGCAATCGAGAACTTTTCGCAGTATCAGAAGATGAAAAGGCGTGCCTCGCACCTGACTACCCTTTCCGAAATAAGCCGCAGCATTACTTCAGATATGTATCTGGAAGAAGTCCTTCATCTGATCGTGGCTATGACCGCGGAGGCGTTGAACCTGAAGATCTGCTCTGTCGTACTGCTTGATGAGGAAAGACAGGAACTGGTCATCAAAGCTACCCAGGCAAGCAGCAGGGCTTACCGGACGCGGGCGAATGTGAAACTGGGAGAGAGTCCGACCGGTGAAGCAGTGGCTGAAGGCAGGCCAGTCATAATCTCGGATGTCCGTAAGGACAAAACTTATCCTCAGCGCGAGTTTGCGGAGAAGGAAGGGCTTTGTTCTCTCATCGCCATCCCGCTCAAAGTAAAAGGTAAGGCAATCGGAGCACTCAACTGTTACACAGCCAAACCACATGTCTTTACAGATGAGGAAATAACGCTCTTGACTGCGCTTGCAAGCCATGCGGCTATGGCTATACAAAACTCCAAGCTGATGGTGCGTTCTGCGATCATCCAGGAGATGCACCACAGAGTAAAGAACAGCCTTCAGACTATTGCGAGCCTCCTTCGGCTCCAGCTCAGATACGGCAATTTCGAGTCCGTGGAGCAGGTGCTGAAAGAGATCATCAACAGAATTCTTGCCATCGCATCCGTGCATGAGCTGCTGTCCGGCGACAACCTCGATAATGTGAGCATCAGGCGTATGGCCGAAGCGATACTTTCAGCCGCAGCTACGAGCATGTTGACGCCTGACAGGAAGATTGACATAAGGATCGAAGGAGAGGATATAACTCTTTCGGCTAAAAAGGCCACTCCTGTTGCGCTGATCCTGAACGAATTGCTGCAAAACGCGATAGATCATGGGTTTAAGGACAATAAAGTAGGAAAAATCATCCTGAATACCGCTGTTGGTGAGTTTGACATTAAAATATCCGTCAAGAATGACGGTGAGCCGCTCCCGGAAGGGTTTGACCTTCGCGCCAACCAGGGGATGGGGCTTCAGATAGTGGAAACCCTTGTTCATAACGACCTGGCAGGTAAACTCAAGCTCACGAGCGGCGAATTTACAGAGGCACTTGTAACATTTCCCAAGTAGAGGCGGAGATGCACGATACCTACGAACGCAGGATAGAGCGGAAATTCTGCTATTTTATCAAAGATTATGTGGATGCAGCCCTTGTCATCCACAAATGGATGCTTATCGACAATACCTGGCAGGAAGAGGAAGTCTCATTCGAGTGCCGGATGGCCCGCAAATGCCGCAGGGCCGAACACAACTGCCAGGCAATCCACCCGGAATCCGGCAAAGACCCATTTGTCCCACCCCGCAACCTCCTGGCCGACATGTGGTGAGGAAGCTATCAGCTTTTGAACCGCGGAGACGCGGAATAAAGAGAAACGCGGAAGGTGGAGGTTTACAGCATCTCCCACTTGTATGCTTCGGGACCGCAGTTCGTCCAACCCCGCGGACCTACCGGACCACGGGGAGAAGCACGACATTCGCCAATTTTCCTCTGCTGCGGGAATTAATTCTGTACATATTGCACAATTATCCCTAATCTGCCATACTCACAGTATAAAATAAACCATAATTCCATATCTTGGATATTAAAGGACATAAAACACCAGAACCGCATATAGACCGGTATCGAATATGCTTGTAAGGATAACATAGGGAGAGGTATAAACAGAAATGCCAAAGATACCATATGAAGATGTAGGCTTTAATTCCAGTCACTATATAGTATTCGAAAAACGAGATGGAGAATATCCACTTAGTTGGATTTCCGCCAATCTTGGTGATAAGAGCACTATGATCAGTGGCGATGCAATATCTGTATGGGGCGGAGAGATTGATAATGGTGCTGCAAGCCCAAACGGTGTTATTTACGATGACCATAATGCTGTAGTACAAGATACAGTTAACAGCCTGCTGAGCAAAGATGACAGGGTATATTTAGTAGTATCTCATATACAGACTCCCGAAGGTGGCTTCGGTCCGGGTATCACAGTTATTAGAACAAATACAAAGAATAATGCAGCCCTGATTATAACGGATGGCGAAACAATAAAATCCATTCCCTGGATGGACCTTTATCATGAAGGATGGACGCGTTATGGACTTAATGATCTACTTACATTTCGTGGAGACCGTTCTCCGTTTGAAGATCAATTGCTCGAAGATGCGAAGTCGGTAGATTCGGTAGATAAGGAGTATCTTGAATACTGGTCATTGTTTGAGTGTTATTTTGGCGTATCGTCTGATTTTCTGCCGAATGAGACAAACAGTGAATGGCTGTGCTTATCCAGAGGCGAGGACCATAATTACGTAGGTATTTGGGGTTCCAGAGGACGTCTGCAAGATGCTCGTCAAGCGTTTGTTGAGGCTGCAAAGAAGCACAATGTAGTTTTGTTTGAAGGTCCACCCTTTATTGATATCACCGAAGATTCCGACTGGCTGCCTTTGTCAGATTCCTGGACTCGTTTAGCGTAGGGAGAAGATGAAGTTTATGGTATGCTGCGAAATGTCCGATGCGCTTCTATGACAAAGCTGCCATCATCGTATTAGCCTGCCTTCGGGACCGTAGTTCGTCCAACCCCGTGGACCTACCGGACCACGGAGAGAAGCACGATATCCGCCAATTTTCGTTGCTGCGGGAATTGAATCTGTATAATCAGTAGATCATACAGACCTGCCATTCCCGCAGCACAAAAAGCTACCTATCCCCTAAATAAAGGAATAACCTCAGGTTACGAAGAAAGTAATCTCTATTAGAAGTACCCTTGAAGTGCAGGAGAGTTGTAATGAAGGAATGTTATACAAAGAAGCTCAGCCGGGCGTTCAAAACGGCAGTTGTTGTGGCTGTTGCGCTCGGCTTCGGGCTTGCCGGTGCAAGCGTAAGCAATGCTGACACATCCATAAAGCAGGATGGCGCACCTATCGTTAAAGCATGCAAGGCTGACCTGGCAAAGCGGCTAAAGAAGGATGTAGGTTATATCGAACTCGCGAGCTACAAGCCCGCAACTTGGCCGAATACGGCGATGGGTATGCCGGAAATAGGCAAAACTTACAATAAAAAGAATATATCAGGCGCGCAGATAATTCTGGAGACCGACAGCATTGATTATGCTTACAATACTGATGGAAAATCGCTTAAGTATCTCGGCCCGGTCACAAGCTGGCTGTTTTCGCTGCTTTATCTGAAACCCGTACCGAATGACCCTAACTTCAATGGCGACTTGTATCAGTGTTCTTTCTTTGGGACAAACAGCCAGCTCATAGCTTCGGCAGTGACTGAGTTTTATCCTCAGAAGAAGGGTGGGGTGGTCGTAAAACGAAGGATGTCGCGCTCCGGTCATGACCTTTTGTTCCTCAACGCGGGCGATCCGTCCAAGGTTCAGGGGCTGTATTCCGCACTTGATTTCAGTGATGTGGCAGTAAACGACGCTCAGAACAGGTGGGCTGCGTATATCAGACCCAGGCTCGGAACTTCGTGGGCTGTTGTAGCAGGCGGCATCGGCAAAGACGGCGAAAAGCCATACATTATTCCATTGCCGGATGACGTAAACCCGGACAAGATCGCATGGTCGGGCGATATGCTGATGATAATGGTCAGCAAAGATGGTAAACCGAGAGAAGGCTGCTTCGAGATATTACCGAAAGACGGTGCGACTGAATGGAATCAGGCGAATTATTACGATTTTCCGAGTTCGAAAAACCTCATACTCAGCAGGAGCGAGACGCTTGAGGTAAACCAGATAGATGTGAACGGGAAGCCTGCTGTAGAAGTTGCAAGGGTGTGGTTTACAGGAGCCACTACTGTAGTTACGCAAATCGAAGGCCTTACTTTAGGGCAATTCGAACTGGTCGGCAAATACGTCGTTATTTCCGGCGAAAGAGACTCCAAACCGGTCGTGTGCACCGTGGATGTCCATACGGGAGAGATAATTCCCTGCGCAAGCGGCGTAGGTCAGAATGTAAAAGCGTTCGATTACCCGCTGAAGGAGAAACCGCTCGCTAAATAGAGAACAGAAGTAGCCGGGACAGCCTCCAGAGGCTGTCCCGGCCATAGGCATCGAAGATGCCTGACTTACAGAATTTTGGATTAGCGGGAATATGTGCTTCGGATAGCAAAACATAGGATATTTCCGAGATTGGTTGACTGATTCTCACAGTTGGCCAGTATTCTAGAATATTGAGGTATTTATGATCGATACAAGATACCAGTTGGACCTTGTCGAACGTAAGGACATATTCAACAAGCGGCATGTGAACGATGTGCTCTACTTGATGCCATTCAATCCTCATAATCCAAGGAAGATTTCCGCACTCTCTTTGGACCTAAGTGATGTAAGTGATTTCATACGGGCAATAGATAGTATGATGGTTGGAGATTTGCCTTGGGCTTTGCTTTGTTTCAAAACATTGCTGTTGTTTGCACATACTCAAGGGCCGCTGTGGCATAGTGCTGTCCTATTATGGTGTGCCATGCTCAGCTTGTACAACTGTGATCCTACATCTGCACCTGATTATGTCTCAAAAGCGGAAGAGATCAGTCCATCTGGTGAAACACCGGAAATTATGTTAGTCAAGGGAATGACTAAAAGGATGGCAAGAGATTTTTCCGGGGCATCTTCAGCTCTGCAGTTTTTAGCAAAACCGAGGCTGGTTGTTCCTCCTGGTATGAGCAATATGGAGGCGCTGGAGTGGGTGAAGAAGATACCGCCTGAAGAATTTCCAGTATTCGATCTAAACGATTTAGCGATGGCTTGGAAGATGGAATCAGAAGCTGCTGCAGGCAAATTGGATTTTAGTGAGCAGGAGATCGAGTATCTGGAGAGAACGGATCTGGATATATATCAAGGCTGTATAGGTATTTTTCCTGCTGCGGTGTATCGGCTGTTAAAGACAACAGGTTTGTCTCCGAAAGGTGTTCGTTCGCCAGATGAGCTTTTGGCAGCAATGGATGAACTTCACATAGCCCAGCGGCCAATGATAACGATGCTGCTTCAGGATATTCTGCCGCGCCCTTTGAAAGGTGTGATAGAAGCCAGAAATGGCGAGGAAACAGCGGTATATCCTACCGAAGTGCATTGATTTATAGGCGTAAGGCGTCGTCCCAATGTCCACCACATCATTTCGAACTACCACAACATCATGCTGAACTAAGGAGTTTCAGTTGCAATTCACAACTGAAACTCTAGATGACGCGAGAGTAAGCAGCCCGAATCAAAAAACTGCCCGTTATTTCCCCTTCAGCCGCTTTACTTCGGCATCTGTCAGATACCGCCAGGAGCCTGAACGAAGATTGCCGATTTTTACATCCGCGATCTTCGTCCTCGCGAGGTGCTCTACCCTGTGGCCTACAGCATTCAGCATCCTGCGGACCTGCCGCTTTTTGCCCTCGTGGATTGTAAGCTCGACAACGCTTCTTCGCCTGTCAGGGCTGGTGTTCAGCAGCTTAACTTCAGCAGGGGCAGTCAATCCGTCATCAAGCTGCACACCTTCTCTAAGCTGTTGAAGTTCATTTTCTTCAACGGCCCCTCGAACAGTTGCAACGTAGGTCTTGCTGACTTCATGGCTCGGATGGGTGAGTTTGAATGTCAGATCACCGTCATTCGTAAGGATAATCAACCCTTCCGTGTCCACATCGAGCCTTCCGACGGTGTGGAGGTTTGCGCTTACATCGGCAACCAACTCCATTACCGTCTTTTTGGCATAGGGGTCGAACCTAGTGCTGGTGTAACCGACAGGTTTATTGAGGAGAATATAGTACATACGGTCCGGCAGCGTAATTATCTTGCCATTGACACGTATTTCGTCTTTATCAGGATCAGCCCGCGAGCCGAGGCGGTCCACGAGTTTCCCATTAACAGTAACTATTCCGGCGGTTATCAGCTCTTCGCATTTTCTACGAGAGCCGACTCCTGCCATTGCCATGACTTTTTGCAGACGTTCTTCCACATACAACTCCAAGGGTTAACATAGTGAGCAAACTTACAGTTCTTACCCACGGCCAGGTAGTGAATGCAATGCTCTCATTTACGTCCTGCGCCGCCTTCAGGTCTACCGATGCTACAGGCTTGCTGCCGACATAGGCAGTCATCGTACCGACCGTATCACCTTTTCTTACGGGCGCATGGATTTCATTCAATTTGATTTCTGCCGTGGCCTGGTCTGTTTCATTCGGTCTCACGGCCACCTGTAATCTCTCCGCCGGGACGACTTCCAGCTCGTCTTTTCCGCCCTTTACCCGTATTTTTCTTACTGTCTGGTCTTTGTCGGCCAGCACGAGCATCTGGTAGTTTTTGAACCCGTAATCCATCAGTGCAACCGTATCCGCCTGGCTGTCGGCGCTCTTAAGGACTACTGAGACGAGCCTCCAGCCGTTTCTGGTGGCTGACCCGACGAAACAATGCCCGGCCTGCTTGATGTAGCCGGATTTTACTCCGTCTGCGCCGGGATAGTGCAGCAAAAACTTCGATTTTGTCCTGACCAGGACATCCTGCTTGTTGATCGAGCGGTCGATCCTCACGCTTTTTGTGGCTATTATCCTGTTGAACTCCGGGTTTCGGAGCGCATAACGGGTTATGAGTGCAAGATCGTACGCGCTCGAATAGTGATCAGCCGCATAAAGCCCATTCGGTGTTACGTAGTGCGTATCTTTTGCGCCGAGGAGCTTTGCTTTGTCGTTCATCATCTGGACGAACCCCGGTACAGTCCCTCCGATATGTTCGGCAAGCGCAACTGCCGTGTCGTTTGCGGACCTGATCAAGAGTGCATGCAGCAGATCATCAACGCTTGCCCGTTCTCCGGGTAGCAGGTGAAGCGACGTAAACGGTGTTTCAGATGCGGTCTTGCTCGCAGTGACGGTTTCATCCAGTTTGCAGTTTTCGAGGACCAAAATTGCTGTCATAATCTTGGTCGTGCTTGCTATCGGCTTCTTTTCGTGTATGTTTTTTGCGTATAGTATCTGTCCCGTTACTGCATCCGTCAGAATTGCGCTTGCTGACTGTATCTTGGGCGGCGAAACGGCGCCATCGTTCGCATATGCCGGCCCGATCCCAAGCGCGACAACTATGATAAGCCATAAAATATGTTTGTAATCCCTTACTTCTTTCACTTTTACACTTCCTGCGATATGGCGATCTCTTCGTCCGTGAAGAGGTTCCGCTGCGCTTCCAACTCCTGTACCTTATCAACAGCAAGCGAATCTATATCCGGCAAATCAGCCAGATCGTCCAGCCCCATATGCTCTAAAAACTTCGGTGTTGTGCCATAGAGTATCGGCCGTCCCGGCGTCTGCTTCCTGCCGGCTTCTCGTACAAGGCCCCGTTCGAGCAATTTTTTCATAACGCCGCTGCTGTCAACTCCACGGATCGCTTCGACCTCCGGCTGCGTGACCGGCTGCCGGTAAGCGACTACGGCTAGCGTTTCAAGCTGCGCCCGTGACAGCTTCTGGTTCTGCGGGACCAGAATGCGCTGGCAAACATCAGAGTATTCCGGCTTGGTACACATCTGGAAACCGCCTGCTACCCTGACTATCTGCAGGCCGCTCTGTCCATGGTCCAGCTTAAGGTCATATATCGCCTGCTCGACTGCCTCTTCATCGATCTCCAGCACCAAAGCCATCTGCGCCGCGGTTACAGGCTCCGTCGACACGAACAGCATACACTCTATTGCCGATTTCAAGTTACCGTTCTTGATAACACTATCCATTAGTACTTTCCCCGTCAGGGACTGCGTTATTTGGGAATATCTCGATATTATCGAATGTTTGATTTTGCCTTACGATGATTTTCTGAAGCCTCAATAACTCCAGTATAGCAAGAAACGTAACAACAATCTCGGTTTTATCCCTTGGTTCCTCGAAAAGTTCGTCAAAAACCACGCCGTCGGCTCTTGCGCTGATCCTCCGCCAGACTTCGCTCATCCTCATCCTGATCGAGATCTTCTGACGGGTGATGGTTGTCACTTCTTCCGCGCCTTCGCCCACATCGGCTAAAACCCTGCGGAGCGCTTCAATCAGGTGCTCAGGCTTAACATCCTTCAGCATAAACGGCGCGTAATCGATCTCTATCTCGCGCGCAGCGCCGGAGAAGACCTTTTGTCTTTCGGCTTCGAAGTCATGGAATATCTCGGCAGCCTCTTTGAACCGCTGATATTGAATCAACCGCTCGACGAGGACCATCCTTGGGTCTTCAGATTCTTCATCCTCGGATGCGGTGGGGTCCGGCGGCAGGAGCATCTTCGATTTTATCTCAAGAAGCGTCGCAGCCATAACCAAAAACTCCCCGGCGATGTCAAGGTCGAGCGACTCCATAACATTCAGATAAGCGATATACTGGTCCGTGATATTCTCGATAGGAATATCGTAGATATCCAGCTTGTTCTCGCGAATCAGGTGCAGGAGCAGGTCCAGCGGCCCCTCGAAAATCGGGAGAACGACCTGATATGGATTTGTCCGAGTCTTTTGAAGTTTCATATCTAGCTATCAGCCGTCAGCTATCAGCTTTCAGAAAAAGTAATATCCAGGCAACGGCGCGATACTCCACATAATATCAGCCAGCGCCTTATATCGTTCCGTCGCTTCATTGACCTTAAAGACCATTTTCGCCAAGTCGTTCGCTATCTCAGGGTTGAGCTTTTTAGCTTTTTTGAGCGCACTTTCGGCCTCAACTTGTCTTCCTATTGCATGGAATGCCAGATAAAGCCCGAGATAGGTCGATGCAACATCCGGGTCTAGACCGACTGCAACTTGAAGCTCCGAAATTGCGTCATATGGGTGCTCGCTTGTAAGAAGTGTTACGCCCAGCCATTTATGTGCAGCAGGCGAACGCGGATTAAGCTGCACAGCCATCCTTAGAGCCGTAAGGGCATCACCCATACGTTTCAATCGATAATAAGTCCGGCCCAGATGTACGTAGGCACCTGCGCAGTTCGGGTCAATACGAACAGATTCTTCCAGCTTGGTAGCCGCCTCTTCCAGTCGACCACTTGTTGCCAGCCCTATGCCTTCATCAAGTAGTTGAGATGCGTCCAATTGAGCTACCCGATCTTCATCGCGGCGCGGACATCGTCCATCGTCGCAGACGTAACCGCTCTCGCTTTTTCTGCGCCTGCGGTGAGAATGTCGTAAAGCTCCTTAGGGTTCTCTTCAAGCTGGACTCTTCGCTCACGGACGGGTGCGAGTGCCGTGTTCATATTGGCTGTAAGCCGCTTTTTGCAGTCTACGCATCCAAGCTCGCCTTTCTTGCAGACCTCGCAAATCTCCGCAGTCTCGCCCTTGCTGTAAACGTTGTGCAGCGCGAATACTGGGCAGGTGTCGGGATGCCCCGGATCTTTCTTGTAGAGCTTCAGCGGGTCTGTGAACATCGTTTTTATCTTCTGCTGGGTCTCTTCGGCGGTGTCCTTGATGTAGATCGCGTTGCCGTAGGATTTGCTCATCTTGCGGTTATCGGTCCCCGGCATGACAGGGTATTCCGTCATCTTTGCTTCCGGTTCCGGGAAGACATCGCCGTAGATATGGTTGAACCTGCGGCATATCTCACGCGTTAGCTCAAGGTGAGGAAGCTGGTCCTTACCTACCGGGACAACGGTCGCTTTGTAGACCAGAATGTCGGAAGCCATCAGCACTGGATAACCGAGCAGGCCGTAACTGGCCGAGTCAATCTGCAGGTTATCCAATTTATCCTTATATGTCGGCACTCGCTCCAGCCACGGAACGGGAGTTATCATCGAAAGCAGCAGGTGAAGCTCCGCATGCTCTTTTATGTCCGACTGGATGAATATCGCGCACTTATTGGGGTCGAGCCCGGCGGCGAGGAAGTCCAGAGCCACCTGCCGGGTGTTTTCTTTAATTGCGTCCGGCGTCTCATAGAGCGTCGTCAGGGAATGCCAGTCGGCTATCATAAAGAACGAATCGTATTCGTCCTGCAATTTGACCCAGTTCCGAAGCGCTCCCTCATAATTGCCGAGATGGAGCTGCCCGGTGGACTGCATTCCGCTAAGTATTCTAGGTTTACTCATTGTAACTCTAAAATCCGCCTTTCCTAAATATTGTTAAAACCATAAACCGGTGAATAACCTGAATATTATGGTGGCCGGTCTTACAAGTATCATACTTAATATATCGATATGTACAGACGGTCCGATTATGACAAGTGCCAAGAGGATCATGAATCCGTACCGCATCATAAACATATCATATCTTCGGGCTTTGTCCACAGGAAGGAGCGATGACAAAATGTGCGAACCATCGAGCGGCGAAATCGGAATCAGATTAAAAAGCGCCAGCATAATGTTGATGATCACAAAGTAACCGATTATGATTCTGTCGATGCCGGCGAGGTTTGCACCAAAGAACCTGAATATCTGGCCGAATGCAAGCGCCAGAAGCAGGTTGGAAAGCGGCCCCCAAAGAGATACCTTGAGGTTGTCCCACCTCGGATGCCGGAATTTGGCGGGGTTTACAGGCACAGGCTTTGCCCAACCAATGCCAAATCCTGCAAGTGATGATAGTATCATCATCACGGTGCCTATTGGGTCCAGATGGTCCAGCGGGTTGATCGATATTCGTCCGGCCAGCCGCGCGGTATCATCCCCTGCAATCTCTGCGGCTTTGGCGTGCGCCAGTTCATGCACTGTCAGCGAGACGATCAACACAAGCATGCTTATGATAAATAACTGAAGATGTCCCCCCAATTAACTCCTCATTTCTACGCCCGCCGCGAGCCTCTTCGGGATCTCGTCATGACTTATAAGGTCTTCGTGGGTCTCCCGGCGGATTATAACATCGGCCTTGCCGTCTGAAACCAGTACAGCGGCAGGCCGGGGCAGTCGATTATAGTTCGATGCCATCGAGTAATTATAAGCCCCTGTAGAATATACGGCTACAATGTCCCCGGTTGTGGGATTTGCGATTTTGGCGTCCTTTATAAGCGTATCAGTCTCACAGTGCTTGCCTGCAAGCGTCACGACGGAATCAGCCGGAGCTTCAGCGCGGTTTGCGATGATCGCTTCGTATTTTGCGTCATAAAGCGACGGCCTGGGGTTGTCCGAAAGCCCTCCGTCCACCGATACATAGTCTCTTGTCCCCGGCGCATCCTTGGTCTGGACTTTTTTGATCGTCCCGACCCTGTAAAGAGTCGTTCCGGCCTCACCGATTATCGAGCGGCCCGGTTCAACCATCAGCCTGGGCGCGTCCAGCTTGTGTTTGGCAAGTTCGCGCTTCACAACAGTGATCAGCGCATCTGCAAATTCTTCTATGGAAGGCGGGTTGTGCTCCGATACGTAGCGGATTCCAAGCCCGCCGCCGAGGTTCAATGTTTTTGTCTTATATCCGATCTCCTCGGCTTCCGCCATAAAACGTACCATAATTCTTGCGGCCTGTGTGTGAGCCCTGGTGTCGAGCAGTTGAGAACCGACATGGCAGTGGAGGCCGATCAGGTCGATATTCGTGCATTCGAGTGCTTTTTTTACGGCCAGTATCGCCGATCCATCTTTGATGTTAAACCCAAATTTGGTGTCGGATTGTCCAGTTCTAATCAGCTTGTGAGTGTGCGGGTCGATGCTTGGCGTGAGCCTGAGCATAATCCCGGCGCGTTTTTTAGACGCTCTCGCCAGCTCATCCAGCCGGTCAAGCTCCAAAAAGTTATCGACTACGACGCACCCGACTCCAAAGTCGAGGGACATTTGCAGCTCATCTATTGATTTGTTGTTTCCATGGAACAGTATTTTATCAAGAGGATATCCGGCCGTTTGAGCAGTGTAAATCTCTCCGCCGGAGGCTACATCCAGATACAGGCATTCCTGGTCGGCGATCTTACACATAGCCGCGGTCATAAATGACTTTCCTGCAAAGGCTATATCAGCGTTACCGTAACCGTTTTTGAAAGCATTTACATAGCGGCGGCTGTTTTTGCGGATAAGGTCCTCATCCATCACGTAAAGCGGAGTGCCGAACGTTTCGGCCAGTTCGACAGTGTCGCATCCGCCGATCTCTAAGTGTCCCGCACTGTTGACCCTCTGTGTTCCAAGGAGCATCATTTGCTCGAAATATCCCTCCAAAAAGTTCCTGATAGCAAATGAACCAGCCATAAAAACAATCTAGCCGGTTCGTGAAAAGTCTATCATACCGAGCCTGGGAAGTCAAATAAAGGGGACATGAAAAATCGAAGGGCTGGTGCGCACCAGCCCTTCTGTTCATAATGAATCTACTAGCCCATTCGTCTGCAATGCGCAGCCATTATCACGATTTCGCTCTACGCCTGGTCACGAAGCCGATGAGTCCCAATGATCCACTTCCAAGTGCCAAAATGCTCGATGGTTCAGGTACTGACGGGGCAGATGTCGGCGTGCTCGGCGGTTCCGGTGAATGCCAATCGGCAGCGTAGCTCCATCCGTCCCATGAGCCGTTTTTCAGCGGGCGCGTTGATATATCCCAGCCTGAATAGTTCCAGGTGCCCGGCAGAGTGCCGTTCGTCTCGGCTACATAATATGCCCAATAGCTGGAGTCTAGGCCCTCTGCGTAGTGATTGACGGAACCGGACGCATAACCAACATTATCGACCGAGTAGCTGTTATAGCTCTCCCAGTATTCCACATAGGCGTCCAGCCTGTTGTCGAGCGCGAGCACCGCATCGAACATGTTTTTACCTGTGGCGGTCCCATCCCATCGATAGCCCCACACCATGGACTCGGGCTCCTTGCCGTCGTTCCAATCGATAACGAGAGCAGCCTTATTGCTGCCGCTTCCAGCCCAGAGCTGGATATCGTCGAACGAAAATGCGCTCGCTGCTGTCGAAACCATTGCGAGCAGCAGGATTGCAGCCAGCAATCCCAAGCCTTTCTTTATCATTCTTCTTCTCCTTCTGATTACTTTATCTGCATGTCAGCGCTATTTCGGAGCATGACAATCGGAATTTGCTGATTGCCAGAGTTTTCGTTGGAATTTATCCCGGTAACTATGACAAAATTACTCGGTCCGGGCAGGACGAAGCCTGGGTCAGGCGTCAGACCGTTGTTCGGCTCGGCGGCTTTGGTGTCTCTCGGCGCAAGGCACTTGATATCTTGGCCGGAACCATCGCTGATCACAAACGATTTAGCGGCGGAATCGACTGACTTTACCTTGCCCCAGGTCCGCACCAGAAGGCCTTTGGTGCTGAGTCCGGTTCCGGCAGCTGCTTTGTTAGTCATGCCAAGCGGCCTTACATCAGCAACAACGCTGCTGCCCTGGCCGTCTGTTTCGGCGAGGACGGATGTCGCCAGGATGACCCGCTCGCCGTCGATTGTGTCCATGTTGCCATAGACGGCGCTGAGCTTTTGCCCTCTGCCGAGTATTCTGCCCATCAGCTTGATGCCGCCGGACCTGTTTGCCTGCTGGATATAGCATGACCTGCTGGTTGCGTATGTTTCAGAGGACACGACCGCATCACTTAGCACAACGCGCGTTCCATCCTCGAGTTTTTTTGCTTCTCCGATGGAAATCGGAGTAATCTGATGGCTTACCCGCGCAAAAGCATCCACTTCTCCGCCTGTCCCATCGACTCTGATATATTGAATCCATTTCAGCCCCGTCACAGGGTCCGCCGGTAAATTGGGTATGTCAGCAAGGTCAAAAGCAGTCCCTCCGCCGGAACCCTTATACAGGTCGATCCCTTGAGCGACAGACTTTTGGTCAAAACTCGTGACGGTCAGACCGGGATCGACCGGACGGGTGAATTCGAGCTCTACTTCCGTGCCGGAGCTGTTCTTGAGCCACCTGTTTTCCACCCAGTCCCAGGCAAATGCCTGAGTCGGAGCATAGTCGTCGGCATAGGGGCCATTGGTGAACGAATACCATGTGATGCCGTCCTGGCTGACGCTAACCAGCATTGGCTCCCAGAAGCCGGACTGATCGCTGGATGCGTAGATGAGCAAGCTGTCCATATCAGTGGAGCTGCATATATACGAACCGCCGAAGTTGAATGAACTGTTGCCAAAGATAATGAAATCCCTGCCATACCAGTTCTGCGGGTCATCGTAGACCGGCGCGGCGAACTTTACCGTGATCTGACCGGCAGGCAGGGTCGAGCTCTTCGGCTTGATTGTGGCTACGAGCTTTTCACCCGACAGTCCCATATTCCAAGCAGAGCAGACCATCGAGACCGCGCACGGATAGGTGTCATTGGGCGAACCTGAGCTGTTCATCCACGTTGACGGCTTGCCAAGCGTGGCCAGTGGATCGTCGTAAGGACTGTTTCCTAGGCGGGAATAGCTCACCACATCGGAAGCATACCAATCAGTGGCTATTGCGCAGCTGCCCAAAACAATTCCGAGCAGTAATGCAGCAGCCAGTCTTGCAAACTGGCATTTCATTTGCTTTTTCTCCTTGTCTTTTCAGTTCAGGTCGTAAGCCGAATCATCTTCCGAAAGCCCGCCGGTATTGGGCGGACAGTCGAACACTTTTTGATTGATCCTCAGCCATGGAACGCTTGTAAAGTGAGTGTATTTCTCTCTGGTCGCCGCGGCATGTCCATCAGCGTATGCAACTGTCGCGGCTCCATTGTGTCGGTAGTTGACCGTTCCGGCCTGAAAGCACGCATCGCTTGGAGCGCGGAGGTAGTTCTGGGCGCTGATGGGATTGCCGAAGCCAGCGTCTGCAAAGACGACCGTTCTTGATGGATGTCTTATCTGGCTGAGGAGCGCGACTGTGTGCGGTCGGTCGGTGTAATCGTCGATATAGACATTGCCGTCGACTGTCATGTCGCCGCCGATATAGCTTGCGTTGTAAGCGTAGCCGGTATACGGCCGGTCCCATTTACCGCCGTGAAAAGATGGGCAGCTTTTTATCTCTCCGCTCTTGCAATATGGGCCGAGAATCCCCTCTTTCCAGATGGAAGCGGTCCCTGTCTGCTTGAGATCAAAGTCCCAGGAGCGGACCCAGCCATCTGAAGACTGGTAATAGGATGGGCAGGCACGACCATCATTGTCATCCGCATACATGACCCAGGCAAGAGCAATTTGCTTGAGATTGGAGGCACACTTGGTCTGGCGGGCATTTTCTTTAACGGAGATGTACACAGGGAAAAGAATTGCCGCGAGGACGGCGATGATTGCTATCACCACCAGCAGTTCTATAAGCGAAAAACCATATAAACCAAAACGGACTCCTCGCCCATTTCGGATTGTTTGGACGGGAGCCCGTAATACGCCTGTTGCGTCACTTGCTTCCAGCATCTCAGCCTCCGAAGATGTGAAAATAAATCGCAATCAGGCAGGTCTTCTGGCTCTCGGATCAATCTACTCCCGATTCCTTCCCGCAGTGTCCTATGAGTTTGTTGACACTGCAGTGGTAATTACCGGTTTCGTTCCCGATCACAGCGGCGGGCCCGCGACGGCTTTATACCGTCTTCCCTCTTCGTCCCGGAAAACATTCCGGAAAACCTGACCGCGCAATATTCAATTTTATCCTGTGTATTATGGCACAAGAGCATAAGCAAGTCAATATGCTTGCCAGGTGAATTTACGCCATAAGTGCTGTAAAATCATAAAAACTGCTGCTGATCTCTCGTCCGCCCGATGGCCAGGTAGAACTCAGGCTCATCTACAACCTCAATGCCAACATATCCGGCGTTTTCCAGCAATGACTGCATCGTTCCGGCATCCGGGACCCTGTCTTCTGTCACTACAGCCCCGGCTTCGCTGTGCACTTTGTTCACTGCTTCACGGCCTGTCGGGTGCGATATGATTACCATCCCGCCGGGCTTAAGCATCTGCAGAATTCTGTAAAGCACCTTGATCTTATTGCTGAAATGAGGGAAGACAGCATTGCACATCACCCTGTCGTACGAATGGTCCGGGCAAGAGAACTTCTCTATATCAGCCAGTTGAAACTCCACGCAGCCCGGAAACCCTTTGGAATGGGCCACTCGGAGCATACCCTGCGAAATATCGATAGCCTTTATGCTGCCTATTCCATTCATGGCCTTCAACAAGCAGGGAATAATGACTCCAGTGCCGGTGCCTACATCGAGAATATCCATTCCGGGCTTTACACCTGCCATACGAACAACGCTGTCCAACCGAATGCGGATGTCGTCAAGCTCCATGCTGTCCCATCTGTCGGCATATGAGTCAAAATACTCGGCTTGGCTTATCATATTTCACCTTCATCTACAGTAATTTTTCGGGCGCGTCTCTTGGGCGAGAATACATTCGCCAGAATAAAGAGCGCGCAGGATGCAAGTATTATGAGTGCTCCGGTGGGCAGGTTCAGCTTCCATGAAATCGCAAGCCCTATCCAACCCGATGCCACACCGAAAACCGCCGCAATAATGAACATCTTTTTCAAGCTGTATGTAAGTTGGTAAGCCGCAGCAGCGGGGTTCACTATCAGGCTGAATACCAAAAGCCCGCCTATAGCATTGAGCGAAGCGGTTGTGGTAAGTCCGCTCAAGACCAGTATCCCGTAGAAAACCCATGTCGCGGGCAGACCGAGCGACCTGGCGAGCTCTCTGTTGAAGACAACCGTCTGAAGTTCCTTGAAAAAGAGCTTTACCAGAAGAGCTGCACCGGCTGCAACCGCCGCAAGGAGATAGAGGCTTCCTGTGGTAACGGTGAGCACACTTCCCCACAAGAGACCGAGCGCCTCAGCCTTTGGCCCGGGAATTATGGAAAGGAGCAGGAACGATATTCCCAATGCCGATGAAAAGACTATCCCTATTGCCGTATCAGGCGCAAAGTCGCCGCGGTCGGCAAGCGGGCCGAGCGCTCCGGCGGCGATAAGACTTGCGATAATTGCAAGCCACATCGGATTCGCGCTGATGACCAGCCCAAGCAGTGCCCCGGCAAATGCGGCATGACTCATACATACCCCCAGAAACGATATGCGCATTGTGACGACCAGCACGCCGACCACTGAACAGGCAATTCCGGCAAAAAGTGCCGCAAGTATTGCCCTCTGCAAAAACGGATCATTAAACGCCTCAAGCATTGGCAAACTCCTTATAGAATTTCAGGTATAAGTGTAAAATCAACAGATAAAGCTATATCAGGGAACTGTTTATATAGCTGTAAGGCTTTACTTTATCTTCTGAAACTCTGTAGATGTGACTATATCGGCCACCGAGCCGTGTTTCATAACGATGATCCGCTCGCACAGTTCTGCGAGCATTTCTGCATCGTGTGAGACGACTATTGTGGTCAGACCGGTTTCGTTGTGCACACTTTTCACGATATTTCTCACACGCTGCTGAGATTTTGAGTCCAGGAAAGTGGTCGGCTCGTCCAGAAGCAAAAGTTCCGGTTCCTGAGCCAGCGCTCTGGCAAGGTTTATTCTCTGCTGCTCGCCGCCGGAAAGCTGTCCGAACGGCCTTGATGAGAGATGCATGGCATCGACACGCTCCAAAGCCCGCATTGCGGCATCTTTATCAGCCTTTTTCGGGTGGCTGAAGAGTCCTATCCGGCCATATCTCCCCATCATGACGACTTCTCCTGCCGTAATCGGCATTCTGGAATCGACATCCAGAGTCTGGTACACGCAGGCGGTCTTGCGGCGGATTTCTCTGTAACTTGCGGCAACGAGATCCAGCCCCAGCACACTTGCTGAGCCGGAACTGACCGGAAGCAGGCCTTGAATGGCTCTCAAAAGCGTCGTCTTCCCGGAGCCGTTCGGACCGGAAACACCTATAATCTTCCCGGTATCGATGCCGAACGTGATGCCGCTAAGCGTACGACTGCCCCGGTACCCTGCGCAGACGTTTTCAAACTTGACTGCAGGATGTTGCGCGGTCATCTTTTCCGAATTCCCCTCATCAGCCGGTTTACGTTATTCTGCAGGCATTTGTCCCATGTATCTGTGTTTGTGAAGCCGCCAGGGAAGTTGGACAGTATCACATGAGACGCGCCGATGTCCTTCGCAAGCTCTTTACCCGCTGCCGGGCCGCTCTGGAGGTTGTCTATCACGAGCTTCACGTGTTTCTTTCGAGCATCAGTAGTCAGCTTGTGAAGTCCGGCCGGAGTGAACTCTTCGGCGCGGGCGTACGTTCCGACTACTTTAAATCCCATCCATTTTACGAATGCTTCCTGCTGATTTGAACACAACACTGCAAAGCTGGACGTCCCCATGGTTTTCGATTCCTTGATAGACTTGGCAGCCAGCTTCTTTGCCCTTGTTTCGAGCGATGATAAGGACTTTCGATATTCAGCAGAATGCTTCGGATCGGTCTTGCACAACGTATCACAAACGCGCTTTGCGCCGAAAACATAGACATCCGGGACCATCCAGTTGCCGGATGTGGAAATCTTGACGAGTTTCGGCTTGTTCCTGCCCATGGATTTCAGAATATTGTCGATGAAACCCTCATAGCCATGAGTCAGTACCAGCTTGCTCGATGACAGCTTGCGGATGTCCTGAGGACAGATATCATAGTGCCCTGGGCAGCTTCCGGGCGGAATGAGGACATTAACGCTGACGAATTTTCCGCCGATTTCTCTGACTGCAGACTGCAAAAGACTGGTCGAAACGACTACATTCAGTCTGCCTGCTGCAACTGCAGGCAGACTGACCATTCCCCAGACTATTATCAAAGCCGCGAATAGTCTCACAGCAGGTATTTTCAATTTCATATAACAAGCTCCTTAAGGTGTCTTTCTGCCGTCGCTGAACCTGGCAATCACTCCGTTTTCGTTCGCCGGGTACCATTGGTCTCTTGGAAGAGGCAGCATCCGGTTGCCGGTCTCGACCAGCCCCTGGTCCCCGCCGGGACCGACGCTCCAGACTGCCCAAATTACCGGCGGTGTTTTGGGATAGGTCTTTCCGTTATCATAGGCATATATTTGTCCTGCATATTTGTAATAAAGGATGCAGTCTTTTCTGCATGCGGGGTAGTCCCGCGGAATCCACATCGAAAACCAGGGCGGAGCTTTTGGATTGAAAGTTACGCCCGAGTATCCCCAGTTGATAGCGACATATTTGTAAGTCCTGCCAAGCTGACCGTCGCCGTCGCGAGTGCGGTTGAACGGGTCATACATCTTGGGAACAGGCAGATAATGCATCTTGGCAAGCTCCTGGGGGATCTCGTAATAGTCCCACTTCGCGCTTCCCGAACAGCACGATCTCACCGGCGGAAGCCCTCCGCAATCATCATTATACATATCGATAGCAGCGGCAATCTGCTTCAAATCCGAATGAACGCGGGTTACCTTTGACCGCAAAGTCGCCCGCACCATGATCGGAAAAAGTATCGCTGCAAGCACCGCTATTATAGCTATCACGACAAGCAGTTCTATGAGAGTAAACCCATGGTTACTCCTGTCGGCAATTCTGGCATGTATCACGGTGTGATAGTCTGAATGTCCTGTTTGTCGGCAAGAAGCAGAAGCGGGGTTCCGCCGGAATTTGCCGCAACAGCCGTAATTACCGCATCCGTATCAGGAGCGGGCATTTTTACACCGTTCGTCCTGACATAGATAATCTTGCCGGCATCATCGGTGAGGCTGTATGTGCCGTCACCCTGATCTGTACCGACTTTAGCGAATACGCGGACAAGCAGCCCGTTGACATCGAGCCCTCTCTCGCCCCAAAGTGTCGGACTTGTAACAAATACCGGCCTCGGTGCGTCGGCGCTGACCGGCGCATTGGCGTTAAGCGATAGATACGTCGGGTTTATTCCGTTTTCATCATTGACTGAGCCCTGTACGCAGACGACATCGCCTGGTTTGAATGTACGATTGCTTATTATTCTGACACCGCCTGCTCTCTCTGGGTCCTGAATATAAAAATAACCATCATAGACTCTGGAAACGACCTTATTTACGAGAGCAACCCTCTCGCTCGTGTTCCTGTTGCTTACCTCACGGCATCCGTTCAGAGCAATGGCAATGTCACTGGATCTCTTTACCCAGATTCGATAACCGTCGGTGTAGGGAGATACGCCATTATCTTCCTGATCGAATATCCCGACTACATTCAGTTTGCCGGATGGTTGTCCATACGAGTTGAAATCACCTTGAGCGGAGAGAAACATCCCGACAGAGCCGGTAGCGTCGTTGATGGTAAGCAGATTGCCGCTGCCCCAGGTGCCGCTGGATATCTGCACGCCATGCAGCATTGTATAACGGGTCTGATAGCGCTCGCCGCCGCCCGACCGTGTCGAGTCGAAGTAGTTGCAACTGGAAACCGATGGAACCAGTTCCGGGTCAGGGAGTCCTGTGTGCCCTATAATATCCACATGCCAGACAAGATAAGGCGCGCCGCCATGCCCACGGTTATTTATAACCACCTTGCCTCTGCCCATGTCTGCAAGAAGGCCCGTAATTCGCAGCCGGTCACCTGCTGCGAAGTCGATATAGTCAGTTGTCCTAAGCTGCGCCCACATCGTATCGCCATAAAGGAACTTGCCGCTCCATGCCTGGAGCCCGCCTCTGTCGCTCGTATCATCTTGAATGAAGACTGTATATTGCGAAGCAGGGTCGAGAATCTCATTCGAACCGGCCAAAGCCACGCCTTCTACAACGATTTTGCTTGCAGGATCGGTTTCAGGATAGCTTGTTGCGGGATGTGTCCCTAAACCAACAGAGTCCACAGCTTCATATTCCCACAGTGAATCCGCTGTGCAGACCGGGCAGCTCACTGCAGCAAACAACACAGCTATTATGAGCCAAACAGCGACCTTCTTCATTTAACTGCTCCCTTCAGCCTGCCTCACTATAGTGCTACGATATTTGACATAGTAGCACGCCCGCTTGCTGTATGTCTAGTGTTACGGATAATAAATTAGTAGCAACTATCAGGAACTTATCATCTGTGGATAGAATATGAGCTTGTGGAATGTTTTGCCGTTATGAGACGTGCTCGCCGGTGGTAGTGCAGACCAGTTTACCGTGTTTGACACCGCGAGTGCTGATAAGAGTGTCAGCTACATTCTGTACATCATCGGCTCTGCCTCGGATGATAATAACTTCGAGGCAGTTGTGGGCATCAAGATGGACATGGGTGCTGCATACAATGTTTTGGCAATGCCGATGCTGCAGTTCAGCCAGAGTATTAGCCAGTTCATGTTCATGGTGCTCATAAACGACAGTTATGGTGCCGACTACTTCCATATCCGGGTCGGACCACTCCGTCTTAACGAACTCCTGGCGCATAAGGTCTCGAATTGCTTCTGAACGAGAGGTATAACCTCGCTTCTTTATAAGCTCATCGAATCGAGTCAGTATATCATCTTCTATCGACACGCCAAATCTTTCAAGAGTTGCCAAGTAATACCTCCAAATAATACTAATACTATCCTATAGTTTCAATGGAATTTGGTCAACAATCTCTTCTTGCTGGGCGAATGCGTCTAAACGAGGGGATTTCTTTGGAGTGCGGAAGCGACAACTTCCGCTTTTCTATCGGCTTTCTCTTTTGAAACGCGAATTACGCGGATCTAGCGGATTTCGCGCTGAAGCCACCGCATGATCACTTCGGTCCAGAAAAACGGCACAAAAAAGACCACATCGGAATATCCGAAGTGATCTATTTTGAACTGTGGTGGGCGATACTGGGTTCGAACCAGTGACCTCTTCGGTGTGAACGAAGCGCGCTCCCACTGCGCTAATCGCCCTCTATATTCGCGCTGATAGATACCAGAAAGCATCCTATCAACGGCTTATTTTATCACACAAGCGGAAAATGTCAAGTTTCGCATGTGTCATGGAAGGCTGGAAGCATTCGCCAACATATACAACGGCGATTATTTGAAGTAACCACGGTATTTTGCAGTATTGGACGGAAATATACCATGCATGCATAAAGATAATATGATATACTGCAATAGTTTGAACTGCTCATCTTTCACTGTAACACATTTCAACAATAAACTGTGACGCATTGTCCAGGAAGTCTATATTCTTACACAGGAGAGGGATGTATAGATGAACAAGCACAAAGTTTTGATCTGGTCACTGGTTTTATTCGCAATTCTCTGTTCCAGTTGTTTCGGTCAGACCATAATTAGGGTTAGCCCGGGTGGAAATGACTCTAATAATGGTTCCAGCTGGGATCTTGCTAAAAAGACAGTGCAGGCTGGCATAGATGCAGCCTCCACCAGCGGCGGAGAAATATGGGTGGCAGCCGGAACTTATTACGAACATATCACCTTGAAAACTAACTGCTACCTCTATGGTGGATTCGCGGGGACTGAGAGCCAGCGGACTGAGAGGAACTTCAACGCCAACAAGAGTATACTTGATGGTTCCAGCAACGGCTATGTTGTTGTCACAACTAGCACCTCGACTATTGCTTGTGTTGATGGGTTTACCGTTAGAAACAGCGGAAGTGACTATTATGGTATTGGCTCCGCGTCATCGAAACTGACAATAACCAATAACATTATCAGTGGAAACAGTAAATGTGGTATCTACTGTTGTTCAAGCTCAAAACCAACAATAACCAATAACACTGTCATTGGAAATAACGACGGTATTTACTGTGAATCATCATCAAGCCCTACAATAGCCAACAACATTATCAGCGCGAACAGTAGATATGGTATCTATTGTTATTCACGCGCAAAGCCTGCAATAGCTAACAATACAATTGTTGGAAATAGCAGCCATGGCATTTATTGTACTTATTACTCAGATGCCGGAATAACCAACAACATAATTGCCTTCAATATCACTGGAATCTGCAATGAAAACTCAAGCCCAACGCTTAAGAACAACTGTGTTTACGGCAATACTACCGACTACTCAGGTGTCACCGCAGGAGCTACAGACATATCAGTAGACCCTCTTCTTGAGAACTGGAGATGTGGCAAGTACCATATCCAGCCAGATTCATTATGCATAGATGCAGGCGACAGTTCAGTAGTTGATTCTTCATGGGTAGATATGGATGGACAGGCAAGGGTGCAGGGAACTGCTGTTGATATTGGCGCTGACGAATCAGATGGGACGCAGTGGCAGGTTAATCCTCCCCTGGTGGTACGTGTAAGCCCCACTGGGGATAATACAAATGACGGCTCAAGCTGGGAATCAGCCAAGAAGACTGTACAAGTAGGTATAGATGCAGTCTATAACAGCGGCGGTGGCGAAATATGGGTAGCAGCAGGAGTCTATAATGAGATTGTCACCTTAAAGGCTAACTGTTATCTCTATGGAGGGTTTGCCGGAACAGAAAGTCAAAGACAGGAACGAGACTTCAACGTAAACAAGAGCATAATAGACAATTCCGGCAGCGGCAATGTTGTCAGTGCAAGTGGATTCCCAACTGTTGCTTGCATTGATGGTTTTACAATTAGAAACGGTGGACCTAACAGATATGGCATCCGCTGTTCGTCATCAAGTCCTAGAATAAGTAACAACATAATCGACGGGAATAACTGTGGTATCTACTGCTATTTATCGGGACCTAGAATAACTAACAATATAATCAGCGGGAATAGCAATGATGGCATATATTGTGAGTCATCAAGTCCTGCAATAGCCAACAACATAATAAAAGAGAATAATCGTGATGGCATATTCTGTTGGTCATCAAATTCTGTAATAGCCAATAACACCATCAGCACGAATGGTGAATACGGTATCAACTGTTATTTGTCAAATCCTGCAATAACCAACAACACCATCACTACGAATAGCTACGGCATCTACTACCGCACGTCATCAAACGTTGCAACAAGTAACAACATCGTTGCCTTCAATACCACTGGGATCTATAAATATAGTGGAAGCGGAAGCCCTGTTCTAAAGAATAACTGCGTTTATGGCAACACTAACGTCAATTACGCATATACAACTGCCGGTGCTACAGACATATCGGTTGACCCTCTGTTTGAGAGTTGGAGATGCGGTAAATTCCATATCCAGTCTGGCTCACCCTGTATAAATGCTGGTGATAATTCCGTAGCTGCTTCTTCATGGGTGGATATGGATGGACAGGCAAGGGTGCAAGGTGCATCTGTAGATATTGGTGCTGATGAGTCTGATGGGACCCTGTATATTAATATTCCTATTGTGGTCCGTGTCAGTCCCAGTGGAGACGATGTTAATGATGGCTCTAGCTGGGTACTTGCAAAGAAGACTATTCAGGCTGGTATTGACGCAGTCTTTGCTAACGGCGGTGGTGAGGTGTGGGTAGCAGCCGGTATCTACAATGAACACATCATTTCACAGGCAGATATCGGTGTCTATGGCGGGTTTGCTGGAACAGAAAGCCAAAGACAGGAACGAAATTTCAATGCAAACAAGAGCATAATTGACGGCTCCAGCAATGGTAATGTTGTTATTGCGAATGGATTCTCAAATATTGCTTGCATTGATGGGTTTACCATTAGAAACAGTGGAATTCATTGCGGCATTAGTTGTACGTTATCATCAAAGCCGACAATAATTAACAATACCATTAGTGAAAATAATAGGTATGGTATCTACTGCTATTCATCAAATCCCACAATAACCAGGAATACGATCAGCGAAAATACCACTTATGGTATTTATTGCTTCTCATCGAGACCAACAATAACTAACAACACTCTGTACTGGAATGTTGATGGTATTTGCTGCACGTCATCATCAAGTCCGACTATAACTAACAACGTGATATATGAGAATTATGGCAATGGTATCTCCTGCGATTTGTATTCAAATCCAACAATAACCAACAACTCTATCATTGGAAATAGCAGTTACGGCATCCACCTCGATACGTCAAGTCCTACATTAACTAATAACATGGTTGCCTTTAATATCACTGGAATCTACAGATATTCTGGAAATCCAGTGCTAAAGAACAACTGTGTTTACGGCAATACTACCGACTACTCAGGCATCACTGCAGGAGTTACAGACATGTCAAAGGACCCTCTTCTTGAGAATTGGCTCTACGGCAAATGCCACATCCAGCCCGGTTCACCCTGTATAGATGCAGGTGACAGTTCTGTAGTTGGTTCATCCTGGGTAGACATGGATGGACAGTCAAGAATACAAGGTTCATCTATAGATATAGGTGCAGATGAATCGGACGGTACACAGTGGACACCTAATCCTCCGCTGATAATCCGAGTCAGCCCTAACGGAAATGACTCTAACAACGGATCAAGCTGGGAACTGGCTAAAAAGACTATACAAACAGGTATAGATACAGTTTATGACAATGGCGGTGGTGGTGAAGTGTGGGTTGCAGCAGGAGTTTACAACGAGCACATCACTCTGAAGACAGACATTGGTATTTATGGAGGATTTGCTGGAACAGAAAGTCAGAGGAATGAGCGAAACATCAACGCTAATAAGAGTATAATTGATGGTTCTCGCAGTGACCATGTTGTTAGTGCAAGAGGATTCTTAGTTATTGCTTGTATTGATGGGTTTACCATTAGAAATAGTGGAGACTCCTGTTATGGCATCTATTGCGCATATAAAGCAAGTCCTACGATAACAAATAACACTATAAGTGGTGGTATCTGCTGCGTATTATCGAGCTCTACAATAGCTAACAACCGCATAAGCGGGAATGGATCCTTAGGGATCAACTGTACGTCATCAAATCTTAGGGTAACTAACAATATAATTAGTGGAAATAGCTGTGGCATCTACTGCTATTCATCAGATCCAGCAATAACCAACAATACAATCATTGGAAATAGCAGCTGCGGAATAGCTTGTGAGTCATCAAGTCCCACATTAACTAACAACATTATTGTCTTCAATGGTGTCGGGCTTAATAAATCTAATGAAAGCCCGATACTCCAGAACAACTGCGTCTATGGTAATACCATCAACTACGTTTCAGGCATCACTGCCGGAACCACAGATATATCGCAAGACCCTCTCTTTAGAGACAAAGACAATGGAGACTACCATCTTACCTCCACATCTCCCTGCATAAACGCAGGAGATGACACAGCAGTACAGACTGGCTGGGTTGATATGGACGGTGAGGCACGTATTATTGGCAGCCATGTGGATATTGGTGCAGATGAATACTCAGTATTTGATGTCACAGGCACAAATGCAAAGAATACCAAAGATACGGCATATGTGTTGGCAGCAAATATGGTAGTATCTTCGGTCTACGACGTCTTCTACTACGTCCAGGACATAAACAGAACCTACGGCATAAGAATTGAGCAATTAAAGGGGACTCTGCCGCAGGTAAACCAGATAATCTCAGTTAATGGTGTCCTTGGAACTACCACAGACGGAGAAAGATGCCTACTTAGCTATGAGACACCTTCAGTTACAGGGCAGGAGACTCCAAAACCGCTGATGATTACCTGCAAATACATCGGTGGAGGAGACTACAGCTATGATTCAGCAGCCAAGACAGGCCAAAAGGGTGTAAAAGGCAGCTTTGGGCTGAACAACATAGGGTTATTAGTGACAGTATGCGGGACAGTAGCGGATATTGATACTGCTAATAAGAAACTCTACATAAATGACGGCTCTGCAACTGTAGCAGTATATTATGGCAGCATCACCCTGCCATCTGATGTAGTAAAAGGAGCAATGATCAAGGCCACAGGAGCCTGCAGTTGCTATAGATTAGATAATGAAAACCTCAGTCCTTTGATCCTCCTGAAGGACAGTAACAGTATAGCGGCACTGAGTACTCCTCAGCCGTAACTCTCCGATAAACCTAGAGAGAAAAAGCCTTCGGCGCGAGCTTTTCGCAATGCGCCGAAGGCTTATTTTATTATCCCGTGGTAGTTATGCTCTATAATCAAGCCTATTGGCGATTAGGGCGTTTCTACGTCAGCCTGCTTCCTTAGCCGGAAGGCGCTGAGCGCGTAACCTCTGGCTACGTTATAGGATTGAGACCTTACTCTAAATGTACCGCTTGCGGAAGGCTTGATGTTGATCCATCTAGCCACATAACCGGCGCTGTTATCACTGCAATTGAACCAAACTGTATCGTCATTTATCTTATTAGCCATAGCCGAACATGCATAGGTGCGGTCTGTGTAATCGAGAATAATAAACTCGCTACAAAAAAGGCCATTGATTTCATTCTTATTTACAGTGCCTACGAATTCATACAGCACATTTGGATCCAGCCCTTCGAATGTTATATCCATCCACCAGTGATTATAAGGTACGTTATAAGCATAGGGCGTTCCCGCAAAGTTCACTATCCACTGCGGATTTGCAGGATCGCTAAGATTTGCAAAGTATTTCTCGGCATCCGAGCCAGCAACAGGATTAGCGCCATTAGTCAGAATCGGAGCTAAGTTGTATGATGTAACGGTTACCCTCTCCGAAACGTAATTGCCGCTAGCATAGTCCTTGAGGAACCCACCCGGCACATCATTTGCACTGCCGTTATAGTTAGCGAAGCTGTATTTAGTGATATTCGTTGCCGGCCCATTACTGGCGAAATACGCTAAGTCGTTATAAGCCGTGAATGTCGGGACATAATCTATGCCTTTTGTCGTTATTATGGACGGAACAGGGGTTGTGCTGTCGGCCATGAATACCGTCATCGGCCCTTCTCTTGCAAGGAATTCCCCTACACGTATAAAGCCGGCCGGCAGGTTCGTGGAATCATCTACTTTTACATAGAGCCCTTTGTGATTTCCTGCCGTGATACCGCTTCCATCGTCAAGATAGTAACCTGCGATCTTGGTATTATCTGTGCTGTTGACGACTTCCGTTACCTTACCCGATACCTTTACAAAGAGCCCCTGTGCGGTGGCACCTGCCTTGTCGAACTCATTTGCAACCTTGCCTGTTATAGCTACAGCCGGAACGGAAAAACTGCCGGCAGTGACTATATCATCTGCCTGAAGTGCAACTTCATTGTTCTGTTTCACTATCTTGCCGAAGATTATAGCTTTCTGTCCTACAGTAGGTTTGGCTGTCGAGATTACCTTGATACCAGACGATCTGTCAGAATTCTCCACCCAGAAAGCATTAGTAGTGCTTGCTGTTATTATGACATTATTTATGGAAACAGGAGTATCGGCTGCGGCAGCCCTGGCTTCTGCAACTGTGTTGAATGCCACAGGAACCGCAGCGCCTGCCTTTATGTTGTCGAAATAGGCAACCGTACCAGTAGTTGCATCTGCTGCTTCATATCCATAGAGGTAAATATATGCATCATCCGCAACTAAATCATTGTTGCCTTCTCCCAGCCAAACATCATTGACGAACACATCGAAATGGCTGCCTGTCTTGAGCACCGTAATTCTGGCCGGATATGCACACGGTGACGCCTTTTGCCAGAGATTCATTCCATCCACCCAGCAGTTCAGGTTAGGGTTTGTCGATGTAGCAGCATGGTCCTGCAAATCGAAATAATTACTATAATTGGAGAACTTGTCCTTGATTATGCAGAAACACTGATTTTCTCCCTGGTATATCTTAGGTAGCACATACTCATACGAGCCACATTTAGGAAATGCAGTCTTGCTTATGATCCCGCCCCTGACCGGAGCCGCATCTATATTCAACATACCGCCTGTTGTGGAAACCACTGCATCGGTCGAAAATCCACTGATGACGCTGTTGAACGGTTCCCATTTGCTCATGTCGACTTCAGTCTCTGAGAAATCGTCATAGAGAGGTGTCCGGCCATATGGAAGGTCTATATTCGCCGTCACATTAACGTCGTTCACATTGACGCTCTGATCTACAACAGGAACTGCCTTAATGGCATTGGCTGTGATACTGCAGGTTCCGCCGGTTGCAACACCTGCAAAACTATAGTGACCACTGGAGTCTGTCTTGGTTGTCATAGATGCACCCGATGTATCATTAAGAACTACACGGGCATCAGGACATGGAATACCGCCTCTTGTTACGGTTCCTGAAACTGTTGACTGCGCATATGATGCTAATCCTGCACAAAAGACAAGGACCATCACTGCAGCCATGAGTGTCAACTTATAAGCTGACACTGCACGTAGGTTTCTACGCATTCTACCTTTCTACCTCTCTTTCAACTAAGCAATTACGGATGTAAATTCACACCTGAAATCAATAACTGTAATACAGCCAGAAAATCTATGCTGCGAACTGCACTATACCAAAAACGCAACTGAGGTTGACCGTAATCGATCAACCTCAGTGTATTATTACATCTGACCACTATGTCTTTTGTTCATTCAGGGCACTAGGCACTACTTCGTGCTTTTGCATACATCGACTATACACTCGAATACGCCTATAAGCAGGTACCATCTTCATTTAACGGATAATCTGTGATTTGATAGCGACAAGTGCCTTAGCTATACTCTTTATATACCATGCGCTTGTTTGCTTGTCAAACAAATTTAGATATTAATGTATATGCAGAGCGATTATGTTCCCTATGGCTGCAAACCGAAACTGAGAGTACGGCTGGGACTTGCATTAAGAGCTATAATACGGAAGAAAATTGAAGAAAATGCCGTCAGTAGGTAATCAAATGCGGAAAAAGCCTCTTTCGCAAACTCACTTGACTGCGAAAAAGGCTTTTATAAGCGTGATGGTGGGGATGAGAAGAGTCGAACTTCCACGGGCGTAATGCCCACTTGGCCCTCAACCAAGCGCGTCTACCATTCCGCCACATCCCCGTACCAGTGTATATTTTACTGTGAGTGACTCCGCTTGTCAAGACGTAAATTTACGTTTTTCTGCAGTTTTACGGCATACCCCTCATCCCAACCTTCTCCCGCAAGGGGAGAAGGAGCTGATTGTGCAAATTCTTAAAATCAGTGTCACAATATTCCGCTATGGTTTCGGCTACGATGAAGTATTCCAAAATTTAATCTTATGTGATTCTACCTACTCTTAAGACTTTCACGGACTTGTTTCCAATCTTTGCCAGATTCGGCAGCTCTGACAAGATCGAATACATAATCAAGATCGCCAATAACCTTCTGCCAGTATTGATTTGGATGGGATATAAAGTTTTTCTGTTTAAGCATAATATACAGATTGATTTTGTCAATTTGACAATAATCAACATTACATTCCTTTAAGGGCACTAACAGAAAAGCCATCGTAAACTCTAGATATATAAGAAGTAGAAAGTCTAATATATTGTTACATATTTCGATTAGCAGTTCATCCTGCTCAAAACCTAAAGATAGTGGTTCCGTCTGGCCGTTTTTACCAATTTCGACTATTTGCTTTAATACTGAAAACTTATAAGAGTGTGCCATCGCAGACAGAATCTCATATTCGTTCCATCCAAGCTTTAAATCCTCCTTGATAAAGTTCGTCAGTTTGAACTGGCGTGGAACTTTTTTACCGCGCGCATAGCTGTAGTAAGTGTCATCCGGATATAGTGACACAAAGATAATTCTAAGAAAGGCTTCGTATGCCACCCTTGCCAAGACTAGACAATCCACATAATAACCCTTTATCAGCCTATCGAAAGCTGAGTAGATAGGTTTTATATTTTCTGCCTCCATAATATGCTGAACAATTCGATTTCTAGGCCATTTGGTGTGATCTGCCCAAGAGTTTGCATATCCAATGGCACTTACAAGCACATCGTAACCAGCCTCAAACTGCCTACAGAATCTGCCGTAATTCGACTCCATAAATTCCTGATTTTTACTCTCGCACTGCCGCAACCACAAAGTAGTGTTGCTTGGCAACTGTTCATTACAGAACGCGTCAAACTGGAGTGTTAATTCGTCTAGATCGACACCTTCTCTTGTTTGGCCCATGTGTATACCACCTAAAACTTTTATGCTTCAAAGCCGCAGTTCGTCCCGCATACTTTTCACTAACTTATTGGGTTAGTGGAAAGTGAAAAATACGTGCGCCAAAGTATTCAATCGCTAAACTCCAGTCTATTACTTGCTGCGTAATCCGTCGAGTCCAGCTACTTATGCAAGACGTTATGCTTATCTGCTACCTTCCTCAACCGTTTGCCTAAATCCTCTCATTGGGACGCATGCTACCTCGAAAATGAGCCGTTTTCACCTCCCTTAGGCAGCAGAGTCCATTATTTGTGATTCATACCTCTGAGCGGCTTTTTGACACTCTAAAAGCCCGAATGTTATACTAATACCTGGGGAAAAATGCCCACATAAGTCAAGAATTCAAGGAGAGGAGAAATGTTGAGTTGAAAGATGCCATCAACGTTGGTGTAATCGGTTTTGGAACAGTCGGAAGCGGGGCTGTGCAGATAATGATGCACAACGCTGATGATATCGCTCGCAAGGTAGGCTGTCCTGTAAAGATCAAACGGATCGCAGACCTGGACATTACTACACCTCGTCCGGTTGAAATCGATAAAAGCGTCCTTGAAATGGATGCGAACGACATAATCAATGACCCTGAGATAGACATCGTTGTTGAGACTATCGGCGGAATCAAGCCTGCCGGAGAGTTAATCCGCCGTGCTTTGGAAGCAGGAAAGAACGTCGTCACAGCGAACAAGGAACTCATCGCAAAGGAAGGCGCAAAGCTCCTGCCGCTTGCAGGTAAGCTCGGCAAGGACTTAATGTTCGAAGCGAGCGTAGGCGGGGGAATCCCGATCATCCGGCCTATGAAGTCATGCCTCGCGGGGAACGAAATCCTAGAGATCAAAGGCATTGTAAACGGTACGACGAACTACATTCTTACTCGTATGGCCGCAGAAGGGTTGAACTACGAAGACGTCCTCCCTGATGCTCAGGCTAAAGGTTACGCCGAAGCCAACCCGACTGCCGATGTAGAAGGCCATGACGCTGCCTACAAGATTTCTATCCTCAGTTCTATCGGCTTTACGAGCCGCGTGGATGTTACCAAAGTCTACCGCGAAGGTATTACTAAGATTACTGCCGATGATATGAAGTACGCCGACCGGTTCGGCTATGTAATCAAACTCCTTGCCATCGCAAAGCGCGTAAACGACTGCATGCAGGTCCGGGTTCATCCGGCATTTCTGCCTAAGATGCACCCGCTTGCGAGCGTAAACGGCGTTTTCAACGGCATCTACCTGAAAGCTGATGCAGTGGGCGAAGTAATGTTCTACGGGCCGGGCGCTGGCTCGCTTGCCGCAGGAAGCGCAGTCGTCGGCGATGTCATTGATACTGCGCGAAACGTCAACTCCGGCTCCACATCACGCATATCATGCACCTGCTTCGATAATCGAAAGCTCCTCGGAATGGACAGCGTGGTCAGCAAGAATTACGTGCGGATTATCGGCGAAGACAAGCCGAGAATGCTTGCGGCAATTACTACGGTATTTGCTGATCACAACGTAAGCATCGCAAACGCAATTCAGAATGCCCAGGAAAACGGCTGCGGCGAGACTGTATGGCTCACACATGAGGCCGCTGAACCGAACATGAAGAAGGCACTTGACGCCATCCGCGCTCTGCCAGTCGTAAAAGAAATTGCTGGTTGGATTCGGGTCGAAGAGTAAATTCATCACTCTTCAAATAATACTACCAGCCTTGCGATGCTTTATCTGAAAGATTGCTGATTTGCGCCTGTTCCAGGAGATACAAAATGTCAGAAAACCTTAAATTCGATACCCTTGCGCTGCATGCAGGCCATGAAATAGATGCTACCGGCTCACGCGCAGTGCCTATATACCAGACTACAGCTTATACATTCAAAAATACCGACCATGCCGCATCGCTCTTTGCTCTTGAGGAGCCGGGGTTCATATACACCAGGCTTCAGAACCCAACGCTGGATGTGCTCGAAAAGCGTGTTGCTGCGCTTGAGGGTGGGGTCGCGGCGGTCGTGACTGCTTCAGGGCAGGCGGCAGAGATGCTGAGTGTGCTTACCATCGCAAAAGAGGGCGATGATATTGTCGCGTCGAGCGCTCTCTACGGCGGAAGCTATACACTTTTCAACAACAGCCTTCGAAGACTTGGTATCAACGGGATTTTCGTAAACTCTTTTGACCCGGAAGACTACAAGAAGGCTATTACGCCGAAGACCAAGCTGATATATGTCGAGTCCATCGCAAATCCTAAGCTGGATGTGCCGGATTTTGCGGCACTTGCCAAAGTAGCGCATGAGGCAGGGATTCCTTTGATTGTAGATAACACCGTCGCGACGCCGTATCTCTGCCGTCCCATCGAGTGGGGTGCGGATATCGTCATCCATTCGCTCACTAAGTGGATGGGCGGACACGGAAACTCGATGGGCGGAATCGTGGTCGATTCCGGTAAGTTCAACTGGGATAACGGCAAGTTCAGCGACCTTGTAGACCCTGACCCGAACTACCACGGGATGTCATATACGGGTACTTTCGGCTCTGAGGCGTATGCGGCAAAAGCGAGGCTGGTCGTGCTGCGCGATTTCGGCCCTGCAATGAGCCCGTTCAACGCATTTCTCATTTTGCAGGGGATCGAGACGCTTTCGCTCCGTATGGAGCGCCACTGCTCGAATGCTGCTGCCGTTGCTAAATTCCTGCAGGCGAACGACGCCGTGAGCTGGGTGAGTTATCCGGGTCTTGAAGGTCATGCGAGCTATAAAAATGCTAAAAAGTATCTGACAAAAGGCACCGGAAGCATGATCGGGTTCGGAATCAAGGGCGGATACGAAGCCGGAGTTAAGTTCATCAACGCCGTTAAGCTGTTCTCTCATCTGGCGAACATCGGGGATTCGCGCTCGCTCGTGATTCATCCCGCCAGCACTACCCATCAGCAGCTCACTGATGAAGAAAAGGTAGCTGCCGGAGCAACGAACGACTTTATCCGGCTTTCGATAGGCATTGAGGACATTGACGACATTATCGGTGATATAGACCAGGCGCTCAGAAAGTCGCAGCAGTAGAGCAGGGAAGACTTACGTAAGGGAAACATAAAGATACTGTCCGCCGTAGGCGGACGCTTCGGCAGCAAGCGGACCGAAGCAAATGTCATTCCGAGCTACCATAACGTCATTCCGAGTTTGACTCGGAATCCAGGAAAAACTGGACCCTGAATCAAGTTCAGGGTGACGTGCTGATTGTTCAGAATAGCGTCTTTCTTAAGTGTGAACCCGTAAAACCTAATAAATAAGATGACTAAACACGAACCAGGATCAGTCGGAATAGTAGAAACGAAGCTCTTTACGTTCGGCGCACCGCCGGATGAGCTTGAGCTCGAGTGCGGGCGCAAACTTGGGCCTATCGACATCGTCTACGAGATGTACGGCGAAATGAACGGGGACAAAAGCAACTGCATTCTGGTTACGCACGCGCTCTCAGGTGATGCGCATGCCGCCGGACGCCACTTGCCGGACGACCCTAAACCCGGCTGGTGGGATAGCATGATCGGGCCGGGAAAAGCGTTCGACACGAACAAATACTGCGTAATATGCACGAATGTAATCGGCGGATGCAGCAGGAGCACAGGGCCTGCATCGATCAACCCGAAAACCGGGAAGCCATATGGCCTCGACTTTCCGATGGTCACTATTTCCGACATGGTGAACGCCCAGAAGCGCCTGATCGACTCGCTCGGAATCAAACAGCTCGCGTGCGTGGCAGGCGGGAGCATGGGTGGCATGCAGGCGCTCCAGTGGGCAGTTTCCTACCCTGATATGATGCGGCTTATCATACCGATTGCGAGCACGGCGAGGCTCTCAGCACAACAGATAGGCTTCGATGCAATCGGGCGGCACGCTATCATGGCCGACCCGGACTGGATGGACGGCAACTATTACGGCGGCCCGGAGCCTGACCGCGGCCTTGCAATCGCGCGCATGATAGGTCACATTCAGTATATGTCCGAGCAGTCGATGCACCAGAAATACGGACGCGGCCTTCAGGACAAGGACAAACCGGACTACGATTTCGTGACAGAGTTTCAGGTGGAGAGCTATCTCGATTATAAGGGCGGCGAGTTCGTGAAACGCTTCGATGCGAACTCTTACCTCTATATAACTAAGGCGACGGACTACTTCGACCTCGCGCAGCCGAGCGGAGACCTTCGCCGGGAGCTTTCTAGGGTTAAGGCGGCAGTTTTGGTGGTGTCGTTCTCATCGGACTGGCTCTTTCCTTCATATATGTCGAAGGAACTGGTCTCCGCACTCCGCAAGAACAACGTTGATGTGAGCTATGCAGAAGTTCAGTCCGATTATGGCCACGATGCGTTTCTTTTGGAAGCGGATACACTCGGCAAACTTGTCGCCAACTTCCTTGAGTATGCTGACCCCAAGCGGAGGCCGATAGATGGCTGATAGTGAACTCAATATTCTCAATGACAGGCCGGACCTTCGGCCTATTATCGATCTCGTCGAGCCGGAGAGCAGGGTGCTCGACCTGGGGTGCGGTGAAGGGCATCTGATGAACGCTCTCCAGAAGCTGAAGCGTGTCCGCGCACAGGGAATAGACCTTTCGGATGCCGCAATCCAATCCTGCGTTGAGAAGGGGCTATTTGTATATCAGGGAGATATTGAGGAAGGACTTGCAGACTTCAACGACGGCAGCGTCGATTATGTAATCCTCACGGATACCATTCAAGTCTTGCGCAGACCGGCATTTCTGCTCAAGGAAGCGGCGCGTGTCGGCAAAAAGGTCATCGTTTCGGTCCCGAACTTCGGCTACTGGCGGGTCAGACTGCAATTGATGTTTCTTGGGAAGATGCCGCGCACTCGTGACCTGCCGTACGAATGGTATGATTCGCCGAATATCCACTTGACGACAATACAGAGCTTCCGCGAATTTTGTTCTAGGAACGGTCTCAGGATTATAAGAGAGGCCGACCTCGTACTGGGCGGCCCGAATCCCCGGAAAACAGCAGCACACCCGAATTTTTTTGCAAACTATGCCATCTTTATAGTTGAAAACGACTCGAAATAACGTAGAATGATTGGGCCGGGCATAAAGTTCGGCTAAACTGGCGTAAGTCGAGGACATTCAGTTGGCAATAGACTTCAATCAAAAGCGTTGGGAGCGCATAAAGACTGATAGCCATGCCTGGTGGCGGGGAGAGTTGGGCCGTCCGTTGGTCCAGTTTACGGCAGGCGGGAGAGACCCCGGCCGTCCCGAACCGGCGGTTCCGAACTATTATTTCACGGCTTTTTATGACTTCAGTGTGAGTGCTGAAGATATTATCGACCGCTGGGATTACGACTTTTCCCGCACATATTATCTTGGTGATGCCTTCCCGTGGCTGTTTCCGAACTTTGGGCCTGGTGTTGTCGCTGCGTTTTTAGGCGCGGAGCTTCATACAAGCATCGAAGGCGGCACTGTATGGTTCCATCCGAAAGAGGAATTGGACATCCGTGACCTGCACTTCAGCTACGACCCCGATAATATCTGGCTAAATAGGGTCAAAGACATCTGCCGGGCTGCTGCAGACCGCTGGCAGGGGATGGTCCAAATCTCAATGACGGACCTCGGAGGTGCTCTTGATCTTCTTTCCATATTCAGACCGAGTGAAAAGCTGCTCTTTGATCTTTACGATTATCCAGAGGACGTAAAGCGGCTCACATGGGAAATCCACGAACTCTGGTGGCGGTATTTTGAGGAGATCAACGAGGTCCTTCAACCGTCGAACCCCGGCTATACGGCCTGGGCGCCGGTTTTCTCGGAGACACCGACTTATATGCTCCAGTGTGATTTCGCTTATATGATCAGTCCTGCAATGTTCGATGAGTTCGCCATGCCGGAGCTTGCAGCCAGCAGCAGGAAGCTCTCGAACGCTTTTTACCATCTGGATGGGCCGGGGGAACTGCCTCATTTGGATTCTTTATGCTCTATTCCTGAGCTTAAAGGGATTCAATGGGGCCCAGGCGCCGGTGCGCCGGACTGCAGCCACTGGCCGGAGGTCTACCGGAAGATCCGTGACGCAGGAAAGCTGGCTCTGATATTCGGTGGGCCGGATGAGCTGGACGCGATAGCCGATCAGCTCGGAAACGCTGAAGGACTAATTCTGGTAGGCTGTTGTGAAGACCGCGACAGAATTAAAGCCTGTCTGAAACGATATAATGCTGAGTGAAACTCGGAAAAATAGGATGATATGGCTATGAAAATTGGTCCCTATGCTTCGGGATTCTTTTCTTCCCGAAGCACACTTTCCTCCAATTCGGAAAGTTGGCTTCAGCGGAAACTACGCGCGCCGAAGTATTCAAATCATCAATTCTGAACTCATCATTTCTCATACCTAAGCATGTGACCTCATCTGTAATGATATAATGAGATACGAATATACATAAATCATTAAGCTGATGATCAATTAAGATGAGGTGGCAGGATGAACGAGTTGGCAGACAGGATCGGAGCGCGTTTTGAGCGGATGTCTCAGGACGAGCTTGCCGGTTTCCAGTCCAAGGCGCTTACGCGCACTGTAGCACAGGCAGCAAAATCCCCTTATTATTCCGCAAAGTTCAAAGAAATGGGGATTGAACCGACCGATATCCGGTCGAGAGAAGATGTAAGTAAACTGCCGTTTACTACCAAGAACGACTTGAGACTGAGCTATCCGGCCAAAATGCTCACCGTTGATCCGAAAGACGTGATCCGAATGCACACGTCGAGCGGGACCACAGGCAAACCTGTGGCGATATTCTACACCAGAGAAGACATCGACTGCTGGGCAGAGTTCATGTCCAGATCTCTCGCAATGGCCGGAGCAACCGAGAAGGATGTTTTCCAGAATATGACCGGTTACGGCCTTTTTACCGGAGGTTTGGGGCTCCATTTCGGCGCGGAACGGCTTGGAATGTGGGTGATACCGGCAGGCGGAGGCAATACGGCACGGCAGATAATGCTCATACGTGATTTTCACGTCACCGTTATCCATGCGACTCCGAGCTATGCGATGCATGTGGCCGAGCGGATGCTCCAGGAAGGAGACGATCCGAAATCACTCGGAATCAGGATAGCTGTCCTCGGCGCAGAGCCTTATACCGAAGAGATGAGGCTCAAACTTCAGGATTTGTACGGCTTTAAGGCCTTCAACAGCTATGGACTGACTGAAATGAATGGCCCAGGTGTTGCATTCGAGTGCTCGTATCAGAATGGAATGCATATCTGGGAGGACGGTTATCTCGCGGAGATAGTGAACCCTGAAACCCTTCAGCCCGTTAAAGACGGTGAAGTCGGTGAATTGGTTTTAACCACACTCCGGCGCACTGCCATGCCGCTTATCCGTTATAGAACGAGAGACCTCACTCGTGTGATAAAGGGAAGTTGCGCATGCGGCCGCAGCCACATGAGACTGTCCCGGATGATCGGCCGGTCTGACGATATGCTGATCATAAGAGGCGTAAATGTCTTTCCGAGCCAGATCGAGGAAGTCATCATGCGTCACAAATGGCTGGGAGGGAACTATATAATCCAACTTACCACGGCTAAGGCTCTCGATCAGATGACTGTCAAGGTCGAACTTGCCAAAGATATTTTCGATGGTTCGATGGAGGCACTTAAGAAATTCCGAGCAGAACTTCAGCGCCAGTTGAAAGAACAGGTTGGGTTCACTGTGAACGTGGAAATGGCTGAACCCGGCAGCTTGCCGGTCAGCGAAGGTAAAGCCAAGAGAGTTATCGACGAGAGGGAGGGTTGATGACGATGTATAACGAGGTCAGCATATTCGTAGAAAACAGACCGGGGCAGCTTTCAAAGATATCGGAACTTTTGGGTAATGCCGGAATCGACATCCTCGCGATAGATGTCGCCGATGAAGGTCAGTTCGGGATAATCAAAATTCTCACTGCAGAACCGGACAAGGCAAAAGATGTCCTCTCTGCCGCTAACATGGCGGTTGCCTTCAATAAAGTCGCCTGCATAGACCTTGAAGACAGGCCCGGCGGCCTGGTGAAGCTCACAAAAGCCCTTGAAAGCGCTAAGCTCAATATCACAGACGCCTATGGCTGTATACTCGAACGCGGGAAACGCGCCGTATTTGTGGTCAAGGGAGATAACCTTGATGCAATCGAAGCTGCAGCAGCAAAGGCAGGGCTGAGGGTGCTAGAAGGACTGGAATAGGGGACTATACCTCAGCCCTTTTCTCCCTTTTTCTCTTTCGTGTTTTTTCGTTTTCGGTAGCTCGACTACTTTCCGGCTGTATGTTAATATGAAACAGAATTATATAAAGAGGAAACTGCCGAAAAGGAGATTTGTTAGTAATGCCGTATGATATCAGATCTCAACAGCAGGCCATCAGAGGAATGATGCGCGCGGTAGAAGCTGCGGTATACAAACCACTGACGGGTCTGACTGTTGAGGCATGGGCGACCAAGGAGCCTGTGTCCTACGCGGACCGGCAAACCGGCCGTCATCTGTCGCTTAAGCCCGGTGACAAGTGGGGTGATCTGTTCGACTGCGCATGGTTCCATTTCACAGGGACCGTGCCGGAAGAATGCGCCGGTCAGCAGGTTGTTTTGTTGATCGATGTTAACGGAGAAGCCTGTGTAGTCGACTCCGCCGGAAACCCTGTCCAGGGGCTGACCAATGTCAACTCCGTATTCGATACGTCTCTCGGGAAACCCGGAAAACGGGTCGTTCTGTTTGCAGCCCCGGCAAAGGGAGGCGAGAAGGTCTCCATCTGGGCTGATGCCGGATGCAACGATCTTTTGGGTGAAATACATGAGAACGGGACGCTGAAGGAAGCCCTGATTGCGATCAAATACCCGACGATGAGCCAGTTGTTCTACGATATAGAGGTCCTGAATGAGCTTCTCGGACAGCTTCCGCAGGACTCTGCGCGGGCGTGCTCGATCAGGACAGCTCTCTACGATGCCTCGCACATTATGCGGGACTATACGGAAGACGAAGCGAAGGAAGCCCGCGCTATATTAGCTCCTGAACTTGCGAAAAAGGGCGGCGACAGCTCGCTTACCATAAGCGCAATTGGACATGCTCATATAGACCTGGCTTGGCTGTGGCCGATCCGTGAGACTATCCGAAAAGGAGCCCGGACTTTTTCTACTACACTTTCCTTTATGGACCGCTACCCGGACTATGTGTTCGGTGCAAGCCAGCCGCAGCTTTACCAGTGGATGAAGGACAACTATCCTTCAGTTTATGAACAAATAAAGGCCAAGGTAGCCGAAGGCCGCTGGGAAGTCCAGGGAGCTATGTGGGTCGAGGCCGATACGAACGTGCCGAGTGGTGAATCGCTTGTGCGCCAGCTTCTGTACGGCAAGCGGTTCTTCCGCAAGGAGTTCGGAATAGATGTAAAGAGCCTCTGGCTGCCGGATGTTTTCGGCTACAGCGGCGCGCTTCCGCAGCTTCTCAAGCAGGCCGATGTGGACTATTTCATGACTCAGAAACTCTCGTGGAATGTGGTCAACCGGCATCCGCATCACACTTTCCGATGGAGGGGCATCGACGGAAGCGAAGTCCTTGCTCACATGATTCCGGAAGAGACTTATAACAGCCCTGCGGCTCCGAGATCGCTTGTGAAGTCGGAGAAGAACTTCTCTGACAAGGGCACGTCGGATGCGTGTCTCATGCTCTTCGGCATCGGTGACGGCGGCGGCGGGCCAGGTGAGGAACACCTGGAGCGCTTGGCACGTGAAAAAGACCTTGCAGGGCTTCCGCCTCTCAAACAGGAGTTTTCAGCCGATTTCTTCGAGAAGATAGCTCCGAAAACGTCAAGCTACCCGGTGTGGTCCGGTGAGCTCTATCTTGAGAAGCACCAGGGGACGTACACATCCCAGGGGCGTAACAAGCGCTGGAACAGAAGGATGGAGCTTGCCCTCCGAGACTGCGAGTGGCTGAACACATGGGCTCATCAGTCTGTCGATGCCAAGTATCCGGCTGCCGATCTGGAAAAACTTTGGAAAGAGACGCTTCTTTACCAGTTTCACGACATCCTACCGGGTTCGTCGATCACCCGCGTCTATGAAGAGTCGAGAGCCCGGTATAAAGAGATGTTCAAGCAGACGGAATCTCTCGTAAAGAACGCTGGAGAATCGCTCTTGGCGAAGATCGACACCTCGGCTATGAAGCAGCCCGCGGTTGTTTTGAACGCGCTCTCCTGGGAGAGAGACGGGTTTGTCCAGGTCGATAAAAAGTGGGCTTATGTGCATGTCCCGTCGTTTGGCTACACGGCAATAGATACCGCGAAGCTGGACACCGATTACAAGCCAGTAACAGCAGCGTCTGAAAAGCTTGAAAACGACAAGCTATGCGTTAAGTTCAACGCTGACGGGTCTATTTCGTCCGTTTGGGACAAAGAGCTCAATCGTGAAGCTCTTGCCGCCGGTGAAGTGGCCAACAAGCTGGCCGTTTACGAAGATAACGGTGACGGTTGGGACTTCCCGCTGGATTACGACAAGAAGGCTCCTGCATACTTCAAGCTGGAGTCGTCGAAGGCTGCGGTCGATGGGCCGAAGGCAACTGTGGAACAGGTATATAAGTTCAACGATTCCACATTTACCCAGGAAATCAGCCTTGTCGCAGGGAGCCGCCGCATAGACTTTACGACCAATGTCGATTGGCGCGAGACGCACAAAATGCTCCGCACGTCGTTCCCGGTCGCAGTCAAAAGCGACTATGCCACCTGCGAGGTCCAGTTCGGTAACATCAAGCGGCCGACACACAGAAACACTTCCTGGGACCAGGCCAAGGTCGAGGTATGCGCTCAGAAATGGGTAGACATCTCGGACAGAGGCTACGGCGTGGCTGTATTGAACACCGGCAAGTACGGATACAAGACACTTGGCAATACGATAGACATAAATCTCCTGAGAAGTGCCACGTATCCCGACCCTGTGACGGACAAAGGGCAGCATGAGTTCACTTATTCGCTCTTCCCGCACACCGGCGACCACGTGGAAGGATGCGTTGTCAAAGAAGCATATGAGCTGAACGTGCCTATGAGGTTGAGCAGCGTCGATTCTCATCCCGGAACACTCCCAGAGATGGCTTCCTTCTGCAGCGTAGACTCGCCACACATCATAGTGGAAACTATAAAGAAGGCTGAAGACAGCGATGCCGTGATTGTGAGACTTTATGAGGCTCATGGGGCGTCTGGCTCGGCGAAGGTCACTATGGGCTTCCCGGTCAAGTCTGCCTCGAAGGTCAACCTGTTGGAAGAATCGCCTGAGAAGGTCAAGAATGAGGGTAATGTTATCCAGTTCGCATTCCAGCCGTTTGAAGTAATCACTCTCGCTGTAGAGGCAAAATAAGACGTAGAATCGATTGTATTTAAGCTGAAAAATGTCCGGGGTTTGCAACCTCGGACATTTTTATAGCTGTATTTATCTCCCTAACCGGAAAGTCCTGCGAAGAACAAGTCCCAGAACGGGTCTTTCCCCGGCTCGGCAAGGACGGTAGTTTTGCCGCCTCTTGTGATCGTGTTCGCAACGGCGGATTTATCAAAATATCCGAGCTTGAATGTCTCAATACCCTCGGCTGCAAGTGCTGATATGACGTTTTTCACTGCGTCGGGACTTACTGCTGCAAGCATAGTGCCTTCGCTTATTGCCGCCCACGGGTCGAATTTGAGCGCGTCGGCGAACTCAGCTATGTCTTCCGGCACTGAAACGCTGTCGATGTCCACATTTATGCTCAGTTTCGCCGCTGCAGCCATCTCCCACAGCCCTCCGAGCACGCCGCCCTCGGTAGCATCGTGCATCGCGTGGACTCCGCCTGCTGCAAACGCCGTAAGTGCATCCTTAACGACGGTAATCTGGTCTGTTCTCGCGCAGAGCTTGTCCAGAGTCTCTTGAGCAAGCCTGTCGTTCAAACGTTCCTTGTAGAGCACAGCGAGAAGTGCTGATGCCTCTATTGAAGGGCCTTTTGTCATAAGGACAACATCGCCGTCTTTCGCACCACCTGGGGAAACCCACTTGCCGGACGGTGCAAAGCCCCAGACGGTCACTCCGCCGATTGTAGGGACAGATACGGAGCCATACCAGCCTGTGTGGCCGCCGATAATGGAGATCCCAAGCTCTTCAGCCGTGTCTGAGATCGACTTGATGATTGTTCTCGTGTCAAGTTCGGAGTAGCCGGGAGGGAGAAGCAGGGTGTACGTCATATACTCCGGCTTGATTCCGGTCACGGCGATGTCACTTGCCCCGATGTGGACCGTAAACTGCCCGAAAATCTCCAGTGGAAGCCCGACTGCGGGGAAAATGGGGTCCTCGGCAACTGCCATGACGCGGCTGTCACCGAGATTCAGAACGGCAGCATCGAGTCCTGGCCCCGGTCCGACGATCAATTTGTCAGAATGAGCGCCAAGTGCTCCGCTCAACAGATTATCCGTTTTACTGGGAGAAAGCTTCCCTACATGCTGCTCACTCATGAGAGAGTTCCTTCCCAAGTATATTCTCAACGTCTTTTACTTTGCCTTCCAGGCGCTTTGCCGCGCCTTTGCGGTCGTCGATGGTGATGCTCGTAAGCACTCTAGGAGCGATCTCCATCATTTTCTGGTGGCACTTCATAATAAGCCCCATAACCTGCTCAGGCTCGCCCTCTATGGTCGTCTGCATAGCCCCGAGCTTGTAGGGCAGTCCTGATTTATCAACAATCGCGAGGATTTCAGCTATCAGCTCTTTCAGCTCTTCGCCCTCTCCGATTGGGATGATTGTAAAACTTGCCAACATGTGAACCAACCTCCTCTTGCATCTAAAGTGTAACACTATAGTGCTATTGAGCGTCAAGGGCGACTGCTGTTTGCGGACCCGAAACCTGGGGCAACATAATCTTGGAGACTGTAATAGTGCTCATCGGGCAGGAATCACAACCGCCGATGAGTAACCTAATATATTAGTAACTTCAGTAGGGGATAATAACTCATGAATACAGCAGTGATTATCACGCTTATAATAGTCGCCGGCGTAGTACTTATATCCCTTGTTGGGATCGGCTGGCTGTGGTCGATGACTTCCCGTGGGCTTATGCCCGGTAGCAGCGCAGCCAGGCAGCAAAAGGAGCTTGAAAAGAAGGTAAACGATCTGCAAAAGGAGGTAGACGACCTGAAGAAGCGTCTTCCATCGGAGTAAATATGTATGGTGAAAATCACAGACCCAGAGTGCTGTGTTTAGGGAATGACCGCGATCTATTCGCGGAGATGGACCGTATGGGTGTTGCGGTTCAGGATAGAGAAAAAATCCTGTCCAGCGCCCGGTACTATACCCTCAAGCTGTCAGACGTTAACAGAACTCAAGCCAGCCTGATTAAGGAGGCGTTTCTATCGTACGGAGGAAACGCCATCGAAAAAGAGAGCACTCCAGACCGGATTGACATAATGCTGTCCGGCACACGTATGGCATTCAGCAAAGCTGCAAAGTGGATTGCATCTGAAGAGATGGGCAGTTCTGCGCTTGATGTCGAAATCGAAGCCGCGATAGTTTCATTCGAGGCCAAGCCGGTTTTGCCGAATGACAATGTCCTCCCGGACCTCAAATCCAGGCGCATGTTCTCGGAGCTTGCTAACCGCCCCCTTGTTATGGGGATATTGAACGTCACGCCAGACTCGTTTTCCGACGGCGGATTGTTCTTTGACCACAGCGCTGCCGTAGAACATGCACTTTCGATGGTAGAAGACGGCGCGGACATCATCGACATCGGAGGGGAGTCGACAAGGCCCGGAAGCGAGCCTGTTTCAGTCGAAGATGAGATAGCGCGCATAGTTCCGGTCGTCCGTGAGCTCTCGAAACAGATCGAGAAACCCATATCGGTGGACACATACAGAGCCGCTACCGCTGAAGCCGCACTGGAGGCAGGTGCTAACATAATAAATGATATCAGTGGGATGGTGTTCGACCCCGATATGAAGTCCGTCGTCGCCAGATATAAATGTCCTGTCATCGTGATGCATACCAAAGACACGCCTAAGGAAATGCAGAAGTCTCCTTTCTATGAAGACTTGATGAGTGAGGTTACGGAATATCTTCGGCAGTGCATTTTCGATGCAGTGGACGCAGGTATAGATGAGCGTGTGATGATTATCGACCCTGGGGTAGGGTTCGGGAAGACTGTGAACCACAATTTGGAGATCATTCGGCGGCTTGCAGAGCTTAAGAGCCTTGGAAGGCCGATCCTTATGGGAACTTCGAGGAAAACTACCATCGGTAAGGTTCTGGGCGGCCTTCCGCCGGAGGAGAGGCTGGAAGGGACTGCCGCAACCGTTGCGCTTTCCATCGCAAACGGTGCAAATATCGTAAGAGTACACGATGTTAAGGAGATGGCCCGCGTTGCGAAGATGACGGACGCTGTCCTGCGCGGGGTTTAGGTGTTTTTTCTCACGAAAGGGAGACTCGACACCTCCGGTGTCGGCTTCGGTGAGGTTTAGTTGTTATTTCGGGACGCCCTCGTCCCGAAATCTACCCTTCGTAGTTAAGTCGGTATCGGGACAGGGTGTCCCGATACAACAGAGATAGCGAATGTCGATAGAAAAGCGGAAGCTGCCGCTTCCGCACTCCAAATTTTTGTTTCCTCACTCGATACACAGGCACAACATGCATTATAATAATAGCCGACTATTAAATTCGTGACAGGTATATTATGGACTCAGATAAAAAGCAATTCATAGACATAACGGAACACTACGATGACCTTATGGCCAATGTGCCGTATCGGTTGTGGGTGGACTATATCGAGAATATACTCAAAAAGCTGAATTATCATCCACGTACGGTGCTCGACGTTGCCTGCGGAACGGGGACAGTTGACGAGCTTCTGGTAGAGCACGGCTATGAGGTCACCGGTGCGGACATTGCTCCCGGCATGATCGAGGTCGCAAGAAGAAAGACCGTAGCATCAGAGACGAATATCGAGTATCACGTAAGCGACGCGGCGGAACTCTCACTTGGGCGCAAGTTTGACCTCGCAATAAGCCTTTTCGACAGCCTGAACTACATAACGGATGAGTCCAGGCTGGCTCAGGCGATGAAGCGGGTAGGGGAGCACGTAGTCCCCGGCGGCTACTTCATCTTCGATGTCAATACGGAATACGCGCTCGCTCATGGCTTCTTCAACCAGACAAATTTGGGGTCTTATCCAAGATACGTTTGGAATAGCAGCTATGACCGCGCGACAAGAATATGTTCTGTAACTATGGTGTTTGAGGTGCTGGAAGACGGCAAGCCGCGCCAGTTTACGGAGGTGCATAAGCAGAAGGCATACAAGCTGGATGAACTCGATGCCATGCTCATAGCGGCGGGTTTTGAAACGATTGCCCGCTACCATGCGTATAAATTCAAGCAGCCGACACGCAGGTCGGACAGAGTATTCTTTGTCGCGAGGAAGAAATGAAAAAAGTTGCTTTTGCCGGTTTCCTTGTTGTCGCAGTTGCAGCAGTTGCTTTTATGTTCATCCACCAGCGCTCACCTGAGCCGCTAAGCATCAAGAAGAACGACCCATGGATACTGCAGTCGAACGATCCGAATAACACGGTTGGAATATATCTGGGAAACGGCACTGTCGGCACTCGCATTGGGCCGGAAGGTGTTGGAAGGCTCGATGGCAAGCCGACTGAATGCCTTATGGCCGGGCTATATGAGAAAGAAGCATACCTGCCGCTTCCGAACTGGAGTGATTTCGGACTGTACGACTCCGATGGAAAGCGCTTCGAGCTCGATAAAGAGGCTCCTTACCGCCAGACGCTCAATATGCGTGAAGGCTATGTGGAGACCGAGCTTACGCTAAAGTCCGGACGCCGCAGTCTTACAGGAAAGGTGACTGTTTTTGTTGATAGGGCGAAGGGCTTCTATGAGTATACAGCCGTACGCTACGCGCTTACTCCAAGTTTCGACGGCAGCGTGAAGCTCAAGGAATCACTTGATGCAGGCAATGGTTGGAAGGCCAAGCCCAGCAAAAAAGCCGGAAACGGCGCGCAGATATTCGAAGGCATGAGTTCTACATGTAATTTTGTATCTATCGGAACAAGAGTCTTGGACGCATCGAACAAGCCGGTAACTGACAGCACTTCAGTAAAGCATGGGGAGAGCCTTGCACTGACAAAGTTAATCGCAATCTATAACCATCCCGGCTATTTGTCGTGTACGCCTGTAAGCGCCGAAGAATTATTGGCTGATATAGAGAATGTCCGCTACGATCAGCTTTTTGATTCGAGCAAAAAAGCCTGGCGGAACATCTGGAAGTCAGATATCGTGATCGGGGGCGACCCGGAGGCACAGCAGGCAGTGCATGCATCCATGTTTTACCTCCTGTCGAGTCTCAACGACAAGCTCTGGGGTGCCAGCATACAGCCGCTCGGACTGTCGTCCAATGCCTACTGGGGCGGCCACATATTCTGGGACGCCGATGTCTGGATGTATCCCTCGCTCTTGCTTCAGCATCCTGAACTGGCCGGGTCTATTGTTAGTTACAGATTCGTTACCCGACAAGCCGCTTTGGAAAACGCCAAAAAGGACGGATTAGCAGGAGCGGAGTATGCCTGGGAAAGCGCCGAAAGCGGACTGGAGACTGCTCCAAAGCCATTCTCCGAGGAGAGGCACATAACGAGCGACGTCGCGCTTGCTCAGTGGCAGTATTATGTAGCGACTCAGGATAAAAGATGGCTTGAAGTACGCGGCTGGCCGGTAATTTCGGCCTGCGCGGACTATTGGGTATCCAGAGCCAAATATAATCCGTCAAAGGGCAAGTATGAAATTCTGAAAGTCGTTCCCCCTGATGAGAACGCCAATATCGTAGATAACTGCGCTTATACCAACGCATCGGCGGCGGCTGTCCTGCAGATCGCGGCCAAAGCTACAGTCATAATCGGCAAATCTCCCAACCCCAAGTGGGCGGAGATAGCCGGAAAGATGTACATTCCGTTCGATGTGGCCAATAAGCGCTATATCGAGCACGACGGATACAAGGGAGCCGCGACGAAACAGGCGGATGTCGAGTTGATGATCTACCCCTGGATGATCGACATGCCGGACGATGTGCGGACTGCTTCTTTTGATTATTATAAAGGAAAGCTGTACAAGAATGGCCCTGCTATGAGTTCTTCCGTTCATGCAGTCATCTCCGCGCAGCTCGGAAGAAGAGCCGATGCGTACAAGGACTTCACCGAGAGCTATAAGCCGTTCCTGCGCGGCCCGTTTTTGATGTTCAATGAGAAACGGTCACCTACGTGGGAGAATACCTGCTTCATAACCGGCTGCGGCGGGATGCTGCAGAGCGTGATATACGGTTTCGGCGGGCTTAGGATCGGCAAAAACCCCGGAGGGTTCAAGGAAGCGCTTCCAGACCTGTACATCAAGCCCTGCCTGCCCGAACATTGGAAGAGCCTTGAGATTAAAAATATCGTGTGGCGCGGAAAGAGCTACAATCTGAAGGTTTTACCGGGAGATAAGTGGAGCATGACGGCAAATACTCCTGAGTGAGCCAAGAGAAGTGGGCTCACTGACCCAGTCTCACTCAGCTCACTCAAGAGACATACCGGCAATACCCATCAGGGATGCATCAGGAAACATAAAGGCCCACCGTTTAGTCGATGGGCCTTTTGACTATCGTCTTAATCATATTTCTACCACAGGTATGGCGCTCAGTAGGGATAATAGTACGGTCTGCCAAACCTGTAGGCCGGGAATCCCGGAACGCTGTGAGCCGCGCTTATCGAATCGTAGAACCTCTGTCGGCTTGGCGATACATATCCCGGAGGTACAAATCTGCTGGGGGCTCCGTTGTAGTAGCTATACGGGCTCAGATCGTATATACCACCGTAGGAATAGGGATAGTCCAGCACTCCTATACCGCCAATGTCCAGTATTGATGGTATAGGTGGAATCTGTTCATTAATTAATGTTTGTTCATTAATGATTGTTCCGGAGAAGCCACCACTGGCTGCTGGTGGTGCAGCCGTTTGTCTTTCCGGTTGGTATTGGTCTTCAGGCATCGGTTTTGTTGCTACCGGTGTTTTTGCCTTAGGCTTGAAAATATACCGCCCAGGGGCTTTTGTGTAGTCAAGACTCGATGCATCCGCTACGGCTTTGACAGCTTGTTCAAGAGGGATATTGTTGAACCCGACGGATATTCTGCCGGAAACTCCGGGCTCTATGGTATATTTGTAGCCGGTGCCTTGGAACATGTAGTCGATCACATCTATTATTGGCATATCGGCAAGCTGCAGTGTTACCTTTTTCTCGACCGGAGGTTGTGAGCCATTTGGAATAGCTATACCCGTCGCCAGGACTATCACTGCAGCGATAAATATTACCCTCATTCTGCGCAGATCAGCCATTTTAAACCCTCCCATGATGACTCTACCGAGTAAATTATACCCTGCCGGAATTATCCTTAACACGGCTGAGGAAGCAGAGTGATACTCTACAAGAGACGCGGAAGGTGGAGACTTACACAGGCTACTTCATTTTTCCAAGAACAAGATACTCTATGGTGTCATCGCCTTTGTAGACTCTGTTGTTGCTGTCCAGGTCTGCGCGGAACCGCCTGTAGGGGATTTCCATAAAGCTCGTCCGGCTGCAGAATTCATCGAACAGCTTCTCAAGCTCGTTTTTTGAAAGCAGCCCTTCATTATTGTAAGAAAAGAGCACATATTCGGCGTTCATGGCAGAAAATAGCCGCCTGAAGGCCTCTTCAGCCCTTGTTTTCAGGCAGAATTCCGATTTTCTCTCTCCCCCCTTGCGGAGTCCGGTTATCCCGCGCGGCTCGAATGCGGCAAGGTCCCATCTGGCTATTGTTTCAAGGATGTGGTAATTCGCGTTATATTGGCGGCTGTTATATGGAGGATCGATGTAAACGAGCTCGATCCTGGTCTGATTGAGCTCGGAAAGCAGAGATTCGCTGTCCTGGCAGAACGCGCGGTGCTGCTCGGCGGCGTGCGCAGACGGCACAGGATCTAGCAGATAAAGCTGCATCGGTTTACGTGCGGAGAGTTTCACGTGTTTTAGATAGGCTCCATATACCGACGCAGTATTGGCCGCGCGGTCAGCACCTTCGATGAGGGAAGCGACTAGCCACCCCTTTTCTTCAGGTGTGATCAACTGCTCTTTGTGCCACAGCTCTATTCGGTCTCGGATGGCTTGTATCCTTAGCCCGTTCCCTTTTGAGAAATACATCCTCCCGCTTTCGCCACCTTCACAGTAGGCATTATAAAAACTGCCGGGTTCCCCCTGCAGTTGGCTTAGGTAAGACAGCACACGAACAGCAGGAGTGTTGTGATCAATCTTCCTGCGTTTTCCAAGGGCTGAAACGGGCAGGTCCGGCAGGAGAGGGGGTCTGTCTATCTCTTTCTCCCAACAATTGTTTGAGAAAAGGGTCTCAAACGCCGGGAGTTCATTGTGCTCGATGAACGCGACACAGGTTAAATAGGAGTAATACTGCCAGTCATTTGCGTAAGCTATGTGCCCGCGGCCTTTGAGAAAGCGCGCGACAATCCCCGTACCGGCGAAAAGGTCCAGCGCTATGCTGTTTGCCGGAATATCGTTGTTATCGAGTATTCGTTTGATTTCCGGCAGCAGGCTGAATTTCGACCCTATATAATTCATCAAATCCCCACGATGGATGCCATAAAAAGCAGTTTGGCCCGCTCGTTTTCACAAGCAGGCGTTATGACAACGGAGTTGATGATATTATAACCGTTTACAAGGTAAAGTTTAAGCTGCTGTTGGTTGAATTAGCCGCAATATTTTTTGCAAATTCGAGTGCATATTTACCATGCAGACATAAAGATAATATGATATACTGCAATAGTTTGAACTACATTTCTTTCGCTGTAACACCTTTCAACATTGGACGTCCATATCTATACAAAGGAGCGAGCATATTGATGAGCAAGCATAAAGTTTTGATCTGGTCACTGGTTTTTCTCGTAATTCTCTGTTCCAGTTGCTTCGGGCAGACAATAATTAGAGTTAGTACGGGTGGAAATGACTCTAATAACGGCTCCAGCTGGGAACTGGCTAAAAAGACAGTACAGGCTGGCATAAATGCAGCCTCTACCAGCGGTGGCGGAGAAATATGGGTAGCAGCAGGAACCTACAGCGAACGCATCACCTTGAAAGCCAACTGCTATCTCTATGGTGGGTTCGCGGGAACAGAAAACCAGCGGACTGAGAGAAACTTCAGCGCAAACAAGAGCATTCTTAATGGTTCCAATGGTGGTGGTAATATTGTAAATGCAAGTGGTTTCTCAACCAATGGATGTATCGATGGGTTTACCATTGAAAATGGTGGAAGCAGTTATTATAGCGTCTACTGTACGTCATCAAGCCCCACAATAACCAACAACATCATTAGGAATAGTTATGGCATCTACTGTACATCATCAAACCCCACAATAACCAATAACACCATTATGGGGAATAGTTATGGCATCTACTGTACGTCATCATCAAATCCCATAATAATCAACAACAACATCAGCAGGAATATCACTTATGGCATTTATTGCACGTCATTATCAAGTCCTACAATAGCCAATAACACCATAGATGGGAGTAATTATGGTATTCACTGCTGGTCATCAGGCCCCGCAATAGTCACCAATAACACCATCAGTGGGAATGGCTATGGCGTTTATTGCTACTCATCAAGCCCAATAATAAGCAACAATATAGTTGCATTTAATAGCACCGGAATCAGTAGTATCACAGGCGGAAGCCCAACGCTCAAATACAACTGCATTTATGGCAATACTGACGGCTACTTAGGCATCAATGCCGGTGATACAGACATATCAAAAGATCCTCTGCTTGAGAACTGGCGGTATAATAAGTGCCATATCCAGCCTGGCTCACCCTGTATAGATGCTGGTGACAACTCCGCAGTCAGTTCATCTTGGATAGATATGGATGGACAAGCAAGAACACAGGGAAATGCCGTAGATATTGGAGCAGATGAATCAGATGGAACACAGTGGCCGGTTAACTCTCCTATAGTGGTGCGTGTCAGTCCCAATGGAGATGATGCTAATAATGGCTCAAACTGGGAACTGGCAAAGAAGACTGTACAGGCAGGTATAGATGCGGTCTTTTGTAATGAAGGTGGCGGCGAGGTATGGGTTTCTGCCGGAACCTACAACGAGCATATCACACTTAAGGCCGATTGTGATGTTTATGGAGGGTTTGCAGAAACAGAAAGCCTGAAGACAGAACGGAATTTCAATGTCAACAAGAGCATACTTGACGGATCAGGAAATGGCAGTGTTGTTAGCGCTAGTGGATTCTCGACCAATGCTCGTATTGATGGGTTTACCATTGGAAACAGTGGCAATGCTAATTATGGTATTTATTGCACATCATCATCAAATCCTACAATAACCAACAACACCATTAGGGGGAACGGATCTGGCGTCTACTGTTTGGCATCAAGTCCTTATATAACTAACAACATCATCAACGGGAATGATAATGGTGTCTACTGCGGGAATGGTAATGACAACTACCGCTGGTCCTCAAATCCAACGATAGCCAGTAATACCATCATTGGGAATAGCAGCTATGGTATTTACTACAATAACAGATCTGGTGCCGTCTACTACGTTGTCGAGCCACAAAAACTCACGATAACAAACAACATAATTGCCTTCAATCTCACTGGAATCTACAGGAAAAACGGAATTGCAACACTTACGAGAAACTGTGTCTATGGCAATATTACCAACTACTCGTCCATCTCTCGCGGGTTTATAGACATATCAGTAGATCCTCTGATTGAGAACTGGAGATATGGTAAATTCCATATCCAACCCGGCTCACCATGCAGAGATGCAGGTGATAGTTCTTCTGTTTCTTCTTCTTGGCTTGATATGGATGGACAACCAAGAATACAGGGAGAGGGTGTGGATATTGGTGCTGATGAATCGGATGGAACACAGTGGCCGGTTAACCCACCTATAGTGGTACGAGTCAGTTCCAAAGGGAACGATGGCAATGACGGCTCAAGCTGGGCACTTGCAAAGAAGACTATACAGGCTGGTATAGATACGGTCTTTAATAATGAGAGTGGCGGCGAAATATGGGTGACAGCAGGGGTATACAATGAATGCATCAACTTGAAAACCAACTGTGATGTCTACGGCGGGTTTGCTGGAACAGAAAATGAGAAGACTGAGCGAGACTTCAACATCAACAAGAGCATACTCGAAAAGTCTAGTAGCATCGGCAATGTTGTCAATGCAAGTGGATTCTTAACAATCGCTCGTATAGATGGGTTTACAATTAAATGTAACGGTGGAAGCAGCAACTATGGCGTTTGCTGCGAGTACTCATCAAGTCCCACAATAACCAACAACATCATCAGCGGAAATAGCGGCTATGGTATTCATTGCTCATTTTCATCAAGACCTGTAATAACCAATAATACCCTCAATGGAAATAGTACCGGTGGCATATACTGCTCATCATCAAATCCCACAATAACCAACAACATAATCAATAATAATGCTAGCCACGGCATTTACTGCTGCTCAGCATCAAATCCCACAATAAGGAAAAACGCAATTAATGGGAATGGTGACGGCATCTGCTGCAACTCATCATCAAATCCCACAATAACCAACAACACCATTAACGGGAATGGTGAAGGCATTCTCTGCGGTTCATCAAGTCCCACAATAACAAACAACATCATCAGTGGAAGTGGCTATCATGGTATCTACTACTCATCATCATCAAGCCTCACAATAACAAGCAACACCATCAGTGGGAATAACTATGGTATCTATGACTATTACTCATCATCAGGCTCCACAATAGCCAACAACATTGTTGCTTTCAACATCACTGGAGTCTATAAAGAAGGCGGCAGCGGGAACCCAACGCTCAAGAGCAATTGCGTCTACGGCAACACTACCGACTACTCAGGCGTTGCTGCTGGGGCTACAGACATATCACAGGACCCTCTTCTTGAGAACTGGAAGTACGGCAAGCTTCACATTCAGCCTGGTTCTCCTTGTATAAATACAGGAGATAGCTCTGTAGTAAGTTCATACGGGGTAGATATGGATGGACAGGCAAGAATACAAGGAACTGCTGTAGATATTGGTGCAGATGAATCAGATGGGACACAGTGGCCGGTCAATACACCTGTTGTGATACGTGTCAGCCCAAATGGGAATGACTCTGAAAATGGTTCAAGCTGGACGCTGGCCAAGAAGACTATACAGGCTGGTATAGATGCAGCTTGCGACAATGGTGGCGGTGAAGTATGGGTGAAAGCTGGAGTCTATTATGAGCACATAATTCTTAGAGCTGACATTGGTGTCTACGGAGGCTTCGCAGGTGCAGAAAATCAGAGGATTGAGCGGAACTTTAATACCAATAAAAGCATAATTGATGGTTCCAGCAATGGTAATGTTGTTATTGCTAGCGGATTTACAACCACTGCCTGCATTAATGGCTTAACTATTAGAAACGGTGGAGACGATTATAGTGGCATTTACTGCTGGTTCTTGTCCAATCCCACGATAGTGAACAACACCATCAGTGGAAATGAAAATGGCATCGACTGCGTATATTTACCAAGTCTAGCCATAGCCCAAAACAATATCAGCGGGAATGAATACGGCGTATACTGCTATGGATCAAATCCAACGATAAATAGCAACATAATTAGTGGGAATATAAGCTGTGGCATCTACTGTGATTATTCAACTAATCCCACAATAACAAATAACACCATCAGCGGAAGTGGTGATGGTATCCACATTTATTCATCAAGCCCTACGATAACCAATAATATAATTGCCTTCAATCAGAGAGGTATCGACAAATCCAGCGGGAATGCCGTTTTCAATAATAACTGCGTCTATGGCAACACCACCAACTACTTAAATTTCACTGCAGGAACTACGGACATATCGGTAGACCCTCTCTTTAGAGATAAAGACAACGGAGACTACCATCTCACCTCCACATCTCCCTGCATAAACGCGGGAGATGACACGACAGTACAGAATGGCTGGGTTGATATGGACGGTGAGGCACGTATTATAGGAACTCATGTAGACATTGGTGCCGACGAATACTCAGTATTTGATGTCACAGGCACAAATGCAAAGAATACCAAAGATACGGCCTATGTATTGGCAACCAATATGGTAGCATCTTCGGTCTACAGCGGCTTCTATTATGTCCAGGATATAAACAGGACATACGGCATAAGAGTGAACCAGCTAAAGGGAACTCTGCCGCAGGTGAACAAGATAATCTCAGTTAGCGGTGTCCTTGGTACTACCACAGATGGAGAAAGATGCCTACTTAGCTATGAGACTCCTTCAGTTACAGGTCAGGAGACTGCAAAGCCGCTGATGATTACCTGTAAATACATCGGTGGAGGAGACTACAGCTATGATTCAGCAGCCAAGACAGGCCAGAAGGGTGTAAAAGACAGCTTCGGGCTGAACAACATAGGGTTATTAGTGACAGTATGTGGGACAGTAGCGGACATCGATACTGCTAATAAGAAACTCTACATAAATGATGGCTCTGCCACTGTAGAAGTATATTATGGCAGCATCACACTGCCGGAAGATATAGTAAAGGGATCACTGATCAAGGCTACAGGAGCCTGCAGTTGCTATAGATTAGACAATGACAACCTCTGTCCGTTGATTTTACTGAAGGACGGGGACAGTATAAAGGCATTAACAGCCGTTAACTAAGGGATAGAGTTGCAAAAACGTCACCCTGACTTGTTTCGGGGTGACGTTTTAATCATCAACTCAAAACTCTTGTCTACAGAGCTATATCCGTATTCGGTATTTTCTTCTTATCCGTACGCTTCGAGGTTGGCCGTCCTGCACGGCTGGTTTGTAGCGCATCTTTGACGCAGCACTTCTTACGGCTTTATCAATTGCGCGTACTCCTGATGAGTCCACAATTTCTATATCGCTTACGTCGCCATCTGTGTCTACGGTATAGCTGATCCTCACAATGTAATCGCCCGACTCGTCGATCTCAGGAATTTGGGGTTCGCAGTCCTTGATGAGCTCAGGTTCCGCACGGTCAGCCAGCCTGTTGACATGCACGGGTTCAGGCGCTTTGCACATAGTGCATCTGCTGGAAGGCTCACTGCCTTCCCTGAACGACCGTGAGCACGTTCTATTGCAGTATGGTCCCGAAAGCATCCCTGAGACCTCGCACACCGTTACAGTCACCATCCTTGGTTGGGGCGGGGGAGCCGGTTCAGGCTCCGGTGCGGGTGTAATTCCGTGTCCGGATCTTGCATCTGGTTCAGGATCTGGATGGCCTACTCCGGCTCCGCTGCCCGAACCTATTCCGCGTCCGTTATCTGCGCCGGGAACCCATCCGACGGGGGTGCGGCCGGTCGGAACATATCCGAGATCCTGTCCGTTCGGCGCAGTAATTCCTCTCAATGCGCCGCCGTGGTCTCCTGCCGGACGCGTAGAACCCGGCCGTCCGGGGTTGTTGTGAGTATAAGCGGAAGAGTACATCCGGCGTTCATGGCTGGACATACTCGGCGGCTGGTATTTATGCCGCTCATCACTCGTGACCATCTTCGATGGCGGCGGAACATACGGTGTTTCGACCTGTTGTGCCGGTTCAACTTCAGGTTTCGGCTGTTCCGGCGCAGATGTACGTGCGGCAGTATCATCGGGGGCCTTCGCCAGATCGACTTGAACAACTTTTAGCTGATCAACAGCAATCGGCTTCGCGGCGGATGTTTTGCCGATGAAGCCGAGCACGACCAGGTGGATCGCTACCGATCCTGCGATTGCATATGTAAGGATCTTATTATCACGCATTTTCAGCTATTACACTTAATTTATACCGATCAGACCGGACTGCGTTTAGGCTCTGTTGCGATTGTCAGAAGCTGGGCTCCGGCCCGTTTTGCTTCATCCGCCAGCTCTATCCCCCTGGCCCACGATTGTTTTTTGTCGCAGTTGATTACCACAACAAGTTTTGGGTTATCGGCAATCATTGCTTTCAGGTCGCCATAAATATCTTTGAAGCCCACTTTTTTCTTGTCGATGTAGTAATTGCCACTGTCGGTCAGAGATATTACAACCTTGACCATCGGGCGGTCTTGTGCGCTGGACGACTTGGGCAGGTTGACAGACATACCCTTCATCGTGGTCATCGCAAGTGACGCAATCATGAAGAACACGAGCAGAAAAAAGATCGTATCGATCATCGGAATGATCTCTATACGGGCTTTTTTAGGCTGAAATTGTTTTAATCTCATTTCGTTGATCCTCGATGTCGGTAAGCACATTGACAAGTTGTGTTGCGCGGATCTCTATCATCTCGATTGCGTGCTTTATACGCTCGTTCAGATAGTTATAAGCGATCACGGAGAAGACGGCAATCGCGATGCCTGTTGCTGTGGCAATAAGGGCTTCAGCGACGCCACCTGTGATAGCAGTAGGGGTGCTTATGCCGTTTTTGGATGAGATCACGTGGAATGACCGGATCATACCGACTATTGTACCTAGAAGCCCCAGAAGCGGAGCTATTGTAACAATGGTATCAAGTATTCCCATCCTGACCTGGAAGCCGGCGATCTCTCTCTGAGCCTGTTCTTCCATAGCACCCTGGGCTCGTATTGTTCCCATTTTTCTGCTGCGGATGCCTGCCGAAAGCACCGCTCCGATAGGTGTGGCACTTGCCTCACACACTGCTGCTGCCTGCTCGGATTCACCGTTATATAGCATGTCCTCTGTGCGGCGGGCAAGATCGGAAGTGTCGGCCGTAGCCGCCTTTAGTTTGATAAAACGCTCAATAGCTACAGCGACGGAAATGATTGAGCAGGCCATAAGAGGGATCATTACCGGCCCGCCCTTTGAAAGAAATGCGAATGCATTCGTGAACCAATGCATCTGGTAGGGTCTCCTCCCTTGCAAGGTGTTGTTCAAAGGAATTATCGGCGGGAGGATGGATAATCTGGAGGTTAGTTTCAGTCCCTTTAGTAATATCTCTTTACTTCAAACCTGTATAAGTCGATGTGCTCGTTCGGCCCAATCATTGCCTTCCTGCAGGCTATGTCGATCTGGTCTTCGACCGTGTCGACTCCTTCGAGATTGGGAAGAAGCAGCCCACGGCGCCTGCCGCACCTGACAATTACGCCGTATTTCTCTGGATGGAGAAGACATACGTTGTCTATCTGTTCCGGCTGGGACAGTACGTCCACGGAACAGGTAAGCAGACTCAACTCATCCTGTTCTACGGGTAGAAAACGGGGGTCACGGGTAGCGGCGCTGATTGCGTTTTCTATGATCTCATGCGCGATATCCTGAAAAACGGGCTCAATTGTGCCGATGCACCCGCGAAGTTCACCGTATTTCTTTAGGGAAACAAATACTCCCGTTCTTTTTTGAAACTCCGCAGGCAGATCAGGTGGGGGTGCAATTGTTTTGCCGTATTCCACATAAGCGGTAACTGCTTTCATGGCTAGATTGACGTAAGGACTATGTTCCTCCATAAGACAATCACTCTCCTAGAAGTCAGGCTTTCTGCCCGATCTTGGGTTCGGTACCTTTTAAAAGCCGTTTTATATTAGACCGGTGTCTCAAAAGGATCAGAAAAGAAGCCGCGAGAGTGACAATTACGTACTCCCGTGGGACTTCTCTGCCGAAAACAGCGGGTGAAAAATACATCAAAGCGGTTACTGCGAACGGCGCGATTATCGAAGCTATCGAAACATATCTTGTGACGGCAACGATAAAGGCCCATATGCAGAATCCTATTGCGGCAATGACTGGGTTCATACCGATGATCATGCCGAGGCTCGTAGCGACGCCCTTGCCACCTTTGAACTTGAGGAAGGGAGAAGCGCTGTGTCCTACAATTGCGAGCAGCCCGGCCGCGACCACAAAAAGCGCCTGGTGGCTGCCTGAGATCAGCCGCATGGCCAGAAACACCGGGACAAAACCCTTCAACGTATCGCCCACGGAGACTACGATGGCCGGGCCCAGACCAAGCGTGCGGAGCACGTTAGTCGCCCCGATGTTGCCGCTGCCGTAGTCTCGGATGTCGATTCCTTTCGTCAGCTTGCCGACTATTACGCCGATAGGCAGCGAGCCACAAAAAAACGACACTGCAAGAATGGCCAATATCTTCATTTAATCTCTTTCTTTCTCAGCTTTTCGTGGGATGATCCTCAGCGGAGTCCCTTCATAACCGTAGACCTTGCGGATCTGGTTTTCCAGGTAGCGGATATAAGAAAAATGCACAATCTCAGTATCGTTGACAAAAAGTATGATAGTCGGCGGTTTGACGGCAGGCATTGTAGCGTATTTTATCTTGAGCTGCTTGCCCTTCCGCGCGAGAGGGTTGTCATCGACCGCGTCCTGTATGATCCTGTTTATCTCACCCGTAGGAATCCTCCGCGCGTGATTGGCAGCGGCTTCGACTGCGGTATCGACGGCGGCGGAAAGCCCCCATCCCTCTTTTGCAGACACGAAAACCACCGGGGCGTAGTCCAGGAACGCCATTTCTTTCCTTACGTGGGCAGTGAACTCCTTGTAGCTCATCTTGCCTTTTTTTAGGTCCCATTTGTTGGCGACTATCACGCAGCCGCGGCCGGACTTGTGGATGTAGCCGCCTACACGCTTGTCGCCATCGGTCACGCCATCTTCTGCATCGATCACGAGCATCGCGACATCGCTCCGTTCGAGCGCCCTTACTGCTCGAAGGACCGTGTAATACTCGACCGAACCCTGAATCTTCCCGGATCTCCTGATTCCGGCGGTGTCGATAAGGACGATCTCCTGCCCGTCTTCGCCGCCGTGCTTGAAAATCGTATCGATGGCATCTCTGGTGGTTCCGGGGATATTCGAGACGATGACCCGTTCCTCACCCAGAATCGCATTCACGATGGACGACTTGCCGACATTTGGCCTGCCGACTATGGAAAGCCGTATCGCCTCGGATGGGAATGCTTCCTCTTCGGAAGGAGACTTCATAGCATCAATAACCATATCGAGTGCTTCGGCGAGCCCGCGTCCATGCACGGAGGACACCGGGTACACCTCGCCAAGCCCCAGTTGATAGAATTCCACCGATTCCTGTTCCAGTTTCTCGTTATCTACCTTGTTGGCTACGAGGATCACCGGGACATTGGTCTTTCTGAGCTCATCCGCGAGGGTCTCGTCGGTCCCTGTAATACCGGCCGTTGCATCGACTACAAAGAGTATGACGTCCGCTTCATCCATCGCAAGCTGTGCCTGCTGCGAGACCTGGACTGTAAGTGGATCGGTCTCATTAAACAGGATGCCGCCTGTGTCAGTGACGACAAATTGCCTGCCGCGCCATTCCGCTTCGGCGTAGAGCCGGTCTCTGGTGATGCCGGGCACATCCTCGACTATCGCAAGACGCTGTCCTACTATTCTGTTGAATAAAGTGGATTTGCCGACGTTCGGCCTGCCCACTATAGCTACTATAGGTCTATCCATACTAAATATTTCCCCATCCTGTCACAGCGGAAATAGTACCACGAATCCGTCGCAGGGTCAAACATCGGCCATGTTATGGTAAAATAATACGAACGGAGTTTCTACAGCGAGAAAAATGGCGATACTGCAGACAGGAAAACCCAAGAAAGCCAGAAAACCGAGAAAACCGGAGATCAGCCCGACGAAGCTCAGGATGTACCTCGAATGCGCACTTATGTACAAGCTGGTTTATATAACCCGCGTTGGGCGGTATTATTACTCGCCGAACATAGGCGACAGCTTCGGAGGCTCGCTCCATCGTGCGCTCAATGACTTCCACGCTGCGGGCGGTCATGATACACAGACCCCGGAGCAGCTTGTCGAGCGGATGAAGAATACCTGGGTCGGGGCCGGGTATAGTTCCCGTGAGGAAGAGAACGAGTACATCGAGTTCGGCGCGAAGATTCTCGAAGAGTATTACGAAAACCTAAAGTCGGTCGCATCGACAACGCTATTTACCGAACGCCAGTTGAAATATGACATGGGGGATTTCGCGCTGATCGGCCGTATCGACAGGCTGGACGAGCGTTCGGACGGGACATTTGAAGTCATCGACTACAAGACCGGGCGGAGAGATGTCACAAACGAAGAAGTCGCAAACGATCTTGCCATGAGTATTTATCAACTTCTGGTGAAGAAGAACTATTCAGGTAGGCGTGTTGTTGCTACAATACAATGTCTCAGTAACGGCCGGTCAGCCACAGCGGAGCTTTCCGATGAAGAACTGATCGAACTTGAAGAGATGATCCGTAAGGTGGCAGCCGAAATGCTGGCAATTACCGAAGGTACGGAAATCCCGCCGGTGAGGAAAAATATCTGTGGCAATTGCAGCTTCTTCAAGATCTGTGAGCGGCGGGCCAGGATATCGGAACAGGAATGGGAGGCTGAAAAATAGTGAAAGCTGCGGTTATTACTGTAAACGATCTATGTGCGCTCGGGGAATTTACCGATCCATGCAGTGCGGTTGTGGCGTCGAAACTGGCATCCGCCGGGATCGATGTTGCCGTCGAAAGAGCGGTCAAACGGGAGTTTGAAGCTGTCGCCAGAGTGCTTAGGGACTGTTCTGCCGGAGATTCCAGCGTTGATATTGTTATCACCACCGGAGGAACCGGGCTTTCTCGACGCGATATAACCCCGGAAGCGACTCTATCGGTAATAGACCGCCCCATTCCAGGCATTGCCGAGGAAATCCGCAGGTGCAGCGCCGGGGGCATCTCAAATTCCATCCTTTCACGTGGGGTAGCCGGTCTGAAACACAAGACTTTGATCGTAAACCTTCCGGAGAGTCCGGATGCGGTTGCCCATGGAATAGACATAGTGCTGCCGGTCTTGCACCAGATTGCCGACCTTCTGAATGGCATAGAATAGGCCGGTGAGACTCTGAAGGTTTACAAACTATAGATTGGCGTCATCTGACAGCGCTTTCAACCCCTGAACGAGCCTTGGGCCGGTTCTGAGCATCAGGTCAGGGTCGATAACTTTGACACGGCCATTTCGGACGGCGTTCGTCTCTTTCCAAGCGGGGCTTTTTTCGAAGTAAGCTTTGTCCTCTGGTCTCGTTACGATGATCAGGTCAGGGTTTCGCGCGAAGGCAACCTCCGAGCTGAACTGGTTGAACCCCGGCTTGGCATCATAGGCGATATTTTTACCATTTGTGCAGCTTATCATCTCGTCGATGAACGTCTTCGGCCCCGCTACCCAAAGCGGGCTTGCCTGGATGACTACCAGCATTTTGGTTTTCTGCCTGCCGTGGGGCTTGTTCTTAACCGCATCTATTGATTTTTCCATCGATTGGGCCAGTTTTTCAGCCTGCTCGTTTGCTCCGGTCGCGTTGCCTATTTTTCTGATGTCGGCGATTACTTCTGCGAATGTCTCAGGGTTGGTATCGAGCACGTTTATACCGAGAGCTTTCAGCCTGCGGATTTCGGTGTCGTTCAGAACGGTGTGAGCAAGCACCAGGTCGGGTTTCAGTGCAACGACCTTCTCCAAGCTTACACTCGACTCACCGACTTTAGTCTTCTTTGCCGTTTCTGGCGGATAGTCGCAGTATTTGGTGATTCCGACAATCCGGTTTTCAAGCCCAAGTGCATAGAGTATTTCGGTGTTGCTCGGAGTCAACGAGATGATCCGCTGGGGCAGGGGAGCAGTCTTCACCGGCTGCGCCGTCTTGGTATTGTCCGTGTGTGAACAACCCAAAAGCATCGACCCTATTATTAGTAAAAAAATGATTGGCTGAACTCGTCTCAACTGATGTAACTCCAACTTTAATACTGATATCTGACAGCTATTTAATCACCGGAAACTCCGTTACCCTAAGGTTCGTGCAGCCGTAGGGGACCAAAGTCAGTTCCTCGACCGGCTCATCGGATGCTATCGGGCTTTCTGGCAGCGTCCCGGCGGCTGCGCGGTGCATTTGCCATTCCGGCACTATTTTGCCCTTTAATTTGAGCTCCACAGGCGCGCCTTCGGGTGAGAAGACCGGGTCTCCTATCGGTTTCGATACTATTTTAACGGATTTTTCCAGTGAATTGGTATCGAGTATCAGTCCATAGTTCCACTGAGCGGTGGAATATACCTCATAGTCCGCATGCGGCTCTTCGCCTTTATATTTCACCCACTTTTCTCCCATTCTAAGTGAATAGACGAGCGGGCCGCGCGTTATCGCTGCTGAGTTGTTGAACCGCCTTTCCACATTGATGGACATCGGCAGCTTGATCTCGATCTTATCGCCATTTTCCCATACACGCTCTACTGTGGCAAACCCGCCCGGTGCGGCAGCCTTAACTTCGCCGTTTGTCGAAATAACTGCGCCATCTGCCCACTTCGGTATACGGAATTTAATCGGAAACTCAGTCGGCTGCGGCAGATGTATGGTCATTTGAACAGTATCTCGGAACGGATAGTCGGTCTCGACCTCAATTGATGCATCTATGCCGCCCTTAACCTTTGCGGTGACGGTGCATGGTGCATAGGCGATTGCCGCGAGCCCGTCATCAGAAGTAAACATCCACAAATGGCTTGCGAACTTTGGCCAGCCCTGGTGCATGTTCGCGGTGCAGCATCCGAAGTTTGGTTCAAGTCCGAAAAGGTTCGAGTCCGAGCCGTTATCTGTCCACATTTTGTCTTCGGACACCTTGCATAGCACCTGGTTTGCCTGCTGATCATACTGATGCGCCCACATATCCGGGCTGAATGTCGCGGGAAGCGCATTGAAGGCTATCTTTTCCAATCTGTCCGCGAAGTTGGGATCGCCCAGAAGCTCGATCAGGCTCTCAAGGGAGAACATATACTCGACTACGGCGCAGAGTTCAGTCCCCTGAGACGGGTTTTTGCCCGCCAGGTGCTCATCTCCGGTGAATATTCCCGTGACCTGTCCATGATAGGTGTCAAGGTTTTCGATGGCCTTATATACAGCCTGCCGGAAGAAGTCGTCTCCTGTAAGCTCGAACATGACCCCCGGCGTTTTTATTCCCATGGCATTGTTCACGACGTGGGTTGCGTGTGTGAATGTTCCTGTTGACCGTTTTTTGCGTTCGAAGCTGACGAAATTCCTCGCCCAGTCGTAACCCTGGTGCATCATAAGCTTCGCAAGGTCCAGAAGCTTCGCATCTCCCGTTCGGTTGTAGAGCCAGATTGCGCTGATTGCCGTATCTGCCCATCTGTAGATCGCCCAAGACTCCAGCGGCTTTTCCGGCAGAGTCTTAAGCATATGACCGAAAAACTTCTGCATGACAGGGATGACCCGCTTATCTCCAGTCGCTTCCTCATATTGAGTGAGCACCTTGAGCATCACGCCGATAGGCCACCAGTCGGTGTTCTTCTTAGGGCCGATCCAGCCGTTTTCCGATTGGTTCTCAAGTGTCCAATCGACCCACTTATGGGCGGACTCTATAAGCTCCGGGTCATCTAAAAGGAACGCAATCGGGATGAGCCCGTCCAGGTAATAGGGGCCTCTCTCCCAGGACTCGCCTTCGCCGCCAAGCCAGCCGCTATCTGGGCCGAGATCGGGCCAGAACTTTGGCAGGTTGCCAGTCAGCCCATCCGCCTGGATGCGTAGCTGGCGCGCAAGCCAGCCCTTGGGTTTGACCGCGCCAAGAGGAAGAGCGCCGAATGCACTTTCGGCAAGCGGAAGCCTATTCATCGGATAAAAACTGTTCATATTGCCTCACAAAAACCAACGTCATCCCGAACTACCACAACGTCATGCTGAGCTTGACTCAGCATCCAGGAAGAAAATGGACCCTGAATCAAGTTCAGGGTGACGTATTCGTTGTTTAGAGTTACGCATCGGTTACTCAGGGTGACGTGTAATTCTATTATTCAAGAACAAGAAGCCAGCCCTTGCCCGGTTCGACATTGATCGTCGAGTCTGGGTCCCACTCTCTTCTATCCTGAAAATCCTCAATCGGCGGGGCATAAACTCTAGCCTTTGACGGGTCCAGACCGAGTGCCTGCCAGTCTACTTCAAGTATAATATCCACCGGCTCACTTGCCCAGCTTGCAATCGAGACCAGAGTCTTGTCTTTCTTTATATATACTGTAGCAAGGACATTCTTATGCGCCGTCTTTACCGGGCAGGCCGGGTCCCAGTAACCGATCATCTTCGCGTCTTTGATTCCGAACTCGTCCCAAAAGCTGAGCATTGGTTCGTAAGTTCGGCTTTGGCGGCCAGTCATCCCGTACACCATACCTCTGTAAGCGTTGCCGCCGTTCTCGTATTCCAGCATTTCGCTTGTCAGCCCGAATGGGATCCCTGATATTTCGACAAACCAGTAATCAGGCGACTTATCATAATCATACCCCTCGCCGATCCAGAGGTCGCTGAAATAGGGCAGATGCTCCATATACTGGTTCAGCGGGCTTACCCTGGAATCCAGATAGTCATAGTTGTTGCCTGAGTGGAACTTCACGAGCGAGTCCGGCCGCGTGCGGAGCATGACTTTGCGGATGCGCTTCATTATTTCGCGGTCATAGCCGATGCCGTCCAAATACAAGCCGTCGATGCCTGTGTTTTCCATCAGCCAGCGCATTCCCTCAATATAATAGTTGTGCCAGCGGGAAAGCCCTGTTGTTCCGATAGCAGCGTCGAATGTGCTGTCCCAGAGCGGTTGAAGCCATGCCGGGGCGTACCCGCTGATTAAGTGCTCCTGAAGCCAGGAGTACCCTGTGCCAGCAGTGCTCGCAAACGCACCTTTATCGGTATAAGAGACCGCTTCGTTTTCTGCGAATATCTCACTTCCGAGGCTGCGGAGCGCCCACAACTCCGTCGCGCGGTTACTTAACTCGCGTACTGTATAGTAAAGCGTTACTTTTTGGCCTGCATCATGTATCTTTTGGACACATGTCTTCAATCTGTCAGCTTCAATAAACGGATAGTTGATATACGGGTTCTCGCGTATTCCATGGTGTATATGCGCGATGTTTGTGTATTCGCCGGGCTCGGCAACACCCATCTGGTCGTAACGCCAGTCCCAGTGTTCAGCGCCGATTGGCATGAACGGCGTGATAAGCAGCCGGAACCGGAACTGGAGATCATCACCGGCCTTAAGAGTGCGCTCACCGGAGTAGATGCGCAGAACCGTCCGATCATCCTCTTTTTTGACGATCGCTCCGCCTTTACCGCCGTTGCCCCAGGACTCAGGGACGCCGGACTCTTTGAGGTTGAATATCTCCCAGGTATCTTCTGTGTCCTTGAGCTTGCACTGGAGCCCTGCATTGAAGTCACCGAGCCAGACCATGTTGTCCGAACGATCTATATTCCAGGCCCACTGCCACTCATCAGGGCAATATCCGCCTTCGCGGCTGAACCCCATCATATATTTGGCGACATCTTTGACAAATGGTATTTCCAGCCGTATATCACCTATATATGCAGTAGAATTTGCCTTCAATGCTATATTGAGTGTGACGCAGCCGTCGAACTCGGTCGTAGACCAGCATTTGCCTGAAAATGGCCCTCCTTCGAAGGTCGATAATCTCACCACGGTACCAGGTGATTCTTTTAGAACATGCGTTTCGCCGCGTTTCCATGAGACCTGGTCATCTTCCGTCTCGACAACACAGCTCATAGGCTGCTGAAGTATCTCTCGCCCGTTACTTCTAATGCTCTCCGGCAGTCCTATTTCGCCAAAAGTAAGTTCACGGCAGAGGAGGCTGACTGAATTTCCATTGACCTTCAGCGGAGTATAGGGCGGAATCACATCGTCATCTATCGCAATAGTGGAGTCAAGCCACCTCAGCCTGGAATGCCGCCACGGTTCGCTGTCGCCACGGTCTTCCAACACATCGCCGCCGACAGCAATCCGTATTTTTATCTCTGCAGGCTCCAACCCATCGGGAAGAAGAGTCAATTTGCCTGTGTAGGCGCCTTTCGCGTTTCTTGGAATATCTACTCCTATCCACAACGCACCGACTATGCCTTTGTTAACATTGAAGTTCTTCTCGAACGGCCTTCCGAGCCAGTCTGTCCCGCCCAGATTGAAGCATCGGAGAGCGGATGCGGGAATAACCTTGCCGTCAGACGTTTTCAAGTCGCCGAAGCGTATGGAAAGGTTGGATATTTCCTCTCGCGCGGCAAATAGGCCGATCTGGAAAGCGTAAAACTCGTTGGGTTGAGCATCTCCCGTGAATTCACTGCTGTGGCCGTTCTTAATCCAGTTCGTCGGGAGCTGGTCGAACATCCGAATCGGGTTCATTCGGTCCTCAGGGAAGATCAGATAGGGCAGACCAGCGTGTTTTGCAACAAGTTCATTGACTTCGTCTGCAGTCGCGGCCACTTCCATTGGGTCGAACCTGTGGAACTCGCTTCTCGCCTGTATTTCGATAAGTTCGACCTGTGGGAGTGAGTTTTGTTTCGCAATGACGCTCTGAAGCCACGCCGGGTCTGTAGTATCATCAGGTTCGGGATAAATGCCTGAGTCTCCTACGTTGGACTTCGGCGGGATATAAGGTATGTAGTATATCTCGTATGTTCCGGGAACAGTGGCGGGCTGAAACGCTATCTCACCGAAGTCACGGTTGATGTCCAAACGCGCCACATTCGTTATGCGTTCTCTGGTAGCTGAGTCAAAAACCCAAATCGCCTTTTTAGCTGCGTCATCTCTTCGCCGCCAGGGAATATTTGCTCTGACAGCATGCGCTTTTTCGCTCACCTGCACCAGCGCACGGTGATTTCCCCGCTCTTCCGGCCAGGATGCAACCCCATACTTCGCTTCCGGCATGTTTGTAGCCCCGTTTGACATGATTTTTGCTCCCAAGTCATTTCGATGGACGTAAAACCGATCGTATTTTTCCGGAATCCAGAATAACATTTTGCACCCATGCAGGCAAGCACTTCTTGCCTGAGAACCCTATCAAAAAAAAGACAAAAATCCGCTTGGATATGCCTGCGTGGCACGGATTGTGCAAGCAAAACTGTGCAAGAAAGTACTACTATGAAAGGAGGGAAAGTATGCGGCCCATTAAGTATCTTTTGCTGTCAGTATTGGTTTTGGCTGCCGTTGCTTCTGCTGCGTTCTCACAGGTAACAGACTCGGGTATTCTCAGCGAGGATGTTTCTTTCTGGCTGAATGACGGTGCAGTATGGTTCAACCCGTCGTCATCAGTACTTAATGCGAATACGGATAAACTGGTGCTCAAAGTCCAGCAGACTGTTTACAACAATGAGTTGACGCGGCAGATAACCGGGCTAAATACGACAGGTTATTTATATTCGTACCTTATAACCAATTTAGATTATAAGCCTGTCGAGAATGAAGGCCTGAAAATGTTTGGTGTTGGATGGGATGTAGCACCGCTCGATGTTATGGTCTCAAGGCAAAATATCAAGGCCATAAAAGACACAAGCGGAGCATATATAAGCTCCGGTTGGGTTGCTGCAGTTGACGGCACCAATCCCGTAATATACTGGCAGAATGCTGCTGACAGTAATGATCCGGGGCTTATGCCTGCTGAAAGCGTCAATATGTGGGCGATTTCAGCGACTGGTAATGATTGTGTGGTTTCTGCTGTCGCAGCGGGTACACCCTCGCCGGACTCGCAGTATCAATATCTCAGGGGTCAGACCACTGGTCCCGAAACTCCTGAGCCAGGAGCACTTCTGGCGCTTAGTTCCGCACTTGTTGGAACCGTCGGCCTGGTTCTTCGAAGAAAACATTGATTCTCCCCGGTCAGGGAATGGAACCAAATCCGTTCCCTGACCCGACCTCTGAAAACTCTCATCCCACTTGCACCAAGCGCGTATTCCTGTTATCCTAAGGGCAAGCATGGAGTGTCAGCGCCAGCCATTTCGTTCCGGCACGCAAGTAGATGTCGGGAAATGGTCGAGTGATGACTACTCTTTGCCAAAATGAGCAGTATATGGTATACTGTGAAAGCTTTATGGAGAGCAAGTGATGGAGCCAGTAGTCTATCTCAACGGTAATCTCGTCCCTACCAGTGAAGCCGTTATCTCGGTCAGTGATCACGGCTATTTGTATGGAGACGGAGTGTTTGAAGGTATTCGTGCTTATAGCCGGAGAGTCTTCAAGCTGAAAGAGCATGTCGCTCGACTTTATAATGGGACAAAGACACTCGGAATTGAGATGCCTATGTCTCAGGAGGAGTTCATCCAGTGCGTTAACAATCTCGTTAAGGTAAACGATGTTGTGGACGGATACCTCAGGGTCAATGTTTCGAGGGGAAACGGCCTCGGGCTTAATCCTGCTGTCTGCAAAACGCCAAACGTGCTGGTCATGACGAGCCAACTGGCCCTTTATCCCGAAGAGATGTATGAAAACGGCCTCAAGGTGATTACTTGCTCGACCAGAGTCCCGTCACCCATGGCCATAGAGGCGCGGGTGAAATCGACGGGCAAGTACGTTTGTAATATCCAGGCAAAGCTGGAAGCCAACCGCCAGGGTGCGGGCGAAGGCCTTATGCTGAATATGCAGGGCTATGTAGCCGAATGCACCGGCGATAATATTTTCATTGTCAAAGACAAAAAGATCTACACGCCGCTTCCGGCAGCCGGAATCCTTGAAGGTGTTACCCGAAATACCGTTATGGACCTGGCGCGGGAGGATGGTTACGAGGTTGTAGAAGCCTGGTTGACTCTCTTTGACATATATTCTGCCGATGAGTGTTTCCTTACGGGAACAGCCGCCGAGGTCATCCCCGTAGTAAATGTAGACGGCAGGCAGATCGGGACCGGCAAACCGGGCGGTACAACCGTCAAGTTGACCCGCGCTTATCGCACCTTTGTTCGGAAGGAAGGCTAGCCGGTGTGACCGGAGACGAACCGATTTGTCAAATTTGCAGGGCCAAAAAAGCGGCCGTCAGCTTTAGTTGCTGGCGGTCGGGCCATTTTCTAGACCGAACGTTTGTGTGCTTGGAATGCGCTCCTGCATATGAGAAACTCTATTTCGACGGTCCTGGAAGATTGGCAGGTCTGGTAGCAGGAGCATCGATAAACAGAGCTCGCGCCGCCGGGATCGACCCGGATATCGGTTGTCCTGGCTGTGGCACTACTTTGGCGGAAGTGTTGACTAATGCTGCAGTAGGCTGTGAGATGTGTTATGAGCGATTCTCTTCCGACCTCGCTTCAGCCATAGAGGCGATACAGGGCTGGAGGGCTCACGTCGGAAAGTTACCGATTGGGTAAGAGGAATGTGGAGAGATATACTGCCCGCATGGACTAAGGCGGACGGGCCGGAATCGGATATTGTCGTTTCGACAAGGGCCAGACTGGCCAGGAACCTTTCCGGTATCCCGTTTCCGGGCCGTGCGGGGACTGAGGACCTTGAAAATGTTGCCGAATTGGCAGAAAAAGCCATAGATCGGTTGAAATTGCGGTGGCCGGATCTGCGCATGGTGGATGTTGCGCGGATCGATGAAGAAGAGCGTAACTTTCTGGTGGATGCGCATCTTGCGAGCCCTCAGCAGGTCAGACCGAGAAGTGGTGGAATTGTATTCCTTGAGCCGGGCGGCAGGATTGCCATAATGGTAAATGAGGAGGATCACTTTCGAGTCCAGACGATTCTCCCCGGCCTTCAGCCACTCCCGGCTTGGAGACTGGTCGACGAGATCGACGATGAGCTTGCGAAAGAGCTGAAATTCGCTTACTCGAACAAGCTGGGTTATCTTACGGCGAGTCTCTCTAACTTGGGGACAGGGCTCAGACTCTCGGCCATGATGCACCTTGCGGGGCTTGCGATGACCGGAAGGCTGGCGAGTACGCTTAAAGCAGCAATCGATCTGGGAGTTTCCGTAAGGGGACTTTTCGGTGAGGGTTCGAAGGGTTTTGGAGATTTTTATCAGGTTTCGAACGAAGTGACTCTCGGAGCACCGGAAAGAGAGCTTGCCGAGCGAGTCCGCGGAGTTTCCGTTCATCTTTTGGCTGAAGAACGCAATGCGAGAGAGGTAATCCTCTCTCTGGGGCGGATGAAGCTTGTTATGGCTGCAAGACAGAGTCTGGCGAGGCTTAGAAATGCCGAAGTCATAACAGCGGGCGAAGCGCTCAGGCTCCTGTCTCCGATCAGGCTTGCCGGAGCACTGGATTGCGTTGACGGATGCTCTGCTAAAGAGCTGAATGAGCTATTGGTTGCAATGAGGGTCATGCATGTCGAGGACGGTTCCAGATACTCCTCGATTGCGGTCGATAGAAAAAGAGCAGTCTTAATAAGAAGAAGGATAAGAGGAATACAGTTATAAATCGTCCCGATGTGGAAGGATAATCTGTAAACCTGTGTTTGCTTTTAGATTTCAGAATTCACACTTTTCTTTGGCTGAACCTAATGGATAGATGGAAAGTCTAGTATAATAGCGGTGAAGTTTTAAAGAAAAACTGTGGGGTGGGGGTTGGCCCCGATAACTATAGAACTACCCGGAATATGATGTTCCGGCAATCCCTGGCTTATATTATTCGTCTAGCGAATAATACAGGCTAAGCAAAGGAGGGAAAACGATAAATGTGGCAGAGGTTCACTGAGCGAGCCAGGAGAGTGGTCTTCTTTGCTCAGGAAGAGGCCGGCAGATTGGGCGAGAATTATGTCTCGACCGAGCATCTGCTCCTCGGGCTGGTCAGAGAAAACGACAGTGTGGCAGCACGAATCCTCGACCGCATGGGCGTGAGCTTGAGCAGAGTCAAGTCCGAGATAGAGCGGCAGGTCTCCAGGGGAGACGGCAGACTCGGGCAGGACATGCAACTGACACCCCGCGCGAAACGAGTCATTGACCTCGCCTATGATGAGGCGAGACAACTAAATAATAACTACATAGGAACCGAGCACCTGCTCCTGGGGCTCATCCGTGAGGCAGAAGGACTTGCCGGCAGGGTTTTATCAAAGCTGGGAGTCGATCTCGAACGGACACGGCGTGAAGTCATGAGCCTGCAGGATGGTGGTGATGCGTCCATCACACCGGCAGCCGGCGGCAGCACCCGTACCAGGTCGCGCACGCCTACTCTTGATGAGTTTGGCCGTGATTTGACGGAGCTTGCCAGAAACGAGAAGCTGGACCCATGCATCGGACGTAACAGCGAGATCGAGCGTGTGATTCAGATCCTGTCCAGACGCACAAAGAACAATCCTGCCCTTATCGGCGAGCCTGGTGTTGGTAAAACGGCCATAGCCGAAGGACTTGCACAGCGGATAGTCGCCGGTGACACGCCGGAAATGCTGAAAGACAAGCGAATCGTTGCCCTTGATCTTGCGGGATTGGTCGCCGGAACCAAATACCGGGGCGAGTTCGAAGAGCGCATGAAACGGGTCATGGAAGAGGTCCGAAAAGCTTCTGGTGAAGTGATCCTGTTCATCGACGAGCTCCACACTCTGGTCGGAGCCGGAGCGGCTGAAGGCGCAATCGACGCGTCCAACATAATGAAGCCTGCGCTTGCCAGAGGCGAACTCCAGTGCATCGGCGCGACAACGATGGACGAGTTCAGAAAGTACATCGAACGCGACGCTGCTCTTGAGAGACGGTTCCAGCCCGTTCAGGTCCGGGAGCCTTCCATCGAGGAGGCTATCGAGATTCTTAAGGGGCTTAGAGACAGGTATGAGTCTCACCACGGCGTTGAAATTGGAGACGATGCTGTGGTAGCGGCTGTCAGACTTGCAGACAGGTATATCACGGATAGATCGCTTCCTGATAAAGCCATCGACCTTATCGATGAAGCGGCATCGAGAGTCAGACTTCAGCTTTCGCTTCCTCCGCAGGATCTGAGGAAGGCCAAGCAGGAGCTTGCCAAAGTGACCAAGGAACTGCATGCAGTTCCGGCGAACGAGCAGTATGATCAAGGGCTTGAGCTGCAGAACCGCCAGAAGGAACTGAAGCAGCAGATAGAGACACTCGAACAGGAGTGGCAGGAGAGCAAGGCGAACCTGCCGAACGTAGTTACAGAAGACGAGATCGCTCAGATCGTCTACAGTTGGACCGGAATTCCGGTCTCCAGACTGGTCGAAGGCGAGACCGCAAAGCTCCTCAAGATGGAGGATGCGCTGCATGCGAGACTTATCGGGCAGCATGACGCGGTAGTCGCGGTATCAAAGGCTGTAAGGCGTGCAAGATCAGGACTGAAAGACCCGAAGAGACCGATGGGTTCGTTCATCTTCCTCGGTCCGACCGGCGTAGGAAAGACGGAGCTTGCAAGGGCGCTTGCCGCGTTCCTGTTTGAGAACGAAGACAACCTTATCAGAATCGACATGTCCGAGTACATGGAGCGGTTCGCGGTCTCCAGGCTAGTCGGTGCTCCTCCCGGATACGTCGGGTACGATGAGGGAGGACAGCTCACCGAAGCGGTGAGACGCCAGCCTTATTCCGTAGTACTTTTGGACGAGATCGAGAAGGCGCATCCTGAGGTCTTCAACATCCTTCTCCAGGTCATGGAGGACGGACGGTTGACGGACTCCCAGGGCCGGATCGTCGACTTCAAGAACACGGTCATCATCATGACGTCGAATATCGGCGCGCAGTCCATAGCCGGGGGCACGGAAATAGGATTCCGTCCGGCAATGAAGGCTGATGAGAGTGAACGTGCTTACGAGAGTATGAAAAACAGGGTCATGGACGAGATGAAGCGGGTGTTCAGACCTGAGTTCATGAACAGGGTTGACGAAGTAATCGTCTTCCACTCGCTCATGCACGACGAGATCCTGCAGATTGTCGACCTGATGCTCTCAAGGGTAAGAGCCCAGCTCGTAACGCAGGGCATGGACCTTGAGGTAAGCCAGGACGTGAAGAAACTGCTTTCGGACGAAGGTTTCGACCCTCAGTTCGGTGCAAGACCGCTCAGAAGAGCAGTCCAGCGGATGATCGAAGACCCACTTTCCGAAGAGATACTACTTGGCAGGTTCAGTGCCGGCGACACGATTCGCGCGGTGCTGGAGGACGGAAAGGTCTTCTTTACGAAGGCCGAGTCCCAGACAGAGAAACCAGAACCGGCTGCTGCCGGTTAATCAATACTGATTAAGACGAAAAATCCCCCGGTTGGAAATATCCGCCGGGGGATTATTGTATCTGGTGTCTTTCATAAATCCTAAATCCTTCCCCGCTTATAACTTTCCTGCTATTTTTTACTACAAGCAGCTTTAAAGTTTCATGATATAATGCATAGTGGTGTAACATGGAATTATACAATCGTAAGAACACATCCGCTATCGTGTGGATCAAGCGTATTGTTCCGTGAGGGATGCAGATCAGCAGCCGGAGAGCTGCATTCTGAACCAGGAGAAGGAGTAGTATCAATGTCATTGCAGAAACCAGTGCTGCTGATTGCAGTGCTGACCTTTATTTTATCGACTGCTGCATTGGCTGGCGAAGTAGTAGTCCCGTTTGTAAGCGGAAGCGCAGAGATTGCAGACGCAGGAAACGGACAGGTGAATCTGGAGATTCCTGAGTTCTCAACAATGGGACCTTCCGGCAATCCGGCCCTTCCTTTTACAGGGCAATATGTTCTTTTACCCCCGAATGCGGATACAACGACGCTGCGAATCGAGATCAGAAATGCTGTAGAAGAGAAAGTCCCCGGTGTTTTTAGTGTTTCTCCCGTGCCTCCGGCAGTCACCAGTGACGACGGTAGAGTTATTGAGGACTGGGGCCCTGGCGTGCATATAGAAAACGGCCGGAATACCCTGGTCTACAACAAAAACAATTTTTACCCTGAGAATTATGCTACCCTCGGCTATGATGGTAAGCTCGGAAAGTATCAACTTGTGCCTGTCGAGTTCTGGCCTTACCGGTATAATCCAAAAACGGGCGAATTGACGCATTTAGTGAGTGGTGATGTTGCGATAACCTTCGATACTCCGGCTAAGGCTCTGCAGAGCACGGCCTTATACCCGGATGCTGTCGATCGCTTGAGCGAACTTGCGGTGAACTGGAAGCAGGCAAGTGATTGGTACGGCAGCAAGGGAATGACACTGGCCGAGGCCGCGGCAGCTTCGACCCCTCTCGCAATTATAACGACTTCGTCTATTGTAAACAGCAGCACTAAGCTTTCAGCATTCGTGACACATAAGACAAATATGGGGTTCAGTGTCACTGTGGCTACAGAGAGCCAATGGGGCGGCGGGACAGGAGACACAGCCGCGGAGAATATCAGGAATTGGCTCAAGAATAACTACGCTACGAAAGCTAAGTATGCTATTTTGATCGGCAACCCGGACCCTACCAGCGGGAACGTGCCGATGAAGATGCTCTGGCCCCGGTCCGACCAGTCTGACGATCAGGATGGCCCGTCGGATTACTATTACGCGGACCTGACCGGTAACTGGGACCTTAACGGCAATGGAAAATACGGCGAGTCAGTCGGTGATTTCGGTTCAGGCGGCGTAGACAGAATTCCAGAAGTATTAGTTGGACGAATTCCGTATTATGGCTCGATAAGCGATCTGGACAGCATTCTGCAAAAAATTATTACATACGAGACCACTACCTCAGTCGGTGGTTGGGCGGACAGGATGCTTCTTCCGATGAAGCCGCTGGACAGCAGCACTCCGATGTGGCAATTGGGCGATCAGATAAGGCAGGATATAGCAGTTCCGGCCGGTCTGGGCAGTTACAGGATTTACGATGAGAATTACTCGGCCAGTCCTACCCCTGAACTGACACCATGCACGATAGATAACGTAAAGAACGAGTGGGTAAATGGCTATGGGTTTGTGATCTGGTCTACACATGGAAGCGCGACGCTCGCCAGCTCTGTGTTTCAGAGTTTATACTGCGTATATCTTGACGATAGCAAACCGTCGTTTACATTCCAGACATCCTGCTTGAATGGTCAGCCGGAGTATTCGACCAATCTGGGTTATTATTTGCTCCGAAAAGGCGCTATAGCAACAGTATCAGCATCCAGAGTCTCCTGGTATTATCCCGGTGAGAGCAGTTATGCGAATACATCATCCAATGCTGGTATGGCCTATCGCTATACGATGCGGCTTGCGAAAGAGCGGCAGAGATGCGGCGATGCGTTTTACAATATGAAAACGAGCTATTCGAGCTATCTGATTTTTGCGCCGGTTCTTTGGGCTAATCATGTAGTTTTCAACCTTTACGGCGACCCGACAATAAAGCCGAGATGGGCAAGTATCTGCATAAACACTGCATCGCTTCCGCTTGGAAAAGTAGGCAGCGCTTATTCATCTACTTTGAGCGTTTCCGGCGGTACGACTCCTTATACATGGAGCATGGAAAGCGGAAGTTTGCCAGCTGGGCTGACACTCAGCAGCGGAGGAGTTATTTCCGGTACACCTACAACTCCCGGATCATCTATATTTACCATAAAGTGTGTTGACGGTGTTGGAAGAACATCTTCGAAGCAGTTTTCTATCAATATAGCTTACTCAGCCTACACCTATAACTTCGATACAGCTTCTGACTGGACACTCGAAGGCGCATGGGCAATAGGCCAGCCTGCCGGCGGCGGTTCATACAACCATGATCCATCTGCAGGTTACACCGGCAAGAACGTTTTGGGTTATAACCTGAAAGGTGACTATACGAACCTGTTGGACGTTAAATATGCTACTACTAAAGCACTGGATTGCAGTGTGCTGCACGGAACGGCACTGAGTTTCTGGCGCTGGCTGGGAGTAGACAGCTCATTTTACGACAGCGCGACCATACAGGTGTCGAAAGACAACACTAATTGGACAACTGTTTATTCCAACTCTACAACTCCCACATCCGACAGCGCATGGACACAAGTATCATATGACATTTCGGCATACGCTGACGGGCAGCCTACCGTATATATACGGTGGGGGATGGGGCCTACTGATAATACTATAACTTATCCCGGTTGGAACATAGATGATGTCGAGATAACCGGTTCAATTACAAAACCGTTCATCCGGCACACTTCTTACCAGAACACGGATATGACTACGGCATCTTATGCGATCATTGCGACCATCATTACGGCAGACGGACAGCCGCTCACAAGCAACCCGATACTCCACTGGAAGGCAGATAAAGGGAGCTTCAACCAGGTTACGATGACGCTCAGCAATGGAAATTATGTCGGCTATATACCGGCTCAAGCTGGCGGCACTCTGGTGAGCTATTACATCGAGGCTACGAACTCAGGAGGAACGACCTATTCACCAGCGCAAGCGCCTACCGTATGCTACTCGTTCAACGTTATTCTGGACACGGTGCCGCCGGTGATCGTGCATACGCCGCTCAGCAATACTTCGAATGCCGGACCATATCCCGTTACAGCAACCGTAACCGATAACTGGGGAGTTTCATCAGTAGTGCTGACGTATTCGAAGAACGGCGGATCGACAACCTCTGTTACAATGACCGAGTCTCTTGATCGGGCAACACCGGACGATTACACCGCCAGTATCCCTGGTTCGACCACTGTGGGAGATTGGTATCTCTATAAGATCACGGCGACGGATAAATATAACCAGAGGAAACAGTCTACTTCGCCGGCCTCAGGGTATTATATGTTCAGTATCATTCCGGCGACATCGAAGATATACAGCTTCCCGCTGGACAGTAACCCCGGATGGGCCTGTGATACAGGCTGGGCGTTCGGTATACCGACGGGCGGCGGATCGTCAAACGGCGTTGATCCTACTGCCGGATACGACGGCAGCTTCGTTTATGGTTATAACCTGAGCGGTAACTACGATAACAATATGGCAAGCACCCAGTATCTGACTACAACAGCTATCGACTGCTCCAATTTGGGGAATACTACGCTCAAATTCCGACGATGGCTTGGGGTTGAAGGATCTGGTTGTGATCATGCCACCATACAGGTCTCGAATGACGGCGTCAATTGGACCACGGTCTGGAGCAATTCCAGCGCAATCACAGCCGACACATCATGGACGCTTCAGACCTATGACATATCCGCTGTCGCCGATTACAAGCCTCATGTCTACATACGGTGGGGAATGGGGCCGACGGACAGCAGCTTTGTCATGGAAGGCTGGAATATAGACAATATCGAGATCTGGGGGAATGTCATTCAGCCTGTTGGCGGCGTAGGGAGCCTTAAAAACCTGACCGGCGGGCAGACTGCAATGATCTCCAACACTGCCGTGAGCGCAGTATATCAGGGCTGTTTCTATGCTCAGGAAAGAGACGGGTTCGAGGGAATACGCGTCGCCTGGCCGGGAACAGTGACCGAAGGGGCTCTAACATCCGTCCATGGCAGGCTGAGAGTCCGAAACGGCGAACTGGAGCTTGTGGCTGCCGGTTTGAGACAGGAGTCTGTTCTTGATCCCGTGTCGCCGGTCTATATGACGACCAAAACAATCGGCGGGGCGGTCTTCGGCCTACAGGGGTCGACCTGGAGTGTCGGCACAAGCGAGTGGATTGAGGCCACAGGGCTGAACAATACCGGCACACTGGTTACCGTATGCGGCAACGTGATAGGTACAGGCAGCGGTTATTTCTATGTAGATGATGGCTGCGGACTATGGACAGGTTCATATACGAATAGCACCAAAAACACGGGTGTATATGTCCAGTGGCCCAGTACGGGGCTTACTACCGGCCAGTTCGTGACGGTGACAGGAATCAGCTCCGGCTACATGTACGGCGGAAAATACGTAAGGATGATTCTTCCTAGAAGACAAGAAGACATCCGGTAATTAACATATAGGATGTAAGGATTCAGGGGTAAGAGGTGGAAATTTCCGCCTTCTACCCCTAATCCTGTATCCCACCATCCTCCAGCCCCTAATATCTGTCCCTTTTTCTAAATTTCCCCTTGACATTTGCCTATAATTGTTATACATGTTCTATAACACTTAGTAATGGAGTAGTACAATGCTGCTACGGATTCGGGAGGATTCGGACTCTCCGATTTACCAGCAGATAATCGACCAGGTAAAGGCGCAGATAGCCGACGGAGCGATTGAGAAGGGCGACAAGCTGCCGTCCGTGCGCGAGCTTGCGGCTGACCTCTCTATCAACGTAAACACGGTCTACAAGGCCTACAAGGAGCTTGAGGTACAGGGGATCGTGCGGATGCGTGTCGGCTTTGGCGTGACCGTAATTGCCGAGCGCGGAGACCGGCTCAGGGAAGATGACAAGGAGAAGATCATCGAAGAGATGGTCGACCACCTCCGCGTGGAAGCCTATCACCTGGGGTTTGACGACAATTACCTGATCAACCTTCTAAAGCGGCGAATGGAGGAACATAAGGCATGAAACAGTGGATTCGAGAGCACCCGTGGCGGTTGGAGATAGTGCCTGCAATATCTGTTGCGTTTGCAGCGGTAGTTCCGCTCATATATCGATCTCAGATAGCGCTGCGGGTAAAGCCCAAACATGGACTTTCGCCAAGCGTAACATGGTGGGGCAATTACATCGTTGGTATCATATTCATGTTGATCTGCCTGCTTGGCCATATATATTGCACGCATCTCACAGCAAAAATCGGGGTGGATTCCAATGATAAGAAGTTCCCGCTTGCGGCAATAATCTCTTGTGCCGGGCTCACTGTGACATTGTATCTAGTATTTCCCCTTCTCTTGGGATGGGTCTTTATCTGCGGAGTCGTACTTATTCTGTCGGCATGGCTCATTCAGCCGAGGCTGGTGCGGAATCTGCCTGAATCACCATTGCGCGATGTACCACAGCCGGACCTGAGCGATCTTCCAAAGCCCAAACTGGACAGTAGAATGGAAACACCAGCGCCAGGAGAGCCTTTCTATTACAAGAATAATGTTCGTATTAAAATCCCGCGCAGGTTCAGCTTACATGCTAATCTGGCTTGGATTATATTGATTGCAGTTATTGTGTCGGCCTTCTTATGGGACTGTAAAGGGGTTTGGGATGTTATTATTGTGGTCATTTTGCTGGCTTTTCTTTTTATACCGAGATCAGCCGGTCCATATTTTAAGGTCACACCGGAAAAAATCTCTGTACGTACCCTAGACGAAGTAAAGATCAACATTCAAATGGCAGATATTGTTCGCTGCGAAGTAGTTGATGCCTACATTAGCCCAGACGAGCATTTTATGATGTCGTTTGATGCGGAAAGACCGGAAAACTCCACCGTAATCGACCAGCGTTTACTAAACATTGGTCGCAGGCTGGAAATCGAGACGAACGGCGGAATAATACACAAATTCAGGCTAAATAACCCGTATGAAACCTGCAAGCTCATAAATACCGCCATTGCCGCGCGGCAGAAACCGGAGGGAGAGGCATGAGACAGTGGATTCGAGAGCACCCGTGGCGGTTGGAGATTGTGCCGTTTGCGTTTCTTGTCAGCGCTGTGGTAGGTCCGCTGATAAATCCCGCCCAAGTGCCGGGATATGCATCAGAGCCAGCACTTGGATGGTTTAGCAACCCGGCTAGCTGGCTTGTAAACTATATCATTCGCGACTTAGTGGTATTGTCTTGGTGGATGTTGATGATGATTATTAACCATAATTGGATACGGTTGGAGAATGGTAAGACTTACAACACCTCTGCGCCAGCACTTACATTAGCTGTGGCAATAATTGGTTCTCCAGCCATCTTCATTCTCACCGGAAGTCCTAAGGGATATCCATACTATAACTTCCATTGGCAGGGCATATGGATATTAGTTGTAATTGCAACTGGGGCTGTGGAGGCGTTAATCGAACGTTTTCGTCCAGCTGGTCATGTTATGAGTGAGCTACCCAGAACCACAGCTCCTATTAGTCATATTGTACCGGGAGAACCTTTCTATTACAGAGATGCTGTCCGCAAGTGGTGGCAATCTCTCGGTATAGGTCTTATAGGGGCTGTGGCACTTAGCGGGTTCTTCTGGTTGATGGGCTTGTCCATCGTTTTTCCTGCTATTGCAAGTGTAATAATGATCACCTTTTTCGCGACTAGCTTCCAATCAGTTCTTGTAGTGACCAATGAGCGGGTTACGGTGAAGGTAGGCTATCGTAAACTGAATCTACCAGTGGACAAGATCAGAAACTGTACACTTTACCAATATACAGCAGAAGATGCATGCGGAAAAATAGGAGATCCGATTATCATACCGGCAAATACTCCAGTAAAGCAGAATTATGTTGCGCCACTTACTTCAGGCAACTGCGTTAAGGTCGAAACTGAAGAAGGCAATACTTATATAATCAGTGCCAGAGACCCGGAAGCAGCCTGCAAGCTCATAAATACCGCCATTGCCGCGCGGCAGAAATCGGAGGGTGGGGCATGAAACGGTTTATGCCGAGAATATTCAGAGCAGCCTATTGGAAAGAGCTTTATCGACAGAACGTGGAGTATCTTAGGGGCAATACCTGGAAGCTAGATGTGTTACCGACTATCCATGTGCTCCTCGCAATAGCTCTGCCGTGGGTTCACAGGCAGGAGACCCTTGCACACCTCAAATGGCGGTTTATCCGGGCATCAACACCTGAAGATGCATGGTTTGTGTACTACTTTCTGGGTCTTATCTTTATAATTTGGCCGACTTTGAGATTTATAAAAAATAAACATAATAGGTGGGTGCGACCTGAACCGTCCAAGGTGAAATATAAATACATACCTGGAGAGCTGCTGTTTCTGATTCTCTTTGTATGGCTGCTGCCTGCAAGGGTATTTCCATCTTTTGTGATGCTTTACTGGTGGGTATTTAGCATTGTTTCGATACTACTGCAAACATTGATTCGATATCTGCAACCATCTGTGCCATTAGAACAACAAAAGAAATCTGATGAGAAGCCTGATTTATCCGAGCCTGCACCTCTTGCACCGGAAGATGTGGATGATATTCAACCGGGACAACTGTTCTATTATAGGGAGTTGGATTTCAATTTTGGACTCGGTGAGAGGGTGTTATTTCTGATTATGATTTGCTCAATGGCTGCGTTCATATCGATGATTACAAATCTATGGTGGATTGTATTTATAGTCTTTGCACTTCCGATTCTGCTAATTGTGTTTTCACGCATTCCTATCTTTATAGTAAGCAACGAGCGAATCCTCGCGCAAGAAACATTTGAAAAAATAGACATAAAAATTAGTGAAGTTGTTAACTGTGGCATCTCAGAAAAGAAAAGTGTAATTTTGGCCAAATCTAGACGCCTGAAGGAACTGAGGATACAAGGCGAAGATAACTGCCAGGAAGCACTTGATCTATTGGAGGATGTGAAAAAATATCTGAAGAGGAAGATACTATTGGTATATACAACAAAACAAGAACATCCATATCTGGAGATAGAGACTAAAGATGGCTATATATATTCAATCAGTGTGAAAAATCCCGAGGCAGCCTGCAAACTCATAAATACCGCCATTGCCGCGCGGCAGAAATCGGAGAGCGATGACATATAATATCTGTAATCACATTGTGGTATAATGTAATCAGGAGTCGATGCATTATGGTTCGCACACAAATCCAACTAACTGAAAAACAAGCCAACGAGTTGAAAGAAATAGCTGCACATCAGGGCGTATCAATGGCGGAGGTTATACGCCGGTGTGTTGACAGGATGTTGGTAACACAGCGCATCCCTGATGATGAGGAAATCAGAAGAAGAGCAATTGGCGCTGTCGGATTCCTGCACTCAGGCACGGGAGATCTATCGGAAAAGCACGACGAATATCTGGAGGAGGCGTTCAAGGATTGAGTGTATATATCGACACGTCCGCTTTTCTCGCGGTTCTCGATGAGGATGATCAAAACCATCATGATGCAGGGCAAGTCTGGACCGATATGGTAAATAACAAGGAATCCCTTGTAACCTCTACCTATGTTATAGTTGAAACAACAGCGCTTCTCCGTAAGCGTTTTGGAATACCGGCAGTCCGCAGGTTTCAGATGGATGTAATGTCTGTGGTTGCGATCGAGTGGGTAGACGAGATAACTCACAATGCAGGAATCAGTGCCTTGTTGACCACCGGCAGGCATGGCCCCAGTCTGGTGGATTGTATAGGGTTCGAAATCGTGCGAAAACTCGGCATTGAGAGGGTTTTTGCGTATGATAAACACTTTCGTGGCCAGGGTTTCGGCCTATAGCTTCTATTTTACCGCATCAGCAGCAAATTAACTGTCCACTCGCTTGAAGAATGCCTCCACATTATCCAGCTTCGTCGTTCCACGGCATGACGGCAAATATCGCAGGAATTCCTTGCCGTAGAACTTCTTCACGAGCCTTGAGTCGAGGATTGCTACTATTCCCCGGTCGGACTTCGTGCGGATCAAGCGCCCGAACCCCTGCTTCAGCCTGATCTGGGCCTGCGGGATCGAATACTGCCGGAACCAGTCGCCGCCGGACTGGGTAATCGCCTCACAGCGGGCCTTGTTTATCGGGCTGTCAGGCACGGCAAACGGCAATTTGTCGATTATCACGCACGAAAGTGCCTCCCCCTTCACATCCACGCCTTCCCAGAAGCTGTGGACACCCAAAAGGCACGCTTTTTCCGTTTTTCGGAACTCTTCGAGGAGCTTTTCGTTCGACATGTCGCCCTGTTTCAGGAGTTTGTAAGGCACTTTACCGTTCAGGTTGTCGTAGACTGCGTTCAGCATCCTGTAGGAAGTGAAAAGCAGGAACGCGCGGCCGTCGGAAAGGTTAACGAGCTCTTCAATCCGTTTTGCGACGCTCTCGACATAGCCCCATTTCTCGGAAGGGAAGTCGAGGTCCTTCGGCACATAGAGAAGCGCCTGCTTGTGGTAGTCGAACGGTGAGCCGAGGAGCATCTGCACGGCATCTTCCGGCACGCCTAGCCTCGACCGTATATAGTCGAACCCGCCGGAGTTGGCGAGCGTGGCTGAAGTGAGTATAACGCTGTCCTGCCTTCCCCAGACGGAGCCTTCGAGCGCGGCGGAGACATCGACCGGAGTCGTGTGTAGGCAGCAGGTAACGTGGCGGCCGCTGCTCGGCTTGTCGCACCACTTGAAGTAGTTTTCATGCTCGCGGAAGAACAACCCGTTCAGGTCGTCCTTCATCCTGCCGAGCATCCGCCGGAAGCCGTCTATCCGGTATTGCAGGTCTTCGTCACCTTTTGCGTCCTGATCGGAAAGCTGTTTGTTCAGCCCATCGACCAGCGACATCAGCTCAGTCGCCGTAGTCTCGATTTTTCCGCGCTGGTTCTCGGTAAAAGCTTCATCCAGGAAATATTCGGACTTGGGGAAGTCCTGAAAGAGCGTAAAAAGCTCCTTGTTGGCGGCGTCAATTGCGTCGAGTTCCGAGTTGGTGACGGCAATGTCTCTTCGTTTTCTGATGCGGTGAAGCAGGCTTTGTATACGGTAGTTGTTGAACTCAATCCCGAAGACTTTACTTACCACATCTTCAAGGTGATGAGCTTCATCGAATATGATCGTGCCGTACTCGGGCAAAATAGCGGCTGACGGGTCGATCATGCGCAGCCCGAGGTCGCTGAAGAAGAGCGAGTGGTTGACGACTATCAGATCGGCTTCAGCCGCCCGGTTCCGCATGCCGTAGTAATGGCACTTTTTATAATAATAACACTGCTGCCTTCGGCAGGTGTCCTGGTTGGAGCATATCTCCCCCCAGTTTGGGAACGAAAAATCGAGCTCGGAGACATCCCCCGTTTTGGTCTTTTCTGCCCATTCCAGGAGTTTTTTGAAGACGGGGTCGCCGTAAAGCGTGATGTCGCCGCGTGCCTGTTCCAGTTCCCATAGGCAGAGGTAATTTGCCCGGCCCTTGACGAGCATCGCCTTGAACGGCATATCGGGCATAGCTCTCGCCATCATGGGGATGTCTTTGCTGATCAACTGTTCCTGAAGGTTGATCGTGTGCGTGGAAATGACTACGGGTTTACCCTTCAAACTGTGGATGATCGCTGGGGTGAGGTAAGCGACGGTCTTTCCAACCCCTGTGCCTGCTTCGATCAGGCAGTGCTGCCCGGACTCTATTGCTTCCGCCACTGCGTGCGCCATCTGAAGCTGCTCCGGCCTGTGCTCATACCCATCGCAGCATCGGGAGAATGAACCCCCTTCACCTATAACTTCTTCAACCCAGCTATTCACAGGTGAATTTTAACTTAACATACACCTCTACCGCAAGGAAAAAACAGGAACAATGATGTTAATTAGCTAAGTCTTTCATATAAGATATAGTTGGTATCACTTGGTTAGGATGAAAAGAAGAATGAAATCAAGGTTGTTTATTGTTGTCGCATTACTGCTCGCGTTCACGGCTGCCGTTTCGGCACAGGACAAGGTGCAGGCCGATCCGTCTGAGAAACCCGATTCCAGGCTCGACCAGAAGGTGACATATCAGACGAAAGATCAACTTCTGTACAAAATGCTGGATGAACTTACCGAAAAGACCGGCGTCGTTATGGACTGCGGGAAGAATAAGAAGGACTGGCAGGTGAGGGAGACTAAGGTCAACATATTCATCAAGGATATGCCGCTGAAGGACCTTCAGCAGAACCTCGCGAAGCTGTTCCACTACACCTGGGCAAAAAGCACCAAGGACGGGGTTATTTCCTACCGGCTTTACCAGACCCTGAAGTTGAAAAAAGAAGAAGATACGCTGATAGCCGAAGCAAAAGAGGCTAAAGCCAAAAAGCGTACGGAAATGCGCAAGAAGGCGCTCGATGAACTGGAAAAAGTAGCCGCACTTTCTCCTGAAGAGGCCGAGAAACTGCAGGAAAGCTCTCCGCTCCAGTATGTCTTTGCTAAAGACCCTATCGGCAAGGCAATGGTTGATATGCTGAAGGCTGTTCCCGAAGCCAAATCTGCGCTGCTTGAGGGCAGGGAGGTCTCGATACCAATATCCGGCTTGTCTCCCAATGCAAAGGCAGCGGTAACTGCGTATAGACAGGCTTACCAGAATTTTACACATCAATTCGAGACGTCGAAAACATCGGAAGATGATTCTGGGGAACTTGATAAAGACAGCCAGATCACTGTCTCTCAGCTAGATGATAGTATGCATGATTACGGCTCATTTACGGACGCGATGCTTGGAACTGTCGATTTGGAAGGCGACGAGATGCCGCTGTTCAATTTCGATAACCCGGCAGCCAAGGTCATGGGCAAAATGATTGCAGCTATGTATGACAAAGGCACGGAGTTAAGCCAGTACGAAGAAGAGCAGATGGGGAATGAGATGATGCAGCTTGCTGCCAAGTCCCTCGAACAGCCTGACACATTCAAATCCGACCCCGACGATCCTGATCTTACAAAAGCCGCCAAGCTGGATCTTTCTAAGTGTAAAAAAGCTTCGGACCTGCTCGAAGAAGTCGCTGTAAAAACCGGACTGCAGGTCGTTTCGGATTGTTTTGGTGAAGGTAGTGTAAAATCTTCTATGATGCATTCCGCTCTTGCCAAACCGGGAGATACCGTGGGTTCTATCCTGAAATATGCCGCGGTTATCTGTAACAAGCGCGCGGTGAAAACAGACAAAGTCGTTACTTTCGAGGATCGCGAATGGTTCGAAAAACGGGCCTGGGCAGTCCCGGATGAGTGGATGGAGCGCTGGAAGCAGCTTGCCAAGGATGGGAACCTGTCTCTCGATGATCTCGCCGATATGGTATGCTTCACTGACGAACAGTTAATGCACACTATTTGCGGTGATGAAGATCTGCTCCAGCACTCGTGGACTGTTAATGATAACAAAGACATCCTCCGGCTGTATGCCGTGTTGACGAGTTCTCAGAAGAAGGCGCTTCTGGCGGAGGAAGGCCTGGACCCGGCATCGCTGAACGACAAACAGTGGTCGTTCTATGCGAACCTGGCAGCGAAGAGCAAGGTCAGTCTATATGACAGCCATGGTGCGATGATCCCGATGTTCCTTACCTTGAATGACGATGAGAAAAACAAGAACTACGAGTTCAGCTTGTTTACGAAGGAGCAAAACGCGGAGAATGAGGAATTCCAGTGCCCGGTCAAGACATGGGGTATCTATCTGAAAGAACCGGACTGGGATGAAGAGTCCATTGAGGAATCAGTTGATGGAGATAGTCCATCTGCACCTCCTACGCCGGAAGCACCGGACGGTCAACCGAGTGCTCCACAGCCGTAGGGAAAGATTTAAGAAGGTGATGGCTCGGGGGATCCTGCCCCGAGCCTGATTCTCCAGGGCATCCATGCCCATAACCAACCCCTAGACCGAGGCAGGATTCCTTAGTCTATCGGCGGGAATCTTCTTAATCCAGGCTAAAAACCTTGACTGTACTCCCCTGATCTTTTGAAAGAGCAAGCAACCTGTTAGATTGGGAGTAAGCCATCTCCTTATAATAAACGGATGAATCAGTAATCTTCCATCTATGCACCTTTTTCTGAGTCAGTATATCCCATACCTCCACCATCTTTAGTGGTTTTCCTACAAATCCAAGCACAAGATTCGTTTCAGGCGTATAAAGTGCTTTTGGAATCACTTTTATGTCATTTACAGCACGGCGTATCCTGTTCTTTGGCTGCATTATGTTAATCAGCATATAACATGAAATAATTCTTCTGCTGGAGCCGATGAAAAAGGTATATCTGCCTATATCCTCATAGCAACTACCAACACTCTGAACTCGTTTGCCGGTGGTAATATCCCAGATATCCAGATTTGCTTCACCAGTTTCATTTGAATAGACAGGACAGGCAATAAGTTTTCCATCTGGCGAGAAGGCAATATCGCCTATGCCCATTAGTTCGTATGGGAATATCATCACCCGCTTTTCTTTCAATGTTCGAAGATCATACAGCCTTATACAGGGCTGATGGTCGATATAATCACCTGCCGCTGCCAATTCGCTATCTTTTGATACCGCCAATCCCCAACCTGGATCAGTCATATCCGTAGGAATGACGTGCTTTAGCTTGCCTGTATATCCATCCTTTATGCGGATATCTGTGCGTCCTTTTCCATCTACATCGATCTCTTCTGTGACTATGGTCTTGCCATCAGAAGTATATCTGGAATATGCTATCTTGCCGTAAGTATTGACATAACCAAGCTGTCTGCCCGTTTTTGTGTCCCAAATGCCTAGATTAGAGTGGCTGTTATCACTAGAACAGACGAGTCTGCTGCCATCGGGAGAGAAATCCATACAGTTGATGGTTCCGTTTTGTTTGAACTCCCACAGCAGCTTGGCCTGACGAATTGGCACACTGTCCTGATTGATTTTCTTAGCCGAATTTCCAGCCAATGGAACAAGTAGAGTTGCTACAGCATAAAAAAGCACATTCCAATGGATATTTTTCAGCGTAATCATAAGAGACTACCTGCCTTTTCACATTTGGTATTAGTGGAAACTCAATACTGCATTGGAGTATTTCCATATGCATGGATCACTCGCAAATCTATGTGCGGGGCATAGATGCCCGGGGGAATCCAGACCGAGGCACAGATCCCTCGGTCTATCAGAATGTCTCCATTATTACATGCCTATTTATTCAGCCCACGGAGTTCAATCAGTTGGAATTCTTCCTTTTTGTAACATTCTTTCTCTGTTACTAGAACAATACGCGTCTTCGCCATGAATTTCTTTGCCCACCGCATATCAGGTGGAATCTTGGACCTCAGGAGCCCTTTTGGCTCAAATACAAATATATCGGCATGTGTGCTTTTATCGCTGTACCACCCATTAGTGCCCAAAGTAGGATCCTGTCCTGCCATATAAAGCGTTTCAGCCAACGTTAATTTGGCTTCACCTTCAACATTGGGTCGAAGCTTGCTCTCAATAAATCCCTGCTTACTTGCAGACCATATAAAGTCTCTTTCTAAACGTAAATGGCCGGGAAACGCGTCACCTGCAACATGGTTGGAAGCATATCTTAAAGTCAATCTTTCCAACTGTCCACTCTTATTGAAATGATATCCTACATCATCACCTTCATGCCATTCATCTAATATCGGCTTGAGTGTGCCAGTATCAGTATTGATCGCAATGACATAAACCCATCGCCTTGTATGACCATCACCAACTACAACAACTGCAGTCCTGGATGTGCCATCCTGGGTCTGAAGCTTAATGGTCTTGGTGGAATATACAAGAAGAAGCCCTTCAAGTTCAATACTTGCAACTTTTTGTGAGTTTCCCCTGCTGATTATCTTCATCAGTGTAGCAGTGGCATAATTACCATCTTTCCCGTGACGGCAGACTAATTGAAAAAGGTAAACCCCCGGCTATGCCGGGGAGACTCCCAGAGTTTGACATATACAGGAGTCGTCCATCATTCTTTTTCAGGAACCGCACAAAGTTTCTGAAAAGGAGGAAAAATGGACGA
>JBDKUN010000056.1:0-148724 GCA_039679675.1 Armatimonadota bacterium
GTGGACTGTACCCATTTTCCCGGACACCTTGCTAGCGAGTATTATAGAGCTAATGAGGTGAGTTATGAATCGAAGGAAATACACGAGCGAGTTCAAGATGGAAGCTGTGCGTCTGGCACAGCGTGAGGGAGTTGTGGTGTCTCAGGTGGCGAGGGATCTGGACATCCACGAGAGTCTGCTGCACAAGTGGATCAAGCAGTTCGGTAAGAAGCCCGACGGGAGTCAGGTAACGGCAAGTGAGCACGAGGAACTTGTCAGGCTGCGCCGCGAGAACCGGATATTGAAAGAAGAGCGGGAGATACTAAAAAAGGCCGCAGCGTACTTTGCGAGGGAGCAGCTCTGAAGTACGCGTTTATCACTGCTCACAGAGGAGAGTTTCGGGTTCTAGTGATGTGTCGGGTCCTTGGGGTCTCAAGAAGCGGCTATCACGACTGGGCGGTTCGAGAGACTTGCCGGCGAGAAGTTGAAGACGGGCGTCTTCTGGCGAGAATCAAGGAGGTGTTCAAAGAAAGCAAGGAGACCTACGGTTCAAGGCGTGTGCACAAACAGATCGTGAGCGAGGGTGAGACCTGCTCAAGGCGTCGGGTCGGGAGACTTATGAAGAAGAACGGCATCAGGCCGAAGGTGAGGAAGCGGTTTGTTGTGACAACCGACTCAAATCATGACTTGCCGGTAGCAGAGAATCTCCTTGAGAGGGATTTCCAGGTCCAGGAGCCTGACCGGGCGTGGGTAAGTGATATCACATATATCCCGACTGCTGAAGGCTGGCTTTATCTTGCCGGTGTTATCGATCTGTATAATCGTGAGGTGGTGGGCTGGAGTATGAGCGAGAGGATAGATCGCCACCTTGTGATAGGGGCTCTTGATATGGCGACAGGACGCAGGCATCCTCTGCCCGGCCTTGTGGCTCACAGTGACCGGGGCAGCCAGTATGCCTCCTTTGACTACCAGAAGGAGCTGGAAAAGCACGGCCTGATCTGTTCGATGAGCAAGAAGGGCGATCCTTGGGACAATGCCGTGATGGAGAGCTTCTTTGGGAGTCTGAAGAGAGAGCTCGTGCACCATCGTCGCTACAGAACCCGCGATGAAGCCAGAAGGGATATCTTTGAGTATATCGAACTCTTCTATAACAGAGTCAGGCTGCACTCGACACTGGGGTATCTTTCACCAGTCCAGTTTGCAGCCAATCAAATTGCCAAAGCCGCTTAACAATGTGTCCGAAATACCGGGTACAGGTCAACGGCGATCTGAGCACCATATACGACACAACGTTGGCGGACTCAGAGTATGATCCTGATGGACGCGTTGTCGTTCATTATGAGTATCTATACACAGGCGGACCGATCAAGAAGACATCTGTTCTGAATGAGTCCGGCGCCGTCGTAAAACAGGTAACGAACGTCTACGGCCCGGCAGGTGAAGTTTTAACTGAAACCGGCAACGTTCAGCAGGCAAGCGTTACATATGACCCGCTCTATAGGGTAAAGACGCTGATCGATCCCAATAACCAGATCACCGAATACACTTATGATGAAGTAGGGAACCTGACCCAGGTCGATCTTCCCGGCGACGAGACTATTTATTATCCCGATCACGATCCGAGCGGCAGAGCCTTAAGGCGGGTCGATGGTAGGAATTGGGAAACGACTTATGTATACAATGACGCACAGAACCTGTTGACGGACGTACACTACACCAACAGGTCGGCGTATGATATTCACTATACTTACGATACTGCGCACGGCTGGTGTACATCTGTAACAGACGGTGAGGGCACGACAGGGTATCAATACGACGACCGCGGCGCAGCTACAAGTGTTACGACTACTTATACCGGGCTGCCGGCGAAGACCATCAGCTACAATTTCTTCGATAACGGCAGCATATCATCGATGACTACCCCCGCCGGGACCTTTGCATACACGTATGACGGTGCAAATCGTCCGGTCCAGCTTGTAAATCCGTTCAGTGAAACATTTTCTTGGACGTATCAGAATAACAACTGGCTTTCCACCCAGACTACTCCCGTTTCGCAGACGGCTTATACCTACAACCACCGTGGGTTCATGACCTGTCTCGAAAACAAGACTACCGGTGGAACAACGCTCTCGAAGTTCGGCGGGACGGTCAGCCCTATGACCTACGATACATTTGGAAACCTGCTTTCCGTGACGGTAAACATACCTTCCGTCCCGGCTCAAAACGGTGTGACCAATTATTCCTACGATCCGTTGGACCAGCTTCTTCAGGAGCAGACTACCAGGAACGGCGGATATACTGATGTATTCGCTTATGATGCTGCGGGAAACCCGACTACCTTCAAAGGGGCATCCAGAAGCTATGATGGTGTTAAAAACCAGCGATTAGGCTACACCTACGACGGAAACGGCAACCCGACGGTCTATAGAAACGGCGTAACTCTGGCTTACGACCCTGAAGACAGGCTGATCTCCTACGGCAGCACCCTCATGGGCTACCATGACGGGCTGAGAGCCTGGAAGGAAGACTCCGGAGGGAACAAAACCTACTTCCTGTATGACGGCTTAACACCTGTCTGTGAGCTTAACGAGGGTGGAACTGTAGTTGCGACCAACACATTCGGTGCAAACGGGCTCCTTGCCCGAAGAGAAGGCACGGAAAGTGTCTTTTATACCTTCGATGACGGCGGAAATGTTGTCCAGCTATTGGATGATACCGGCGCAGTCATCACTACAGAGCAGTATGATGCCTACGGCAACAGGATAGCTGGGACGAATGACACCCCGTTCGGCTACCAGGGACAGTCTGGCTACTATACTGACCGCGAGACCGGCCTTATACTTGCCACCAACAGGTATTACGATCCAGTCGAAGGCAGATGGCTCACCCGCGACCCGATAGGCTACGCAGGAGGCTTGAACCTGTATGGCTATTGCTCCAACAACCCCGTAAACTATACTGATCCGTTGGGGCTGTGCGAGGATGGTGGAGGATCGTGGCTTGGTGACCTATATGATTCATGGAAGAGTGGGGAATTACCATATCAAATTGGACTGGCACCATTGGCTGATAGCTGGGCTAATGCTGGATATGAATATGGAAGGCACGAAACCGGCCATGATAATGGTAAGCTACTTTTTGAAGCAATGACAGGACTCGTAGTAGATACTGCAGGTTATACTGCGATTATTTATTGCGGTGGCTATATAATCTATCAAACTGGCGCGCTTGCAGTAAGTAGTATAGCATACATTCAAGGTAGTAGAACTCTTGTTGGAGAAGTGAATGGTGAGAAGCTATATAATTACGAAGAAAAAGCGCTTGAAGGTGCCGAAACAGGATGTTTTATTGCCGGAACTCCAGTCGCAACTCTTGATGGATACAAAACCATTGAGAATATACAGCCTGGAGAATTGGTTTGGTCATATGATGCCGATTCTTCATCAGTAATTACCGCTTCGGAAAACACTAAACCTCAAGTGAAGGACGTTGTGCAGGTGCTGGATAAGGATATGCATGTCACAGCACAAGCTATTCTGGGTGCAGTGCTCTGGCCAGGACGTAGAGTATATTTTCATGGCAGAGTCTATGATGTAGCGGCAGACTGTGGCCTGGTAGATACAGGCATAATATCATCTAGAGTTGCTCAGACATTCAAGAGGAAGACTGACGCTCTTGTTGACCTGACGGTACGCTCTTCAGATGGTAATGATACGTTTATCACAGGCACACTAGAGCATCCGTTCTATGTTCCTGCAATAAGTGATTATGTGGCTCTTGGTAAACTTACCCCAGGCACGGTACTTAAAACTGCTGATGGAAGCGCCGTCACCGTTGTCGATAGTTCTGTAAGGTATGGAGACTTTGATGTCTACAACTTCGAAGTTCAAGGTCAGCATAACTACTATATCTCTAATGATAATGTGCTTGTGCACAATGCTTCTAAGTTACCATTCGAAGGTAAGCCAGGAAGCATTGTAGAGACACCTGATGGTGCTAAGGTTCGTCAATACGGTGATGATGGTTGGCCTAAATGGGATTATGATTTTGATCATTCTCATAACGGGGTGCAGCCACACTACCACGAGTGGCTGAGACCTGAAGATGGCGGTAAACCAACTCATAATCTAAGAATATCCGGAGGTCCACTTGAATGAATAATTTATCTGAACATCATTGTGATCACAGCCAGAATGAAGCCCTTCATGATTGCTATATTTTAGGCATTATCTCTGACACTATGATGGAGCATAAGGCGGAGATAATTGTTCAATGCTACTCTTGCAAAGCGAGGTTTAAGGTCATACTGGATGGGATCTTTAGTATGTGCGTCCACGATTTCTGGGAAGGCAACATTATCGATGATATGAGCCAATATGAGTGGCCAAATATGCCGGCAGAATGGTTAGCGGACGTACTCCATACAAATGATACTAAGGATCTGATTGGGAAACTAGCCCCCGATCTCGATAGGATACGTGACCAGAAGATGATTCTACTACACATAACGCCATCATATGGATGTGAGATATTTGCTCTGTGCAAATCGATCATGGTGCAGGAGTTGGCAGATGATTAATTTTAGTAGGCATCGTCACGGTTGCCATGCCGATGCCACCACGATCGCATGTAATTTGCTCAAAGCGGGCGTGTATTTCGGAAAGGAGAAATAAAATGAAGTTACAATCACCAGGTAAATTCCTGGTTGGAATAGCCTTAGCGTTAGTAGCATCGATGCTGCTGGTCTGCCCCGTAATGGCGGAGTGGCGGCAGACTGATTGTAGCTATATCATTAATAATGATTTGTGCTTTGCGACGGCGACCGGTAATGTAGTATATGGCACGGTAAATTCAGCTATTCCCTTGCTGGCGGGTGTGGAAACCCCTACTGTAAATACGAGTTCGCTAACACCTTGGCTAGGAAGCACTGACTTAAATTTGGATTGTACAATAACATATACTTTCCAATGGGTGCCGGGACTGGGCGAACCGAGTGATCCTCCATCCGTGGCGTACATAGTTGAGCATCCATTCGCTTCTATCGGAATTACAAGCAATTTTTCAGCGATTACGGAACACTATATTGATCTAAGTGTACCATATACCACTCGCATGGAAATAGGCACATACGCCTTTAGTGAAGTAGCAAGAGGTGAGCCTCAGATAATTACTGAAGTAGAGAATCCCGGCACGACTATCACTTTTAGCAGAAACGTTTATGCTAAATTACGTTGTGCGGGTTCATGGGATGGAAGTGTCGGAGATCTTTCTCGAACAGCTATTACAGGGTCGGTCGATTTGAGAGCACAGGTACAAACTGATCCACCTGTACGTGAATACATCAATATTCCAATTTGGACAGTAATTGTTTACGATCCTAATAATCCGGTGTTTTCGCCGGGGAGCGGAGGAGCAAACGGCGGCGGTGATCCGGTAAGCCTCATAACAGGCGAGCATATGGATTTTCCAGACTCGGATATCAGCGCATACAATCCGTTTGGGCCAAATGCCATATTCCAAAGGAATAATTACAGCGGGATGGCAAAATCGTCATATGGTTCTCCCGGCCTTCCTGCTGGATGGGTTCACAACTATGACTTAAGGATAATAACAACAGGAGACAATAACGCATGGTCCGATCTTGTGATGCTCTATCCGAACTGCGCTCAAGACAAGCTTGTTGTGAATGGGACTGCCGGAGAAATTACAGCACCTGCAGGTGCGCCTTACATGGTAACTGGAACCCAATCTACCATAGGAAAGTGGACTAGTATCAATGTTAGGTGGAAACAGGGCGACACTGTTTGGACGTTCGTTCCGAAATCAGAAATAAGCAGCGTTTACACACTTAAAAAGATAGCCAACAGGATGGGAAGATATATCGAGATCAATCGCGATTCGAATGATCGAGTTACGACTGTCACGGATGACAGTGCTACCCCGAATACTCTCCTGACTTTTGCGTACAACACCGATGGCTACGTTTCATCGGTAACGGATTGCCACAGCCGCAAAGTTGTCTATACCTACGGAAATGCAACAGATGAAAACATATCTGACAAGTGCCTGCTTGAAGTATCGCAGATAGTAAAGTCTACCGCGACAACTGCGCCTTTCCAGTTGAAATATGACTATGTAAGCAGGTTTAGTGGCAAGCCGTTCCTGTCTACTACAAAAACTCCGAGCCCTACAGGCACGGGGACCAGCACAATTACCGCTGCTTACGATACCGATGCTAATAATGCGAGGGTCTTGTCCCTAACAGATCCGAATGGCGTTGTTCGTGAATATAGCTATGGTTGGGATAAAACGAGGATCACTGTCAAAAAAGATGGTGTTACCGCAATGTATTGGGATCAGAAATTCGATCCGGTGAAGTATGTGAACACGGGTACAACCGATTCAAAGAACCACTCGACTACGATAGAGTATAACGACTCGAACAATCCTTACAGCCCAACGAAGATTACTGACAAGAACGGTAAGGAGACGACCATCACCTACGATCAAACGCATAAATACGGCAATATCGTAAGTATCACGAACCCGAGAGGGACGACAACCACCTACGATTACAGTTATGCAAATTCCCCGTTCGGATGGCTGACACGCGCTGTACAGGGGACCAAGACACTTGCGACGATTGGTTATTATTCTTCTGGACTCGTCCAAACGATCACGGCCCCGAAACCGGGCACTACGAACGGCTCGACAGTGGCATCATCGTATACTTATGATGCACTCGGCAATATCCTGACCGTCACTACCCCCGGCAATGGTACCGTAACGAGCATTGTAACGACGCTCAACTATACCACAGACGGCAGCTTCAGCCAGGCTGCGATGCTCGGCCAGCCGCTAACCGTCACCGACAACCTTGGGCATGTGACTCACTTAAGATACGACGCTATGGGCAATGTCATTTCGGCTACAGATGCTCTTGGGCGCGAAGTAAATTATACCTACAACATAGTGGGCCAACCGGTATTGGCAATCTCACCAAAACCGCCAGCGCCGTAGTGTTCATATAGACAAAAAACGAGAGGGTGGAGCAAATGTTCCACCCTCTTCCTCTTTTAACGAGCTGAGATAGACTATACAGCGGAAGCCAGCGACAAGACAGGTAATCCTAAGTCAATAATAGGCTGACGCCAGCGCGGCATTAGCAGTGCCGCGGCAAAACGATCTGCTCGGCGTTCTTCGATCGGCCTGATCGGCACATCTGTTCGCCTTAGCTCGCAAATTGTGCTTGGCTACACATTCTTGGGAAGCATCAGGTGATGTCCTATCTCATGCGCGATATTCCACCGTTTTCTGATGGGATACAGGTCAATAGGACAGGGCGCAGCATTACGCATGCAGCCGCGGACGGAGAGCGTGTGGGGGCATGAGATTTGCTAACAATTTGCTAACGAGATTGTTAGCAAACCCCGAAAAATGGCGTAAATGGCGGGTACTGATCGCGTAAATTACGGTACTTTACGAAGGATAACAAGCACAAAAATGGCGCGCCTGAAGGGATTCGAACCCCCGACCCTCTGATCCGAAGTCAGATGCTCTAATCCACTGAGCTACAGGCGCGCGTTCACTCGCATAGTATACCACGAGATGAAATCACGGGCAAATTTCGCGTTGCCACCGGCGGCTTAAGTACAGCCTATAGATTTTCGGCTGATTAATTAGCGGCCAGTTATATATTAGCTGTTACTTTATCTCCTGAAACTCTATGGTAAGGGCCTTATTTGTTGAGGAAGTTGCTCCGGCGAGATTCCACCGGAGCAACTCGCTGGCAATGCTTAGGGTTTGTAGCCATCAGTCAGTGTCATGAGAAAAGCGACAAGTGCTTCTTCCTCTGTTTCAGTCAGTCCCAGGTTGCCAACAACGGTTGAAACGTTGGCTTTTACCTCTGGCGAAGGCCAGTGTTCTTCCGTAACATCACGGGTGTTGAAGAAGTGCACCACTGTGTGCAGGTCATTGAACACTCCGTTGTGGAAATATGGAGCAGTCAAGGCGATATTTCTTACGGTAGGCATCCCCATTTTGCCGTATTGGTCTTCGTAAGCTTTTTGCTTTAGTCCCAGGGTCTGAAGAAATCCACCGAGCCCAAGGTCGATGATTTTCCCATCATCCGGGTTTATGCTTGGTATGGTTGTGTAGAACGGGTTATCAGGATTTATAGGCACACCGATGTTGGCATAGCCGAATGCCGTAAGTATCGGCTCCGTCGAGCCCACCGGAAATGCATGGCAGCCTAAACAGTGCCCTTTCCCCTGGAATATCTCCATTCCCAGCTTTTCCTGGTCCGTGAAAACGCTTTTATCAACTCTCAAGTAGTAATCCAGCTTGGAATCGAATCTATTCAGTTCTGGTGATTTCTCAAATTCGGCTATCGCGTCCGCCATCGCATTGTAGGCATTCTCGACATTGTTGAATATATTTTTACCGTATACTTTCTTAAAGAGCGGTGCGTAGTCCGCTTTCTGGATATCGTGTATAACGAGTTTTTTGTTGGGGTTATGCATCTCCACAGGGTTCAGGAACGGCCCCTTAGCCTGTTCCACCAAGTCGAATGCCCTGCCATCCCAGAACTGTCCACCCTTTGATGCCCCGGTGTCGGGATCATAAGTGAAATCAGGGGCTGTGGCAAGATAAGTAACGGTCGGGGCGTTTCTGTTTCCCACACGAATCTGGATAGCTCCCTGAGAAACCGGGAGGTTGTGGTCCGGGTCTGCAAACCCGAAGTCCGGGTCATGACAGCTCGCGCAGGATTGTCCCGGTGGGCTCGACAAGTTCGTGTCGAAAAACAGGAACTTGCCAAGAAGCTCTTTGTTCGTCAAATCTGCTGCGCTTGTTGCCTGCACAAGCACTAAAATCGTTAATACTGCAATTGCTAAACTGATCAATCGTACACGCATACCTGCTGACATAACTTTTCTCCTCTCAAATGAATTGAGTCAGTCGACAAGTCATACCCGTAATAGGCGAGGAAGTTACGTCAGCAGGATGTATGGCAAGTGGAGAAGAAATTATTTGATGAGATAATCCGCCCGTATCATCCCAAATTTCAGGATGTTAATGAACTCGTTGTTTTTCTTGATCCCGTGGCGGGAGCAGCCTTCGTAGAGGAGGCCTGCTTTTTGGATCACTTTTGCCGATGCCTTGTTTTCTTCGAAGCAGCTTGCGTATATCCGCTCTAGACCGAGTATATCAAACCCGAACGTGACCACCGCTTTTGCGGCTTCGGTCATAATCCCATGGCCCCAGTAGGGCTTCCCAAGCCAGTAGCCAAGCTCGGCGTTTTCGTTTTCCCAGGAAATCCCGTCCAGACTGCACACACCGGCGGGTTTGCCAGTCTCTTTAGTGATAATAGCGAATTCGAATTGCTCTTTGCGCTTCATTGCAGCTTCAGCCTTTTTAAGCCACTCAGGGAGAACATCTTCGGGGTAAGGGTGAGGCACTCTGAACATGTATTGGGCCACATCCGCATCATTTATCAGCGGAAACAGCTCAGGCGCGTCTGACTGACGGAGCGGCCGAAGTATCAGCCGCTCCGTTTCGATCTTTATGTTAGTTATGTTGATGTTAATGGGTTCCATAATGGTGAAATCAGTTTATTAGATTGAGCTTTTTTAAGGCATCTGCCACAGTGGATTCCTCAAGATTGTAGCTTATGTAGTGTACAAGATCTTTAGGTGATGCTATTAATTGTCCTAAAATAGCTTGGAAACTGGTTACGCCATTTTTCCAAGCTTCTTCCTGCTTTTTCAGTTTTGCGAGGCGGTCTTTATCTGCCGATGCGTCAAGAATATCAGACTCAGCTTTTCGCAGTATGCTATGCATTCCGCTTCCTACCAGGAACGGCATTCCCCTATAGGGTTTTTCTGCGGCCACATTGTCGGCAAAGGCGTGACCTACATCGATGAGATCTAGTGCTTCATCTTTGCGATCCTTGAGGGCTAACTGCTTTGCTTCCCATGAAATCTGCCTGCTGATTTGCCGTGCGATGGCGTTATTTATCTGAGATACATCCCTAAAAACCTCGTCTTCGTTTATATTAATCATCAGCATAGATTCGACTGCTTCTTTCGGCAGCACCTTGCCTTTGATCGAGACTTTGATGTTCTCAACAGAAGGTACCCTCAATAAAGTCGTTATGAGAGCAGGTTCGGCATTTCCCTTACGGATGAGATCGAGAACGTCCTTAAGCTCATCTGTAGTCAGCGGAAATGCATAATTGCTGCTTTCCTCAGTAGTTCTTTTGCCTCTGGTAAGTGAACCGAATTTTAACTCGGCCATATTGTAATAAGGCTTTGCGTTGTCCTTATCGATCTCTGCGATTTTTTCAAGCGCTGCAAGCTTTTCTTCGAGTGTGGGCTTGTTCAGCGCATCAAGATACAGTGCGGGAAGGTAGTTTGGGGAGACTAAATATACTTTATCGAGCAACTTTCGAGCCTTTGCGACTTCACCTTGCTTGCGTTTTTCTACGTCTTGCATCAACTTCTCGCAGTCGGTAGATGAGGGCGCTTCTTGTGCTAAATCACCCAGATCTGTATCAATTTTCCATAGGCACGGCTGGAAGATGTAGACCGGATCGGTTGGGACGAGTTTGGCTGATTGTGCGAGCAACTTGGGATTGTTCGTCAACACAGCCTTTGCATTAATTGCATCGGCAAGTCGCTCAGGTGAGAGCTTCGCTTTGTTGATAATCTGTACATTTAATTCGTGCTCGTCATCATCGGAAGATGTAGCTTTTGAAAATGCTGCGCCACATGCAAAAAGAGTGATTAAAACTGCAAATAATACCTGTTGTTCAATCATTACCGAATCACCTCAGATTTAGGATGTGGTACTGCTTGCCCGGCATCATAAGACGCCGGGCTTTTAGTTGTATAGCTACTTCTGATAGAATTTCTTCGACGCGATGGCTAAGTGCGTTTTGCCTTCATCGTCTTTGGGGAGCACTGTGACTATGTCGTCGATCACATCATAAGGGCCGGCGACCGTAACTCCGTCGTCGAGGACATAGGTGGTCTTTCTGGACTGGCGCTCTGCGTAGTCGCGGTCCGGCTCGAACCTCATCTCGGTCATTCCTTTGTCCAGCAGCCTTCCTATGTAGTCGTCCCTCATCATCGAGTTCGGAATGACCTTCTCCGCCAGCTCTTCAAGGTCCATAACGTGAGTCTGGGCGGTCTCGCGGACCGTTCGCGAGAGGTCGGCGGCCACTTCCGGGCTTATCTGCTCCGCATTGGCATCCAGCCACTTGCTTGTCTCGTTCAGAACAAGTTTCGTCAGCTGCCTCGGAGTCGCAAGCTCTTCACACTCCAGAAAATCGGGTACCCAGAAGCTGTCTTCTTCGGATGCGCGGTAGAGCAGGTCATAACGCGTTTCTTCAGCCCATGGGCGGATGATTGCCCAGGTTATGAGGCCATGAGCCGCGTCCGGCAGGACCAGTATCTGCTCGAAAGACAGTTCGTCTTCCTCGCGGCTGCGAAGATACACGCGCATCGGGTCGAGTTTGAGGAGCGCGACGTACCTGTCATCCGTATCGAGGTCGATAAACGGGCATATCGCGAGATCCGCGGTCATAGAGTTCTCTCGTTCGACCTGTTTCTGCAGCCACCAGGCTATCGCGTGCGAAACATCCTTGAAGCAGGAAGGCCCTTCGGCTATCATTCTGTCGCACGATGATGCCACCGACCCTTCCGAGGACATAAACTTCCCCATCCGTGTCTGGCTGGACTTCAGGCACGACTTAATGTGGTCCTCGAAGTATTTTCTGATGTCTTCGTCCAGCGTGACCTGCTCATCCGAGAGTCTCGGAGAGTCCGAAGCGCTGTCTGCGGTATGAAGTATTGCCCATTCGAGTTCGATGTTCTGGATAGACTGCATGTCTTTGATGTTTCTCCTTGATTGATCCTACTTTTTCTGCCAACTGCTGAAGTCCGAGCTGTCGATAATCATAAACGGCTCGCCTTTTGTCTTGTCATCGCGTTCCATATAGACTTCACCGTCCTTGACTCCAAGGAACGTGAACAGTTCGCCGCGCGGCGACTGGACTTTGTCCATACGTTTTATACCGAAGATTGTTGGCCCGGTGGTGGCTAAATAGTCGCGTCTTTGGACTGCTACAGGTTTGCGCATAGGTGCACCTCCGATCAGAGTTTAACGCTTATCCCTGACTCTAATTCGACTTTTGAGTACCTGTTTCCCTCCCCGTTTATGGTCACTTTATAAGAATTTCCTCGCAAACCGGTAAATTTTATCGTTGCGGGTAGGTAATGGTCCTTGCTGAAGCCGTTTCGGGCATTGAATTCTACTGTTCCCGGTTTGAAGGAAAGGTTATGGATGCTGCACAGCCCGATGGAGTGCGCGCAGCGGTTTTTGACGTCGATTAACGCCGCTCCGAACCTGTTTACAGCCCATGTGCGGATGGCTGCGGCGTCAGCGTCGCCAAGTGACAGGCCTGCGTATATCGCCGCCAAGCCGCGTTCCAGATACTCGCTTTGGTGAGTGGCACTGTAGTATTCGAGAAGGGTCCGTCCAAATGCCGCGCCGGACGCACTTTCTTCGATTGTGTTTCCTGCTGCAAACGACCCGAATACGCCGCTCCAGGTGTTCTGGAACCAGCACATCCGGCTGACTGCGGCAAGCCCCGGCTTCAGATACTTCTTATCTCCGGTCACATAGCACAGCGAGATCATCAGGTCTGCTGCGTACCGTGCTGCTGCTGACCCCTGCGGCAGGATCATCGTATGGCAGTCGCGGATATCCGCCGCGCCGGAGAACAGCACGTTTCTGTCGATATAATGCTCCTTTTCGATGAGCTTCGCCACGAACTTACCGGATTTACAGGCGGCCTTCAGGTAAGCCCGTTTTCCGGTGGCGTTGTACAGCTCGGCCAGGAACCTGCCTGTTGCGCCGGTCTCGGCGCTTTCCTTCAGCTCCGGCAGCGGTTCGAAGTCATACGAAAACCACGGCGGGATTGCCCCTGATGAAAGCTGTCTGGAAACGAGAAAATCCCCGAATGTCCTGCATGCGGAAAGCACTCCCGCGTTCTCTTTTGTTAACCGGCTTACAGCCAGAAGCCAGCGGCAGGCCTCGGAATCGCGGACTGCATCGTATGGCTGATCGGTATTTTGGACAGCAAAGAGCCCAGCAGGTGTCTGGTCTGCAAGCACCCGTTCTATTGTCTCATGTGCCTTCTGAAGTTCCACAGACTTTACCAAACGGACATAGGCCGATGGAAGATCGTCCTGCAGTCCTGTTGAGACGGCTGACTGTTCTTTTGACCGCGCCATCTGCCAGACCCGCTCCTGAACCGGCTCGAACCCTACATCAGTCCGGGCTGCTGCATCGATATAAATGTAGAAAGTGCAGGTTATTTTCTCTTCATCCGGCCAGAGGAGCATCGAGCGGTCATGATATGAGAACTGTCCGTCCGGTTTCGAACTGCAAAACCCGTAGACGAGGAGCGGAGCTGAGATCACGCCGTTCATCATATCCAAATCGAGCGCAACGGGCAGAGCTTTTGGGCAGTTGGGGTCTGGAATGACCGCTGCCAGGAGCTTTTTCCTCTGGACGAGGACAGCCGGAGACTTGAACGAGCTTTCGCCGATAATGTGGTCGTTTTCCGGCCTGAGCGACGGGGCCCAGGCATAGTCCGGCCTGCTGTAGTTATCGAGAAGCAGCCCGTCCGGCAGGAATGCGTAAGCTGCCGTCAGGTATTCGAAGAACGGCTGCCTGTTCGATGCCTTCGGCTCGAATTCCATAGTCACTCGAACGAATTTAGAGCCGGGTGTAAGGGTTATTGCCGAGGAGAATCTTCCTGAGGATGAATCGCCGGATAGCGTGACGCTGAGTTCATCATCGGTTTTGGTTATCTGCGCGTCAGAATAGACCATACGCAGAGAGTCGCGGTTCACTTCGAAAAGATGCCGCCTGCGGCCTGAAAACATCGGGTCTGCCGGTAATCTATGTTCGGTGAATGGTATTAGGTTGCGGTGGATGGTGGAGAGGATCAACCTGGGTTGGTTGGTGCTGTCGATGCCGTAAAACTCTTGGGAATAACCCCCGTCGCGGTATATAAGTTTAAGTCGGATAAAATCATTAGCCAGAATAATGTCGCGCCCCGACCTGGCGGATTCGAGGCATGCCTTTTCGCCTTTCAACGTCCTTAACTCCTGAGGATTGCGCTCTTCGTCGCATTTGTGTGGTGCAACAGCCAGAGAAATGATACATCGCACCTCAGCAGGTGTCTAGCAGGCAGGCATAGCCTGAATAAGAGGAATTTATGAGTATTGGGCATAATATTATCAATGCGTGACTGTTTGAGTATAATGACTTGCCTTGGAGGAATTAGATGGCTTCGGTTGTTGTGGACGACTGGGTTCAGCGTCAAGTGATTCAAAGCGAGCTTATGGATGAGGAAAGCATTGAGTGGGTAGGGCAGCCGGATCCATCGATTATCTTTACAAAAGCTGATATATTTCTTATTCCATTTAGTATTTTATGGTGTGGATTTGCAATTTTCTGGGAAGCTTCAGCTCTTGGTATTACATTCAAAGGTGGTGGCGCCCCGTTGTTGTTCGCGTTATTTGGTGTCCCATTCGTCCTAATAGGCTTATATATGGTATTTGGCAGGTTCTTTTATAAAGCATGGAAAAAGCGAAAAACGTATTATGCGGTCACAAATAAGAGAATTATTGTAATTACTCTGGGGATTGGGAAAAATATCCAGGCTGTTTTCATCCGCGACATCCCGATGATTAACCAATCTATCGGGGCTAACGGAATGGGTTCGCTGATTTTTGGAAATACCAATTGGCAGTTCGCTATGTACGGCAATACGGGGATGGGCTATTTCGGGCAGTATGCTAACAACGCAGCAGCAATTGCTTTCTACGATATTAGAGACGCCAAAACTGTATATGATCTCGTAAATCGCATAAGAAACAGGCAATCACAATAACAGCCGTTGATCTTCGACCTGATTCATGCTAAAATACACTCGCCTTGGAGTGATGTCCGAGTTGGTCGAAGGAGCAGCACTGGAAATGCTGTAACGGGCTTCCCGTTCGTGGGTTCGAATCCCACTCACTCCGCCAATCATTGGGAGCTAAACTGCTCTTGATACCGACATTTCTGAGCGTCAGGATTATCCATGGCGCTCAGGGAATGCCTCAAGTTTTGTGACCCACTTACGTATTACCGCCGCCGTGAGCCTTTGACCCATATTACCCTTACTTTTGCGGATTCCGCCCTGTCCTGCCAGGTGCACAACGCAAACAAGCCGCCCATATTACACAGGCGGCTTGTTAAGCAAAGCACTGACGCTCGGTTTTACCGATAATCGGCCTCCGGGCGCATCTCGATAGCCTGAACTCTGGATGGACATTCGGCAGCACAAATCCCGCAGCCTTTGCAGTGATCATAGTCGATGCCAATAACCTTACCATCTTCGACCATTATGGAGCTGTCCGGGCAATACATCCAGCAAACTAAACAACTGATGCACTTCTCGGAGTTCCAAATCGGGCGCTCGGTGCGCCAGTCGCCGGTCTTATAGCTCTCAGCGCTTCCGGGTTCGACCATCAGTCCGCCCTTTGGTAGTTCATGCCATGCGGGCTCCTGAGCGTTTACCCGTTTGTTCTGTTCTGCCATTCTACCTTCTCCTCGATGATCCGGGCCTATTCGGTCCCAACAAGTTATTATAGCACATAAGGCCGGTATTGCCCACTCTGTGGCCGATCCAAATTTAATTTACCTGCGCTCCTGCTGTTTTTGAATCCTTGCCTGCTATGTAGTATTATTGATTCATGAAAGCTGTAATAATTGCATTCTGCGCGTTTTTGCTGGTGTTTTCTGTTTTAACGGAGTGTACTGCTGCCGGTCCGAATGATGTGCTGGTGGTACGCAACTCGAACTCTCCGGTGTCTGTGCGGATTGCGGCATATTATATGTCGAAAAGAGGCATATCCGATTCCAGGCTCGTTACCGTAAAGACAGCCGATTCATCAGTGTCTGCCGCGAACGAGTCCATTTCTCCCGATGACTATGTAGCACAGATTCACAAACCTGTCGCCGATTATCTGGCAAAGCACGCACTTGTTAACAAGATCAAGTATATAGTGCTGACCAAGGGTGTACCGTTTCGATTGAGCAGCGATCCCACCGGCGGCACTTCCGGCGGACAGTCTGTGGACAGTGTCCTGGCTACCTTAGGTATGTCCAACCCGATGTTCGTTAACCTGGGAGCCAAGGGCCATCCGGTAGTAAACAGATACTGGCGGTCCAGAGAGCCGTTCTCTCATCAGAAATACGGCGGTTACCTTGTTACGAGGCTTGATGGCTATACAGAGGATGATGCCAAGTCGCTGGTGGATAGAGCGGCTGCTCCTGCACCCAAACAACGTGTAATTCTGCTCGATGCAGACGCCAAAAAGGGGCTAGGTGATGCGGCAATCCAACCGAAATCTATCCTGAATGACTCCGGCACCGACATCATTGATGTTCCCGTGAACTTCCCCGACTTTAATGCGGATATGGTACACCTTGGCAATATGCTGTCGGACAAGCCAAATACTCATGTGATACTGGACAAGACGGATAGTTTCATCTGTATCTCCAAGCCGGTAACGGTCTATGTGTCCTGGGGAAGCAACGATGGAAAGTTCAACGCTGATGTGTATCACAATATCAAGCTCGGGCCGAGAAGCCTTGCGGAGACTGCGGTATCCTCAAGCGGCCGGACTCTGCTCAAGACCACCGGAGGTCAATCCCTCATCGCTGACCTCATAGCTCAGGGAGCTGCAGGAGCAAAGGGTTACGTGACGGAACCATATCTTGTTTCTATGGCTTCTCCCAGTGTGTTTGTAGACCTCTACCTCTCCGGGCGGAACCTGGCGGAGTCGTTTTACGCAGGTTCCCGGTTCCTGGCGTGGAAGGATATAGTGCTTGGGGACCCGCTTTGCAGCCTGGATGGGAAATAATGCCGGAGGTTTTGCAACAAGTTTTCAAGTTAGAATACAAGGTAAGAGTTCAGCGTTGATGAGCAAAACATTATGCTGAACTATCACAACGTCATTCCGAGCTTGACTCGGAATCCAGGAAGAAAATGGACCCTGAATCTATGGGTTTTCGGCTATAGCCGAAAATCTTCCGGGCGAGTTTCAGGTATAACCTGAAACTCCATAGTTCAGGGTGACGTGCTGGTTGTTCTGGGTGATATATAATTCCTGCAAGAGTGAATTATTGCAATACTAGAGCTTAGTATTATAAAGCTTGTGGTATCAACGGAAGAATTTAGCTCGATTTTCTCTTCCTTCTGAAGAACAGCCCGGCAGGTGCCAGGACGGACAAAGCGGCTACGATTGTACCAGGTTCCGGGACGGCTGCCACGAAGGTTTCCCTGCTGTCTGCAATTACCCTGAAGTTGTTGGAATAGGATGAATTGTTTTGAGCCTGTGATAGGTAATATTTTGCCTGATTGTAAACACCACTGTCGATGTTACTAAGTTTCAGATTTCCGCCATTCCAATTATATGTGCCATCGGCATTGGTTGTCTCTGTATAACCGCTCCATATACCGGTAGTGCCGATCCACGTGGCTACCTGAAGGGCGGAACGCTTCGCATCGCTGCTTGGGTTTGGGTTCTTGTCGCTGTCTACCACAGCTTTGGTCCACATAGTTGTTAGTTTGTTCCATGTTGCATCGGACTCTTCGGCAATCGTCCCTGTCTTATGGTCAGGGTTACCATGATTGTCAATGTTATTCTTTGCCCCTTGCCAGGTATAGAAGTGGTATCCTTCGTAATTATTGCCGGGTTCCAGGAAAATACCAGTTCTTGTGTCTATGCATATCGCAAACCCCGACCAGTCGTGTCCATTTTGTTGAAGATCCAACTTCGGCTGCGCGGTGGAGACTGTCGCAGGAATACCGTTGTAAGTTATCGAGATAGTGGGGGTTTTATCCCGCGTGACCTTTAGATTGTCGATCTTTACGCCGTTACTGGTGTTCAGGTCCGTAACCCGGTCAAGGGCGGGTTGCTCGATAGCCATTGCCCCGATACTTAAGCATGCAACCAGGGACAGCACCAAGCTCCACACCATATTGGATTTTCTCATCTTAGTCTCCTATATTAGAGTTCTACGGCTTCATACTTCTAACAATCGTGACCAATTGCTCTAATAGTTCTAAATTGAACCCTAACTATGTCTTATATCAAGCCAAAATCACAACTTCAATATACTTTCAGTCCTAGATTACTGTATGTTTGTATGTCAGTCAAGTGATTTATGGGTGTAAATCATAAATATCTCAAATTCAGGTAATATTACCAGGCTATGCCCGGCAATACATGCGAGCAAATGATTAGTCTCTGGATTAACGCTAAGTATTGAAGATACAGGCGGCAGTCCAGCCGGTATTATGATGGCGAATGGAAAATAAAATTAAATAATAAGAGCCGCCGGTGAACTGCATTCAGCGGCTCTCGATTATATACTTCACTTGCGAGCTCTTTGGAGATTTCGGTTTACCGTTTTCTCCTCCTAAAGAACATCCCTGCCGGAGCAAGAATTGTACATGCTGCCAAGATAGTACCGGGCTCAGGTACAGAGGAAACATCCATTACGCCGGTTCCATGGGCAGTAACGCTACCTGTTCCACTAGTATTCTTAAGGGTTGCGCTGTAGTCTAGCCGGAGCCACCTTGCGTTGATGGTGGGTCCATATGTTATGTCGTCTGATGATTTGCCATCCCACGAACCAGAACCGGTTTCTTTTACATTCAACAAAGATCCCACACACGTCCAGTTTGAAATATCGTTCGCATCGTCCACATTGTCATCACTGTAGTAGTACTGCCAGATGAAGTTATCACCGCCTGTATCTTTCAGATTGCCCTGCAGGCTCCATGACGGGTTAGTGCTATTGGTGGTAATGTTCACGTTGCCGCTGTATGTCAGTTTCCATAACCCCACGAATCCTAGATCGTATGACGCGCTGTCTAAATCCAGGGGAGTAGCAGTGACCGCGGTATTATTCTTCTTCACGGTAGCAGTGAAGCCCAATGTGGTGCCGTCACTCGTTTCAGCAAAGCCGATTGCAGCAATAGAGAACAAGAACACTGCAACCATTGACATAACCAGAAGAGTCTTTTTCAAGTTAAATCTCCTTTCTCTATTTCTTCCCGCGCCCATCAGGCCTGAGCCTATCGACCCGGCGTGCATTTCTGTTGCGGTTATTGCATAAAATAACCTGAGCTGGCACTGGTGTACCGATGGCGTCGAATTGACCGCACATATATTGTCACTGTGCCTACCTGCCACCAATTTATCGTAATTTAGCTGATCAGTCAAGGCAACATATCATATTTGACGAAATTTGACAGTAAAACAGGTAATATTACCGGGATATTGCTCGCTTATAATGTGGAAATGTCCACAGCGGGAAGCCACCGGTCTGCATTCCGGCCTGCTGCAGGAAACGTACGGGATCAAATGCCTCTATTTATATATGTTTAAGTCACATATAAGACAAACAAGCCCTGTACAAATACCGGATTTGCCACTTATCATCTTGACACCTGACATATCCCTACGTATATTGAGCATGTGGCAAGCTGGCGGACATAGTGTTGAGAACAAATCAGAAATTATGTCAGCGGATATCCATATTAATATGCAAATGATATACTGCCGGGTTGTTTATAAGGAGTAATGAGAAAATGAGAATTATAAAGTCTGTTATGGTTGTTATTGGCGTTCTATGCGCTCTATCATTCTCTAGTAGACAGGCGGCAGCCATTACCTGGAGCATGGACACTGTTATAGACGGGCAGTATAGCTCAATCGTAATGGACGGGAGCGGCAGCCTGCACCTGGCATATTACGATTTCAGGGCTGGATCACTAAAATACGCGGTCAAGAGCGGCGGCACGTGGTCAACACAAGTTGTGGACGGCCCCGGATACAGAGGTATGTATCCTTCGCTCGTTCTGGATGCATCGGGAAACCCGCATATCAGCTATTACGATTACTGGAACGGCGACATGAAGTACGCGTCGTTAGTTGGAACTGCGTGGCAGATTACCACAGTCGATAGTGTAGGCAACGTCGGCATGTTTTCATCTCTTGCACTGGACTCCAGCGGAAACCCGCACATCAGCTACTACGATTACGGAAACGGCAAGCTGAAATATGCATCGATGGTTTCCGGCAACTGGTCGGTAGAGGTGGTTGATTCGGACAGCGATGTCGGCCAGTACTCATCAATTGCATTGGACCCATCCGGCAAGCCCGTGATCAGCTATTATGACTATACCAAAGGTGATCTGAAATGCGCTGACTGGGACGGTACGCAGTGGCACCGCGTGGTAATCGACTCTGACGGCAATGTGGGGCAGTTTACGTCGCTTGCAATAGATGCTTCCGGCACCAGGCAGATCAGTTATTATAAGACTACCAGTCTCGCTTATGCGGGGTACAAGAACGGCTCGTGGGCAACAGAAGTTGTCGACAGCTCTACCGGCGCCGGATACGGGACAGCTATGTCCGTTGGAGACGGCGGCGTTGTGCATATTGCCTACTATGTGTTCGGCACACATGATCTCAAATATGCAGCCAGAATAGGCGGGCTATGGACAACCAGCACGGTCGATGCTGCTGGAGATGTGGGGCAGAACCCTGCGATTTGTCTCGATACTGCCGGTGCTCCTTTGATCTCCTGCTTCGATGCCACCAATCTGTGCGTTAAGATCGCATCGGTGCAGTACACCGATGACATCTCTGCAGCCAGGAAGCCGGACACGGACATCGTGTCTGTCGGCGGGCAGGTAGTGACAGCAGCTTACGATGGTTACTTCTATATCGAGGCCCCTGATCGCTCTGCCGGAATACGCGTCGATAGACCAGCTCATGGCTTAAGTGCCGGCCAGACGGTGAATGTGGCAGGAAAACCACTGACGAACGGTGACGGTGAGAGATACATAGCAGCGGTAGCGGTTGGTAAAACCGGCCTCGGCTCAGTCGGGCCATTCGGAATGTCGAATAAATCGGTGGGCGGCACGGATCTTTTATCGGACGGCAAAATTGTGCAGTGCGGTGTCCTTGACGGATCGGGCCCTAATAATATAGGAAGGCTCATCAAGGTTTGGGGGAAGATCACGCAGAAAGACCCTTCCGGCAGTTATGTCTATATCGACGATGGATCGGGACTTCTTGACGGTTCATACACGGGCAGCGCTAAGAACACCGGCGTGCGGGTTGCGATGGATGGCAATGGATACAAGGAAGGCGATTTTCTGGCCATTACCGGTGTCAGCTCTTGTTTCCGCAATAAAACAACCGGCGAAGTCTGTCGCCTTGTGCGTGTTTCGAGTGTATCCGAGATCCCAGCTGAATAAATAGCCGGACATTTTATTTATAAGTAAAAGCCGGTTCTTCCATATCCGGCTTTGGTATTACCGGTAAAATTACCAGTTTTTGTTGGAAATTTGATTTTTCGGCTGTCAAAAGTCTTGACTGTTAAGCGTTCAGATGCTATATTTCACGATAGGTATGTGGCGTGTATCAAGTAGCCAGTTAATTAGCAAGAGTGTTAATTGCACCACATCTCTTATCTGAATGGCAGCAATGTAGAACAATGACAGGTTCAATCGGCATATATGTCGTTTTCCGAAAAGTCCGTTATTGTCGTAATGGGAGGAAACTACTTTGAAAAGAAGAATTGTTTGCGCGGCTTTATGCCTTGCTTCAATACTGGTCACAATGAGCCCGCATGTAGCCAGAGCTGATTCAGGAGTGCTTTTTGGTAACTTGCCGTGGCCTTCTGGGTCCAGCTACACGGCACCGGCAAGTGATACCGTTTTTCTGGATATCAATCCGATGTACAATATTACCAAATCCGGTATATTGACAAGATGGGATTGGTACGCTCAAAGTTCGCTCTGCAGCGGGGCTTCCGATTCTATGTACCTAATGGTTTGGCGCCCAACTATCAATAATTCGAGTATTTATACCCTTGAATATCAGCAATGGGTTCCCAACAAGACCGATGGTGCGCAATGGGTTGACGCAGAAGGCAACTTTCTTGTTAAGCAGGGAGATGTACTGGGGTTTTATTTGTCGGCGGGCAGTCAACATGGTATCGCAGAAGCCTATAACCTCGGTTCTAGTTCCAGTGTATCCTGGACTACCTCAGGGCCTTTGAGTGTTGGCGCTACACATAGCATTGGTGAGGGTGAAGTCACGAAAAGCAGCAAAACTTACGCGCTGGCTGCAGAAATATCACCTGTGCCTGAACCGAGCACAGTTGTCGCTGCACTCTCGGTCCTTGCTCCGGTGGGGTTGTTCTTCAGGCGCAAACGCAAGCCGGTTTTATAGAATCAGTTATAGATTTTTGGCTATCGTCGAAAATCTTTCGGAAGAGTTTCGAGTGTCACCTGAAACTCATTAGTAGTCTCCTCCTTCATACAAGGGGCCGATGGATATTTCCGCCATTGGCCCCTTTTTCCGTCGCTATAGCGGCATTGTTCCCGGTATATGTGCCGGTTTTTACCGGAAATTGCTGTCAAAAAGTCTGCTTTCCTTGACAAAGCTTGCCTGGTAAGCTAAATTATATTCAGAATTACATCTTTCCGCCTGTGAAGTTTACATCATGGGGTTCTGCGTATTATATGCGACTATTTTGATAGTGATAAGAGTCCATAATATGGCATGTATTCCATGATGCATGCAGTTGTGGTGCTGGCAGGGGGCTGCAGGTGTCAGACACTACACCTTGAAGGTATATTAATCTATATATGACAGCCTCGCACAAATACCACTAGAACAAGCAGCTCTGTTAACAGTATCACAACATACAATGTCTGAAACCAAGTCCAGCCGCTTTCGCAGTTGGGTTATTTTTTAAGTTTAACTGGCAAGTTTGCCGCATCGCTTCCAGGAGGATGTGTTCCTATGGTCATTAACATCAGCAATACCGGCAGTCATCATAAATGCATATTACAGACGAGGGTATTTATCTCTATATTTGTCCTCTTCATACTGCTTGCATTGCCGGTTTTGGGAAATGCCGCCGATGCGGATTACAGGCTCGGTCCAGAAGATGTCATTACCGTTATGGTGCTGAACCATACGGAGTTTTCAGGTGATTTCTATATACCGACCGATGGAAAGATCACGATTCCTCTTGCCGGAACCGTGGAAGTCACAGGCAAGACACTCGTCGAAGCCGCTGCGCTGATCGCTGACAAACTGAAGAGCGAACTCAACGACCCTGATGTCACAATCGTGCTGAAGACGCCCAGACCCCAGCTCGTTTATGTGATGGGCGCAGTCAAACAGCCTGGACCATACAACCTGAAGCCGGGATGGCGTATCACGGAAGCTGTGACAGCCGCTGGAGGGATTCCTTCCGGCATAGAGGCCGCTGATTGCAAGGTCAGCATACTTCGCGGGACAAGCGGAGACAAGCAAACGGTCTCACTGCAGGAGGCCATGAGGGGCAATGAATCAGCTAATCAGGCTGTCCGCGCCGGTGATGTAATTACCGTCGAAAATGTTGAACTCATACCTGTATATGTGATGGGCAAAGTCGCGAGACCCGGTGTCTATAACATCCGAAAAGACAGTGCCGGTATTCTGGAAGCCATCACGATGGCCGGGGGCACTCTGGATGACGCCGCGCTTACCAAAGTCACAGTGACCCACCTAAACGGTTCATCTGAGACTGTGAACATCGTTCCTGCCACTATCGAAGGCAAGCAGGAAACACCTGTCAAGCTGCAGTCGGGCGATCTGCTGGTAGTTCCAGACTCCGTTGCGCGGTTTGCGGTTATGGGATGGGTAAATGCTCCCGGATTCTTCCCGCTGAAGGAGAACCAGCAGGTGACACTTTCCGATGCTCTGGCGCTTGCCCGCGGAGCAGACAACAAAAGGGGCGGACTGAAGAAAGTGGCGATTCTCCGCACAAATAGCGGCAAGCAGGAGAGGCTGGTCGTGGATTTTCAAAAGTTCGCGAAAAAGGGCGATATGTCTCAGAACCCGGTAATCCAGGCCGGAGATATTGTATGGGTGCCTGAGACAGGAAAACCGGACTGGGACAGAGTTTTTTCTAATCTGTCTACAGGTTTATCTCTGATTTGGTCGATTGACCGGTGGAAGGATTAGGGGAAGGGTGGTCGCAGATAAATGAGCTTGACTGACCGGCATATAACAACTATGGACAACGCGCCACTTGCCCAAACGGCCGATGTTTATCCGCATAGCGCGCCTCCCGTTGAGCAGATCGAGCTGTCGCGGGTCCTTGACGTGATCAGAAGGCGCTTTTGGCTGATGCTCGCGACGCTTGTCGTTGTGCTGGCTGCCGGAGCGGTCTTCACACTCCATCAAAAACCGGTGTACGAGTCCACCGCGCTCATGATCGTCGCCACGAACGGCCCGGTGACTGTCAACAGCAATGACGCGACCGTTGTGAGCGATGTCGTAGCGCTTACCAAGTCCAGGTCCATTCAGTCGCAGATCGAGCTGATCTCCAGCCCGGAAGTCATTCGCGATGCTTCAATGAAGCTTGGCGAAGGAAGCTTGACCAAAGGATTCGGAGCGATAAACATTCCGCAGTGGGCTCTCAGTGTGGATTCCAAGAAGGACTCGGATGTCATCAGCATAACAGCCAAAGCTTACGACCCGGAGGTGGCTGCAAACCTGGCTAACTCGCTGGTGTCGGCATATATAGAGCGCGATCAGATGTCCGCCAGCCAAGCCTCCAGACAGGGCCGGGAATACGTATCCAGTGAGCTGAAGTCGGTGAGCGATCAGTTGTCAGATGCTCGTAAAAAACTCTCCGATTACAAGAAAGAAACCAAGATGCTCGCTGCGGATGATCAGCTGAGGGCTATTGCAGGAAACCTGGTTTCTCTTCAGATGGACCAGGACAAAGCCGACATAGAACTGGCTGCCGCTCAAAAGGAAGCCGAAACTTTCAAGAATCAGCTGGCGAAAGACGGCCATGAGGTCGAGGGGAGCAGCACAATACAGCTCAGCCCTCAATATCAACAGGCTCTGACTACCCTTGCGAAGCTCTACACCGACCGCGCCAGTCTGATCCAGGAATACGCTCCTGAGTCGAAGCAGATAAAGAAGATCGATGGCGCTATCGCTTCGACAATCCAGGTGATGAACCAGGCTGCCCAGACAATTACGGCGACCAAGGTCAAAACAAGGAACCCGGACATCCAGAACTACACGGGGGCTTTGGTGAACCGTGCTGCCTCCAGTGCCAGGATCAAGGCGCTGAAGCGCGTTCTGGCTGCGAGAGATGCGCAGGTGCAGGCTCTGCCTGAGCAGGAAAGAGCACTTACGAAACTGATCGAGAAGGTGACCGTGCTCGAGCGGACATACCAGATGCTCTCCGACAAGTACTACACCCTCCTTGTCAACGAAAAGTCCACGGTGCCGAGTGCAAAGTTTGCTTCGACAGCTTACCCTGCCCCTTCACCGTCGGCGCCTGACAAAAAGAAAAATGCGGCGCTGTTCTTCCTTCTGGGGTGCATGCTGTCGGTCGGTGTCGCTACGGTTGCTGAGCGGCTGGACAAGAAGGTCCGGTATGACGACATAATCGTCAAGCTGACGGGAGAAGCCCCGCTTGCAGTGATCCCGAACTTGAAGGGTGCGGACAAAGCGAACCTGCAGCTCGAGTCGGTGGACCAGAGCAGCGGGTTCATAGAAGCGTTCAGGGTCCTACGCAATATAATAGACTTCGGAACAAAGGAAAATCCGGTCCAGATAGTTGCGGTGACAAGCCCAGGAAGGGCGGAAGGCAAGTCCATCACGTCCGTCAATCTCGCCGTTGCCGCGGCACTCTCCGGTAAGAAGGTGCTGGTTGTAGACTGTGACTTGAGGCGTCCGTCACTGCACAAGAAAGCTTCTATCAAGAAAAATATCGGCTTTACCAACCTGGTCAGAGGGCTGATAAGCATAGAAGAGGCCGCAATGCCGACCCATATACCCAATCTATACTGCCTCCCAGCAGGGCCGATACCGCCAAACCCCGCGGATTTCCTTAATCTGCCGGAATGCCGCGCAACTTTCGAGAAGCTCCGGGAGAAATACGATTGGGTGATAATAGATGGGCCTCCATGCGCCGGACTGAGCGATATGCAGGTTGTATCGACTATTTCCGACGGGGTATTGCTGGTCGTTTCGGTTAACCAGACCGAGAAGAGCACCCTCCAGAACTCGGTGAGGGTCCTCTCTCTGATTGGCGCCCCTTACATCGGGTCAATAGTCAATAAATGCAATGACAACTACGGCGGGTATGATGCTTACCGCCCGATAGCAAACATTAATGAATCAGATATCCCTGCAATCGATGATGGAAATGATCAGGACTAGCAAATGATACGCAGAAGTCTGAGTAAAGCGGAGTCCGTAGGATGGCGCGTTGCGCTTGCCTTTGCGGATGAGTTTATTGTGTTCGTCTCGTTTCTCGTCGCTTTATGGATGAGATTCGATGACAAGCCGCTGCTTCAGACCTGGAATCATTACGTCGGCCCCAGGTTCCCGGGCATTCTGCTGTCTGTCGCGTTCTACTTCCTGGTGCTTGTGGCATCGAAGATGTATCTGCAGGCGTGGCGCTTTGCGGGATTTGAGACCATATTTTCCCTTATACGGGCAAGTATCATAGCTGTAGCCGGAATGGTGCTTATCCAATACTGTCTCTATGCCGATATGATGCCGCGGAGCGTATTGTTTCTCTACTGGCTTTTGAGCTTGCTCGGCATCGGCACCCTCAGGCTGGGGATCAGGATGCTCGGCCGCCGTTTTCTGTCTTCTGTCTGCAATGAAAAAAAAGATAATACAACGGCAACAGTCCGAACTATCATAGTCGGACCTGCCGAACAGGCACTCGCTATAGTCAAGGCTATCGCACATACAAGCAGTATGCGCTACTATTCGATTATCGGGTTCCTTGACGACAGTGATGAAAAGCAGGGGTTGTTCTTCGGCGGGGTCAAGGTCCTAGGGACTACTGATCTCTTGACCAAATATCTCGAAAATCGTGAAATAGACGAAGTTATATTCGCCCAGACCGATGATTCGGACCCTGATGACATACGCGACCTGGTTCTGGAGTGCAGAAAGCGGAAAGTCCTTGCAAAAGTGATTCCGAACCTTGAAGACCAACTGCTCCGGCCCAGATACCTGCGGATCGAAGACATCCAGATGGAAGATTTGCTTCGGCGCCCGATGAGATCGGTCGATGTGAAGTCCTATGCAGGGTATCTGACAGGCAAGAGGGTCCTTATCACAGGAGCCGGAGGCTCCATAGGCTCTGAGATCTGCCGCCAGGTGATGAGGCTCGACCCTGCGGAGGTCATCCTGCTTGGACACGGTGAAAACTCGATATTCAGAATCGCCCAGGAACTCAGGCGCGATTATCCTGAGATGTCCAGCAACATTTTTACGATCATATCATCCATAACCAATCAGAAGCGGATCAGCAGGGTATTCAAGCGGTTCCGTCCGCAGGTGGTGTTTCATGCCGCCGCGCACAAGCATCTGCCGCTTATGGAAGAGAACATCTGCGAGGCGGTGCATAACAATGTCATCGGCACTCATAACGTAGTCAATGCCTGCGTGGAATACGGCGTCGAAAAGATGGTCCAGATATCGACGGATAAGGCTGCGGAGCCTTCCAGTATAATGGGCGCGACCAAGTGGATCTGCGAGATGGTGGCAAGGACCGCCGCAAAGCAGTATCCTGATACGGCATTCGTATGCGTCAGGTTCGGAAACGTCCTGGGCAGCAGAGGCAGTGTTATCCCGGTCTTCCAGGAGCAGATAAGGACCGGCGGCCCGGTGACAGTGACCCATCCAGAGATGACCAGGTTCTTCATGGCTATACCTGAGGCCGTACGCCTGGTAATCCAGGCCGGTGCCGTAGGAAATAGCGGCGCTATATATGTGCTGGACATGGGCAAGCCCGTACGGATACTCGACCTGGCGGAAGATATGATCCGGTTGAACGGCTACGAGCCCGAAACGGACATTCAGATAGCGTTCACGGGAATCAGACCCGGCGAGAAGATGCATGAGACCCTCGCCTCGAACCAGGAACAGCTGGAACGCACACAATATGACGGTTTGAACAAGGTCCAGGGAGAAGTAGCCCTGACATACACCGAAGCAGAGGATATCGTGGAGAGGTTCCGGCATCTTGCACTGTCTCTCGACGGCGAAGGAGTCCTCGAAATGCTGCAGGAAGTTGTGCCGGGTTATGCAAAGTCAGCCAGGGCAATGTACTCAAGACAGGTATCGTAAGAGCGAGAACTACTGACGCTCAGAGGGCGAAATACGAAAATCAGTGATTGCGCATTATCGAATATCTGAAGACGCAATATTATTTACCCCGTTATAACTTGTTCTCTAAAACCACAGCCAGGATCATCTTCAATATAGCTGATTCTAAATGCCAGCCTGGTAGTCGCGCAAAGCTTTCTTGGCGCGTGGATCATCCGATTTCTCAAGTGCTTTGGATGCTGCAGTACGCACATCAGCAGATTCATCGGAAAGTGCAGCGATTAGGGCATCTATCGCAGTATCTCCGCCTAATTTACCAAGCGACAAGGCAGCGCTGCATCTATCAGTCGATTTATCCGCGTCAACGTCAGGACTTTCAAGGATATTGATTAACGGCTCGATGGCGCGTGGATCACCTGTGTTACCAAGAGCACTAATTACAACGTTATGTACAACTGGATGAGGATCGCCCAGCATTGCAATTAGTGCATCTGTAATTTTGGGGTCTTTGAAGCTTCTGCCCAAACACTCTGCTGCGACCCAACGCACCATGGGATCGCTGTCAGTTTGCATCGCTCCTAGAATAGGTTCTTTTACCATGGGATCGCCGATTGCTTCCAGTGCATAGATAGTATTTAGACGTACATCGAAATATTCATCACTCTCCAACACTGCGAGGAGATGACGCGTTGCGCGAGGATCCTTAAGCTTAGCTAGAGCCAAAGCGGCTCCAAGCCGCAAGAAATGGTCCCCTGTCCTTAATGCCAGTATTAGTGGCTCGACAGCGCGGGAATCGTTGAGCTTTCCAAGCGATCCAGCCATATGAATTCTTGATTTGTCACCGGAAACACGCAGTGCCTCTATAAGAGGTTCAACAGCATCAGTATCACCCAATTCGCCGAGGGCCGTTGCTGCAGAAAATCTCAGGACTGAATCATCGTCTTTGAGTGCAGTTATAAGATATGGCAGAGCCCGCTTGTCTCCGAGGTAACCAAGTCCATCGATAGCCCCATAATGCACTGCTGGATATGGATCTTGTAATGCGGCCACCAAATCTTCAAAGATGATAGGATTACCGATCATTCCCAACATGTGTGCTGCACTGCTGCGCACGATGTAGTTGCTATCATGCCATAGGATATGTTTTATAGGATCGATAGCACGTTTGTCCTTAAGCTTACCAAGCCCAAACATCGCGTTTACCTTAACGGCTGCATCCTCGTCTTTCAGTGCATTGAGAAATGCATCTGCCGCGCGCGGCTCGGTACGGCTGCAAAGGATATTAGTTACCGCTCTTCGAATCTCCAAATTTGGGCTTTGTAGTCCAGCAATCAGTTTGTCTACAAAGGTCTCCCAAGACTCCTGCAGTACACGATAGGCATTATTTATTACCTGTTCGTCATTACTTGCCAGAGCATTAATCAAAGATTCGACATCATCCATAGCGCGCTTGCCTGTTTCCCTTCAGGTTAGTGAATTTATTACCTTACAGCCCTCTTATCTGCCTTTTGCATTTTTGTTCGACTTCGCCACTAACCTCTTAGCAAGCGAACTTAGTGAGTCTTTGGGGTCGTTCGCAACCTTCGTGACATAAGCTCGAAACCCATTCAGCGCATCTTCCGTGTAATACAGTATGTAAAGCGGATGGTCCTCATCACGCGGGGATAAGTGCAGCAGTTTCCAAGCAAGGTCCCGCCCCTTTTCCGATATTGCAGCTACGTGCAGCACGCCACGAGGGTGTTTTTCTACGGCATCCAATGTAAACCCGATTATTAGCTCCGAAACAGCTGCGTCGCTTTTTGTGGTTATTATGTCGTGGAGGATTTTGAAGTCGTGGTTGCGCTCATATAGCGCGTATAAGAAGTCTATACCAACATCCGAAAGGTTGAACGGCTCATCGGCATCCGTCCCTATTTTCCACTCCCACCAGAAAGTAGCGTGGGTGATGTAATCTCTGGTTTTGGTGTAGTCGATGCCATACCAGACGCATACAGAGTAGGCCATAAAACGCTGATATGTGCCCCATTTTGTCTCATCAGCCAGCTTTCTAAGGAGGTCTGCACGCTCGCTTGCCGGAGTTTTAGTCAGTTCGTCCCGTAGTGACCTCAGATATAGCTGTTCGGGCCGAGGTTTTTCGTGTTCACCAAAGAGCATTAGCTTTTCGATGGTGCCGAAATCCTTTAAGTCGGACAAATCCGCGCTTTTTGCCGCCGCAAATGCGCTGCATGGCACGAATAACAGCAGAAACAACAACAACTTGCTCATATTCCTCATCCTAGCTCCTCCGGTTGCTTTTAGAAACTACAAGCTGTTCTTTCTCTTAGGAAGCTACTTCAACATTTTGGGAATTTTATCCTTCTACAGCCCCCTTATCCGCCCTTTGTATTTCGCTCTAAGTGCATCGTTGTATTCATCGCTGCCGTCGAGGTTTGCACTGATAAGTACAGGCGGGGTTACGCCCATTTTTGCGATGTTCTCGGTCGCCTGTACCAGAATAGAGTTGATAATAAACGTGCAGGCCACGCTCGATGTCGCGCCGACCTTGCCTCGGACTCCTTCTATCTCCACAATCGCGTCTCCGGGTTCGCAGCAGTTGTCTACGACCACATCCGCGATCTCGAAGAGCCTTTTTCCGCTCGGATGCCTGGATGTTACGAATTTCGAGTGGGAAAGCGATGTGAGTGCAATCACCTTAGCTCCGCGCTTCTTGCTCTCAAGTGCGACCTCTATCGGGAGCGGGTTTCTTCCAGAGTTCGATATGACCACGACGACGCCGTTATCCACGTCATATTGCTTGAGCAAAAGCTCGGCATATCCCGGCAAACGCTCGATCTTACCGAATGTTTTATCGAAAATAATATCTATCGGGACCATTCCACCCGCTCTTCCATGTGCCTCAAGCGCCGTAATGAGCGAGTGCCCGCTCCCCAGAAGGTACAATATACCGTTATTTGCAATATGTTCCGCTACGATACGGGCCGCGTACTGTATTGGCTCGCTCTGGGTGGCTGCTATCTTCTGCAGGACGCCGAGCGCCTTCTCCTGGTACTCCTGATACTTGGGCATGTGCTAAATCCTCCGCATTAAACTTTGGCCATGTTATCACCGGACGCATGCACAGTCCAGTCGTTGACACTGGAAATTCGCGGCCATATAATGAAGCTAAGGCCGGGGTCAGCATTACATCCCGGCTGCGGCAAAAAGCCGCCCCAGTCCCGGGGAAACCTTTTTTATTTGTGGTTCCGGCAATATGGGGACAAGCCCGGACCAGCGGAGGTATCTCACTTATGGCAAATGTTCTCCTGAAGGACTTGACCAAGACGTTCAAAAACGTCGTCGCGGTCAATGAGATGAACCTTGAGATCAAGGACAAAGAATTTCTCGTGCTCGTCGGCCCGTCCGGCTGCGGCAAGACTACGGCGCTTCGGATGGTGGCCGGGCTCGAAGAATCGACTTCCGGTGAAATTTACATCGGTGACCGGCTGGTAAACGATGTATCACCCAAAGACAGGGACATCGCGATGGTGTTCCAGAACTACGCGCTTTATCCGCACATGACCGTTTACGATAACATGGCATTCGGGCTCAAACTCAGAAAAGTGCCCAAACCGGAGATCAAAAGGCGCGTTCAGGAGGCGGCAGACCTTCTGGGGCTTGGCGAACTGCTCGACAGGAAGCCCAAACAGCTTTCGGGAGGGCAGAGACAGCGGGTCGCGCTCGGCAGGGCCATCGTCCGCGAGCCTAAAGTCTTCCTCATGGATGAACCGCTCTCCAACCTCGATGCAAAACTGAGGGTGCAGACCCGCGCGGAGCTCATCAAGCTCCACAGGCGGCTCGGCATTACCACCATATACGTGACCCATGACCAGGTCGAGGCCATGACCATGGGCGACAGGATCGTCGTTATGAAGGACGGCATCGTACAGCAGGTCGATACGCCGCTCAACCTCTATAACAAGCCGGTGAATGTGTTTGTCGCCGGGTTCATAGGCAGCCCTGCGATGAATTTCATCGAAGCGACTCTCGAAGAGGACGGCAGCAGCTACTGGGTAAACGCCGGGAGCTTCAAGGTCAAGTCTCCGAGAGAAAAATCCGATAGCTTGTCGAGCTACTTGGGCAAGAAGGTCATCTTCGGTGTAAGGCCTGAGGATATTTTCGATAAGAACCTGAGCCCGGTCGTGAAACCTACCAGCGAGAATACTATCGCCGCTGTAGTGGATGTAGTGGAACCGATGGGCTCGACAGTCACGATGTATCTTACGGCGGGCGGCCATAATCTTACCGCAACGATAGACTCCGAAGCGCCTATCGCTGCATCCAAGCCTGGTGACGAGGTCTCAGTGATCCTGGAGATGAACCGCACTCACCTCTTTTCCAAGGAAACGAAAAAAGCGCTGTAGTGAACGCTAACCTTTGGTATAGTTGACATCAAAGTTGATTATTCACATAACTTACTTATACAGAGTATTGAGTGTGAGATAACATAAATCTCGGACGATAACATTGCAATTGTTATCGTCCGATTTTTATGTTACGATAGCAGACATGAATAACCTTATAGGATCATTTACAGATTATCTGCAGGATACCCTCGGCATCAATGTCAAGCCCCAAAAGTGGGATGGATGCCGATCACTGCCGATCTTTATGCAGAGCATATATGATTGCTATACCGTCCATATCTTGAGTGAAGAATGTCTTCTGCTTGTAAGTCACACGGAAGAAAATGTCACTCCGGCCGCTATTCAAAAGCACTATGACACTGTTCGTAAAAAGTGGACAGGAGCAGTCATTATAGTCAGGCAGAGTATCCGATCCAACGATCGACGTCGACTAATAGTCCAGTACAAGATTCCATTTGTTGTGCCGGGCAATCAACTTTATCTACCTGACATTGGTCTGGATATGCGTGAGCATTTCCGAAGGATCCGGGAAGAAGGAAAGCTGTTCAGTCCTTCCACTCAAGTATTGGTGCTCTATGTACTGCTAACGGGAAGCTATGATCCTCTTGTTTCCACTCAAGTGGTGAGTAAATTACCATACACTCCGATGACTATTAAGAGAGCATTTGATGAAATAGAGCAGGCTAATATCGGTACCACACACATGCGACGTAAGGAAAGAGAGCTTAGATTTCAAACAACCGGCCGCGAGTTGTGGGACGCCGCGCTACCGTTTTTTAGGAATCCTGTCCGAAGAAGGGTAGAAGCAATGTTTCCGCTTGGTGCAATACCAAGTCTAGAGGCTGGTCTGACAGCTTTGTCTCGCTATTCAATGCTCTCTGCTCCCATAAACCTAACCTTAGCAATCTCTTCAGAAGGCTGGCGGGCAGAGAAAGCAAATCTCTGTATTAATGACATGAATTATGATGATAACATGCACCATTTGGAGATATGGCGCTATGATCCCTCTCTACTTTCAACAGGTAATACAGTAGACCGCCTTTCATTGTTCCTGAGCCTTCGCGACAGCACTGACGAGCGAATCGAAGCTGCCCTAAACGAGATGATGGAGAGCATGCAGTGGTGAGAGGCATCGACATATTCAAGCGATACTTTGAGGTGTTCGACAGGGCCTTTGTCGTGATCGGAGGGACTGCCTCCACCCTTCTACTTGATGAAGTTGGCCTTGGATTCCGAGCCACGAAAGATGTCGACATAATCTTAATCGTAGAGGCTCTATCGCCGGAATTTGCTGAGGTATTCTGGGATTTTGTTGAGGAAGGCGGCTATGAGAACATACAACAGGCTACGGGCAAGCCGCTATTCTACCGTTTTTGGAAGCCCAAAAACAGGATGTTCCCCGAAATGGTGGAGCTCTTCTCGCGAAAACCCTCTGCAATTGGTTTGCATACAGGAAGTCATTTGACACCCATTCCTGTTGCAGAGGAAGTAGCCAGCCTTTCAGCGATCCTAATGGATGATTCCTATTATGCCTTAGCCAGAGCTGGGGTAAGGTCTGTTAACGGACTTCCTGTTCTTGGCGCAGGATATCTGATTCCATTCAAGGCAAAAGCCTGGTTGGACCTGTCCAGGCGGCGGAAGGCAGGAGAACACATCGACGATAAGGATATTAGAAAGCACAGAAACGATGTCTTTCGCCTGTACCAGATTGTCTCTTTGGAAGATAGAATCGACCTGCCGGAGGGGATTGCCGATGATTTGAAGTCTTTCCTGGACGCAGTAGGTAGTAGTAGCTTGGATCTATCGCAACTCGATATACGTGGTTTTACACTGGCTGACGCCATACGCGGTCTTAGAGAAGTTTACGGACTCATATAATTCGACATATAAGCACCCAACTTAAAAAAGGGCGGCCGTCAGACCGCCCCTTTTGCAATATATTTACTGTTTTTAGAACTTCTTGTCTACGCAGAGGCTAAGGAATCTCGGTGTTGTCCAACTGCTGGCCTCTTTGCTGCCATCAGGATAGACATAATATTGAGTGACCTTGCCTGTATTGAATATGTTCCAGATATTCAGGGAAACCTGATCTCCGATGTTTGAATTTTCCGGCAGTTTCCTGATTATATTCCAGGAGACTACAGCTCTGCCGCTCGCATAACCCTGATACTGGGAGGTGGAGGCCGTTACGGAATCTGCAAGGCCGCTTCCGTAGTTGAGCTGCCAGTTGTGCTCCCAGTTGTTGTGTTTGTAGGCCAATACGACGTTCAGCGTGTGGCGCTGGTCCCAATCGCAGTAGGTCCAGACCGACGGGTCTATTGAAGAGGTCAAGCTGGAAGCGTTTGCTCTGGCACGCTGCCATGTGTAGGAGAGCCAGCCTTCCCAGTTGTCACTCATCTTCTTGGATACGTAGTATTCCACTCCGGTGCTCTTGCCGTCGCCAGAGTTTACATACATTTTGGCCATCGAAGTAGGATCATTAGGATTGATTGCCTGGCTCTGCAGGAGATTGGTGTAAGTCCTGTAGTAAGGAGTAATCCTCATGAGCATGTTCTGGTTAAGCTGCCGCTCCCAGGAGATGTCCCAGGATGTGCTTCTCTCCGGCTTGAGGTCCAGGTTGCCGAGCCTGTAATCGTTCCATCCGGAGTTGATGTAATTTCGTTCCATTACGTAGCTCGGTGGGAACTGGATAAACCTTCCCCAGCTTGTCTTGAGGACATTTTTGCTGTCCAGTTTGTAAGTTAGGCCCAGTCTCGGACTCACCTGCGATTCATCAGTATCAGGGTTTGAGACCTTGTTGAATTTCATCCCGTCGTAGCGGAGGCCGAGCTCGGTGTGCCACTTATCACTTAATTTGGTCTGGTCCTGTATGAAGATACCGGTCTGTGTAGTCTTGACGTCCGAATTGTAATGGTAATCGCCCCATTCAGCATGCCCCAGCATCTCGCCGAGATCAGGCATCCAGGCCATGTACCTGTTTTTACTGGAGATTACGCTCGCACCAGTCTTTAGAAGATTACCTTCGGAAAGCTGGTTCGTATATTCCACCTGAAGCCCCCTCTGAGCCGTGCCATAGTCCAGGTAGGTCCCCATCGGGCTATCGGGCGCCAGCGCATCAAGGACCGCCCTGGTATCGTACGTATACGGCCGGACCGTAATGAATGACGATGAGCTGAAGTTTCGGCTCCAGGTGAGGCTGGTGATGCCGTAACCCTGATGGCCGTGGTCATTTTCCGGCGTCACGGGCTGCCTCAAATAAGTGGTATCGTGTATTGTGGGAAGAGTATACTTGGCGCTGCCCTGGTTTACGAGCAGAGTCCACTTGTCTTTTCCATTTGGGTATACGAATTTTCCGATATTGTCGGAACTTTCACACCCGGAGTAAAGCATTTTTTCGAAATCCGTCCGCCAGAGATAGCTTCCGACGTAGTAGTCCAGCCCTTCAGGGCTGACTCCGCCATACTCAAAATAGCTTCCCTTGTAGTTCTGCGCGCCATTGGTCATCTCCAGCCTGCCGCCGGGCATTTCGCTTCCGGTCTTTTTGATCTCATTGAAGACGCCGGAGATGGCATTGCCGTACTCTGCGCGGTAGCCGCCCGTGTAGATCTGCATCTTGCTCATTCCGATGGTGACTGTATTGGTGCCGAATGCGTTCGTCAGCGGTTCTGTCACAGGAATTCCTTCGAGCATGTAGCCGATCTCATCGTTACGGCCGCCTCGGATGTGGGGAGAACCGCTGCCGTCGATAGTGATTCCCGGCTGAGTCCCTACAATGCCCGGAATCTGATAGAGGGTGTTAGGCTGGGTCTTGGCCATCTTCTCCTGCCTGGCCGGCACCATATAAAGAGTCGGAGCCATATCCGGCTGAAGAAGGGTCTTTTTCCCGGTAACGACTGCCTCCTTTTCATCTATCTCAACCTTGGAAAGATTGATGTCGGCCGGACTGGTCGCATCCATCATGACCTGCACGTCCGATCTGAAGGCATCACCGTAACCTACCAGGCTGGCTTGTACTTTGTAAGTGCCTGGAGGCACATTCGTGATAACAAAATAACCTCTGGCGTCGGTTACCGTAGTCAGGTTGGTGCCTTTGACGATAATATTGACGCCGGACAGTTTGGCTCCGGTCACGGAGTCCACCACAGTGCCTGAGATAATACCGGTTGTGCTTGCGACTGCCGGCGTTATCATTAGCGTCGTTATCATCACGATAGCCAGCAGCGTGAGCAACTTAGTTCTAGTTGCTGAGAAACTCAATCTAACGTTCCCTCCTTATGCCAGGTACACCCTCATAAGTCCATCAAGCATGCATTTCGGGGCAACAAACATGCACCAGGCATTGTTTTGTGTATGGCCTGCAGCCATACTAAAGATTCTTCAGTCAGAGATTATCGGAAAAAACAGGTAATTTCCTCAGGCCCATGATCCTCTCAACTTTGGCATAAGCTTTATGGAAGTTGAGATAGTCAGTGGTAGAGCTTAAGATAACGGCAAACTCGTCGAAAGGCGGGGACGCAAAGCCAATGGGGCTAAAGTCCGGGAACTGACCCGGACAACGCTTGCCAGGTTGCCAAAGCTGATATGCGAACATCCTCCAGGCCACGCTAATGGGCTGCAGGCGGTTGAGACGAGAATGTTCGTATGCTAGCCAGGACAACCTGGCATATTTTTTTCGGAGGTGCGGTAAGGTGTGGGCGTTGTACAGTCCGTTGATACATCCGGCGCAGGCGAAAACCCCAAAGGCTGCGCAGTTGGGGTCGCACGCCGGTCCATCGAATGGTAAAAGCTCTGCGGCAGCAGCTGAAGGGCCAGGGTATTTTTTTGATCTCCCTAATCTGTTTTCCTGTCGTCTCAGCCGGACTCAGAAATGAGCCGAGCTGAGGAATCAGCGTCATGCTGAACGAACAATACGTCATGCTGAGCTTGACTCAGCATCCAGTAGACTCTGAATCGAGGTCAGAGGACTGTAGAGGGGGTGGTTATTCCAATTTTTATTACCTAAAGTCTTTTCTTTTGGTCGGTTTTAGCCAATCATTCCTATAAGAAAGGCTGGGAATCAGACGACCTAGGCCCGCCGCGCGGGTGGACTGGTTATGTGAGGAGATAAGAGGGCAAGGAAGGGACATTCCATGGCACCTGATAGGTCAGGCGCGGAAAGTGTGAAACACCATGACGACCCTTTGCAGAAACAGAAAGGTCCGCGGCTGCCCCGCGAGTTTCTATTTGTCCTGCCCGGCCTACCTTAACAACAGAAACTGTTGGGAGGTTGAAAGTAAGCCGTGCTGTCCTGTAGGAAACCTGGTGCAGTGCAGCGGGTGTGCAATCTTCAACAAGGGGCATACTGGAAGAAGTGCCAGGATGCCTTAGTTAATGAGTTTCAGGTGCAGGCTGACAGCCTGCAGTTAATGACTGAAAATGATACCTAAACCGGTAAACTATATCAAAAGTAGAGTGTCTGTCCGGGCCTTGGCGCGGATAACCGGGCTTTTCGTCCGGGCAGCAGGGTTTTGCCTGATCGCGGCGTTTGCGGTAAGCGGCTATATAGACGCTGTAGTCGCGGCGCTGTCGATTACTGCGTTCATAGCTGGGGGAATCAGGGTCAGCCTGAGGTCTCCCAGCGGTACGCGGAAAGTAGAGATAGACGCAGGAAATGCAGTTGTGCTAGGGGCCGCGCTTGCCTGCGGGCCGGTCTCCGCCGCAGGTCCTGCTGCAATGGCTGCTCTCGGCAGGATACTTCTGGATTTCAACCACCGTGACTCATTTGCCCGTTCCACTTATACCGTAGCCCGGATGCCGGTCTCGGCAGCCATTGCTTCGCTGGTTTTTGGTTGGGCCGGTGGAAACGCGGCATACACGGCAGGCGTCGAATCGCTCCCCGCCGCACTTGCCGCAGCAGCCGTATATACCGTACTGGACAGCGCCCTCGCAGGCGATATCAGGCTTGTAAAGACCCGGTGGCTTTCAGCAGGACTCGGTTATGGGCTCGGCTGCGCCGTGAGAACGATACCTCCGTTCGTCATGCTTGTAGTGATTCTCCCGGTTGCGCTGACTGTTCTCGGCCTGCTTCGAGATGCACGAAAAGTCAGTAAAGTCGAACCAGAGCCGGAGGCGGAAACCGAAGAAAGCCCTGAAGAGGTTGTAAGGACATCGTTTACCGACCCATTGACCGGACTTGCAAACCAGCGTTATCTTGAAATGTTTCTTCGACAGGAGATCAGCCGGGCGGAGCGTACAGGGCATTCGATCTCTGTTATCCTGATAGACATAGACGACTTCGAGCAGTTGAACCAGGTGGACGGCAAAGAGGCGGCTGACCGGTGTCTTGTGGCTATCGGCACAGGAGTCAAGCGGATGCTTCGGGAATATGATGTCATTGCCCGCTATAAAGACGATGAGTTCGTTGTAGTGCTTCCTGAATGTGGTATCGAGGCGGCTCACGACGCCGCCGCAAGGCTGCACTCGGCGCTTTCCGGACAGGTGCTACCGTTTCGGGCCCGTTTCTCCGCTGGAGTTGCTACATACCCGTCCTACGGCACATCTATCGATGATCTGCTTTCCTCAGCCCATCATGCATTGAACAGGGCTAAGTTCGCCGGGAAAAACACAATACGGAGCTGCCACGAGCTTGCCAAAGCGGGATAGGTAGGCTAAAGGATTTCAGGTGACGGCAGCGGGGAGGTAATCCATCACTTCTTCATCCGTCAAATCGTGCCATGTGAGGTAATAGTCGGCTACCGCGAAAGGCAGCCTGTGGCTCTCTACTATGCAGATAATCTCGTCCGCCGCGTCCCCGATCAATCGTATGGCGGACTCCGATGCGACCGGAACAGCCACGGTTACCCGCCCTGCTCCCGATTGCCTTGCGGACTGTACCGCCGCGAGCATCGTATAGCCGCTTGCCAGCCCGTCATCGACGATAATCACTTGCTTTCCTCGCACGGCCTGCTTTGGAATCCTGTCCCTTAACACATGCTCCCGGTTCTGGATGTCCTCCATAACCCCGTTGGCTATCGATTTTATCAGCTTCTTGCTGAGCCCCATTCCTTTGACGATGGCTTCGTTCAGCACCAGCGCGCCGTCGCTCGTCACGGCACCGAATCCGGCTTCCGGGTTCCAGGGAATGGGCAGTTTTCTCAGGATGATGAAGTCAAGTGGCAGACCCAGGCGGCAGGATACTTCGGCGGCGATGGGAACCCCTCCAAGCGGAATAGCAAGGACCACGGCATCCGTCGATCTATACTTTTCCAGACGTTCCGCGAGACGTCTTCCCGCATCAGACCTGTCTCTGAATAGCTCTGACATAATTTGCCGTCGCTGCTCACGATAACTTTTGCTGCAAGCAGCAGTTCCTTATAAGTGCTGCCCATTAATACCATCTATGGGACTGATGCTAAACAAAAAGGGGTCCATAAAAAAATAAGCTCCCCTGCATTTCGCAGGGGAGGATAAAAGAGGGTGGGAAGGTTTGCTATATTATTTACGACTGAAACACCCATATTGTTCCAGCAAACAGGCGAATTTTGTTATTTCCTGTAGTAACAACCATGTAACAATGTAATTCAGCATACATTTACGGCTAAAACAGGCCGTCTGCTATGAAACGTTTTATGCTGCAGCACGTCTACTGACTCGGATATATCCGTCTGCTTGCTAACCCTATCTGCAGCCAACTGCGGCTGGTTTGAAGCCTGCAGCGTTCCGGGTAGAACCCGGATGCGGTATATCTCGGCTTTACTTATGATCCGGAGATGAAGATGTTAGCAATACGGCATCTACCTAGACTGCGGGTTCCGGTGGTCCGGTTGGAAAAAGCCAGGCCTGTGGTGGAAAGATATATGCTGCTTGGCACGGTCCTTGTCGTGTTGTTTGCAGTGGCCTGTTCAGTCGTTGCGTTTTCTTCGAATGATGACGCATCGGCAGGCATGATCCGTGTGACTGTCCGCCAGGGTGACAGCCTGTGGACTTTTGCCAGACAATACGGCGATCCAGACGAGTATATACTCAAGAGAGTGCATAAGATAGCTAGAATAAACAACATAAAAATGAGCCGCCCGCTTGAACCAGGTCAGGAACTGATCATCCCATGCGAGCGGAAAACAGTCTGTGCTTCAACAGATAGGCAAATGCCTTGAGATAGCTGACGGCTTGAATCCGGAGCGAAGCTTGTGAGGTTTTGTAACCGGCTAGTGGCGGCTGCGATATTCAGCGCGTTTCTCGCGCTGTATCTTGCCACTCCTACCAGCAATTATACCTTCGACGCAGTCAATTACGGTCACATGATCCGGCTTTCGCAAACATCCGGGCCGCTTCTACTGTTTCATCCGCACCACATCCTGTTTAACTGCCTTGGACTCATCACCTGGAAGGCACTTGGTATACTGTACCCCAGTATCGACCCTCTGACGGCGCTTCAGGTAATGAACTCTTTCATCGGGGCGCTTGGGCTTGCTGTTTTTTTCCTAATCCTGAGGAGATTGCTCGCGGATACAGCGCCGGAGGGCTCCGCATGCGGGCCATCCACGGCGGTAGCGGCTATGGCCACGGCAGCGGTCGGGCTGACTTTCGGCTGGTGGGCGGCAAGCACGGACGGAAGGCCGTATATCCCCCCGATAGCTGCGGTTTTGGGAGCGTTTTATTTCGCTTATCTGACAGCGCGGACCGCCTCCGGCTGGACGGCTGCCGGAATGGGGCTGATGATTGCTATTGCCACACTGCTTCATCAGAGCCACGCACTTTTTCTTGTGGCCGGTGCTGTGGCTATCATAATCTCTCCCACACTGCTCAGGGAAAAGCTGAGGCTGTCGCTTATCGTAATTGGCGTGTTCCTGCCTGTAACCATAATCCCCTATACAGTGGTTTTCAGGCTGCGGGAAACACAGACGGTCTCGGAAGCGGTAAATTGGGCGCTCACTTATGCCAGACTGGGAGTTTGGTGGAATTTTGATGTCCTGGGTAACATCGATGCCGATCTTTCCGGCCTGAGGCATGCGTTTTTAGCTGATATAAGCGCGAAATCGGCCTATATACCGTTCTTATCCGCCTTAATGGGACATGCGGTGATCCTTTTTGCATCTGCATTTGTGGTTCTTGGACTGCTGGACAGGACGATGGTGCATGTCCGGCACTACCATCCACCCAGGCCGAGGAGGGTCTACATACTCGACGGTGTCAAGGGAGGATCATTCGGCGTACCGCCCAATCCGCTTTATGTGTTCAATATACTATTGCTCGTCTGGGTCGTCAGTTATTCGGCGTTCTTCACTGTGTGGACTCCCGGTTATTTCGTGTTCTGGATTCCCGTAGCGGCGGCATGGGTGATGATCCTTACGGTCAACGGGGCAGCGCGGCGCGATAGAAGGTTTACGTTCGGAGTGGCCTCACTGGCTGCTCTCTGCTTCGCCACAGCGAACCTTTGGCTCTACGTACTGCCCAGGATGCCGGTGGAGTCCAACCCGTCTATTGTGATAGCGCGGAAGATACGGGAGAATACGCCTCCCAAGTCGCTCGTGATAGTCGCGGGGATGGGTTACATCGCCGATATGGAGGTTTATATCCCGTATTTCGGCAAGCGTGAGACCATATCGCTCCACCAGACCATGCTCCGTCACGGCGGCAAAGGCATAGACAGGCTTCAGCAGAAGATACGCGGCGAGCTTTCGGAAGGGAACCGTGTGTACGTGTTCGGTGAGGTCTTCGATTCCCCGAAAGCCTGGCAGGAACTGACTAAGCGCTACGGGATAAAGAGGCAGGATGTCAGGGCTGCGCTCATCCGTTTTCGCCCGGTAAAGCGCTTCAGAGTCTCCGACCAGCCGGTCTACGAGCTGCGCGGCAGTCGTTGATAAATTTGAAATTGTACGTTACCGGATATATAATTGAGCACCTCACAGGTATGAAGCGTCTGCTTTCGGGCGTTGGGGCAAAGGCCGGTGAAGATTTTCCAGCTAAGGAGATGCATCTTGAAGCGTATTGCAAAGACAACTTATTCGGCGGTACAGATGGGTTTAGCTGATATAAAGCACATCGTTGATCTACTCAGCAGTGGCTATGAACAAATCGATATACTGTTGGATGATTACGCTGTAAAAGATGCATCGGAGCTGAACATTGCGGCGGATGAACTCAAGCGGAGAGGTAAAGCTTACGCAAAGAACTGCACCATCACCGGCAAAAATAAGACGGAAAGAGGAGAGCAAAAGACAGAGTGGCTAACCGTAGAGATAAAACCCAACGGGGTAACTCTGAATGTTTCCGACCTTCGTGACCCGAACCTGCCCAGCCTAGTGGAAAAGCTGGAAGATATGTTTCGAAGGAAAAGAGTCAGGTGGTTCTTTGGGCTGAACGCCGGCAGCGTTATTACAACCTGGGGCCTTTCAATAGGCATCGGGTTTATAGCCGGTATTATGAGACGGTTCATCAACAATTTCGTTACGAGCTCGATCTCGATTCTTGCCGGAATTGCCAGCCTTTTCTTCCTTGTAGGATTGGTTATTATCAACTACTCAGGCAGAGTTGACCTTCGGAAACTCCGATAATGGGCGATTTGCAAGTCGCACTCCATCAACTCTCCTGCAGAAATGCATCCACCGGTATAGTGGAGAAGAAAGGGTTCATTTGAAAAAACTACTCATCTGGTTACTTGCGCTAGTGGTAACAGGATTTATACTTTATTATTTTGCACCATTGTCTTTGCTAAATAGCATAGATAGCAGAGGCAAGTTCATAAGAATCGATACCAGGTTCGCAACAAAAGCCTATGTAAAGAACCATTTTGGTAAAACGGTCGATTGGGTTGATGCAGCAGTAATGGATAAAAAGGATGTCGAGACACTGAAATCCATACTGGCGGGATATGCAATTGAAGACGGCACAGCCTGTATGTTCGATAGTGATGTCTCAGTAACGCTGACAAATGGGCAAAAGAGTATTACTTTTTGCCCTGATTTTCTTGATGGAGAGCCTGTTATCTGGATAGATGACACCTATAAGTACCGCCACTTGTCTGTATACAACAACCAGAAGCTGTACCGAATCTTGAATAAGTACGGTATGGGGATACCCTTTACAAAAGAATAATTCAGCAGGGGTGCGATTGCAATCGCGCCCCATCAATTTACGTAAAAACAAATAAAGCCGAGATAGTTGCCTATCTCGGCTTTTCAAGTTAATAGAGTCTATCCCTTAATCCCGCTCATCGTGATCCCCTGGATGAACGTCTTCTGCGTGAAGAAGAAAAGGATTATGATCGGCAGGACTACAAGCGTAGAGGCGGCCATGAGCCGTCCGAAGTAGTTGCCGTACTGCCCCAGGAACATCTGCAGCCCTAGAGAAAGCGTGTAATGGCTCTCATCGAAGAGATAAATGAGGGGGCCGAGGAAGTCGTTCCACGTATTGATGAACGTGAAGAGCCCCACGGTCGCCAAAGCGGGCTTCGCGAGCGGGACTATCACCTTCCGAAATACCTGAAACTCGTTGCAGCCGTCCAGTTTCGCCGCTTCCGTGAGGTCATGCGGCACAGTCATAAAGAACTGCCTGAGTAGAAAGATGAAAAACGCATTTCCCAGAAACGCCGGGACCGTAAGCGGCAGATAGGTGTCCACCCAGCCGAGCTTCGTATAGACCGCGAAAAGCGGCACCATCACGACCTGGTAGGGGAGCATCATCGTCGAGAGGACGATCATAAAGAGTGCATCCCGCCCCTTCCATTTGATCCTCGAAAGCCCGTATGCCACAAGAGAGCTGGAGATCACCGTCCCAACCACTGCAAGGGCGCATATCACAAGCGTATTTACGAGATACAGACCGAACGGAATGGTGCCGACAGCCGCTTTGTAGTGCTGGAACGTAAACGGCTTCGGAATGATCTGCGGAGGCCATAGGCTGATGTTCTGGTCCGTCTTGAACGAGGTCGTGACCAGCCAGAAAAACGGTATGGAAAATATCCCCGAAAGGACTATAAGCGTAATATAAGTAATTATCTGCTTCCAGATAGGGAACCTGTTTCTCATTTTGCATCCCCCTGGTAGTAAACAAACCGCGCGGAACTCTTAAAGACGATGATTGTTGCTGCAAGGATCACAAGGAACAAGAACCACGCCATCGCGCACGCATAACCCATCTTGAAGAAGTGGAACGCGTTCTGAAAGAGATACATCGCGTAAAAAAGTGTCGAGTTGACCGGCCCGCCCTGGCCGCCGGTCATAACATAGGCCTGGGTAAAGTACTGCGCTGCGCCTATAAGCCCCATAACGATAGAGAAAAAGATGTAAGGGCTCATAAACGGCAGCGTTATATGAATCGTTCGATGAAGCGTTGTTGCGCCGTCCACCTCTGCTGCGTCGAAGAGGTCCTGCGGCACGTCCTGCAGCCCCGCTAGGAAGATAATCATCGAGCCGCCCGCTCCCCAAAGGCTCATAAGGATGAGTGCAGGTTTAGCCCACATCGGGTCAGCCATCCATCCCGGCTCAGGTATCCCGAACATGTGAAAAAGGCTGTAAACGCCGATGCCCCTCAATATTCCGGGCAGAATGCCGTACTGCGGGTTCAAGACCCACAGCCAGAGGACTGATGTTGCGACTGTCGGTACGATGGACGGCAGGTAGAATAGCGTCCTGAAGAGCGCCATCCCCCGCACCTTCTGGTTTAGCAGGAGTGCGAGCCAGAATGCCACCGCCACGCCTAGCGGGACCGAAAACGCCGCAAAGACCGCCGTATTGGCAAGGGATTTTGTCACCAGCGGGTCGGTCAAAAGCCTGTGGTAGTTTGCCATCCCAACCCAGGTCGGGGGCTTCAGTCCGGTATAGTTGCAAAAGCTGTAGTATAAAGACGCCCCGACCGGGTACACCGTGAACAGGAGAAGCCCGATAATCACCGGAGATGAGAAGAGCAGACCATTTCTCAAATCCGCACGCCGGGCGTGAGATACTTTTTTATGAGTCAAACGCTGTTTCTTAGTCATTACCGGCTACTTTCCCGCAAGTCTCAGGTCGAGTTCACGCTGAGTCTCTTTCGTAGCTTGATCCAGTGCCGCTTTGGGGGTCATCTTTCCATAGACGGCCTGCCCGACGGCTCTGTCGAGCGCGCCCATGTAGTATGCCTGCGCAGGCATCACGGGCCGCTGGTGTTTGCACTGATTGAGTATTTCGACGAATGGGCCGTAACGCTGGTCAGACTTTATCTCATCGAAATAAGTCGATTTTCTGTAACCGGGGAAGAGGTCTTGAGTCTTTCCGGCAACGGCAGTTCCCTTAACGTCCGCACACATCCACTTGATGAACTTCCAGGCGAGCTCCGGCTTTTTACATCCTCTCGGAAGCGCCATACACCAGCCGCCGATCCAGGAAGAATGTTTCTCTCCGCCCTGCGGACTTGGAATATAACCCAGCCCGTAATCGAGCTTGGGAGCATAGGTCCTTGCATCCACTACCTGCGAGATGTGGAAGCACCCCATCCCCAGTTGGCCGATGTAGAATGGGTTCCTGTCGAGGTTGCCGAACCCCTGCGCGAGATTGCTTATATTGGTCAGCCCGTATTTTTGGGCATACGAGCACATCCACTCAAGGGCTTTCACGTTTTTGGGGTCGTTTGCAGTGACCTTGTGGGTCTTTTCGTCGTAGAAACTGCCGCCGAAGGCCCATCCCCAGGTGTACATGGAGTTTGCATTCCCGAACTGGCCCCAGGGGATGATTCCGATGGATGTGAGCCCCCGGCTTCCGCTTTTGGTTAGTTTTTCTGCCAACTTGTCCATTTCCGCGATGGTCTTTGGCGGTTTATTGGGGTCAAGACCGGCGTCGCGGAAGGTCTTCTTGTTCCAGGCAAACGCAAAGTTAGGGTCGGCACAGTATGTAACGGCCCACACATGCCCGTCATAATAGTTCTGCTTCCAGCAGGGAGTAAAGTAATCGCCAGGTTTGATGCCGGTGGCTGCTACTTCCTTATCGAGCGGCTGCAGCGCTCCCTGCTCGGCCCATTCCGAGACCTGTGGCCCGTCTACGAACGTTACATCCGGCGGCTTTCCGGCTGCGACGGATGAAAAGAACTTCTGATTGTTCGAAAGATCATTTGGAGTAAAGACTATCTTTACTTTAATGTCAGGATGAGTCCGCTCGAACTCCTTAACGACTTTTTCGAAAAGTTCTTTTTGAGTGCCGCCCCAGGGATGCCATATAACTATTTCATTGGGGGAGCTTACCGTAGCACCGAGGAACCGGGCGTCTATATACGAAAATACCGGCTTGTGAAACCAAATAAGCCCGATTACCACTACAGCAAGCGCAATTATTACAACTTTACGCATGAGCATTTTCCTATACTACCTAAAATGCCTGTCATTTCGTAATTCTACGAGAGATGCAGATTGACCTTCTGTAGAATATAGTAGTTTAGGGCATTTATGCAACAGGCTCAGCGGATTTTGAAGCTCCTCAGACGAAGCGAGTTTGTGACTACGGACACGGACGAGAGCGACATCGCTGCGGCGGCAATCATCGGGTTTAGGAGCAGGTGAAGTGCCGGGTACAGCACCCCTGCAGCAATTGGGATGAGCAGCACGTTGTAGATAAACGACAGAAACAGGTTCTGCCGGACAGTCTTGATCGTCCGGCGGCTGAGGGAAATTGCCGTCACGACTCCCATCAGGTCTCCTGAGATAAGGGTAATGTCGCTGGCCTCCATCGCAACATCGGTCCCGGTCCCTATAGCTATTCCTATGTCTGCCTGGGCAAGAGCCGGAGCGTCATTTATCCCGTCCCCTACCATTGCGACGACTTTCCCTTCTGTCTGGAGCCTTTGGACCTCTTTGGATTTGTCCTGGGGGAGGACTTCGGCCATGACCCGGTCTATTCCAACCTGCTTTGCAATAGCATCGGCGGTCTTTTTGTTGTCCCCGGTGATCATTGCGACTTCCAGCCCCAGATCATGAAGCGCCCGGACAGCGAGGGCTGAGTTCTCCTTCAGCGTATCGGCTATTGCAAAGACCCCGGCTGGTTTTCCGTCGATGGCGGCAAAAACAGGAGTTTTCCCCTCAGATGAAAGCTCATTTGCGCGCTTGTCCAGCTCGTCGAGCGGTACATTGCGGCCAGACATAAGATTCCGGTTGCCTGCTAGAACGTTTCTTCCTTCGACTTTTGCCTCGATTCCCTCTCCTGTGAGCGATGAGAAGGATTCAACCGGGCTGAGTGGAATCTTCCGTGCTTCTGCGCCGTGGACTATCGCTTCGCCCAGGGGATGCTCAGACCTGGCTTCAGCCGATGCGACGAGTCTCAATAGTTCAGCCTCATCCACGCCTGGTAAAACAGCGGTGACTACCAGCTCAGGCTCGCCCTTTGTAAGAGTCCCGGTCTTGTCCAAAACGACGGACGTGACTTTGTGCGCGCGCTCCAGAATCTCTCCACCTTTTATCAGCACGCCGCTTTCCGCACCTTTTCCCGTCCCGACCATAATGGCAGTCGGAGTGGCGAGGCCGAGCGCGCATGGGCAGGCGATGATAAGCACTGCAACGAAGTTCAGAAGCGCATAATTGAACGCGGGAGCAGGCCCCCAGAGAAGCCAAACGATGAACGTAATGATGGCTATTCCAATGACTACCGGGACAAAATAGCTTGAAATTATATCCGCCAGCCGCTGGATAGGAGCTTTCGACCCCTGCGCCTCCTCGACCATCTGTATAATGTGCGCAAGCGCTGTGTCCTTCCCGACTTTCGTCGCGCGGAAGGTGAAACTTCCGGTTTTGTTGATCGTAGCGCCGATAACCTCGTCACCGGCCCGCTTTGTGACAGGTATACTCTCGCCGGTGATCATCGACTCATCGACCGCGGAGGTTCCATCGACAACTATGCCGTCTACAGGGATCTTCTCGCCAGGACGGACGATCACAATATCGCTGACAGCCACGTCTTCGACGGGAATATCTGCTTCTTCTCCATTGCGAGAGACTCTGGCGGTCTTCGGCCTCAATCCCGCCAGCTTTCTTATGGCCTCCGAGGCGTTTCCTTTGGCCCTGGCCTCAAGGAACCTGCCGAGAAGGATAAGTGTGATGATTACAGCGGATGTATCGAAGTAAACGGCAGGCATCACACCTTGGGTTGCTTTGAAGAACGACGGAAACAGTATGACTGCGACGCTGTACAGATACGCCGAGGAGCTTCCGACGGCTATCAGCGTGTTCATATCAACGGTGCGGTGCCTGAGGCCTGCCCACATCCCCCGGTAGAACGGCCACCCTCCCCAGAACTGCACGGGAGTTGCGAACGCCCACATTACGTAATGGTCGGCGAATACCGCCGGTATGAAGGCGAATGAGCCGATTTCCCGGAGCATACCGAGAATTACCGGGAGCGTTAAGAGCGCGCTCACCCAAAACCGGGTCTTCCACTCACGGATTGCTGCATCCCTGGATGCCTGCTCGTGGTCTTCGGCTTTGGCTTCTTCGGGAATATCGTACCCCAGGAATAATATGACCGTTTTGATCTTCTCAGGAGTGATCTGCTGCGGGGCGTATTCCACCGTGGCGCGCTCGGTCGCCAGGTTGATAGAGGCTTTTGCCACTCCTTCGAGTTCGGAAAGGTGCTGCTCTATCCTCCGAACGCACGATGCGCAGTGCATGCCTTTTATGGGAAACTGAATAGTTTCTGTCTTCATTTTTTACTGTCAGCTGCCTATTCCCTTTTCATCTCAATATCTTTCACCTTGTCCGCATCGAGCGTGGCGACGCCTATGGAGCTGTCCGCGCCGCCGTAGTAGATCAGGTACTGTCCTTCTCTTTCCACTACGCCGCACGTGAAGACGACATTGCACACCGAACCGATGCACTCGAACGCCTCCTCCGGGTCGAGAATCGGCTTAGAAGACCGTGCGATAATTTTCGATGGGTCGTCGAGGTCTGAAAGAAAGATTCCGAGCCTGTAGACCCTGTTCTCATCTACGCCATGATAGAAGTTCAGCCAGCCATCTTCCGTTTTGATCGGCGGAGCGCCTGCTCCGATCCGTTCGTTGTCCCATGAGCTGAGTTTGGGAGTCATAACCAGCTTGTGATCGTACCAGTGCAGCAGGTCATCCGAATATGAAATCCATATATCCGGCAGCACGCGGTGGTACATGACATATTTTCCGTTGAATTTCTCAGGGAAGATTACGGCATCTTTGTCGTCGAACTCCGGCAGGATGACGCCATGCCGCGTATAGGTCTTGAAGTCTTTGGTAGAAAGCAATGAGACCCTGCATCTCCACGGCGGCCCGACCTTAAACGTAGGAGGGCGGTTTTCAGCTACCGGATAGACCGATGCCCCTACATAAGGGATGTAGTAAGTCCCGTCGATAAGCGTAATGCGAGGGTCTTCGCTCCCAAGCCGCTCGAACTCATCGCCAAGAGGGCTTTCATAAGCCGGTATGCTTGCCCTTTCGAAGCTAAAACCATCTTTGCTCCAGGCGTACCCCAGGCGGGAGATGTTGTCGTCGCCTACAGCGCGGTAGAGCATATGGATAGTCCCGTCTTTATCGGCTGCCCCGCAGTTGAATACGGCCTTATTCTCCCACCATCTGCTCGACGGAGCCAGCACAGGGTTCTTCTGGTATCGCTTCGCCAACATATCTTTTGTGTTTGCTCCTTATGTAACTTATATCATAGCACAAGTTGTGTCCAGCAGCGCTGCTTCGGACTCATATACCATTCATACCCCTTATAGAAGTCACACCCGAGTGCCTTGTTACCGCATGGTTGGTAAGGCGGGGCTGATCGTGATAAAATGCGAAACAACACGTGTCAAAGGGGAGTAAATTGGGAGAAAAACGGATTCAGTGGGAGGAGCACATACTTTCACTCCTGCTTGCGGCTGCTGCAACGTGTTATGCACTGTGGAAATTGTCCGTACTGCCAACGGATATTAACCTGGTATTAACCGCGCGTACCATAGTCAAAGTAAACACTTCTGCCTTTATAGCCAGGCAGCTTGCGGTTATCTGGGCCCTCCAGATCGTTTGTATCTTCCAGACCAGGCAATGGGTTGCAAGAGAGGTCAGAAAACGGTTCAATTACTGGTATGCCGGCCTGACATCCGTGGTTATATGTATATCCTGCCAGTGCTTAACGGCTTTGTGCTGTGAAGCATCCGCTCCAAGTATCACGGATTTGTTCATCTTTGCATTGCTCTTCGCCGTTATAATCGAAAAGAAGAGGCTTTTCGTTCCACGCGAAATCTCAAAACCCGATGATTTCATGCTGCCCGGTAATTTTCCTGCACTATATGCCGAACAGGACTGGCGCTTCGAATGGGTGCTTTTGCTGAAATGCATATCGCTGCTGCCAGCCGCTGTATTTTTTGCCATGCATGCCATGTCATGGATTATGTGGATTCCTGGGATTCTTCCTTTCTTTCTGCTGGCCAAGATAATCCCGCCGGACTCCGTCGAGTGGCAAGTGGATAGATACCTGATACGCTATAGAAGCAGGAGAGGAGACAAGCTCCTGGCCCAGCGGGACTGGCAAATGGACCAGATCAACTTCGTGGAGGTGCTCGACTTCGATCCTAAGGCGGATTTCGATGATGAAGAGCCTCGGAACGGAATATCCGAAGTCTTCGAAGGAGTGCAGGGGTATTTCAACCCCAAATGCAGGCGGGGAATAGTCATAGGGACTCTTACCGGGGAGTTTTATATGCTTGGATTTATGCGGCCGCGCTATGCAGCAGCTATGATAAAGAAATTTGCCGGTATTGAGGAGCAGCTCAATGCAGACTGATGCCTTGTACAAAAAATTACCCGCCTATCCTTGGCGGGTGTTAACGGAAAAGGCCTCACGTCTTTGGAGAAGAATGGATGCTTGTTGTATCCTGTAAATAGTAGGTGCAGAAATTGTGCCATACATGATGTAATATTTACGGGGAAATATTGCAATACGGAGCGCCGCAATAGGGCGAGCTGAGTGAGTCAGGCGCGGCGTTCCGCATTGCAAAGGTAAGCCCGCTAACCGGCAGCGACTGTCTATGCAATCCGCCATGCCGCAGCGGGCTTTATCTAATTATTTATTACCGTACATTTGCCCGGTTTTTAGAGGTTATTTGCAAAACAGACACTCTATTTTGACGGACTATCTTCTTTACCGGCTGTAATCTTCTTCAAGAATGGCGTAAGAAGATCGATAGGTATCGGGAAGAGCGTTGTTGAGTTGTGTTCTGCCGCAACCTCTGTCAAAGTCTGCAGATACCTGAGCTGAAGTGCCTCTGGATGCTGGCTGATGATGAGCGCTGCATCTGACAGCTTCTGAGCGGCTTGGAACTCGCCTTCGGCGTTGATGATTTTAGCCCGGCGCTCTCTTTCGACCTCTGCCTGCCTTGCCATCGCGCGTTTCATACTTTCCGGCAGCACAACGTCCCTGATCTCGACAGCCGTTACCTTGATTCCCCAAGGCTCAGTCTGTTCGTCGATGATTGTTTGAAGCTGCATGTTCAGTTTGTCGCGCTGTGCGAGAAGTTCGTCCAGTTCTGACTGCCCGACAACACTCCTCAGTGTAGTCTGCGCGATCAAATAAGTCGCTTTTACGTAGTTCTCGACTTTTATGATGGCGGACTCCGCATTGACGATCTGGAAATAGATGACTGCATCCACCGTGACCGGAACGTTGTCAGTGGTCATCATTTCCTGTTTTGCGACGTCCATTGTCACGATCCTGAGGTCCGTAACCCACAGTTTGTCGATGACAGGCCAGACGAATCTAACACCAGGGCCTTTGACCGAGTGGAACCGGCCCAATCTGAGCAGTACGCCTCTCTCCCACTCCCTGATTATTCGTATCGCGCTCAGGATTATCAGCGCAACGACAATTATTACCAATCCCAAAAAAACTGCAGCAGGCGACATTACTTTAGCTCCTCCTTTGATTCATTGTTTTCTTTGACGACTATCATTTTGAGGCCGTCCATACCGACAATTCTGATTATATCTCCCTTATTGATTGGCTCGCCGGTGGTTTCGGCTGTCCACCAGGCTCCTTCCGTAAAGACCTTTCCGGTTGGGGCGATGTCGGTTTTCGCCAACAGTACCCGGCCTACGACGCCTTCTCTTCCCGTTACCACAGGGCGCCTCAATGCACGCACTCCCAACCCGACGAGGAATATAATGAACGCGGCGGTGACCAGTGTCCCAGCGATAAGGAGCGCAATGGATATTCTAAACGCAGGCGACCCGCTCCCGAAGAGTATCAACGCTCCGAAGAAGAACGCCACAATTCCTCCGATGCTCAAAACCCCGTGGCTCATGACCTTGATGTCGGCAAGCATCATTCCTACTCCAGCAACCACTAAAATAAGCCCTGAGAAGTTTACCGGCAGTATGCTGACTGAATACAGGAAAAGAACGAGCGAAACCACACCGATAACACCGGGATATGTGGCCCCAGGAGTATGTATTTCAAATATAATCCCATATATGGCGAGAAGCAGCAGTATAAACGCAACATCCGGGTTTGCAACATAATGCAACAGCTCTTTATACCAGGGCATGTCGAATTCCACAATCGGCGCGTTCTTTACTGCAAGTGTTACGTTTCCAGCCGCTGTTTTGACTGTCCTGCCATCGGCTTTGTTTAGCATGTCCCGCATGTCCACAGCGATGAAGTCCACGACATTCTTCTTGACGGCTTCCTCCGCTGTGATATTGGCCGATCTTCTGACGGCCGCTTCAGCCCAGTCAGCGTTTCTGCCACGCTCTTTGGCTATGGATCTGATGAAAGAGACCGAATCGTTGACGATTTTCTCTGTCATAACGTCTTTTTCAGACTCATCCCCGCCTTGTTGGCTTTTTTGAGGGTCTCCAAGAGAGAGTGTGCTGACTGGGTGGGCCGATCCGATCCTGGTATCCGGTGCCATAACGGCGACATTCGCCGCAAGCGTGATGAATGTCCCTGCTGATGCTGCCCGTGCTGTTCGGGGATACACATAGACGATCACAGGCACGCGCGATTCCAGCATCGCTCTTACTATATCAGTGGTGGACGTAAGGAGCCCGCCCGGCGTGTCCATTTGAATGACTACTGCGGCAGCCCGTTCATTCTCGGCTCTCTTTATACCGGATACGATATACTGGGCCATTGTGGGCTCAATGGAGCTGTCGAGTTTGAGCACATGGACCGGCGCGTTAGCTGCATTTACCGGTAGAGCCGGAGCGATAATTGCAAGTGCGAGAATTCCCAGAATAAGCAATCGAGGTTTCATAACATCACCTGTTGATTTTAGACTGTTTTCTTAATAACCAATCGTATACCAACTATTGCCGGTAATTTGCAACTACGCACAAGTGCTATTGATACGTTCTATGTTCAATTAGCCGCAGTCCAGCCAATTTCCTTCAAGAATAGAATCTCTTTTTGATCAATCTTTGAGTTTAGCGCCTTAGCTCACGGGGAAGTAGTATAAATAGCCCGTAAACCAGGCAGGCTGGCTGCAGGGTTTTGGCAAGTGACTTATCGAGTATCAAACATCAGTTTCAGCCAAAACTCCTTATTACGCGAAACTCTTTAGATTATTTTCCAAATATTTTACGGATGGAGGTAATCAGGTAAGCCTGCCTGCGTCAGTAGCTAATGAAAAGCTTAGCGAGCAAGCTCAGTCGTTAGGCTTAAAAAGCGGCTATCGCGCTCAAGACGGACAGGTGGGAAAGGAGGTGAAAAACCTTGAATGGCCTGAAGAACCGTCGGGCGATAGTAATAGGCTTGGAGGAAAAAAAGATGTATCGAGTCGATGTAACGGGTAGGAAACTTTGGATACTGGCCGTGTAAGACTCAAAAACGCTGCAAACCTCCAGCCAAGTCGAAGAGACATTCAAGGAGGAAGATAATGAAGAAAGTTTTACTTGGCGTATTCGTCTTGGGTCTTATGCTTGTAGCATCATACGCATTTGCCCAGGGACCTTTCGCCGATGTTCCTACAGATCATTGGGCATACGATGCAGTCAATGAGCTGCAGGAAGCCGGGATAGTTATTGGTTATCCTGATGGCACATTTGGTGGCCGCAGGGCTATGACTCGCTATGAGTTCGCAGTCGCTGTTGCCAGAATGATTCCTGTAATCGAGCAGAAAGTCACGGAGTCAGTAACACAGACCCCTGGCGTGACAGCCGATCAGTTAAACAAGCTCGATCAGCGCGTAACCGCGCTGGAGCAGAAGCCCGCTGCCGCTGCTGGAGTTACACAGGAGCAGCTTGCTTCCATCCAGAGGCTGGTAAACGAGTTCCGTGATGAGCTCGCAGCCCTCGGCGTTGACGTTGATACTCTCAAGAGAGACGTTGCTTCACTCGCAGCTCGCGTTGATGCAATCGAGAAAGAGCAGCAGAGAGTAAAGATCACAGGCGAGCTCGATCCGTTCGCAATCGCAACGAGCGTTGATACCAACACTCCGTTCGATCGGGACGGCCGCGCACTCCAGCCCGAAGGCCCTGCAGCCGGCGACCTGGTCAACTCAATTGACTTTGTCCGCAACATGGACCTGGGGATCAATGGTAGTCTTGCTCCGTCAGTCAACGTAGTTGCCGATATCAACTATGGCAACTATATCCCGACATACCTTGGCGGTGTAGTGACCGACTATACCGGCACAGTCCGACCGGACAACGTAGCTGGCGATGACTTCTTCCCGTACTATATGTACGCGCAGGCAGGGTTAGGCAAGGGTGCCCTCAAAGTAGGACGAATCCCCGTACAGTACACACCCTACACTATGAAGAAGATCGATGTTGACAGCTATACCAACATCAAGGTCACAGATTCCGGCGATTACCCGCTTGACGGCGCAGCAATGGCCTGGAAATTCGGCAACGTTAGCGTAAACTCGTTCGCAGCCAAGACAAACAACAACAGCGTTCTCGGTGCAGGACTTGTTTCCCAGCCGACAATCGCTCTCTATGATGACGTAGCACCGTTCCCGACAATAGTCTCTGGTGCTCCGTTCAACGTAGCCGGTGGACACGCTGCTGGTGGTCTTACGACCATCAACCAGGCAGCTGGCACACAGGTAAGATTCGGCACACCGTTCCAGGGCAACCTGGGCGTGACCTTCATTGAAGCAGTTGGACCTGTTGCAACAACAGCTACAGTTGGTGCTGCAACTTCATACGACACCGTTGATATACTTGGTGCCGATGGTAAATGGCAGTTCGGTAAGTTCATGGTTGGTGCTGAGTACGCTCAGACCAAGACAACCGGCGATGCCGGTGTTGCCGACGTCGATGACAACAATACAGCAATCGATGCCAACGTAGGCTTCGGCGCTGGCAAGCTCGGCGTCAAACTCGGCTGGAAACAGGTCGAGAACAACTTCACCGCTCCTGGTTATTGGGACAAGATCGGTATGTGGACCAACCCGACAAACGTCGAGGGCCCATATCTTAACCTTGGTTACCCGATTATGCCGAACCTGAACCTAGTTGCTAACGCAGCCTTCTATTCAGGTGCCAACGATCTGCCGACGTCTTTAGTTCCCGCCGTTATCAATACAACTGATGACGATCTGTGGAAGGCTGACCTCGGACTTCGCTGGGGTATCTCAACTGCGAACTCACTTAACCTCGGTTATGAGTACGTAAAATGGGAACCGGATGGTGCAGACAACACCAAAGAGACATACCTGACACTCGGTTGGGGTTTCCAGATCAATCCGAGCGCCGGTTTGAATATCGGCTACCAGATAATCGACTACAGCCCGGATGGGACAGTATGTCCTTACGGCACAGCCGATTACAAGGGCTCGGTTGCAGTCGCTCAGTTCAAGGCTAGATTCTAGTCTGAATATCGACTGATTAACTGAAAAAACGAAAGGCCCCCGCGGCGTAAGCTGCGGGGGCTTTTTGCACATTTTACAATAAAAAAGGGTTGGTTACGTATGCCGAACGGCACGTACGGTGATGCGAGAGGTGAACCTAATAGTGCTTAGTAAAGTTGATTATGTCATTTAGCCCATGTTTTCTACGAACAATAACGGGCTAGTTGGCTGTTATGTGCTTCTTTGCCTCTGTAAGGAATATGTCAGCATCTTCTTTTTCAGAGGTTTTGTTGGTTTCGAGGTATCTGAGCATGCTTGCGCAGGATTGGGAAAGCAGACTGCAGCCAAGCACCCGGTGGCGATTTATGGATACCCGGTCTTCAGGAGGTGTAAGCGCTTGAAGTAAGGCACTGATCGACTGCGCGCGTTTGCTGAGGTCCTGCACCTGGTTATAATACGCTTCTCTGGTGGTCTCTTTCTGGGAGAACGATGTATACCCGTTATCGAGCTGAGTCAGAATATCGTTCAGATCCTTCTCGGCAATACTCATAAACCGCGGATAATATGTGTCCGTGAAAACCTTAAGTTCCGCGTTGGAGCTGATTTTCTGCATCTGGCCGAGTCCCTTCAGACTTTCGCCGTACATCGATCTTGATGCAAATAAGAGCGACAGCCGTGCATAGGGTGAAGGATTTGTTTCATCTATTTGCGCCGCAATCCTGTATTGTTTCTCTGCCTCATCGAATTTTCCAATCTGCCACTGGTAATCTCCGGCTTTTATACGCGCGTCGATGTCGTTCGGGTTCTTTTCGGCCACATTGGTGTAAATCTCAGCGGCTTTCTCAGGGGTTCCGCGTTTTTCGTAGACATGCGCCAACTCCGCGCGTAGCGCTTCATTCTCCGGATCGATCAGCTTGGCGCGTTCCACCTCGTCGAGTGCCTGTGAAAACATCTTGCGCTCCGTATAGAGCCGGATGAGCTTTATCCTGATATCGACATTTCGGGGGTCTGCATTTACGGCGTCACGGTATGTGAGGATTGCATTAGCCAGATCATCATCTTTGACGAACTGCCCGGCCTTACTTAAGAGCGTTTCAACTTCCACATTTTTCGGCTGATTATAGGCGGGCTCGACCAATGGAGCATTCGGACCTTCATCAGTGGGCTGAACAGCCGCCAACCCGGCTTTTACATCTTTCAGCGCTTCTTCCGAGAGCTTATAGATGATGGAACTTGTCGCGGACTGGATTGCATTGGATATCGCGCGATCGCGGTTGCTGTTGAGCGATATTCCTGCCCATGCCTGGAAATGCATGAATTTTTCCGTCTTTGTCTTTGCTATCCATACATTTACTGTGACCTTGTCTTCTGTAACGAGAACATCACCGGAGAGAACAAGATCGGTTCCTATCAGGCCGGCAAGCTGCAGCTTGGCCTCTGGAGTAGTGGCTTTGCCCATGTCTTCTGCCTTGATCCGGTGTTCCATGATTGCACGCTCGACCAGCGGGGAATCGGGTTGAAAATCGGCGATATCAGCTTTTCCGATCTGCCGCATGTAGGTCTTGATCGCTTGAGTCGTTTCGACCGCACAGATCTGGCTGGTGCCCTTATCCGGAGTCACGGGGAAAAGGAGCGCTATAGGCGGACTATCAGCAGCCTGAAGCGCTGTGCAGAGGATCAGAAGTAAAACCAAAATGACTAGCCTGTTCATAATAACTATCTTCTCGAAAGGTCGTCGATATACAGCTTGCAGGTCTCGATTGCGCGATTTGCTGCGTCGACATCGATACCGGCGGCTTTTTGCGCCATATAAAGCTGGACCGCGCGCTGAAATTGAGTGATAGCAGCATCTTTTTTAGCAAGGTTGTAATAACACATCCCCAGCTTCTGATGATTCTCGGCCGTATCTTCCCCATTTGCAATAGTCTGCTGGTAAAGCTCGGCTGCGGACTGGTAATCCCCTCTCATGTAAGCGGTGCGGGCACTTTCGGCAGGCTTGCGGTTCGATGCCGGAGCAGGTGAATGAGAAGGCTGCGCCTGTTTTGGCTGGCTTTTGGATTGGGGCTTGGTTACGGGATACGGAGTAAGCGCCGGTACAGTCGATGGCAAAGCAGATGGCTGTGATGGCTGTATCTGTTGATTGTAACCTTGCGTTGTGCGCGGCTCCTGCGTTCCGGTATTTGACTGCTGTGGATCATAACTCCAGGCAGGAGGCAGTGATGAAGACGGCGATTTTGTCTGCGATTGATACTGCTGCCCATAAGGCGCAGGCAGTTGGTTGCTGCTCGCGGCCTGCTGGGGCGCAGGGTTTTTCACCAGCCGTTCTCCCTTGCTCCCGCCTCTGGCTAATACTATTATCACCAGGATAACGAAAATGATAATAACCGTTCCTGCTCCCGCCACCCAGGGGGTCGGCAGTTTCCTGATATAGGCCAAAAACTGCGGGAGGAACGGAGTATGTCTCGTTTTTGCGAACTCATTCAGACCGTCGACTTTTGCGCACAGCTCTTCAAGCTTGCCGCGGTCCGCGACGCTGTCTTTATTTGCATCTAGCACCCATTCTACCTGCCGGATTGCCGCGCGCAGGCAGTCTTCGGCATCGTCTTTATTGCCGTGCTCAATCTGCTGGTCAGCTTTCTTCTCGTAAATAAGGGCAAGAAGCGAATGAGCGGAAGAACTCTTCGGGTTTACGCCGAGCGACTCCTTGCACTTGGCAAAAGCCGATTCGAGCATGCCGCTTTCGTACAACTTCAGGGTCTCATAAAGCAGATCAGAAGCAGTGGCCTCGTCCGGCGTCTGAGACTGTTCCTCACTGGACTCAGGTTCGACATTCAACCCTTCGATTGCAAGCCTTTTGCCGCATTCACGGCAGAACTTACTGCTTTCCGAATTTTGTGTGCCACAACGGGTACAGATCAACTTTAATCAACTCCAAATAGTAAGCGATAAAGCTTATTTATCACGAAAACACGAAAGGGAGAAAGGGATTAATAGGTGGATAATCGTGCTTCTCCCCGTGGTCCGGTAGGTCCACGGGGTTGGACGAACTGCGGTCCCGAAGCCTAAGGTATGTCATTTTTCGTTGTTTCGGGACACCCTGTCCCGAAACCAGCCTCTCAATTCTCTTGTTCCCTATTCCGTGCTTTCGTGATTAAGTTCGTTTACTCTATCAGCACCGACTGAGCTCGGTTAAACGGTATGCCTAAATGCACATAAGCGAGCCTCGTAGCTACCCGCCCGCGCGGTGTCCGCTGAAGGAACCCGATCTGCAGCAGGTACGGCTCATAAACGTCCTCTATGGTATCGCGTTCCTCGCCTATTGCCGCCGCTATTGTCTCGATTCCGACAGGACCGCCGTCGAATTTCTCGATGATCGTCCCAAGGAACTTGCGGTCGAGGCTGTCCAGCCCTTTTGAATCGACTTCCAGCAGTTCGAGCGCTCTGTCGGCGACATCCTTGGTAATTATCCCATCCGCCCGTACCTGGGCGTAGTCACGCACCCGCTTAAGCAGCCGGTTCGTTATCCTGGGTGTCCCTCTGGACCGCCTTGCGATCTCAAGTGCGCCGTTCGGGTCTGCTTCTATGTTAAGAATACGGGCTGAACGTACCGCAATCTCCTTCAAGTCCTGATCATTGTAGAACTCAAGGTAATGGATGATCCCGAACCGCTCGCGGAGCGGCGATGTTATGAGCCCTGCGCGGGTTGTCGCTCCGATGAGCGTGTATTTCGGCAGGTCCAGCTTGAGAGTCCTGGCGCTCGGGCCTTTTCCTATGATCAAGTCGAGCTGATAGTCCTCAAGAGCCGGATAGAGTATCTCCTCCACGGCTCTGTTCAGCCTGTGAATCTCATCCACAAAGAGCACGCTTCCCGGTTCAAGGTTAGTCAGGATCGCTGCGAGGTCGCCGGGGCGCTCTATGGCCGGTCCCGATGTTGTCCTGATCGGCGCATCCATCTCATTTGCGATAATATTCGCAAGCGTCGTTTTCCCAAGCCCCGGAGGGCCGTAGAGTAGCACGTGGTCCAGCGGCTCGCTGCGCTTTCTGGCGGCCTCTATGCAGACCCACAGGTTCTCTTTTACTTTATTTTGTCCTATATATTCATCAAGCCGCCTGGGACGAAGCGAGTATTCGATCTCGAAATCTTCTTCGCGCACTCCCTGTGTGACGACTCGGTCGTTTGTTTCCATTGTTCTTTTCTCTACTGCGTAAGCTGGCGAAGCGCTAGTTTCAGCACTTCGGAAGTATCTTTCTTGTTCTTAGCCGACTTGAGGGCGTCTTCGGTCGCTCTTCTCGCAGCCTGACGGTCATAACCGAGCGCTACGAGTCCTTCGACCACATCCTGAAGCACGGCATGCTCTGCCGGAGCGGCTTTTCTGGCCCGTTCCGCCCAGGCAAGCGTAGTTATCTTCTCCTTGAGCTCCAGCGCGATCCGCTGGGCCATCTTGTTTCCGACACCGGGCACCCGGTTCAAGGACGCATAATCGTCCCGGGATATTGCCCCTACTATTTCTTCGACTTGCAGCACCGATAAAATGTTCAGTGCCACTTTGGGCCCCACGCCCGTGACGGTCAGGAGCAGCTCGAACATATTCTGCTCATCGCTCTCTCTGAACCCATAGAGCGTGATCGCATCTTCCTTCACATTAGTATACGTAAACAGCTTGACTTTGGCTCCCGGCTGAGGCATCTCTGCAATCACCGAAAGCGGAGTGTATACTTTATATCCGACTCCGCCCACATCGATTACGACATAGTCGGCCTCGACCCTCGCCAGTTCACCTATTACGTGTGCTATCATTTCAGTTAACAGCTGAGAGCTTATAGCCGCCAGCCGGTCCTTTTCCTAAAAAATCACCTTGTTAAGAGGATATTCGACTATCCCCTGGGCTCCGGCTCTCTTAAGGCGGGGGATCAGATCCCGCGCGGTCTTTTCGTCGACCATAATCTCGACAGCGGTCCATCCTTCGTCAGAGAGTGATGAGATCGTCGGGTTTTTGAGCGCGGGCAAAAGCCCGATCACCTTTTCGAGGTCGGTCCGCTCGACGTTCATCTTCAGTCCTACCAGTCCTTCGGCGGCCAGCGCAGCTCCAAGGAGCATGGAGATATTTTCCATCTTCCGCCGTTTCCACTTGTCCTGCCAACTGGATTTGTTGGCTATGAACCGTGTAGTGGAGACCAGCAGGGTATCGACTATCCTGAGCCCGTGGGCCTTAAGCGTGCTGCCTGTTTCCGTTCCATCGACGATCGCGTCCACAAGTTCGGGGACTTTGACCTCTGTCGCGCCCCATGAGAACTCGACTTCGGCATTTACGCCGTTTGTAGCCAGGTATTGCTTCGTGACGTTCACGAGCTCCGTGGCGATCCTTTTACCTTCTAAATCTTTCGGGCAGGTTATGCAGGAATCGTTCGGGACAGCTAGTACCCATCGATATGGAAGGGCCGTTGCCTTCGAGTAATGCAGCTCAGAGACCTCATGGATGTCAGCACAACACTCCATTACGTTGTCATAACCGGTTATCCCGGCATCGAGCACCCCAGCCTCTACATAGGACGGTATTTCCTGTGCCCGGAGCAGCGTCGCCTCGATTTCATGGTCGTCGCAAGTCGGATGATAAGACCGGGCGCTCGTGCGAAAATCATAACCGGCTTTCTTGAACAGCCCGAACGTAGCATCCTGCAGACTTCCCTTTGGCAGGCCTAACTTCAATTTCAACAGTCTTACTCCTTCATTTCTATCTCTTAAGCCAAATTATACTTGTGCTTGTTCAGTGCGTCAAACAAATCGGGGTTAGCAGTGAGGGATTAGGAACAACCATCCCCCAATCTCATTATCACCCGTTTTTTGCGCCCAGCCCCTTGAGGACCGCCGAATGTGCATGGCAGATGCAGACCGCAAGCGCATCTGCGACATCATCCGGCTTGGGCTGCTTCGAAAGCCCCAGTATTTTCTGGACCATGAACTGTACCTGTTTCTTCTCAGCTCCGCCGTAGCCGACAACAGCCTGCTTAATCTCCATCGGAGTGTATTCCAGCGTCGGTATCTTCTTCTGCGCGGTGAGCAGCAGGACAACTCCCACCGTCCGTCCGACGGAGAATGCTGTCGTCTCGTTTTTCGAGAAGAACAAACGTTCGGTAACTAGCACGTCAGGTTGATATTTGTCGATCAGCGCTTCTACCTCGTTATAAATCGACATAAGCCTGTCCGGTGGAGAGGCTTTGGGGCTGGTCAAAATCGCACCGAAATCGACCGGATACGTGCGGTCACCTTCCTTTTTCACTATCCCGTATCCGGTTGTAGCCGTGCCGGGATCGATTCCAAGTATGAGCAATTTACCGTAACTCCTTACAATTTATGGTACCATGAGGCGAACCTGCGGTCAAGCTGGCCGGCCCGTTTTTCGGAACGCTCCACATATCTGTCCTCTGCGTGGTAGAATAGTCGAGTCAGGATATTAGTGGAGATATAAGCCGTATGAGGCGGGCGCGCAAAAAAACTTACTATTCATCTTTTGCAGAAAAGAGCAGGCCGGTGCTTTTGGTGATTTCCGGAGTGATGCTCGCTGCTATAACGTTATGTTACTGGACGCGGCACGACTCGGTCGCAGGGATGACGGTCTGGCCTGTCTGGGTATGGGCGCTTCCCGGCTTCCTTTGCGCGGAGTTCGGATGGAGCCGCCGAAAATGGCTTCCTACGCTGCTGCTCAGCATCGCATGGCTTGCAGTAGTGATTGGGTTTGGCGACACAAGAGGACTTATCAACAATAGGGAGTGGCCCAGCGAGGAATGGCAGATTGCTAAAAACCACAACGACGCTATAAGGGTAGTTACTGTCAACTGTGGTGTCGGCAACGATAAAGCCGCGGCTGAGGTGGATGAATACGTCCCTGATATAGTGCTTTTTCAGGAGTCTCCGGCCAAACAATACGTAAGGGACGTTGCCCGCAAGCTCTACAAGCACAAGGCGGCGGTCGTATGGACCAACGATACAGCCATTATCGCAAGAGGCCGTATATTATCATCCCAAAACAAGGACTCCTGGCTTACCGAAAGCCGGATAAGGCTTACCACCGGCAGAGAGGCGGTTGTCATGGATGTCCACCTGTCGCCGGTCGCGTTCCGCACGGACGTCTGGAAGTCCGATTACTGGAAATATATGTCCCATATGAGGAGAGTCCACCAACATGAAATGGAATACGTGAAGGAGCGGATCGACAAGTTGGCCGATTCAGTGCCTGTTATTCTGGGAGGGGACTTCAATTCACCTGCGGGGGACGCCATTTTCCGCACCATCAGCCCGAAGCTGCGCGATTCGTTCAGAGACGGCGGCAAGGGGTGGGGATGCACCCTGCCGAACAGCATACCCTTGATCAGGATCGACCAGGTGTGGACGAACGATTACCTCTATGCCGCATCCGTCGTATCAAAGCAAACGGATAACTCCGACCACAGGATGGTGGTATGCGACCTCCTGATGCGGGCAGGGAGTTAGCTCCTGGCAGCGCAGATACCTCATTTATCTCTCCGGTATGGATCTGCAATCCATACCGAAGAGGCTGATAGCTATTCTTTTACAAGCACCGTATCTTTCTTGCAGTGTTCGTCGTCCAGGTCGGGATAATCAAGGTTGTAGTTCAACCCTCTGCTCTCTTTACGGTCGAGCGCGGAGAGGACGATCAGTTCTGCTGCCTGCGCCAGGTTCCTGAGTTCCAGAAGCTCAGGAGTGAGCCTGCAGTGCTCATACATCTCCCCTGCTTCGTACAGGATGTACCGAACGTGCGTCAGCGCCTTGTTCAACCTCTCGTCAGTGCGGACGATGCCGACGTACTTCCACATCACCGTCTGCAGCTTTACGGTCAGCTCTTGTATGACATCCTTCGGAGCCTCGTCCTTATGCTGTTCCTCTGGGTAATCTGCTGCCGGTAGGCCGACGGCAGCTTCAGCGCTGCTCAAAAGTTTCCCTGCATCAGCCGCGGCGCGGTGAGCGAAGACTACGGCCTCAAGAAGCGAGTTCGATGCCAGTCTGTTCGCGCCATGAACGCCTGTGCATGCCACTTCGCCGCAGGCATAGAGCCTGTCCAGGCTGGTCCGGCCGTTTACATCCGTCAGGACGCCGCCGCAGGAGTAGTGCGCCGCTGGGACTATCGGAATCCAGTCTTTCGTTATGTCGATACCGACTGACAGGCACTTTTCGTAGATGTTCGGGAACCTTTCTTTGACCTTTTTGGCGTCGAGGTGGGTGACATCGAGGTACACGCACTCGTCGCCGCTCTTTTTCAGCTCCGCATCTATCGCCCTGGCAACTATGTCCCTCGGCGCAAGGCATCCCATCTCGTGATAGTTTTCCATGAACGTGCTTCCGTCCTGGAGCTTGAGGACTCCGCCTTCGCCGCGGACTGCTTCGCTTATCAAGAACGAGCGGGCGCCGGGATGGCAGAGCGTCGTCGGGTGAAACTGGATGAACTCCATATTCGCGACCTTTGCGCCCGCGCGGTAGGCCATCGCAACCCCGTCGCCGGTCGCTATTTCAGGGTTCGTCGTGTGGAGATAGACCCTTCCGAGCCCGCCGGTGGCAAGCATTACTACCTTCGCGGTTATGGTCGTCATATCGCCGGTGTCGGGGTCGAGGACATGCGCGCCGTAGCAGCGTGTGCCGTCCGATATGAGGTCGATGGCTATGTGGTGCTCGAAAAGGCGGATATTCTCATCGCACTTTGTGCATGCTACCAGAGCACGCTCGATCTCCCTCCCGGTGAGGTCGGCGGAGTGAAGGATCCTTCGTCTGGAATGGCCGCCTTCCCGCCCAAGGGCAAGATGCAGCTTTCCTTTCGAGTCGCGTTCCTTGCTGAAACGGACTCCGAAGTCGATCAGCTCGCGGATCCGTGAAGGTCCTTCCTTTACAAGGATATTCACGGCGTCTTCATGGCAGAGCCATGCGCCTGCGACAAGGGTGTCCCGGATGTGCAGGTCGAAGGAATCATCCTCGGCCGTAACACCCGCGATTCCGCCCTGAGCATAGTTTGTATTGGAGTCAGTGTCGTTCTTCTTGGTAACTAGCGCCACCTTGCCATGCCGGCTTGCTTTGAGCGCAAAAGACAGCCCGGCTATTCCGCTGCCCAGCACCAGCACATCCACTTCCATTTTCATATAATCAAACTCCGTTGTCCACTCATCAAGCAGCCCCCATACCGGTCGGGCCGAGGTCCTGACGGACCTTTGAAAGTATATTCTTTGCGCCTCTATCGAGCAATAGCTTCGCCGTGCGTTCGCCAAGTTCAGCAGCATCAGCGATATTTCCGCTTTCCTCTGCGCGGATAATCTCACTGCCATCCAGGCTCGCAACCAGCGTGTTAAGCGTCAAATTCTCCTCATTCGGAACAGCAAACGCTGCTATCGGAACCTGGCAGCCGCCTCCGAGCACCGAAAGAAGCGCGCGTTCGGCAGTAACAGCGGCCCGCGTCCCCGGATCGTCCAGTTTTTCCACTATCCCGGCTGTGCGGGAGTCATTTTCCCTGATCTCTACCGCGAGCGCGCCCTGTCCTGCGGCCGGAAGGCATATCTCGTGCGGAAGCCGCTCGGCAATATCGCCATCCCACTTTAACCGATATAGACCGGCATACGCAAGGATGATGGCGTCGTAATCGCCGGATTTGAGTCTTCTGACACGGGTGTCGAGGTTGCCTCTCAAATCTTCAATTGTCAGATCGGGCCGTGCATGCAGGATCTGAGCTTTTCTGCGGAGGCTGGACGAACCTATTTTTGCGCCTGGCGGCAGGTCGAAAAGCCGACCCTTGTTCGAGAGAAGAACATCGCTTGGGTCAACGCGCGGAGGCACTGCACCGATTGCAAGCCCGCCGGTTATATCCGACGGCAGGTCTTTCATGCTGTGGACTGCCGCGTCTATCCGCCCTTCGGCAAGCGCAGACTCTATTTCCTTGACAAATAACCCCTTGTCCCCGATCTTGGAAAGCGGGGTATCGAGGATTTTATCGCCCGTGGTACGGATAATTTCTATCCGGGTGCGGACTCCTGGATTATTACGTTTTATCTCGTCGGCTACCCAGTTTGCCTGCGTAATCGCCAGCATACTCCCGCGAGTGCCGATCACGACTTCCACCATAATTGATATTATAGCACGTTACGGAGCATACGGCACTTTTATGCGTCTTCCGCTGGAGGAATTGGGGCGTTTTCAGCAGAAGTGGTTTCCGGCAGTACAAGTAAAGTAGAAAGGCATCATTATGAAAGAACCTTTTGAGATAGCACAAAACGTAAAATCAGCACTTAACCGGAACGCGCCGGTGATCGCGCTCGAATCGACGGTCATAGCGCACGGTCTGCCGGGCAATGCAGGAGTCAAGGCAGCACTTTCGATGGTCCGTGAGGCGGACAAAGAAGGCTGTGTAGCCGCTGTGATAGGCATAGTGGAAGGTAAGGTCAAAATAGGGCTTACCGAAGAGGAAATCGTCCGATTTGCGCATTCCGGCGATGCCCTGAAGGTCTCGACAAGGGAGATCGCCCCGACGATTGTCTCTAAATGTGACGGAGCAACCACGGTTGCAGCTACGGCCTATATCGCCGCAAACGCCGGGATTTCCGTTATGGCTACAGGAGGGATCGGCGGGGTCCATCGCGGAGCGTCCGAGAGCTGGGACATTTCCGCCGACCTGTGGGAACTCGTCAAAACACCCTCTATAGTCGTCTGCTCCGGCCCGAAAGCCGTGCTCGACCTCGGTTTGACACTCGAATGGCTGGAGACACACCAGGTCCCGGTCTACGGTTATGGAACCGATGAACTGCCTGCGTTCTACAGCCCCCATTCAGGGCTGAAAGTGCCGAAACTGGACTCTCCTAAAGAAGTTTTGGAGCTTTATACGGCCAGGCTTGGAGTCGGGCAGAAGAGCGGAATGGTAATCGCTGCGCCTATCCCGGAGAAAGACGCCATAGATGTTCAGGAATCGATAGATCAGGCGATAAAATCGGCGAAAGAGGAAGGCATTTTCGGCCCGGCGCTGACCCCGTGGCTCCTCAAGAAGATTCAGGAGAGCTATGGAGAAAAAGCGGTCGATGCAAATGTTGCGCTCCTCATCAACAACGCCCGGATAGCCGCAAAGATCGCAGTCGAGCTTTGCAGCAATAGGGACAAGCACATAGGGTTCCATTAGGGAGCGTTTTACGAGGATCGTGAGTAATAACAGGTTGGCGGGGGATCAATATCGGTGTTGGGGTGTAGAACCATCACTCACTTATTGTGCATCTGGTGATCGGATTCCCGTAGCGCAGCAATTCTCTTACAATTCAATCAGCTCCTGCATTCTGCTGATAATGCTGCTCCACGGACCTTGCTGTATCTCGGCGTCAAAACCTTCAGCAATGCACTCAAATGTGGAATCGTGAAAGGCGAAGACAAAATGCCTCTTCTCGTCCATAAAACGTGCTGGATCATGGTTAGGATGGATGGCATTCATTCTCTCAAGGCAACGTAGCCAAGAGGAATTTCTAACTTCATACACGCCATATGGCTTGAGGCCACGACTATACAGAGGATGGCCATTGAAAGTCTCGTCATTTGGTGGTCCAAACATGTGCGCGTAGCAGTGACGAAACACGACAATAGCAATAGGTTCATATTGGCTGTCTTGTCCGATAGATTTGCCAGCGTATAGATAATAGGCAATTGCTACACCATAGTCGGTGGCAAGCACGATTGGCATCGGCGCACCCAAAGTTGCCTTTGGTATCTGGTCCAGCTCAACTACACGATCAAGATCATCGACTTGGTACATCTGCTGCCTCCCAAGAATTGCCTGAATAATAGCATATAGTCACTTGATGGACAAGCACATAGGGTTCCATTAAGGGAAGCGGCAAGATAATGTGTGACATCTGCAGTACACCATGGTATACTGTGGATGGAGGAAATTAGCCATGCCAGTAGTACGCACAAAATCCGAGAGCTTGAGCTGCAGAGTTTCCCCTGAGCACAAGCAGATGATCGAACAAGCTGCAAGGGCAGCGGGGTTTACTCTGTCTGATTTCATTATCCATGCATTGGTATCTGCTGCATCCGAGGTGGTGCATGAAGAACAGGTAATCCGGCTGACCAAGAATGAGTGGGATAGGTTTACCGCGTCCCTGGAGCGGCCAGTGCGTGAACCGAGCGAAGCCGCCAGGAAAGCAGCCGATATATTCAGGCAGGGCCGTGATGAAGGCGACAGGCAGGTATGGTAGCGTCTCCGACTCCACTTGTCATCGAGCGTTTGGACAAGACGGTCCACGACAGACGTGATTTCGATTGCGGAGAGCCCAGCCTGAATGACTACCTCAAATTTACTGCGCGGCAGCATATGGACAAAGGCTACGCGCAGGTTTGGGTAGCTGTCTCCGAGCCTGGATCTCTGCAGATAATTGGTTATTATACACTCTCCATGAGCGCGCTTCAGCCTGAAGAAGTGCCGGGTAAGGTGTCGATAAAGAAAATTTCTGTGGTCTTGCTTGGGCGGCTTGCCGTCGATAACCGGTACAAGGGACAGAAGGTCGGCCTGCGGCTTCTCTTCCACGCACAGAGGAGTGCTCTTCTGCTGTCGAGAAAAGTAGGAGTCCATGCGCTTGTCGTTGACGCTCTTGATGAGCAGGCTGCAGCTTTCTATCAGAAATACGATTTCGAGGAACTTATTACCGGTCCACTGCATCTTTACAAAACGATCAAGGACATCGCAGCACTGAATCTTGTCGACGGCATATCGTTCGGCAGGACCGTGTAGAAGAAAGAGATTTACCGCCGATGTTTCGAAGAAAATACTTTTGGATTATGATCGCCGGGTTGATGCTGCCTGCGGTGGTTGTCCATTCTCAGGCAGTCAGCGCCCACCAGGCAACGGCCGAGGAGTTGATCCTTCCGGTGCTCTTCGGGGTTGCAGTCATCCTCGTAGCGGCAAAACTCGGAGCAGATCTGTTCGTTCGGATCGGCCAGCCTCCAGTACTCGGCGAGCTGATAATCGGCGTCATAATCGGGAACCTGGGGCTTGTCGGACTGAACGCATTGGGATTCATCAAAGGCAATGAGATCATAAATAGCCTTTCGGAACTTGGCATTATCCTGCTTCTCTTTTCGGTCGGGTTGGAGTCGAACGTCGAAGAGATGTTCTCAGTCGGACTTTCATCTCTTCTGGTAGCCACTATCGGAGTTGCTGTCCCTTTCTTTCTCGGCTGGGGTGTTGCTGCGGCCTTCTTCCCGAACGAATCGGTCTACGCTCACGTTTTTATCGGAGCGACTTTGTGCGCAACAAGCGTGGGCATTACCGCAAGGGTCCTGAAAGACCTGGGCAAAGTCCATTTGAAAGAGTCCAAGATCATCCTGGGAGCCGCTGTCATAGATGACATCCAGGGGCTGGTAATCCTGGCCGTTGTGCAGGGGATCATCCTCGCAGCCGGCAAAGGCGGCGGAGTATCGGCTGGCGGCGTAGGCTGGATTATCGGCAAAGCCGTATTATTCCTGGTGGGAAGCATCGTGCTGGGGAGGTATTTGTCTCCCAGAGTCTTCAAGATTGCATCAATGCTCCGCGCCAGAGGTATACTGCTTGCGCTGGCTCTTTCGTTCTGCTTCATTATGGCGTGGATTGCCGGACAGATCCATCTTGCTCCTATAGTCGGCGCATTTACAGCAGGTCTTTTACTCGAAGAGGTCCATTATGAGGACTTTATCAGCAGAGGCGAGCATACACTGACCGAACTGATCGAGCCGATTGCAGATTTTCTGGTACCGATATTCTTCGTGCTGATGGGTATCAAGGTTCAATTGGCTGGTATCGCACGGGTGGGAGTTTTGGGTTTCGCTGCTGTGCTCACAGCAGCTGCAATCATCGGCAAGCTGGCTTGTTCCGCGGGGATAGTGGAAAAAGGGCTGGACCGCTTGTCTGTCAGCCTGGGGATGATACCGCGTGGAGAAGTCGGGCTTATATTCGCCGCGATAGGCTCGCGGCTGGTGATCGGTGATCATCCGGTTATCCCACCTGATATTTTTTCCGCTATCATTATAATGGTGATAATCACGACTTTCATTACGCCTCCAATGCTCAGGTGGTCGCTTACCAGAAGCACAGGCAGGGAAAGCTGCGAAATAGCGCCAAGACTCCCCGGTGCATCCAAATAACGCCCTCGAAAGGTAATCGATTCCATGAAAATGGTTAAGACTATACATATTCATCTTCCGAATGAGACCAGCCGGATAACGGACAACGTAGCCGCAATACTCGCTCGCAGGATAGAAGAACGTTCTGGTGTATGGGTAGTAAATGACAGTACAGGCGATTTTCAGGTTTATCTTGAGGTCGAACAGGGCGTTGGGCCGGAAGGCTACACCATATCGGATGTTCCTGATGGTGGAATCAGGATAACCGGCAATGATGAGCGCGGGCTGCTTTATGGAGTCGGCAAATTCCTCAGGACTTCGCAATACTGCGAGGGCGGTTTCGGCCCGGGCAAGTGGCGGGGAAGCTCCAAACCTGATTGCCCCGTCCGCGGGATATACTTCGCTGTACACTTCAACAATTTTTACGAGGCGGCATCTGATGCCGAGGTCGAGCGTTATTTGGAAGACCTTGCGCTGTGGGGGCTGAACGCCGTAGCCTGTCATTTCCCGCCGCAGCAGTTCGACGGCCTGGATGATCCGGGCGCAAAGCACAACATAGAACGGATACGCTCGATTTTTCTTGCCGCAAAGCGCATCGGGCTGCAGGTAGGGCTTCTGGAGACCATCAATATCGGCTTCAAGTCCGCTCCGAAGCAGATTTATTACACTCCGTTTCCCGATGACCTGGGCAGGAGGGGAAACCTGGGGACTTTGCTGTGCCCCGGCAACCCGGAGGGGCGCGATTACCTGCTTCGGCAGTGGGGCGGACTAATGGATGAGTTCCGAGACATCGAGCTGGATTTTTTCGAGTCATGGCCTTATGACGAAGGTGGCTGCGGCTGTGAGAAGTGCTGGCCCTGGGGCGAAAAGGGGTTTCTGAGTATCTCAAAGGAAGTTGCAGATCTCTTCCGCAGTAAATATCCATCCGGCAGGGTTATCCTTTCCACATGGATGTATGATACTCCTGACGCAGGGGAATGGGACGGGCTGAGTAAGTACATGGCGGAAGATGGGGGCTGGATCGATTACATCATGGCGGATGCCCATGAAGACTTTCCCCGCTATCCATTGGACAACGCCGTACCCGGCGACCGTCCGTTGCTCAATTTCCCCGAAATCAGTATGTGGGGCATACTGCCGTGGGGCGGTTATGGCGCCAATCCTCTCCCGGACAGGTTTCAGCGGCTTTGGAACCAGGCAGCGCATAAACTTTCGGGCGGGTTTCCATATTCGGAAGGTATTTCCGAGGATATAAACAAAGTGCTGTGCTTCCAGTTTTATTGGGAAAAGAAAAGGCCCGCAGAGGACATCCTGAAGGAATATATCTTGTTCGAAGCCTCGCCGAATGCTGCGGATGCTGTGCTGGAAGCTGTTCGGATACTGGAAGCGAACCATCACCGCGACAAAATAGGCGAGAGCGCTGTCCAAGCCTGCGAACTTATGGAAAATGTCGACAAAATGTTGACTGTGCAGGCGCGGCGGGCATGGCGCTGGCGAATCCTCTTCTTGCGGGCTCAGATTGACCGCGAGCTTTACAGGAACGGTGGGGAACATCGGGGCCCTGTTCTTGCGAAGGCATTCAACGAGCTGGCTGAAATATACCACGCGCAGAATGCATTCGATGTCGTGCGGCCACCGAAAGCCGAGCTGGTATAATCACCTGAAACCCGGTATTTTTTTCGTTTGAATGCCACATTAAGCACTTATTGATAAATTCCACAGGCTAAGCTCATCAGCACCAATTGAATGGCATACTTTTTGCAATAATGGGTAATTGGAGAAAGTATTTCAAGAATAGCGCATTCCGAACAAAAGTTGCCACCGGCGCGGCGCCGTGGCACAAATAGAGCAAGCCTGATGATGGAACGGGCAGTTCTTGCAAAGAGTGTAGTTGGAGGCTCCTGCAGGATGTTAAGTAAAGGTAGTATTTTAGTAGTTGACGATGAGATAAACCTCTGTCGCATACTTGGCGCCAAGTTGGCAAAGAACGGCTATAGTGTTGTAGCGGTTCATGACGGCCAGCAGGCTATCGATAAGGTGCGGGAGTCAAGTTTTGACGTCGTCCTGCTGGACTTGATACTGCCTAAAGTAGACGGACTGTCTGCCCTTGCGGAGATCAGAAACCTCGATAGAGACCTCCCCGTAATTGTCATGACAGCATGTGAGAGTTCCGAGTCGCTCGATAAAGCCCGCAGTCATGGTGTTTCGGCTTATGTCAATAAACCGTTTGACCTCGATAGCCTGATCGATCTGGTACAGACTACTTCAGCCGGTTACACCAGGCGAGAAGAAAGGCAATCGCAGAATAATAGCATTCTCTTCGGAAAGAGCCAGCCGATCTCGCTTGAGATATTGAACGGCAGGACAAGCGGAGTCTTTCCCACCAGGATAGAAAGCAGGGACGACCGAACGCTCTCGATCATGGCTCCGGTCTCCGGCGACAAGGTAATCGAAGTCGCCCCACGTACGCCGGTCCGCATCGGCCTGGCTGCCAATGACGCCTATTACAGTTTCAATAGCTATGTCCTTGCCTTTAGGTCGGTTGATATGCCTATTCTCCTCATCGATAAACCGGGTGTTATCTTCAGAACCCAGAGGCGGCAGTCGGCACGTATTCCCGTTAGTATGAACCTCCGCTACGGGAAAATCGACAGCGAGGATGCACGTCCAGAGGTATTCGCGGAAGGAAAGTCCTGCGATCTCAGCTCAGGCGGGATCAAGATAACCGCCGCGAACCGGCTGGAACCAGGCGATTTGGTATATATAGAAGCCGACCGGTCCGGCTCGGTAGGCCCGATCATCGCAGTTGCTGAGGTACTTCGCTCAGGACCGGGCGAATCGGGCTCAGAATCCGTAGTTTCGATGCGGTTTAAGAAATTGGACGGGAACCTGGGCGACTCTCTCTAATCTCCCTAGATTGAAAGCAGCAACTGTATGAAGATCAAACTGATAGCTTGCGAGGTGCTTACGCGCGAGCTCGGCTTAGTTACGGCTGAAAGCAAGCACATATTCGATAACACATTTCTGCCTTTCGGACTTCACTGCACCCCGGATAAACTCAGAACCACGATTCAGTCCGAAATCGACTCCGCGGAAGGCAAGGGCTACGATTTTATCGCGCTTGGCTACTGCCTTTGCAGTAGGGGAACCGTGGACATCACCGCGAGGAGCGTGCCTGTTCTCATTCCGAGAGGTCACGACTGCATAACCATGTTCCTCGGTTCGAGAAAGCGCTATGCCGATGAATTTGCTACTCATCCGGGGACTTACTACTACAGCCCCGGCTGGATAGAGCGTAGCGACGGCGACGTCGAGCAGGGCAACATTACCGCGAAAAAGGACCGCGAGACAAACGAGCGCTACGCGGAGTACGTCCGTAAATACGGCGAGGACAACGCTAAATTCCTAATCGAACAGGAAACTCTCTGGCTCGCCAACTACACTCGTGCCGCGCTGATCAATATGGAGATCGGAGACATCGAGGCTTACAGGAACTTCGTTAAAAATGTGGCATCGACTCACAACTGGAAGTGCTCCGAGTTGAGCGGCGACTGGTCTCTGATAAGAAAAATCGCCGGCGGCGAGTGGAGCGACGAGGATTTCCTTATCGTAAAACCCGGCGAGCGAACAGTTGAAACGTTCGACGACCGGATAATAGCCTCGACTGAATAGCCATCAGTACCCTCTCGGGCTGTATTTGCAATGCAGCCCGGAGTATATTACAACCCCGGGCCATTATTTACTATAAAGCGGGAACTTCCCGCCTATTCCTTATGCTCAAGCCTCAGCGTTTTTGTCGGCGCGTCACATACCTCTGACGGGCCGAAATACTGCACCGGGCCGGGGAAGACATACTCGTCGCCCAGCGCCCATTTCTCGCGGTTGATCCTAAGACAACTGAACGGCCCATCTTCAAGGTCCACAAGAGCCTTCTTGATGACCGGAGTGAGCCTGCCCTTCCGCACTTCAAGACAGAGCATCATAGTTACAGGGACTCCGCCCGCAACCCATTTGTCCGACGGCTTGGTCAGGTTGCTTACATAGGCCGTGTAGCCTGTCAGACCGGCTCTCACGAGCTGGGCTGCCGTGCATCCAAGGGAATAGCAGTAGTCCGCATCGAAATTCGACGGCGTGGCGCATCGGCCTTCGTAACCGAAGAAGTGCGCCAGCGGACTGAATTTTGCTTTGGTATCGCCCTTGGCCTTGAGCAGCCTGATGCGGTCTGAAACAAGGTCGATAAGGAGCCTTTCGGTCTCCACCTGGGAGAGCGGAACATTGCCGTGGCTGTCCCTTTTGAGGAGCACTTCCTGGATATTTTCCGGCAGGGAGTTGTAGACCTTCGAGCTGTGGTCGGTGAGCTGCGTGCTCAGATACTGTACCCGTTCGCTGTGGTCCTGCAGGTCGCGGATATACTCCTCATCCTGCCCCAGTATCGCGCTCAGTTCATCGATCATCTTCTTGATGTCCGTGATGAACTCAGGCAGGCCTTCCGGCACTACCAGAATCCCGTAATTCTTCCCTTCTTCGGCGCGTTTTATGACGACATCCGCTATATAGTTGACGACTTCCTCCAGTGTAGTGCCGTTCGTTTGTATCTCTTCGGAGATCAGGGTCACATTCGGATGGGTCTGAAGCGCACATTCGAGCGCCACATGGCTTGCGGCCCGTCCCATCAGCCGGATAAAGTGCCAGTATTTGACGGCGGAAGTCGCGTCGCGCGAGATATTGCCGATAAGTTCAGAGTAGGTCTTGCATGCGGTATCAAACCCGAACGATGCTTCTATGAACCCGTTCTTCATATCGCCGTCGATGGTCTTCGGCGCACCGATCACGCAGGTCTTGGAACCTTTGCCACGTAAGTATTCGGCAAGCACCGCTGCGTTGGTATTGGAGTCGTCGCCGCCGATTATTACGAGGCCATCCAGCTTCATGTCGGCGAAAACCTGCTCGCAGGATGCGAGGTCGGCTGGCTTTTCGATCTTATCGCGTCCGCTCATGATCATATCGAACCCGCCGGTGTTGCGGTAGTTGTCGATGATATTGGCGGTAAGCTCTTTGTATTTTCCCTTGATACAGCCGATAGGGCCTTTCAGGAATCCGAACAACCGGCTGTCTTTATTTGCGGTTTTCAGGGCATCGTAGAGTCCGGCGATCACGTTGTGTCCGCCTGGAGCCTGTCCGCCGGAGAGGACTACGCCGATTCTGAGCGGTTTTGTGCTCAGTTCGCCGTCATCACCGTCCACTATCGTGGCTATCGGCTGCCCATATGTGTTGGGGAACAACTGCTTGATCTCGTCCTGGTTGGACGAAGGTTCCGTCGGCTCCCCCAATTTGATCTTGATGCTGCCCGAACGCAGTGCTACAGGCACTTTGGGCTGGTATTTTGCGCGCTCTTTTTGTAAAGCGGATATCTCTGCACTCATTATCGATACTTCCTCATATTCTGTTATGCTTGTACGCAAATCGCCCCCCGATAGTCGGAGGGCAATAGTGATCACCACATTGGAATCAAAAAACCTATTACTATTATAATAGCAATCCGACGTTTTGACAAAGTTTGCTGAACCACGCTGCAATTCCTTCTGGAGTGTGTAAAATGGGCATGCTTGTTTTTGGGTGTTTGGCGTTCTTTGCTTTTTATTATGATGTTTGCGGGTTGTACAGCCTGTTTTAAGGGTAAATTGATCTGTATATATTGGAGGGTGCGCCATGCGTAAGGACATTATCAGTCTCGTCGATCAGCAACTATCAAAATCCCGCGGAGCCCGGCCAGGTGTAATGGACACTCTGGGACTGGGGCAGCCGCCGGCGAAGCCGGGGCCGGTGATCACCATATCGCGTCAGCTTGGAAGCGGCGGCAGGTTGGTGGCGGGAAGACTTGCCGAGCGGCTGGGCTGGAGCCTCTGGGACAAGGATCTGGTCGATGCGATAGCCAAAAATGCTGATGTCAGCCATCGGATAGTGGCGGATTTCGACGAGAAGACCATCTCCGAAATCGATATTCTCGCGCGCACCATTGCGGGTGAGAAGGAAATCGGCAGGTTCTACTACGGGCATCACCTTGCAAGAGTCATCCTGGCTGTCGCAAGGCATGGCAACGCCATCATACTCGGCAGAGGAGCCAATTTCCTCCTTACCGGAGCACTGAACGTGAGGATAGTGGCAAGCGAAGAACTTCGCATCCAAAGTCTTATGAAATACGGCGAAATGTCGCGCGAAGAAGCTCTCGACAGGATACATGAGTCCGACCGCGAGAGAGCGGAGTTCATTCGGAGGCTGTACAACAAGGATATAGAAGATACGCTGGCCTACGACCTGGTCATAACATTGGACGAGTTAGGTATCGAGGGTGTGGCGGAGATCATTCTTGTGGCTTTACAGGTCAAGAACGGGATTCCGCATTAGCAGCACCGGTAGTAAACGTCAGGATATAAGGCTCCGACATTTCGATGTTGTTTGTACCTTTGGCGCTTGTTCCAATCATTATTGTATAGGTCGTGTTTGCGGCAAGCGGCTTGGGAAACCGCACAGTAACTGACTTGTCCCCGCTCCATTCGAACTTGAAATGCTCTGTCCCGTCGCTGGGGGAGATATTGAAAGCGTTTTCGACGCTCGATGCCAACATGGGCTGGTCGAACGTTATGCAAATTGCTGTGCTGCTGATGGAAGAAACGGCCGGGCTTCGGTCCGGGGCCACCTCGACAACACGGGGGCGCGTACCTGAGCACCCTCCGACTATTGCAGAGACTACAACCAGGCAAAGAGCGATGGTAGCAATCATATGGAAATAGGAATGACTGCCTCCGGTTACCGGTTCCACCTTTACCACTGCCTCCTATAGATTTTCGGATGTTCCGTATACCAACTATCGCCGAGAATCTTTAGGTCAGACATTCCGCATGCGCTGCCGAAAATTACGTACCCTTGACGGTAAAGTGTATAAACATAAGGGGAAGGTCTCAGTCGTCCCGGTCGCGGTGCGCGATAAACCACCCTATTACGACCAGGATGATGGCTCCGCCCCCGATCAGGATTGCGTATGGAGGGGTCGCTCCATTCTGCGGTGCGTTGGAACTCAGCCCGAGGACTTTACGGCCGTCCACATTGCCGGTCTCGACGGATTCTTTCACGAATTTGAACAATTTCTTCCGGCCAATCTTGCTCTCGATATATTTCAGTGAGTAAAGCTTCTGTTTATAGTCTGCTGGGAGGGTCATTTGCACCACTGTGGGGTCGCCGGTCTTGCCGTAGATCTTGCTTTCTTTGCCGGTCGAGAAGTAGACTGCAGTGGACTCCTGGAACCACTTGGGAAGGGGTTTTGGCGAAGCAATGGTTATGTACGCATGGACCATCTCATGAGCCAGGTTATCTTCGAGTTCATCATGGTAATCCCCCACGATGAGTGCAATGAATCGTCCCTGTATTGTAACGCCGCGCACGTTCGTCCCTTCGCCGCCTTTCAGCGAATCGAATATCCGCGACACTTCAGGGGGCATCGCCTGTTGAGAAGAATATTTTTTTACGTATACGAATCCCGGCGGTGGTGGAATTTTAACCCATTCCCTCAGCTTTACGACGGACTTGATCTTGCTTGTTGAGAGCAGATAGGTATCGCCGGTCAAAAACTCCGCGGTTAGGGCCGCCTGTTCCCGCAGTCTGGCATAATCCGGTGAGAGTGGCGCGGCAGAGTCGAGTTCTGATACAACTTTCCTGCACTCAGCAGCAAACTGCCTCGCTTCAGCAACATTCTCGAAGTAAGGGGATTTGATCTGTTCCAGTTGCCCGCTTTCAACTATGTTTTTAAGCGTTGGGCACTGCGAAAGTACAGCATCCTGCGCGGCGCAGATCTGTGCTGCTAGAAGTATAATAATTATGATAAGCGCCGGACGGTGCATGATAAGCAGTCTCCCTTTGGAATACGCCCTCTTCTCGGCTTACGGTTCCGCTTCAGCCAGCAGGGACATGACCCACTATTACCTTTGACCAGTATCTTCGGTTATCCTCCCGTCCAGAAAGAAGGATAGTGTAATCTCAATCATTTCCCGCTAAATCCTGAATCCACGTCCATTGACTTAGCAGCTTGGGTGTGGTAGAATAACCTGCGTCGCAATGGCGGAGTACCTCAGTTGGTTAGAGGACCCGGCTCATACCCGGGGCGTCGTCAGTTCGAGCCTGACCTCCGCTACCATATGATAACAAAACCTGCTTTCAGCTTAATTGAAAGCAGGTTTATTTGTTTTTGGGGCTATATTACTTCTAATTCTTCGATGCAACAGGGACTGCGACAACTTCCTGGCCGAGTTCCTTGCGCTCTTTTTCATCCGTCAGCCGGACTGAGATCAACTTGGATATTCCCGGTTCCTGCATAGTGACCCCGTAGAGCGTATCCGCAGCCTCCATAGTAGCGCGGTTGTGCGTGACTACGATGAACTGGGAGTTAGCAGTAAACTCCCGCAGCACATCGGCAAATCTTTCGACATTTGTATCATCGAGCGGAGCATCGACCTCGTCAAACATCACGAACGGGCTCGGCCTGACCATAAGGAGCGCGAAAAGCAGCGCGGATGCCGTGAGAGCTCTCTCTCCGCCCGAAAGGAGCAGCAGGTTTTGCAGCTTTTTGCCCGGGGGCTGAACGATGACCTCGACTCCGGTCTCTAGCAGGTTGTTCGGGTCGGTCAAAACCAGCTCAGTCCGTCCTCCGTTAAAGAGCCGCTTGAACATCTTGTCGAAGTGCTCGCCCACCGCGTTGAAGGTGGTCATGAACAGGTCAGTCGTCCCGGCGTCTATCTCTTTTATGGCGTCCTGCAGCTTCATTTGAGCGTTTTCGAGATCGGTCTTCTGTGTCGTAAGGAACTCCCACCGCTCGCTCACCCGCTCGTATTCCTGGATTGCGCCGGTGTTCACCGGCCCCATAATCTTGATCTCTTTTCTCAGCCTGCCGACTTCGGTGGCGGTCCCGCGTTCCACTTGCTCCGGTTCTTCGCGGGCAAGCGCTTCCTCAGCGGAAATCTCATACTCGTCCATCAGCCGCTCTGAGCTCTGAGTTATCTGTATTTCCAGTCTGGCTTCGCGGACATCACTGTCCCTGAGTATCTCTGCGGCCTCAGCCCTGGCGCGATGGAGCGATTTCAGTTCGGAATCCACGCTCGACACTGACTGTGCTATCTCTGTCCGCCTCGCGAGCTGGGCATCAAGCTCCTTTTGCGACACTGCAAGCGCTGTCTCGGTCTTTTCTGCGTCCGAAATCAGCGTTTCCTTTTCCTCTGTGTTCGAGGCGGAGTCTGACGATTGCCTGTCTATCTCGCTCTTTATCGTTATAAGCTCCGTATCCATTTCGGAAAGGGATACGGTGGTCTGCCTGATCGATTGTTCGAACCCGACGCGGCGTTCCCGGATGGATGCCAGTGTGACCGACATCTCCATTAACTCTTCGGAAAGTGCTTCGCGCTGTGCCGTAAGCTCCTCGACCCGCTTCTGAGCGGCTGCGACGTATTCATCCAGGTCCGTGTTTTCCTTGCCCGCTGCCGAGAGCCCGGCTTCGAGCGACGCAAGTGATTCAGAGTCCTTTACGAGGGCGGTCTCGACCTCTTCCTTTTCGATCCCCACTACCTCGATCTGCCCGGCAAGCCGTTTCTCTTCCTGAGTAAGGAACTCGAACTGTCTTTCTGCCTCGACAAGCGCCAGCTTATCGGCTGAGTAGGCTTTCTCAAGCTCGCTTATCCTGCCGCTGGCCTTAGCGAACGAGCTGGCTGCCTCCGACGCCTCTTTTTCTGTCTTTGAACGCGCAGAATCGAGCGAAGAGAGCTCTTTCGTGAGTGTGTCGATCTCCTGCTTTCTTCCGAGGAGGTTCGGCCCCTTGCCCTGCCTTACACCGCCCGTCATTGCTCCTGTCGGGACGATGACTTCGCCGTCGAGCGTGACTATCCGCCCCCAGCCCGATGCACTGCGCGAGAACTGGACAGCGTTATCGATGTTATCGACGATGACCACCCGTCCCAGAAGCACATTTATCGCCGCGTCGTATTTTCTATCGCAGGAGATGATGTCGCTTGCGGTCCCCAGCACACCTTTTTGTTTGAGACCGCCCGAAACGGATGCTGCCGCCGGTCGAACTCCGTCCAACGGCAGGAATGTCGCACGCCCGGCCCGGTTTTCCTTGAGGAACCGTATCGCCTCTTTTGCGTCATCGACAGTGTCCGCGATAATGTCCTGGATCGATCCGCCGAGCGCGACATCGATAGCCATTTCGAACCCTGCCGGAACGGTGATGACATCCGCTACGACGGCGAAGCCTCCGCTGATCTTGCGGTGTTTTTTGGCGGCCATTACAGCCCGGACACCCTCATAGAACCCTTCATGCGACTCCGCCATCTCTTGCAGGGTCGAAAGACGCGATGATTTCCCGACAGCCTGCCGGTTGATGTCGTCCAGCCGGCTCTTAGCGGCTGAAATTTTCGATTGAAGCTCTAGGCACTGCTCCTTGAGCGGCGGGAGTTCCCTGTCCCGCGCGGCCTGGCACTTTTTCAGCTCTTCGGCGCGGGCTGTGGCCTCGGACAACTTGCGGACTGTGTCCTCCCGGTTCGCCGTCAGTGACTCAAGCTCGGCTCCGTACTTCGCAAGCGCCGCCTTAAGCTCTTCCTGCCTTACCTGAAGGCTCTCGAACTCGGCGTGCTTGGCCGCCTGTTCCCTGGCAAGTTCTACATAGGCGGACTTGCGGTCGTCGACGATCCTCGAAGCTGATTCAAGCTCTGCCGTGACCTGTTCCAGAGCTTTCGACTTCTCTGCTGTGTCGGCGGCCAGCCTGGTCTCGCGCTCCGAACACCCGGTCTTCTCAGCCTCAAGCCTCTCCAGCCGCTCGCGGGCTTCAGCTATCTTGCGCTCAAGCTGTAATATTTCAGCATCGAGCCTGTGGCGGGTTTCATCGGAGGCCCGTTCTCTTTCTTCGGCCAGGGCGAGCCGACTTTTGATGCGCTGTGCCGAAGTGCTCGCTTCCTGATGGCGCGCGCGTGCCGCATCGACGGCACGGTCAAGCTCCGTAAGCTGGTCGGAGAGCTTTTCCTTCTCCCATTCCAGGTCGGAAATCCGTTTGTCCTGCTCTTTCACCCGCTCGGTTTCGTCTGTTTTGGTCTGGTGTACCTTATCGAGTTCGTTTGTCCAGCGCCGGAGGTCGTTTATCAGGAGACCCGTCTCTATCTCCCTTAAGCGTGAGGTCAGTTCCTCGTAACGGCTGGCAATTTCAGCCTGCTTGGCGAGTGGTTCGACCTGCCCGGAGAGTTCTGAGATTATGTCGTTCACCCTCCTCAGGTTGGCCTCCGTGTTATCGAGCTTTCTTGCGGCTTCTTTCCGGCGGAACCGGTATTTTTTGATTCCGGCAGCCTCTTCGAAGAGCGACCTGCGGTCTTCTGACTTCGCCGAAAGAATCGCATCAATTTCCCCCTGGCTGACCATCGAATAGGCCTCGCGGCCCATCCCTGTGTCCAAAAACAGCTCGAAGATGTCTTTCAGCCTGCATGAGGACTTGTTGATGAGATATTCGCTCTCGCCGGAGCGGTAGACGCGGCGGGTGACGGTTACTTCTGAAAAGTCCAGTGGGAGCGACCCGCATGTGTTGTCTACAGTGAGCGAGACCTCCGCCATGCCGAGCGGTTTCCTACGCTCGCTGCCCGCGAAGATGACGTCCTGGGACTTCGAGCCGCGCAGGTTGCGCACGTTCTGCTCTCCCAGCACCCATGTTATGGCGTCGGCTATGTTGCTCTTCCCGCTGCCGTTCGGCCCCACCACGGCGGTAATCCCCGAAGTGAGTTCCAGTTCGGTGCGGTCGGCAAAGGTCTTGAACCCCTGTATTTCGAGTCGCTTGATATGCATATCAAAGATTATCTCTTATTTTGTGGCTTCCCGGCAAGAGTTAACCTTGAGTTTGTATGGGGAAATGTTGGTCGGGAATGCCTGATAAGGGGGCTTAGGCGCAAAAGACCCGCGCTGAAAAATGCCGATTGAAATTCATTGCAAATTATTTATTATTTTTTTGCTAATCAGGGTTGTAGTCAGGTGTTCAACAAGGTAGAATCACTGTACTTGCTGACGGGCGTACGCGCGGCAAGAAAAAGTCTTGTTGTGAGGTTGGGGTATTTTCCTGTGAAACGGGCACATAGCAGCACAGAGAAGAAGAAATCTCGGAATAATTGGCGGCTCATACGCCGTACTTTACCGATGTTGAGAGAGCATCGGTGGCGCTTTGTGATAGCCGGGATATTTACGGCGTTTTCGGCATCGACCGTTCCTATGATGCCGATGTTCACGAGGTACGTGATTGATAACGCCATTCCAAAAAAGAACATCAGGCTGGCTATTTACGTTATGGCGTTTTTTGTGGTGCTGATGCTTTTACGGATCATCACTTACTACATAGCGCAATCTCTTCTGCTGTTTGTTCGGGAAAAACTGATCTTCGATTTGAGGAAACTGGTCTTCACACGTATGCAGGAGCTCTGCCTGCGCTTTCACCAGCGCTATACTCCCGGGTACCTGTATGACCGCACACTGGGCGCAACCTCGACTTCTGTCGGGATATTCCTTAATGCGTTTTTTCAAATTGTAGTCAACTCAGGCGCCAGTATGGTTATTTCGATCTTATTCTGCTGGCATTTGAGCCGGTTAATGACGCTCGTCGCGCTGAGTATGAGTATCATTTATGTCTTTATCAGCAAACACTATGGAGCAATTATCTGGTCAATCAGCAGGGAGTTCAATGTAGAATCAAACGAGCTTGCCGGAAGACTCACGGACTTGCTCCGCGGCATAAAGACCATCAAGGCATTTACTATGGAGGGCTGGGTGATTGAAGAGTTTGAAGAACGCACCTGGCCGCTTCAGATGCGGAGCCTGGATGTCAACAAGACTACTTTGAGACTGGGCCTTTCTGTGGAGTCCATCACCTACTTTGTTACCGCCATCATAACGGTGATGTGTACGCAGTTAGTGATTCAGCACACAATTACGCTTGGAACGATGGTTGCATTTATCGCTTACCAAGCTATGCTTACGGGCTGTGTTGCCGCATTATCCAATACTGCTGCGACCTATGGCTCAGCCGCAGCAGGTCTTGAGCAATTGTTTGATGTCATAGATGAAAAATCCTCAGTGGCGATAAAGCCGGATACAACTATGCCGGATAAGCTGGATGGAAGACTCTCTCTCGATGATGTCCACTTTGCCTACGATGACAAGCCGATAATAGATGGACTGAGCATAGATTTTGAGCCGGGGCAATCTGTGGCGATTGTGGGGCCGAGCGGCGGAGGAAAGAGTACGCTTATAAACCTGCTGCTTCGTCTATACGACCCGGAAAAAGGCTGTATAAGGCTTGACGGGCGCGATATCCGGGACTTGCCGCTTTCGGACTACCGCAGTCTTTTTGGAGTGGTCTTGCAGGACCCGTTTCTGTTCAACGATACTATCTATAATAACCTGCTGGCCGTCAAGCCGGATGCAACCCATACGGAAATCCGTGAAGCGTTGGAACGTGCGCATGCGTGGGAATTCGTCAGTAATCTGGACGGCAATTGGTCTTTCAATGTCGGCGAGAACGGCGGCCAGCTTTCCGGGGGACAGCGCCAGAGGATCGCTATTGCACGCTGCATACTGACAAATCCCCGCATGCTCGTGTTTGATGAGGCGACATCCGCACTGGACAACCAGTCGGAAGCCCTCGTACAAAGTGAGATCGAGGAGATAATGCATGACCGGACGGTCTTTATAGTGGCTCACCGCCTCAGCACAGTGCGGAGAGTAGACCGAATACTGGTTCTGGAAGATGGAAAACTTGTCCAGGACGGCACCTACGATCAGCTTGCAAAAGAACCCGGCTTATTCCATGATCTTGACGCTCTGAGCTTGCGGTGACCGGGTGTATCTATTCATGATCTTTTGCTAGTTTATCATTATGTAGGGCTCACTCGCTGACCGGCAGGACCTTTAAATGAAGCACATACTCACCCAGACGCGATGTTGTAATCTTTACTTCGGCGTCTCCAGCAAACTCTGCGGATTTTACAAAAAGCGCTCCCTGTCCGCCTTGGGTGATAAACGGGTTCGTTCCTATGACGCTGACCGGCCCATTGGTTGTGATAGTAACGATTTCGCTGATATAGGGGAGAGGGTTATCATATTTATCCACTATCCTGAATTTCAGCCAGGTCATATCCTGCCCATCAGCGATCAGCTCGTTTGAGTCGAGCCATACATCGAGGCGCTTTGGCTGGGAATCACTGGCCATCATCTTTTTGATCACGCATTTCCCTGAAATGTATCCTTCAACCGCCAGGTCCTGCCAATATTCGCCCCACAAAAAACCCAGCCCCCTGATAACGAATGGTGGATGAGGCAGGCCGCCATATTCATCTGAAGACGGGGTAAACTCACCCCTAAGCTCATCTCCAATATATACTTTAATACTCTCGCAATTGCTGAAAACTACAATCGGATCTACTCCCCCAGCGGCTCTATCGCCAACAGTCCAGCCGGTTGCGATTTCGAGCACTACTTTATCTTTTGGATCGGCTTGGCTGGAATATCCATAAGCCGCCCATTTAGGAAGCCTGAAGATATCGGATACTCCGTGGTAGCAAATTCTATCCCCCGAACCGAAAGATGCATGAGTGTTGTAATCAAATGCGCACCAGCCTATAGCACCAGCAATACTGCTGTCCAACGATTGCTTCGATTGAATTTCTGCATGCCGCATTGCATGTTCTAATTTGCGGTCTTCGCAGTCCCAGGTCTTCGTCGGGAACATGTGACCCATAAACTCGGAGATCATGTAGGGTATGTAAACCGGAGGATTAGGCGGATCTACAAAATCATTATAAGTAAAAACGTCTTCAAGGCACTCGCTATCTCTAATGCAACGTACTCCGCCGGTCTGCCTGGTAGGATCAAGTTTATGGGCGAGTGCATTGGTCTCGGTATAGAAATCATGATCATCCTGAGACTCGTTGATCCTGACTCCCCATAAAATAATCGATGGGCGGTTTCTGTCTCGCTTAATCATTGCAGTTAGGTCAGCTTTAGAGACTTCTTTCCACGCACTGTCCCCGATGTGTTGCCAGCCTGGTAACTCTTCGAATACGAGAAGCCCTATCTCGTCGCATCTATCAAGAAAATGAGGTGATTGCGGGCAGTGGGACGTTCGCATCAGATTGAGTGCCAGATCGTATTTCAGAATGTCTGCATCCTGCACTTGAAGCCTTTTCGGAGCTGCCTGCCCAATAAATGGATAAGCCTGGCTTCTATTTAACCCCCTAAGCTTGAGTGCTTTACCGTTCAGCCTGAATGCTCCATCCTTGCAAAACTCAACCTTACGGAAGCCGAACTTGAAACTGTAACTATCCAGCACTTCCTCATCAGCACTGAAAAGTTTAACTTCTACCCGATAAAGATATGGAGATTCAATCGACCAGAGATTGATATCAGCGAGATCATTAAGAGAAATCAAGCAATCGCCCGCATCTGCTTCGCAAGTCGCAGATGCAATCTCTCTGCCCGAAAGCTCACTCAAAGAGATGCTTACGGTCTGCCCGGCTGCAGGATTATCGATCGAAATATTCGCAGACAATTTAGGAGAAGTGAGCACATCGACTCCCCACGCGAAAACATCGCTGATGAAAGACTTGGCGCATACTCTTAAGTAAACATCGCGATAGATGCCGCCGAATGTGAGGTAGTCCACCATGTAACCAAATGGAGGTATATCCGGTCTTTCATTCGAATCGACTTGCACGGCTATAAGTGCTTCAGTTCCCGGTTCTACCAGCCCCGTAAGCTCAACAGAGAATGGAATGTATCCGCCCTTGTGCTCATCGGCTGCCTTTACACCGTTCACGTAAACGGTGCAGGCAGTCATTACACCATCGAAGTCAAGAAAGACCCTTTTATCTACTGCTCGGAGAGGCACTGCTACCTTTTTCCTATACCAGGAAACAATCTGGTATTCCTTATCATCGAACCCGTTATGAGGAAAGAGTTTGTTCGTATGAGGAAGACAGATTTTCTCCCATGTCTTGTCGTCAAACTCGACCTTTTCACTTCCACTTATATCATCGGGGCGATAGCGCCATCCGCGGTTAATATTTTCTCGCCAAGCCAATCGTTTACTCCTGTTACCCGTATGTATAATGCCCCGGTTGTCTGGACACGGTTTTGCATTACGCCGCTATTGGTTGTAAACGCTCATTTTCGTAGCGCTGCCGGGCTTCAAACGGTGTCATGAAGCCCGGCTTTCAAATTGTCTCAGAACTCTAGCACAGCCCGCCTGACCTCGTCAAGATATTTGAAGACTCTGCCGTAAATAACCTACGCTTTTAAAGCGGTGTGCACTTTTTGCACCGAAAAAGATGCAGGAAGATTCGTGGCAGATGTGGAAAGGGTACATGTTCGGTAGATGTGGTGGCCTATGAGGCTGCGACTCGGCGCTTGGGATGAGGAGATGCGGGACTATCCTCTTGGCGGAAGCCTCCCCCGACTCTCCATCGTTTGAGGCGTCGAAGATCAGTATCAAGAGAGGGCCCATTTTGGGCCTGCGGGCTAGACCACGAGCCCCATCTCCTCTTAAAGATGGGACGCCGGATGTGAGCCGGGCCCGGGAGACGTTCGGGGTAACTTCGAGTCTTTCGCGCCGGGCTCTTTATTGTACCAGACCCTTATGGAATCCCGAATAGAGATAATTACAGTTGAAGACGGAGCAGGCGAACGCATCGATGCGTTCATAGCCGCAAGAATACCGGGGCTCACCCGGTCTGCGGTCGGCCGTCTCATAGATGAAGAACTGGTTACTATCGGCGGCGTGCTGGTAAAGGCCAAGCACAAGGTCAAAACAGGCGATGAGATAACTGTAGAAATCCCGCCGCCCGCGCCGACGGACATCAAGGCGGAGAAAATCCCGCTTGATGTGGTCTACGAGGACTCCGACATTATCGTCGTGAACAAACCCAAGGGTATGACGACCCACCCAGCCCCAGGTTCTCCCGCAGGAACGCTCGTCAACGCGCTCCTTGCCCGCGATACCGGTCTTTCGGCTGTCGGCGGAGTCCAGCGCCCCGGAATAGTCCACCGGCTGGACAAGGACACATCCGGTCTGATAGTCGTTGCAAAAAACGATGCAGCTCATGTGAGCCTTCAGTTCCAGATTCAGAAAAAAACGGCGGCCAGGAGATATATCGCGCTAGTCTGGGGCGACACGAAGTTCGAAAAGGCGGTAGTAGACGCGCCTATAGGACGCCATCCGAGTGATAGAAAGAAGATGGCGGTCGTCACGAACGGCCAGGCAAGACCTGCTGTGACGGACCTCAGGGTGATGGAACGGCTTTCCGGGTTTACTCTTCTTGAAGCCTCGCTTCGGACCGGAAGGACGCACCAGATAAGGGTCCACTGCGCGTATATCGGCCACCCCGTGGTGGGCGACTCCGTCTACTGCGGCAGAAGACATTCTCCCAGCAGGTTCGGGCCAAAAGGCAGGCTGGAATTCGAAAAATTGGTCGAAGCGCTTAAGGGGCAGGCGCTCCATGCATACAAGCTTTCGTTCAGCCACCCGCGCACCGGGGAACTTATGTCGTTCGAGACCCCTATCCCTAAAGATATGGCCGTGCTGATCGACTGGCTGAGAGCGCGGACTGGAACATAAATAGGATGTCATTCTGACTTTGATTCAGGGCCCATTTTTCTCTTGACACGTACGCCAAGCTCAACTAGCATGAACTGGCAGGTGCTTGTTCAAAAGTGTTTTCCTGTGAGGGATTCCCACTATGGCTCGAAAAAAAAGCCCCGCTCCCGGAGAGCGGCGTAGAAGGCGAAAATCAACGGTTTTGCAGAAGGTGATTTGCTGTGTTTTAGCCGCAGCAACCGTCTTTTGCGCGTTTATCGTCATCCGTCAGGCAGTCCGTCCCATAACTCTTCTCTGTAAAGGCAAATCTGAGGTCCGCCAGATGGAGACCCAGTATGCTAAGGATAAGGCCGAAAACGCAGCACTTCTCAAGAAACGCCGCTACCTGCTCACTCCGTCAGGCTCCGAAGCGGAAGCCCGCAAGCTCGGATACGTCCGTCCCGGCGAAGTTTCCGTAATAATAGAAGACAAAAAGGCTCCAAAATAGCCTGCCGCCTCTGCTCTGCCTTGCATTTAGATATCAGGACCGATATTTTAAACAAATTGAGAAAAATTCACTTGACCTATAGCTCCTGGCGCGCTATATTGATCAGTAACGCAGGCAAGCGTTTTGTCATCAGGGATGGGAGACTTAAGGAGTGTTCGGTTCTGATTGCTCTGATATGTTCTTTACCTGCACGGTCAAGGATGGGATGGTGCACGTAAGCGGCGAGGTGGATATGAACACAGCGCCTACGCTTTACGATGCCCTGGTCGTATGCGCGAAAGATACCGGATGCCTGCCCACTATAGATCTCGGCGGTGTGACCTACTTCGATTCTTCTGGCGTTCAAGCCCTTGTCGATGCAAGAGTAATTGAAACAAACAGTAATGGTCCGGCGCGTATAGTGGGTGTCCGTCCTAATGTCATGCGCATAATGCGGCTCGTAGGTCTGGACCAGTTGTTCGACATCATTGGAGAGAACGAAAAGCTGTGATCTCTCGCGGGTTGTAATATGAATGAAAAGACTGAGCGGGAGAAGATGCTTTCCGGGGAGCTGTACAACGCGAATGACCCGGAGCTTACCTCGGCCCGACGCAGGGCCAGAAGCCTGTACCGGCGGTTCAATGTGACCGATGGCGAAGGTGAGCGGCTTGCCATCCTTCTCGACCTCCTTGGCCGGATGGGCGCAGGCGTTTCGATAAATCCCCCTTTCTATGTTGACTACGGCTCGAATATTTACCTCGGCGGCCATGTATATATGAACCTTGGCTGCACCATACTTGATTGTGCGGAAGTCAGGATCGGCGATAACGTTATGATCGGGCCGAACGTCCAAATCTATGCAGCTACTCACCCGGTTGAGGCTGTTTCCAGAATCGCTGGCCCGGAACTGGCGCGGCCGGTCGCGATAGAGGAAAATGTCTGGATCGGCGGCGGGGCGATAATCTGCCCCGGAGTAACAATAGGCAGGAACACCACGATAGGTGCAGGCACTGTAGTGACGAAAAACGTCCCGCCAAACGTAGTAGCCGCCGGTAATCCCGCCCGCGTGATCAGAACCCTCGGCGTTATTGCATGATTTTAGGGAACAGAAGGGCTTCTCTGCTCGTTTTCCATCATTTGATCGAAGTTCTTGAATTCACCTGATGAGTTATAATATATCGATTTAATCAAGTAGTCAGATTGCGAGGAAATTGTTTTGGTAAGTGAAGTTGAAATACGTCCGGCAAAAGAAGAAGACATGGCTGTTATTAACGAAATTTATAACCATGCTGTCAGGACGTCTACGGCGACATTTGAAACAGAAGAAAAAACCTATGAAGAACGGATGGAATGGTTCAGACGGCATGGCGGCCGTTATCCCGTCTTCGTCACCGTAGTAGATGGTAAGGTAGTCGGGTGGGGGTCTATTTCCCCGTATAGTTCCACTCACAACGGCTGGAAGTTTACGGTCGAAAGCTCCATCTACGTCGACCCGAACTGCAAAGGGAGGGGGCTTGGGAAATTGCTCGCAGGGCACACCGTCAGTACTGCTCAAAAGCTCGGCCACCATGCGATAATTGCACAGGTTGTCGAAGACAATATTGCAAGCCTCAAGATGCTCGAAAGACACGGGTTCGAGGCGGTCGGTGTTCTGAAGGACGCCGGTTACAAGTTCGACCAGTGGCTGAACGTAGTCCTGATGGAAAAACTGCTGCCGGTTGAAGATAAAGGCTGATAGCCTGAAGGCTATGGGTAAGGATCTACAGGTAGGTTTTCGGTAGTATAGCTATAAATATGTAAGAGAGGAAAAGCCAATGAAGGAATTCTTCCCAGCCATACGAAAGATCGAGTTTGAAGGGCCTGATTCAAAGAGCCCGCTCGCATTCAAGCACTATAACGCCGCAGAGATGGTCCTCGGAAAGCCGATGTCCGAGCATCTCAGGTTTGCTGCAGCCTACTGGCACACATTTAAAGCAGCCGGTGACGATCCGTTCGGCGAAGGCACGCGAATCAGGCCGTGGAACAGCTCGACCGACCCTATGGAAGCCGCGGAGACGACGCTCAGGGCGGCGTTCGAGTTTTTCACCAAGCTTGGGGTAGGGTTCTGGTGCTTCCACGACAGGGACATCGCCCCGGAAGCCGATGATCTCGCCGAAACGAACAGGCGGCTGGACAGAGTCGTCGATCTTGCGGAGAAACTGCAGAATGATACCGGCGTCAGGCTCCTCTGGGGGACCGCGAACGCTTTTACCCGCAGGCGGTTTATGGCCGGAGCCTCCACTAACCCATCGCCTGAAGTCTTTGCCTATGCTGCAGGCCAGGTAAAGAAGGCGATGGAAGTAACAAAGCGGCTGAACGGCGCTGGATATGTCTTCTGGGGCGGGCGCGAAGGCTATGAGACGCTGCTTAATACGGATATGAAGCGGGAACTGGAGCACCTCGCTATATTCCTCAGGATGGCCGCAGATTATAAGAAAAAGATCGGGTTTGAGGGGCAGCTATACATCGAACCGAAGCCCAAGGAACCGACGAAACATCAGTATGACTTCGATTCCGCCACAGTTTATGGTTTTTTACTGAAAAATGGGCTCGATAAGGATTTCAAGATCAATGTCGAGGCAAACCATGCAACACTTGCCGGACATACGTTCCACCATGAGCTTGAATTCTGTGCGGCGAACGGAATACTCGGTTCCGTCGATGCGAACCGGGGCGATGAGCAGCTCGGCTGGGACACGGACCAGTTCCCCACGAATATCTACGATACGACGCTTGCAATGCACACGATCCTTCGCTGCGGAGGGTTCACCACAGGCGGGCTGAACTTCGATGCGAAGGTCCGCAGGCAGTCTATAGACCCGGAAGACCTGTTCCATGCCCACATCGGCGCAATGGACGCATTTGCGCGGGGATTGAAAAACGCCGCGAGGATCATAGAAGATGGTCGGCTCGAGGAAATAGTGAAAGAACGCTACTCCGGCTGGGACGCCGGTATCGGTTCAGAGATCGAGAGCCGCGAGGTAGGGTTCGAAGAGCTTGAATCCTATACGCTGAAACATGGTGAACCACAAATCCTGAGCGGCCACCAGGAAATGATCGAGAACATACTAAACGAATACGTCTGACAGCATATAATATGCCTGCAAATCAAGGTTTCAGGTGCGGCCTGCACCTGAAACTCCCCTGAATGATTTTAGTATTAGCCCAAAAACTGCAAACAACCACAAGTAAATCGCCCCGTGTGTTTAGTATAATCAATAAAATAGTAAAATAGTAGTTGACAAGCAGTCTTACACATGGTATATAGGCATATATGGCATAAACACCAGCTACTAATATTTCACTGATACACCCAAACTGCAAAGTATATGATGATATATTGACGCTTAAATATGCAATCGATTGCATACATGAAGGTGTATAGTGGTGTCTATGTTCCAGATATTCCGTAAGACGTAGTGGCCGGACGGAATAACAGCCTGAGGTTGACCGTAACCGGTCAATGGAAGAGGCAACCTCAGGTACATTTTGGTATGGATCAGCTTCATACCATGAATATCCCGGCTGTATTACAGCCGGAAGTCTTGCGGAGAGTTGCAGGTGTGAGTCACACCCGTAATTCTTTAATTGAAGTATCTTCACGTGTATTAAAAGAGGAGGCGAAAGGAAATGCATAGAAACCTACGTACAACATCAGCTTATAAGCTGACGCTCATGGCTGCAGTGCTGGCCCTTGTTTTCTGTGTGGGGTTAGCATCTTATGCGTCAACAGTTTCAGGAACCGTAACACGAGGCGGTGTTCCGTGTCCTAATGCTCGTGTAGTTCTCACTCAGGATGGTACGCCTACGGCGGCGGTTCTGACAGACGCTAACGGCAACTACATTTTCTCCAGTGTCGCACTGGGGTCATACACTCTTACATTCAACGCGATCAATGCAGTCCCTGTGATAGGCGACAATTCGTTCGATGTGACTGGGCTTGATGATGAGCATGTGACTGTGGATATGAACCTGACATACGGCTGCACACCCCTCTATGACGACTTCTCAGGCGCCCAGGTCGATATGTATGATGCATTAACCAACCCGACAGGCAAATGGGAGTATTTAAACGCCGTACCTGACGCTACTTCACTAGACGTCACAGCCGTCTCTACAGAAAACGGCATGCTGAATATTGCACCCCAGCCGGTAAGAGGGGGAATCATAAGCACGACTGCATTCCCGAAATATGGCTCGTATGAGTGTGTGCTGCCTCGGCACTGGACCGGGCAAAGCTATTCGGTGGCCAACCAGTGCTTTTGCTTGACAAAAGACAAGGACTCATGGGGATCGTCCATCGATCTGCAGGACCAGGGTAGTTCAACTGCATATCCTACCATGAACTGCTGGTCCAATGGCACCAAGTTCTGGCAGGGTTCGCCGTGTCTCTACCCGGCCAAGGTCACGGTACTTAGGACGGGCAAATACTTAGACGTCTTCGTTAACAATGTCTGGATATCAAGCTACACCAGCGATACGGTCGCTGATACGGCTTACATTTACCTGTACGGATATGAAAAAGAAACCTCAACTACTAAAACAATTGCTTATTTCGACGATATAAAAGCAGGCGCCACGGTGCCTGTGACATTGAACACTGTTGCCGAGGCCAGGGCAGCCGCAGCCGATGCGTCTGTCACCATAAGCAACGTCGTAGTAACGGCAAGTTTTGCCAATGCCTTCTGGGTAGAAAATACCGACCGGTCTTCCGGCATCAAGGTCATCTCGACAGCCAAGCCTGCAGTAGGCCAGAAAGCGACAATCTCCGGTAAGATAGTAAAACAGAACAATGAAGTCGCGCTTCAGGCGACGGATATTCTCAAGGGCGGCAGTTTCACGGTTCCGGCTGTAGCAGTAACGGGTAAGGTATCAAAGGAGCTTGACAAGGCCGGAGCTTCTGCACAGGGGCTTTTTGTGAAAGTAGCAGGTAAAGTAAGCGAAACGCCGGACAACGACGGAACTTACATCACAGGTTACTATCTTGACGATGGAAGCGGTATTGCGGTAGGAACCCACAAGGGGCTCTATGTTAAGCTGGCTGACTCCGTAAAACTGCCTGTCGGTATGATAAACACAGGCGATTTTCTTACAAGAACAGGCCCTCTGACCGTGTTTATGGCCGACAGCACAACTCCTGTTCCGTCCGTAATAACAACAGAGTGGATGGATTACAACAGCCCAGCCACATTCACAGCGTATAACGATGTAGCATATATCCCTGGTTATTATCCTAGTGATGCTCTGACCAAGATTACCAACTACAGTTTCATGGCGGATTCTGCTAATGGTTTTGTACAAGTTGTGCCTAGTGGGCTCCTCAGAGACTATGCTACTGGCAATTACGTTTCAGAGAGGGCAACTATCTCAGCTTACAATATGGCCACTCTTGGATATGCGGGTGGAGATATTGCAGTGGGCTCGGATGCCGAAAAATACTTCGCGGATACAACCGATCCATTAAATACAAAATGGATAGTGAACTTTGTAGGAGCCCCATATGCCGCAAGTTCGGGCTGGTGGATGGATGTAACCCTCGAAGGACTCGACCCCAATGCGATGTATGAGTTCGTAGGAACGGTGAATAGAAATGAATCCATAAGCAATCCTTGCGTTACGAGATTCACCATTCTAGATTGTGTTGACCGCACCTATGGATGTTCAGACGGTGCTACTAAGGTAGATGACAGCACTGTCACATTTAATACCAGCGCCAACGGTGTCGGCTATGTGGCTAGATGGTTCAACATCAAGCCGTCCGCAAATGGCACATTCAGAGTAAGATCGAATTATGTTTCCGGTAATTATAGTAAAGCTTATGCCATCGGCGGCTTCCGGCTCAGGAAGCAGGCTGGTACTGAGGAAACACCGCCGGGTGGTGGTATACTGCTACCACTATAAGTATTAGCAATCTCGATTGTTATATAACGTAACAAAAGCCCCCGGAAAGCTGTTTTCGGGGGCTTTTTGTAATTGACACATGAATATAAATATATCTAAAGAGTTTCGAGTAATTATGCTACAAGTCCCCCCATACTACTGAGAGAACTCCGATCGAGAATAGAGCCTTGATTCTTAAGATCATCTGCCAAAACTCAATAAACGAGATTATGCCAGCCTATGGTGTTTAATATATTCCTACAAAATAGTAAAAAAGTACTTGACACGCGGTTTTGCACATGGTATACAGGCATATATGGTACAAATACCAGCTACCAATATTTCACAGAATGCATAGAGGTGTCTATGTTCAAAGTATTCCGTAAGACGTAGTGGCCGGACGGAATGACAGCCTGAGGTTGACCGTAACCGATAAATGGAAGAGGCAACCTCAGGTGCATTATCGCAGAGTATCTTCACACATATTGAAAGAGGAGGCGAAAGGTAAAATGCGTAGAAATCTACGTACAACATCAGCTTATAAGCTGACGCTCATGGCTGCAGTGCTGGCCCTTGTTTTCTGTGTGGGGTTAGCATCTTATGCGCAAACAGTTTCAGGAACTGTAACAAGAGGCGGCGTTCCATGCCCTGATGCCCGTGTAATTCTCGTGAATAACTCGCGGCTTGACGAAGGTGCGGTTATGACAACCAGGACAGACGCCAATGGTTACTACAGTTTTACTGGCGGTATCTTCATCGGCGGAACCTGTACCCTTACAGTCAACGCCATCAAGGCAGTCCCTGTCATAGACCAGGTTATCAATATAACTGACAATGAAATGACGGCGAATGTGGATCTGACATACGGTCAGACACCTCTCTATGATGACTTCTCCGGGGCTTCAGTCGATATGAACAAATGGGAACTGTTCAACGGTCAAGCTGACGAAACTTCAACAGACGTCACGGCCGTCTCTACAGAAAACGGCATGCTGAAGCTCGAGCCAAGCCCGGTAAGAGGCGGAATCATAAGCACGGCTGCATTCCCGAAATACGGCTCATATGAGTATGTGCTGCCTCAGACGCACTCGGGGACCAACCAGTGTTTCTGCATCATCAAGGACAAGGTCTCCGGCTTGGCGAACTTCGTCGATCTTCAGGACCAGAGCGGTTCAGCTACAAATCCTTACTTGAACGGCTTTAACGATGCCTTGGATTCCCCAAAATTCCTGCAATCAGGTGCACTGCCATATCCATATCCGGCCAAAGTCACAGTGCTCAGGACGGGCTACTACTACGACATCTTCGTTAACAATGTCTGGCTGGCGTCTACCAGCACCTGGGATTCAATTAACGCCGTTGATAAAATTCCTGACAATGCTTACATTTACCTTTATGGATATGAAGCATCAGATGCAACTACACCGACAATTGCGTATTTCGACAACATAAGGGCAGGCGCCGCGGTTCCTGTGACATTCAATACTGTTGCCGAAGCCAGGGCAGCCGCAGTCGATGCGTCTGTCACCATAAACAACGTCGTAGTGACCGCAAGCACCAGTGATGCCTTCTGGGTAGAGAATACCGACCGGTCAGCTGGTATCAAGGTCATCTCGACAGCCAAGCCTGCAGTAGGCCAGAAAGCGCTAATCTCTGGCAAGATAGTAAAACAGAATAATGAAGTTGCACTTCAGGCAGATGACATATCCGCTGCCGGCAATTCTTCTATTCCGGCTGCTGTAGCAGTGACGGGTAAGGTAGCAAAAGAGCTGGACAAGGCCGGAGCTTCTGCACAGGGGCTCTTTGTGAAAGTAGCAGGTAAAGTAAGCGAAACGCCGGACAATGACGGCACTTACATTACAGGTTACTATCTTGACGATGGAAGCGGTATTGTGGCAGGAACCCACAAGGGGCTCTATGTTAAGCTGGCTGACTTCGTAAAACTGCCCGTCGGTTCAATAAACGCAGGCGATTTTCTTTCAAAAGAAGGGCCCATGACCGTGTTCATGGCCGACAGCACAACTCCTGTTCCGTCCGTAATAACAACAGGAACGCTGGCGAACTCCAGTTCCACATTCACAGCGTATAACGATATAGGGTATTTAGCAGCTTATGGGGCAGCGCCCAATATCACCAAATACAGTTTCATGAATGTGGATTATACCTCAAACGTTGTGCCTGGTGGGCTTCTTATGGACTATGCCACCGGCAACTACGTTGCAGAGGGAGCAACCGTCTCAACTTACGGATTAAACGAAATCCAGTGGTGCGGCGGAGTTGAGGAACTGGACTCAACAGATACAGATCTCCAAAAATACTTCGCGGACAATACCGATCCGCTTAATCCCAAGTGGATGGTGAACTTCGTTGGAACACCTTCAACCAGAACTATTGTTGGTTGGTGGGAGGATATAACTTTCTTCGGACTCGATCCGAACGCGCTGTATGAGTTCGTAGGAACTGTGGAGAGGCAGGAAGCCGCTTACTACAGCGCCAATATACTGGTCTCGATCAATGATTTTGCTGACCGCACATATGCAGGTTCAGTCACTGCTACTAAGGTAGATGAAAATACCATCAATTTCAATGCCAGCGACAATTCCGCCGGTAATGTGGCCAGATGGATCAACATCAAGCCAGCAAATGGCACGTTCAGAATAAGAACGAAGTCAACATCTACAGGCAGGGGTTATGCGCTTGCTGCCTTCCGGCTCAGGAAGCAGGCTGGTGTAGAAACACCCTAGACGGCCAACAGACTCGAATATATAACGTAGAAAAGCCCCCGGGAATAGCTTTCCGGGGGCTTTTTGTAATAGATATGGGGGTGCGCAGTGGTGTTTATGCCGCAGATATTCCGTGGCTGGACGAAATAGGTGTCTTAGGCTGCCCCGACCCGTCAATGGAAGAATCAACTTCAGACGATTTTGCCTGCATGACTATATTTAATACATAGAAATGTTCTCGCATAACATTGTATTCGACTAATGATAACTATTAACCTAATATTAAACTTCTTATGCCTCCTGATTGGCGAACCCGTGCAATAAAAATGGTATTTATCGGATATATCGATTATATCCAAAAATATTTTATCAATAGTGCTTGACCGCTTGCTTGCTATGTGGTATATAGCTATTGGTGCAGTAAGCATCCACTAACACCACTTCACTTGGAACAACCACAATATACGGGGACAGTTGTTTCCTTGTTTATTTGTTGCAAACGGTTGTAGCAGGTGGTGTTAAGTGGCGCATGCGCCGCAGATATTCCGTTTGATGTAGTGGCCGGACGGAATAGGCACTTTGAGGTTGACCGTAACCGGTTAAAGGAAGAGGCAACCTCAGGTGCATTATCAAAAAAGTATCTTCATTTATTGAGGAGGCGAAAGGAAAATGCGTAGAAACATCTACGGAGCATCAACGTCTAGACTGGCGTTGATAGCAACAATGCTGGTCCTTGCGCTCTGTGCGGGAGCTTCATTCGCACAGACATTTCCTACAGTGACAAACTGGCAAGACTGGCACTATTATGTCGACGTAAACGTCGACACAGGAGCATACACCAGGACAGCAACTCCGGTAGAGCTTCAGATCAACTTCACCAAGTATCTTAATGGTGCTACTTTTGACCCGAACTCTGTAAGAGTCGGAGAGTTTGCGGACAGCGGCAGAACAGGCACACCTGTAGAGGTAATCAGTCAGTTCGACAAGGCGTCCGACTTTGCAGCGGCTACGAACGCATCAGGCGAGGTCGTGTGGATCCTTCGTGGGACTCCTGCCGACCCTAATGCTCTTTCGGGAGCCGTCCCAACTGATGCAAACACGAAAAGATACTACAGAGTATATTTTGACGACACCATCAACCCGAAGAGCGACCCAAGTTACGCCAGTATCACGAGTCTTGATGCCGTTACGCTTGATGTAACCGTGGGACCTGGGAAGTATGGTCTTATGAATAACCATTACATTGTTTCGCCGGGGAACTATAGAGCCACGTTTTATGACTTCAACGGTTATTTCATCAAATTGGACAACTTGCGAGTTGGTGATAAAACACTGATATACGGTAACTCATTTGCCTATAGCGAATATACCGGGGGAGCATACTACACATCAAAGGATAATGGTGCTCAGGTATTTTCATGCAAAACATACAACGCGGGTTTGAATTATTATAGACAGTCTGCAAACTCAGCAGTCCGTTGTACTGTTACAGTCAGCAGGAATGATACAGCAACAGGCAGAAACCACGAATTTATTACAGCAGAGAAGTTCTATGCAGGGGTTCCCTATTTCAAGAACGAAACGACGATCAATAGGAGCTCAAGCGATGCAGGCAAAGGCTTTTTCGAGGATTATGGTTTCCGGTATGGTTTTGTCGAGAGCGGCATTGCACCGTATAGAACGCTTGGCCTCTTCAATTCCGGAGAAACCGATCCTGTTACAGGAACCGAAACAGGCTATAGCGCTTACTTCGACTGGAGCGCAGATAGAGGGGGTATAGCTGTTCTGGGTTCTCCCGACTACATGCCGGTAGAATTGCAAGAAGGTAGCACTGTAGTTAATGGTATAACATTGACCTACCGTGGGATGCATTCCACCACAAACAGTAACCGTTATTGGAGATACATTAAGAGCCCGTATTATCCGCTGACCATAACGCATGGGGTAGCGGTCCATAATGGGCTGGATGAGGAAACCGCAAGAACAAGCACCCAGAAGTCCCTTCAGGATTACGGGTGCCCGGTCGAGGTAATGGTAGTGGGAAGCAGCACTACCGCTGTAGGTTACGGTTCCATCAAAGGCAATGTAACCAATGCTCTCGATTCCAACAAGCCTGTAAGAGGCGCATTGGTAAGATTGTGGGTAGACAACGCCTACGTTGCCAAGGCCTACACTTCAGTGCTTGGCGATTTCACATTCTCCAACGTAGTGCCTGGAACTGCCAAGATCAGCGTCAAGTGCGACACGTTCGATACCAAGACAGAGAGCATCGGAACAGTAGCAACAGGTGCAGTTACGAGCGCCAATGTTTCTCTTCAGCCTATTATTGTTGCAAACGCTGCGGTACCCAACTGGCAGTGGGTAACATCAGGTTGGACTCTTGCCACTGATTCCAAGGTATATGAGGCAGTTACAAAAGGTACGGATGTTGCGACATATGCCAGCAAGGACTACGATGCTAGTTTTGATTCGTTGGCCACAGTTCCCGGCGACTGGGACGGTGTCCAGGGGTCAACAGATAATGTCTATGGTTGGTATCACACCATTGTCAATATTCCCAGCCAGTGGGTTGGAAAGAACCTGAGGATCAGGAACTTCTTTACCGATGATGTGGCAGCAATCTACTTCAATGAGCAGTTCGTCGGGCAGATCGGCTCGTTCCCGAATGTGTCAGATCCGCGCACTGCCACAGCAGGAAACGGATATGTCGGGCGGCCAAGTTACCCGATCGACTTCATCATCCGTAAAGGCACATTCAGTGCCGGACCGAATATGCTTGCAATCAAGGTCTTCGACAGCACGGGCACAGGCGGAATACTCAACAGCGCTCCTCTCATCGAAGTCACCGCTGATTCTCCTGTCGTGACAGTGAATGTCACAGGACCTCAGGTTTACAACGGACCTAAGCTTCCTGTAAAAGGAGCGGATGTTACGTTCTTCAGCATGACATCCGGCCAGACAGGTGACAACGGGAAATGCACATTCAGCAGCATTCCCAGCGATGTTTACACCCTTACCGTCAACCATCCCCGCTATGGGACGAAGACACTTACAGTCGATATTCCGGAAACAGGAGACTATGAGATTCCGGTCGAATATGATTCGTTCCTCTGCGATGTTACAGGCACTGTTACGAAGAATAATGTGCCGGTCGGCAATGCTCGCGTAGTAATAAACAGCGGCGGATCATCCTGCGGCGGCCTTACCGATTCTACAGGCACTTACACCCTAACAGGTGTCAAGAGCGGAGTCGGAACACTCATAGCCAACGGTAATAAGGCTGTTCCTACGACAGTAGACCAGGTCGATCTGAAAGCACTGCAGGTAACACTTCCTAGTGTAAACATAAATTACGGTGTTGCCCCGCTATATGACGACTTCAATGGAACCTCACTCGATACCGAAAAGTGGGAGCTGTTCAGCAAGTCAGGAGATACAACCGGGACAATCGTCTCTACAGAAGGCGGGTTCCTTTCTATAGAGTCTGCTACCGGCGGAAAGGGAATCATAAGCAAGGTGAAAATCCCTGCAGTCGGTGTATATGAATGCGTATTCCCGAAGAGGTTTTACGAAAACGGCACCCAGGACCTTTGCATAGTCAAGGACAAAGAGTCCGCTAATGCAAACTATATTGATTTCCAGGATGCCGGCGGCTATACTGGCTGCCTTTACCTGGTTGCATACTCACCGGATGTTGCTGGAGCGGATAAGGTGCTCTGGAGAACAGGCCAGCTGTATGATTGTCCGTTCCCAGGTAAGGTAACGGTCGTCAGGACAGGCAACTATTACGACGTCTATGCCAAAGACATTCTAAGGGGGTCTGCAAGCACCGAAAGGATCCCCGGTGATGGATACATCTACCTGTCCGGCGATAAAGATGGTTACGATCCTGTCGATAAAGCAATAGCATACTTCGATGACATCCGTGCAGGAGTCCCAGTGGCCGTAGCACCGGCAACACTTGCCGAAGCAAGGGCTGCACTGGACGGCACGGACATTGTCACCTCAGGTGCAGTGGTAACTGCAAGCTATGACAACTACTTCTTCGTAGAGAACACAGACCGCTCTGCAGGCATAAAGGTAGTTTCTGCTGCCAAGCCTAAAGTGGGGAGGACTGTATATGTAGCGGGGAAAGCAACTAAATCCAACAGTGAATCTGCGATCAATGCAACAGAAGTTAATGTTGGAACTGTCGCGACAGCAGTTCCTCCGCCTGTAGCAATAACAGGCAAGATAGCAGGAGAGCTGGACAAGGCCGGAGCTGCTGCACAGGGAATGCTTGTCAAAGTTGCTGGAAAAGTGACAAGTGTTCACCTCAATGCTAGCGATAAGGTGGACGGTTACTTCCTCGATGACGGAAGCGGAATCGTTGGAGACGGGACAAAGGGAATCTTCGTTGAAGTTGACCCTGCCTGGAATGTCACCAGCAGCATAGTAGGCACATTCAAGACAATAGTCAGCCCTCTTACAGTAAAGAAGATAAGCGACACCGTTGTTCTTCCTGCTGTAAAGGATGTATTTGAAACGCCTTCTACCTATACGATATATAACGACTGCTCCTGGTCTAGTGGCCAGACAAGCGGCAATATCACTACTTATGGAACAGGTACAGGTTTCAGCGGTTCCACCAGTGGAGATCTCAAAGAATACACAATAGGAGCTTCATTCCCTGTTACAGTCGCACTCACCAAGTATGGCAATGTGACATGGAACGCTGCCGGAGGGGCTGACTGTCTGTCTGGCACCGATGCAGGCAATACCTTCGGCGGTAAGGTGAGCTTCACTGGATATATCAACTGCGAGTCAACTGATGCGCATGTAGACGTCACCTTCAGTGGGCTTGATCCTAACGGAAGCTATGAGTTTGCAGCTACAGCAAACGGAGCTGACGGTAACTATTACACCAAGACCAGATATACGATTCTGGGAGTTCAGAGCTTCACCAACGCAAGCTCCAGCGATGCAACAATGAGCAGCGATGGAACATATACTGAGTTCTGTACCGGTGATAACACAGGTATGGGCCCGATGGGCGGTATGTACTTTGGCGGTTGTATAGCCAAGTGGACTAATATCAAACCATCAACAAACGGCACATTTACTGTAAGAGCATCAGTAGCAGATAACGGTACATCAGCATATGCGTTCAGTGCATTCATGCTGAAGAAGAACTAGTAACTGCATTAAATGATGCCCTAACAAAGCATCTATCTGTCTAAAAAGAGCCGCCCGAGGAGACTCGGGCGGCTCTTTTGCGTAAAAAGGAACTCAAGGATGATTAATATTCCGGTTTGGAAGCTTTCGATAATAAGTTTCGGGGATGTTATTATGTAATATCAACAGCATATGCAGCATTAAGGTTCAAATATTGCCCCATATTAGATATATCAGAATAAATATAGAAAATTCCACTTGACAAGCTACCGTATATATGGCATATATAGGGTCAGATGTAGATACAGGAAATTCGATTATCATCATTATAGCTATATAGCATTGATTAGGTAAATATAAAGCACCTCAAGTATTACATATACACAAGTCTTACTCACTATAATCACATATAACTACAGCATAGTGGCCGGATGTAGTACCCCGTGAATGACCGTAACTGAAACCGCCAAAAGATGCGGTCCAGAAGAGGCAGTCGAGGGAAAATGGCTTTTACAGCCGGGATTGTATATTCAGATAATTATGAGGAGGCGAAAGAATGCATAGAACATCCTATGCGCGCCATATGCGGAGTATTACGCTAATGGTGACGGTGCTGGCCCTTGTCCTCTGTGCAGGAGCTTCATTTGCACAGTTAATGGACTGGAGTCAGTGGAATTATCATGTCGATGTCAATGTAAATACCGGACCGTATCCAAGAACGGTATCGCCGGTAGAACTCCAGATCAACTTTAACAATTATCTACCTGCTGGAGCGGCTTTCGATGAAAATTCGGTAAGAGTCGCGGAATATAACGATGCGGGAAGAACCTCCCCGAAGCCAACCACGGTCAGCGGTGGCTATCCTGGCGAGATTCCCAGTCAGTTTGATAAGGGTACGGATTACGATGCCGCTACCAAGGCAACCGGTGAGGTCATATGGCTTCTCAAAGGAGAAACGGGAGCCAATACCACAAGATACTACAGAATATATTTCGATACCACTGCCAACAGCAAGATGTCCACTTTCTATTCTACAGACCTATCTCTGAATACTGATTCGACCTCAGCCTATACTGTCGAGAACGACACCTATAGAGTAGGATACGGACTTGCTAAGGGTAACATTCAAAGCCTTGCTTATAAAGTACTCATGGGATCGACGATAATGTGGGATAGCGTAGGCGGCGATACAGATGGCATTTGGGGCCTTTACTATGGGACAGAGGAGTCAGGCTATGGCTGGTTGTGCCAGCATAACGGATCGGAGTCAGCGACCGTTACATATTCTGCAAGTGTGGTCAGACTCACAATTACCTGTGTAAGGAATCCGAGAACTTCTCTTCAGAAATATACGGTAGTGCGCAAGTTCTATGCCGGAGGTATCCCCTATTTCAAGAATGAAGTAAAGATAGAACGGCTTCCCACAGATACAGGTACAGGCGCTTGCCTGCAGAAGCAGATTCGGTGGAGCGATGCAAAGACTGACCTCTCTCTCCGCACGTTAGCTGCTTCTGATACGACGACTAATCCTATCACAGGCAATAATATGCCTTATGACTATATCTACGACTACGGCTCCGGCGGAGGCATAGGCATCCTGATGGCTAACGACTTCAGGCCGGATGTCTACGATAGTGGTGGTACTGCTACTCCTACCGTGCCCACTTGCACCGTTACAAATACAGGCAACCGTTATTGGAGATTCAATAATCCTGCATATCCGCAGACAATAACCCACGCCCTTTTGGTACACAACGGAACGACCCAGGCAGAAGCAAAGAGCCAAGTGGATGCGGCCCTCAATGACTACGATTGCCCTGTCCAGGCAGTGCTGGCCAACAAAGGCTTCATACTGGGCAGAGTAACAGACGCATCTGACTCCATAAAGCCCGTCAAAGATGCGATGATAAGAGTATGGGTAAACGGTGCTTACCTTACCAAGACCTATACCACAGTGCTTGGTTACTTTGAGGTCCCCAACATTTCCGGTACTGCTAAGATCAGTGTCAAATGCGACGGATACGAGACAGCGGTGGTAGACAACCTGAATATAACAAATGGAGTAGTCACTACTGCTAATATCTCGCTTACGCCTCTTGACAAGTGGATGAACCTGAAAACAAACGCCTGGAAATTGGCTCCTGATTCAGTAGTATATCCTTATGTAGCAGCCGGTACGGATGTCGCTGCATTCGGTGCGGCAACCATTGCCCCGACACTGGAGAGCCAGTTTGTCGACATCACTGTTCCGAGTGATTGGGACAGCGTTCAGGGCACAGAGAGCAACCAGATTTATGGCTGGTATCGCACCAACATAACGCTGCCCTCGACATGGGCGAATAGAGACCTGATAATCAGGGATTACCAGGTTGATGATGTGGCCGCTGTTTACATGAACGGTAAATATGTAGGTAAAGTGGGCACATTCCCGAATGCTTATTATCCGCGCACCACAAGCTCGCCGTATTCTACAGCTGCTGGTCTTCCTGCGGATCTTATTATCCCAGCCAGTGCAGTAAACACCGGCGCTACGCCCAATGTACTCGCTGTAAGATTGTTTGACGACACCGGTCCCGGTGGAATAGGCGCAGGCGGACCCATCCTTGAGGTGGCTCCTATTACGGCAGTGGTTAATGTGGACGTCACAGGTCCAAATGATTCTACTGGAGAAAAGCATCCTGTCGTTGGAGCAAGTGTGCAGGTAGTAGGAACATCAATATCTGGTGTAACAGACGCTAATGGCAGATGTGCGCTCCACGGTATTCCGGGCGATATTTATGATATCACGGTCAATGCTGATGGATATGGGACACAGACTATTACTGGTGTCGATGTACCCGATGCAGGAACACTTACCATTCCTGTAACATATGACTCGTTCACTGCAACTATAACTGGTATGGTGACCAAAGAAGGCAATCCGGTTGCCAACATACGTGTAATAGCCGAGGGCGCCTCAACTGTATCCGCCAAATCGGGTTCTGATGGACGTTACACTATTTCCGGTTTAACACCCGGTGATTACCAGCTTACATTCAACGGGATAAGAGCTGTTCCTCAGACTGGTATAGCTGTCGATGCCAAAGTGCTTCAGGTGATAAAGAATGTAGACCTGCTATATGGCTACACACCGGTCTATGATGATTTCTCCGGGACGGAGCTTAATTCCAACAAGTGGGAGCTGTTCAATTCGGATGGTGGTGATGCGACAGGTACGCTCGCCACTCCGATCGGCGGAATATTGAATATCGAGCCTAACGGGAAAAGAGCGGGAATCATAAGCAAAGAAGCATTCCCGAGAATCGCTGAATACGAGTACCAATTGCCCAGGAAATTTACGGGCACAAACCAGTGCTTCTGTATTATCAAAGACAATGCCAGCGGTTATGCGAACTATGTCGATCTCCAGGATGAGGGCAGTACGGCTTATGCGCCGTATATGAACTGCTTTATCGATGGTTCAAAGTTCTGGCAGTCGTATGTATTGACTTCTTACCCGTATCCGACTACGGTTACTGTTCTGAGAACAGGTAACTATTACGACATCTACCTAAATGGTGATCTGCTTAGAGAGACCATTACTGACAAGATTCCTGATGCAGCTTATATCTATATGTATGGCTTCGAAGCGTCAGGCACAACAACAGTGGCCTATTTCGACAACATACGGGCAGGCGCTGCTGTTCCTGTAGCTAAATCAACAATTGCAGACTCCAAGTCTGTTGCCCCTGGTACACTGCTTCATCTACCTGAAGCTGTAGTGATAGCCAGCTTTGGAGATGCCTTCTGGGTAGAAAATACCGACCGTTCCGCAGGCATGAAGGTGATTTCTTCAACCAAACCTACGGTAGGCAAGAAGGTAATAATCGCAGGCAAGGTACAGTTGATCAACAATGAGGCTGTAATTACCGAGCCTGAAACACTGATAACCGGCAATGGCACTGTTCCTCCAGCTATTGCAATAACAGGCAAGGTCGCAGGCGAGTTCAACAAGGGCGGAGCCAGTGCACAGGGTATGCTTGTAAAAGTATCCGGCACAGTTACAGAGGTGACGAAAGACACCAATAACTACTTGACCGGTTACTATCTTGACGATGGAAGCGGCCTCACGGACGGACAGGGACACAAGGGCCTTTATGTGATAGTAGATCCTTCTTGGAAGATTTCTGCTGATAGTACTGTATCGGTGGGACAGTTCAAGACAAAGACAGGTCCTCTCACTGTATACGCAGGTGGAAGCACACCTATACCCGCCGTAAGGTCGATTGATCCTGATACGGTGTCCTTGGCTACGTTTACAGCGTATAATGACTTCGCATGGGGTTCAGCTCAGCCGAGTACGAACATTACTACTTATACCAATGGCGGGTATCCAGTCAGCGGTTACCTAAGAGATTATGTGACAGGGGCATACGTTCCTGAAAAGGTCACGATATCCTCCAGTTCCGGTGTGTTGACTGCCAACTATGATGGCGGCACTGTTCCAACTGCCGGTGATGTGCTTACTTATTTCCAGACAAATGGTCAATGGATAGCATCTATCCAGTACACCAGATACGTGAGTGGGCAATCAGGTTGGTATTTTGATCTAGTGTTCAGCGGGCTTGACCCGAATGCGCTGTACGAGTTTGTTGGTACATGCAACTACGGAGGTTCAGGTTTTACCTCTTACAAGACATTGTACACAATCTCCGGTACCAGCAATCCTGTAAGCAGTACCTATGTTGCAGGAAGCACGGTGAACGGAAGTTCATCGGGAACTACCATAGCAACGGACGGCACGTCAACTTCGTTCTGTACTGGTTATAACATGAGCGGTTATGTGGCAAGATGGTACAATATCAAGCCAGCAGCCGACGGCACGTTCAAGATAAGAGCTACAACCGGTAATTCAAGTACTAATGGATTCCCGTATGGTGTTTGTAGGCTCCAAAAACAGGGTGCTGAGCTGACACAGTAGGCAACAGTGTCCTGGATTGAACTTGATCATGTGATAAACGGCCTGGGAAAACTTACTCCCAGGCCGTTTTCATAACTAAAATCAGGATTAGCTCCTGCTGACCGTGAGGAACCGCTCGTAGGCTTCGTCCCAGCCGGTTCTGTCCTGCGGAACGAACTCTTCCAGGATAAAGGAGTTTCTTATAACCTGTCTGGCCTCTTCGAGTGAACCGATGAGCCCGACCGCCATCGCCTGCACCAGCACATTCCCCGCTGCTGTCGCCTCTATCGGGCCTACAACGACCTTCCTGCCGGTTGCATCGGCGGCGAACTGGCAAAGCAGTTTGTTCTGGCATCCGCCGCCTACGATGTTGATGGTATCTATCGACCTTCCGGTAAGCTCTTCGAGTGCTTCGATGGTCTGCCGGTAGCTCAGCGAAAGGCTTTCGAGTGCTGTACGCGCGATTTCACCTTTTGTCTCCGGTATCCTTTGCCCGGTCGATGCGCAGAACCTGCATATCCGCTCCGGCATATCTCCAGGGGCGAGGAACGACGGGTCTTTAGTGTCGATAATGCTCTTGAAAGGCTCTGCAGCTGCCGCGATACGCGTAATTCCTTCGTAAGAAAACTCCTCGCCCTCTTTTGCCCAGGTCCGCCTCGATTCCTGCACCAGCCACAACCCCATAATGTTTGTAAGGAACCGGAAAGTCCCTTCTACTCCGCCTTCATTGGTGAAATTGTGCATTCGGGCGTTTTCGTTGATTATAGGCTCACTCGTCTCGATTCCCATAAGCGACCAGGTGCCGGAACTTATATAGGCACAGTTTTGCCCGCTTATCGGTGCTGCTACAACGGCTGAAGCTGTATCATGGGAAGCGGTAGCTATGACGGGAACGTCCTCTGCACCGGTCTCCTCAGCGACATCGGGGAGAACAGGCCCAAGCACTGTTCCGGGAGAGATTATTTCGGGCAGTATATTGGTGGGAAGGCCCAGTTTCTTCATAAGCTCGAATGCCCACGTTTTCTTGCGCGGGTCGTAGCACTGGCTTGTGGAAACATGAGTGAATTCTGCTGCCTTAACTCCCGAAAACCAGAAGCTGAACAAGTTGGGGATCGGAAGTATGACCTCAGCGAGCTCCAGAAGAGGGGATTTTTCGAGGGACATCGCATAAAGCTGATAGAGGGTGTTGAATTGCATAAACTGCAGTCCCGTAGTCTCGAATATCTCCTCAGCGGATATATGTTTGAACACTTCTTCCATCATCCCGTTTGTGCGGGAATCTCGGTAGTGATAAGGATTGCCGAGAAGCACGTCCGATTTTCCGAGAAGAGCATAATCCACTCCCCACGTATCGATCCCGATACCAGAGAGGTCGATCCCAGACTTTACGGACTGGGACAGTGCATACTTCATATGGTCGAACAGCCGGAGCACATCCCAGTAAATGCTCCCGCGTATTCGTGATGGTCCGTTTGGAAATCTGTGTAATACGTCAAGTTCAAGTTTATCGTCGCTGATGGAACCTATTATCCCACGTCCGCTTTCAGCGCCGAGATCAAGTGCTAGAAAATTTGCCTTACTACCCAAGTTATAATTCTCCTTCCATCTGGAACCGCAAATTTTGGGTATATCTTAACCAACCACTACAGAGTTAGGAAAATGTTGCCAAGTATCCTGCCTTGTTCTCGATAAACAGCAAAAAACTCTGCCGAAACAGCGGAACCTGGCAGGCCGGCGTATCGTAATTATATATAGAGCAAAACTTAAGTCTTGTTCTATAGCAACGTATCCGATAATATTAATACGATCGCTGAATCCCGGTTTCGGGAGCGGGGAGACCAATTTGAGGGGGCTTGTCCTCACGGTGGAGGAGGGATATCTTCCTATCCCAGCCCGTCAGCTAACCCCGCAGGCGAGAAAGGAAGAAGGTTGCAGCGTATGAAACAACTGGAGCCGTTACCGAGCGGGCTTCATGTAAAAAACATCGGTGAAGCAATAGTAATCTGCCCTGAAGGTGCATGTGACGAGGAGTGCACTGAAGCTCTCGAAAGTATAATAAGCCAGATAGAGAGCAAACCACAGACGAACATCATCCTTGATGCAAGCAAGATCAACTACATTGAAACCTCTGGATTCAGGTGGATCATCAATCAGTTCCGCAAATTGCAGGAAATAGGGGGATCGCTCATAGTAGCCGGTCTCGCTGGTCCTGCTGAACGCGCGTTCAAGCTGCTTCAGCTTGATAGATACATCCCCGCCGCTGCCACAGTGGAAGCGGCGCTTGCTCGCGTGAGAAAACGGGAGCAAGCTGGCTAGAAGAACAGAAAAGACAACAGGGCTTATGTTAGCTGGCGGCTGAAAGCCGTCAGCTAACGCCTTTTGAATCACGGAGGCGCGGAAAGCTGCCTTCGGCAACCAAATTTGACCTCAGTTTACCCGCAGGTGTATATTGACTATAAGGTATCTGTGCCTTATAAAGCGCGGACGATACCGGGAGGAAACGTTGCCGGAAAAAACTCCTGAAAACCAGTCGATTTCGGTATTGATAGCAGATGACCATGCCATATTAAGGGAAGGCCTAAAGGGTCTGCTTGATGAATATGAGGATATCTCCGTAGTCGGTGAGGCTGTTACCGGCAAGGATGCAATCCGCAAAACACGGGAACTCGAACCTGATATATTGCTCCTTGATCTCATCATGCCCGAGCTTGGCGGGCTGCAAGCACTTGAAGTCATTCGCAGGGAAGCGCCTGCCACAAATACAATCATCCTGACCGGAGCTGATGACGACGATTCGCTCGCTCGCTCGATACGGTTGGGAGCCAAAGGCTATCTTCTTAAAGACACCGCATCGTCCCAACTGGTGGAAGCTATTCGAGCAGTTGCTTCAGGCGCCTGCTGGCTGCCGCAGGGGCTCACCGATAGGCTGTTTCATGGCATTGCAAAGCGCCCGGAGGAGGATGAATCGACAAAACTGGCTCTTCTGACAGCGCGCGAAATGGAAGTATTTCAGCTGATTGGGGAAGCGCTTTCAAATTCAGCAATAGCAGAGAAGCTTTTCATAAGTGAGCACACGGTCAAGGTCCACGTAAGCAGAATCCTCGAGAAACTGGGCCTGGAGAACCGTGCGGAAGCAATCCGGTTTGCTATCCGTCACGGGTTGTCAAAGGCATAGCCTATGACATCTGAAGCCCAATATACGCCCCGAAGAGAAGAAATAGCTATGGAGCGCACTCTTGCAGATGTGCGCATTATCCTGTGGTTCGCTACTGCCGTGATTATGACGACCCTCGTGGTGCAGAATGGCAACTATCGCTTCTGGCTGCCGTTCGGTTTGTTCATGTTTCTTGTCTACAGCACCGGTATGTGGCTGATAGTGCACTATTTCCCCTTTCCGCGCTTGCTCCATACTGCTGTAATTATTTCGAGCTTCGTCGAGGTGCTGCTCATAACCTTCATCGTTTGGGCGACTTATGCTCCGTTGACACCGTATTACCTTTGGTATGTCTTTTATGTAGTAAGTATCGCACTCAGGTTCGGACTTCAGTTCTCGATCATCAGCTTGTCAGCGAGCGTCGTTCTGTATACGATAACAGCGATGTCACCCAACAATTCAATCGTCAACGTACCGAACTTCCTCGGTTATACATGGTTCCTATTTGTTCTGGCGTTTTTGTTCGGGCATATGTCAGAGAGGCAGCGCAGCTACCAGGTCCGGCTCACGGTCGTGAACGAGCTTGGAGTGGCATTGGCATCGCTCTCTACCTCGAAGGACATCATCAGCCACCTGGTTTCGGAGACAGCCCGCCTCTCCGGATCGAGCAAATGTTGGTTTATACCGCATCAATCCCCTGAAGGAGGAATCGCTTCCAGCGCATCAGTTGGAATACCAAACGATGCACTCAGTACCCTGGTCGGAAGCCTGGGCGATTGGTCGCCTGATAAGGTGCTTGAGGAGAGACGTATTCTCGTCAGCAACAACCGCCGCAGAGATCAAAAGCTGCCTGCGGACGCGCTCAAATTGATACCAATGAAGTCGATTGCGGCTGTTCCGCTCTATGTACGTGAGTTACCTGTCGGCGTGCTTTACGCAGCGGACCGGCAGACGCGCGGGTTTTCCGGTTATGACATCGAACTACTGGAACTTGTCGCTGCACAGGCTGCGCCGATTATTGAGAACATCCGGCTTTGGGAGCAATTGAAGGAAACCGCGGCTTCCGAAGAACGGCTCAGAATAGCCCGCGACCTTCATGATGACTTTTTGCAGACACTGAGCGCTATAAAGCTCTACCTGGAGCGATGCAGGCTCCTGATCGATAAAGACCCGGAAAAAGCCAAGTCCGCAGTGGACCGGCTGAACCAGATATCCACACAAGGTCTGGCTGATGTTCGCTCTTACCTTTCGCAACTCAGGCTCATGGGGCCGGAACCGTCCATGTTCGGAGAAGCCGCCGAAAAGGCTGCTGCGGAAGCGGCATCACGCGGCGGATTCATAATCCATACGGATGTGGATGTATCCGAGAGCATCCTTACAAGGCAATTGTCACTGACCGCGTTTCAGATATTGCGCGAGCTTCTGAACAACGTAGTGAAGCATGCGGAGGCTGAAAACGTATGGTTCAAGGTTATATGTGACTCTGGCAGCCTTTTGATCGAAGTCAGGGATGATGGGGTTGGCTTTGATCTGGATGATGGCAAACATGCCAGTGAGAAAGGCCATTTGGGGCTTGTGGGCATCGAAGAACGCGTAAAGGAACACAGCGGGGAATTATGCATGGAAAGCAAGCCGGGTGAAGGTACAAGGGTGAAAATCCTGCTTCCGGTACAGCCGGATGAAACGGATAACTGAAACCCTTGTTGGGATATTTGAAAATTGATCGGCACCTGCTTCACGCTGTTTCGGCCGTGGGGATAGCCGGTATTTCAGGTGCTGCAGGTTGGAGCGCTTGTCTGAATAACGCTCCAAGGCAAATCTTTGAGTAATGGACCCGTGTATTTTCGGTTTCAGACAGCCTGCCGACCGTCAATGTAATTGTACCCCTTGGCGTCCCCGCCTGCAATCGGCCTTGAGACGTATTTTGGATTATCGAAAAGTGTTACGTGCATGTAATACTAAAGTATTACATCGCAATAAATTCCGGCTATATGAGGCATAATAATCCGGAAAACTAAACAATAGCTCCCTGTTTTCTCAGCGTTTCCAGATGTAAACTGGCATTCAGGTTCTCAACACCCACATTCTCACGGGTTGAGAGTGCAGCGGCTGTGCCTGCGGCTTGTCCGAGCGCTGCGCAGCACGGCATTATACGGATCGCTCCGTTGCCGGCCTGCGTGCTGGACACGCATCTTCCTGCTACAAGAAGAGATTCGACGCCGAGTGGTATAAGGCATCTGTATGGGATTTCGTACCAGTCTCCCGGAGGGGGCAAAACCGGCCTTGAGACCATATCTTCGTCTTTGGTATAACCCTTGCCGGAATGAACGTCTACGGGGTAAGCAAGCCGGGCTATCGCATCCGCAAACTTTCTTGCTTCTGCTACATCTTCTTCGCTGAATATATATTTGCCGGTAATCCGGCGTGTTTCTCTTACTCCGATCTGTGAAGCCACCCGCAGCAGGTACGATGACTCGAACCCAGGAATATGCTTCTTAACGAACTTGACCAAAGCTGCTGCCTGTCTCCGCCCTTCTATCTCGGCTTTTGTAAGGTCATCTGTATTTGTGCCGCTGACGCCCCCGATATGGGTCGTATTAAAGACGACTTCCCCCTGCCGTGGACGGCTGATGTAGAATAACAGATCGCCGGGTAAGGGATACTCCCCGTGCTTTTTAGCTTCAGTTATGAGGCTGTAGTATCCTGCGACTGAGATGATACCCCTCGCAAGCTCTTCAATATCGCTGTCTGGCGGAAGCACTGGGAACCTGAACTGGTCAGGATGATCCTTCACATAAGTGAGTGCACAGGCCGTATCGACTCCGCCGACGTCGAACATCATTGTCATCGCCTGCGGGACGCCGTCAGGTCCGCCTGTTTCAAACGGAGCTCCCGCGAATGCTGCAACGTCACCATCTCCCGTGGCATCGACTGTACAGCCCGCGCAGTACGTGTTTTCACCGGATTTGTTCGTTACTTTTAACCCTTTTACGGAGGCGCCGTCCATGACAGCGCCGGAGACCCACGAGTGCAGCAGTAATTCGACTCCTGCTTCGATAGCCATCTCCTGCAGGACGAATTTCATTGCTTCGGAATCGAAAGTATTCTCTCTGATGCCGTCTATCTCTGCAAGCTTCGCGCGTATATCGTCATATATCCCGCCAATGAGCGGAAGGCCTGTGGAGGTGCGATGAGTCATGAACGGGTTGACGAGCCCGGCCGTAGCAAGGCCCCCCAGGAACCCATAACGCTCAATGAGGAGCGTTTTCGCGCCCAGTCTGGCGGAAGCAACCGCAGCGGAGAAACCCGCGATCCCCCCGCCTGCCACTATCGTATCGTAACTAATCTGAGTAGGCATATCAGTAGTTTATTATGCTATGAGTTGGGCTTGAAGTCAAATAAAAACGAGCCCGCTGTTTTAGCAACGGGCTCGCAGGAACGTTTGATAAATAATCAATCAAACCAGTTTACGGAAGATTGTCTCCGTATTTCTGCGGATTCCAGGATAAGTCTGAATTCCAGGTATATGCACCATCTCTAGTATTAGGATCGCTGGGATCGTAGTAGTTATGGTTATACCACTGCGGCTCGCCGCCACCCCTTACAGCCCACGGTAGAGGCTGATCGTTGACTTGGTTGACACTGCATACGATTCTCTTCGGCGCTACGTGGCCGTCCATGAATGTGCAGTTGATGGTAACACCATTGGCAAGGCCTCTGTTGGTGTCACTCCAGTGCCAGCCATTGTGCTCATAGAAGAGGACTTGGTTGGCCGGGAATCCAAAGTCTCCATCTTTGCGGCAAACTGTTGTGCCGTTAGGGCCACCGAACCATGCCAGGTCGGTCGATGCCTTCCAGAAGTAGGAAACCGTGGCATTCATGTCATCGGATCTGGCTGGGTCGGATGGGCACCAGATGATGTCCTTGTTCTTCAGGTGCGTGTAAAGAAGTGTCGGCCATGTGGCATGCCCCGGATATGTGGTAGCCCCAATGGAACCTCTTAAACATGCAAACTGTATAAAATATGATGAGTTGAAAACGGTGTTCGGCGATGCAGGGTTCCTGGTGTTTAACGCGGAACTCGGCATCATCGCCTCGTAGTCTCCCTGATAAAGCTGTACAGCTATACCAAGCTCCTTCATGTTACTCTGGCACGAGGCTTTCCTCGCTGCCTCTCTAGCTCGTGCAAATACCGGGAAGAGGATGGCTGCGAGTATGGCAATGATCGCGATAACGACCAGAAGCTCGATCAGCGTAAATCCGCTTTTCCTTCGGCTAATAGCTAGCATTGAACTACCTCCCTTGAAATTGTGTATACGCCAGTGCGTTGGATATTTTCGCTTGACGGTTGGCGACATTTCGATACTAAAACCGCTTCAGAAGTTCCTAGCTAGGGAATCCTCTCTTTCGTTGAAGACGACATAGTAAGTTCAATCAGTGTGTCGTGAAGCCGATTTTAATATAACGTTTGTCGCTTAATAGCCTGGCGAATCTTAAAATGGATAAATGAGTCAGCGCAACTACTCGATTCGCTGGCCTCACCTCCTCTGCCGGATGACCGGCGTATTACCGCACAATTGCTTGTATAGCCATTGGCTTTAGATCTGTGTAGCTATTGCAGACCAAACCGTGCGGAGCATACGGTTGCATGCTAACATGCCCGACAGTTCGTGTCAACAAAAATTCTCCAACATATAGAGAATGTTAGCTACACCCCTCTCGGATTTATTGACTGGCAAAACGCCTGGAATGTTCCCGAATTATTTTGATTATAGTAATCATTATTTTTCACTTTTGACAAACTGCCATAAGGACCATCTTCCCGATGTGGATTCCCGGCGAAGAATGCAGCCCAGAGAAGGAAGCTCGACGCTTCTTTCTGTAAGAATATAGCCTCCGGCAGCCTGCGACACCTCTCGTTTGAGCGCATCTTGCTCGTTTGGTTTAGCAGTATTATCGATCTCGATTACACGGTCTGCATGACCCGTGACGAAAAGCAGGCTGGGGCGCCTCCGCTCGAAATGGTAGATGATCAGCTTTTCACCGCGCTCGATCGCCGGTATGGTCTTTCTGGCAAGAGTGTGCATCGGGTCGATATTGTAGCTGCTCCAAGCCGACAGCCCGATACTTCCCGCAAGCATGGCGAATATTGCACCTGTCAGAGCCCCTGCTGTTATTACCTGAGGGACAACTTTTTGCCGCAGAATGATGACAATCGTCCCGCATAGAAAAAGAATACCCGTGGAAAGAGCGAACGGATACATGACAACCAGCGCATCGGCTGCAGCCGGTGGTACCGGCTTGCCGCCCAGCATAACACCTGCCTGAGATTGCCACAGTTTGCCCAGCACTCCCGCAGTCGTAAACAATCCGCCGAGGAGCATTCCTCCGATCACTGTCAGCACGCACTCAAGCCGGGCCAGGCTTTTGGTTTTCTCGTCCAGGAGCCTCCGCGCCGCAAGTATTGAAAGCGCGGGAAGCGCTGGCTGCACATAGCCCGGCAGCTTTGATGCGCTTATCGAAAAGAACCCTACTACAACCGCTGCCCAGATCGCCCACATAGACCATTCGCCGGTGTTTTTATCATTCAAATGACCGGAACGGATGCCTTGCCACCATGCGATAGGCATCACGGCGCTCCATGGAAACGCGCCGATAAGCAGAATAGGGAGATAGAACCAGAAAGGCTGGTTATGCGCAAAGTCCTTGCCCAGAAACCTCGCCATTTGCTGGTGCACGATGTATTCGTTGATGAACGCGCTTCCGTTCGCCCGCCACAGCGCCAGATGCCAAGGCAGGACTATCAGCAGGTACAGCCCAAGCGCGGCAACCCAGGGGATTCTTTTCAGCTCCTTGAAGTCGCGCGTTATAATCATACGCAAAACGAATGCAGCACCTGGAAGCAGGATACCTATCGTGCCTTTCGTCATTGTGGCGAACCCTGCCGCCGCGGCCATCAGGATATATCCCCAGCGTTTGCCCCTATTTCCTTCGATCCACCCGATTATCGAAAGAGTGAACCACAGCGTAAGCAAACTATCGGTTATTGCCTGGCGAGACAGGCCGATCGTGAGAGTAGAAAAGGCAAATATCACCGCTGCGAGGCGGCCGGTCCCCTCCAAACCTCTGCGCCGGGCCCACCATAAAAGCGCGAGAGCAGTCAGCGCGGCGGCAGCTGCGGACGGCAGCCTGACTGCAAACGAAGTCGGGCCAAACAGCTTGATTGAGCCTGCCTGCAGCCAATAGAGGAGGGGAGGCTTGTCAAAGAACACCTGTGTTCCGATTTTGGGGATCAGCCAGTCACCGGAGTCGGCCATTTGCCTTGAAACAGTCGTATAAAGCCCTTCGTCAAGGTCGAATACTCCGGCGGCACCGAGTCCATAGAAGCATCCCAGCCACAATACAGCTATCACAAAGATAATATGCGCAAATCGGGGTTTTGCCAGATTATTCGATACAGGAGGGTATTTTTTCTTCATCATGATGCTCTAATGCTACAGCTTCGGCGGACTTACGTCTAGACTTCGGACAAAATACATGCAGATTTGTGGATAGGATACTGAGCAATGCACCTGCAGTGACATCCATAGGAAAATGCACGCCGAGATACACCCTTGTGTAAGCCACCATCACCGCGTAGGCAATGAGTACGCACTGAAACCACCTGCGTTCCCCCGCGATCAACGCGCCCATGATGGCAAATGCCATGGCTGCATCGGCGGAGGGGAAGGAGTTGCCATGAAGGTTCAGAAGAAGATGTATATTGCTCTGGCCTAGAGCCAGCGCAGGCCTGTATTGCGGGAAAGTGTTCTTTATGATATGGACTATACTGATCGAGATAATCAGTCCTATAACCAGCCTGTGCAGTTTGTAACGTCTGAATTTGTAAACCAGAGCCAGCACAGGTATGAGAAACACGCCATGCCCTGCCCACCGGAAAATCTCGAAAAATGTATCGAGCGCCGGACAGTGATGCGAGTTGATCAGGTAAAATAACTTCAGGTTTAGAGGATTTAACTCCATGTGCTGGTGCCGCAAGCTCCTTTGACTGTATCGATTTAAGTTTAAACTTTCCCACTTTCTTCTGTCAACAACTCCAACAACAACGGTGCAGCGGTTGACCCTCAACACTTGTTCTGGGATAATCAAAGCAGAGGTAATACATGCGTTTCTGGCTCATACTCTTAACCCTGATGCTCCCATGTTGTGCATGGTCGCAGGCCGCCGAACCTGTGGAAACAGAAGAACCTGTTTCCATAGAGGCTCGTGTGATCGAGACCACGCCGCCGTCCGTGCGGGCGGAAGGAGATGTTGTCTTCCGGCAGGGTCAAAAGCTGCTTTTGGCAGATGAGGTCCATTACAACTATAAGGAACGCACGGGAGTTCTCACCCACGCGACATTTACAACCTGCGACGAAGAGCCCATGCATTACAAGATTACCGCGAGAGAGATTTTGCTGACCCCCGATCAGCGCCTTAGAGCTCACCGGGTCCGAATCTTTCTCGGCAGTTTTCGTTTGCTCAGCCTGCCAAGCCTTGCCATCCATGTCGGACAGGCAGAAACTCATCAATCGATTATCCCACGCCCCGGCTACAGCAGTCACGAAGGGTTCTTTCTGGCCTCGCGTTACTCGCTTGTAAATAATTCGGAAGAGTATCTGGACCTTGTCTTTCGGCTGACAAGCAAAAACGGCATGCAAGGCGGCCTTATGTCGAGCCATATCCTGGCAGGCAATGCATCGGAAGCACCGGAATATACTCCTGATGCTGACTCAGAGCTGCGCCGCAGTTCGATGCTGCTGCCCCGCACTCAGGAAAATATATGCAAGTTTTCAAAAGACGGCCAGAGCCAACGCCTGCTGTCCGTATTCGGTGGAGTCCTTGCTCGTGAGCGGACATATGATATAGAAGAAAAAGACCTGCTTGTGTCACGGCTTCCTGAGATCGGTATCCAGTATATAAGCCCGCAGCTCTGCATCGCCAAGGAAGATGAACAGCCGGTATTGGGAGCTCACTTTGAGGCTCGCGCTACATGGGGCGATTATAAAGAAGACCCTGACGGTGAAAGAGCCGATAGAATAGACCTGCGCGGGGCCGCTTCGACGACACTTGCGACATACGGCCACTCTACGGCGCTCAGGATTGGCGGGCTTGCTCGATATTCAAGTTACGATACAGGCGAATCATATAAAGTGCTTGGCGGAGCGCTCGATATAAGCCGGATATTCCACGGTGGGTCGTATGCGTCTATTCGGCTTCTGGCGCATGGAACTTCCGGCTCGACGCCGTTCGAGTTCGACGACATAGACATCAAACGTGAACTTCAGGCCGCCGGAAGATATATTTTGGGGCGAAATACTTACGGTCTTCTTCTCGATTACGACCTGGAGAGACACTCGCTCCGTGACTGGGAATTTTCAATCTCGCGGAAAATGCATTGTCTCGAACCGGGAATAAGCTGGCGGAACGATTATGACCAGATTTCCTTTACATTGCGTGTTCTTGGGATTTAAGCTTTGGAAGGAATAAGCATCCCAAACGGCGTAGTATTTATAATGGTATAAGATTTTGTTATATCGAAGCACTATGCTCCGATATACTTTAATAAAAACCTGAAAAATGGATGTATGAGGCTTTTATAACTGCCTGATCCATCCTTTCTTCCTTAATTGGAGGCAATTTTGGCAACAGTAATGACCCTTCCCCTCCTGGGGCAAACAATGGAAGAGGGAACAATCACAAAATGGCTGAAAAGTGAAGGTGACGTTCTGGAAAAAGGCGAGCCGCTCCTTGAAGTCATGACCGACAAAGCTAATATGGAAGTGGAATCGCCCACTTCTGGTATACTGCGCAAAATAGTTGCTCAGGAAGGCGAGATAATCCCTGTAAAAGATGTAATAGCGATCATCGGAACCGCCGATGAGCCTATAGACGGATTGATCCAGAAGCCTTCCGCCCCGGCAGCAAGCGAAAAACCTGTTGTTTCGGCTGTTGAGACACCTTCCGCACCAGTCGCATCGGTGGCAGCACCGGCAGTCGGTTCTGCTCACGTGATAGCATCGCCAAGAGCGAAGACCGCCGCCGCGAAACATGGAGTCGATATAACACTCCTCGCAGGCAAGGGAACTGGAGTCGACGGCAGGATCGTCGAGCAGGATGTCGTCGCATTCGCACAGAATATGCCTGCGCCTGTAAGAGCAACGAGCCTTGCGGGCAAAGTCGCGGCGGACATAGGCATGGATCTGGCTGCAATACCCGGTTCCGGGCCTAAGGGGAAGATCACAAAGGACGATGTGCTTCGGGCTGTGGCAGTCAAGCCGACAAGAACGTCCATCGCCAGGACCATACCGATGGCGGGAATACGAAAGATCATCGCGGAGAATATCTCCGCGAGCATCCGCACAGCGCCGCACGTCACACTCACTGCCGCAGTGGATATGTCAGCCTGTATGGAGATGAGAAGCCAGCTCCTGCCGGAGTTCGAGAAGCGCTACGGCGTTCGGCTGACCGTCACAGGGCTCATCGTGAAGGCTGCTGCAATTGCAATCCTCGATCATCCGATAATCAACTCATCGCTCGCGGAGGATAAGATTGTCATCCACGACGAAATCAACATCGGAGTCGCGGCTGCAATCGACGGCGGGCTGGTCGTCCCGGTCGTGAGAGATTGCGATATGAAACCGCTTCATGAAATTTCGAAAGACATCAAGAGTTTGTCCACCAAGGCGAAAGCCGGAACACTTACGATGGACGAAATGCATGGCGGGACATTCACAGTTTCCAACCTGGCAACATTCGGCGTAGAGCAGTTCAACCCGGTCATCAATCCGCCGGAAAGCGCGATACTCGGAGTCTGCAAGACAATCGAGAAGCCCGTAGTAGTCGACGGCAAAGTCGAAATCAGAAAGATGATGAACCTCTGCCTGTCATTCGACCACAGGGTCATGGACGGCGCTCCTGCAGGCGAATACCTGACAAGAGTAAAAGAGCTTCTGGAATCCCCATATCTGTTGCTGGTATAGCCGGATATGGCAGTAGAACGAGCGCTCTTTTCCCGGTGTGACCTTCATGTTCACACGCATCTTTCGCCGTGCGGCTGGGATGAAATGACGCCTGAGGCGATCATCCAGGCTGCCGAGAGGATGGGGCTGGAGCACATTTCAATAACGGATCACATACACCCGTCGATCAATCCGGCTATAGTACACCAGCTCCGCGAGGAGTTCAGCCGGATAGATACGAAGGTGCGGATAAATATCAGTTGCGAGGCGGATATTCTGTCCGTCAGAGAGAGTGTAATCGGTCCCGAGCTTATTGCCGGGACCGATTATATAATGGCCGCAGCTAACCATTTTGGTGCCCCGTGGGTGAGTAAGCCTAAAAGCAGCAGCAAATGTGACGTAGCCAGGCATTTCCTGGATATGTTCACCTACGCCGCCGGTCTCCCTTATGTAAGCGTCATAGCTCACCCTCTTTATGTAATGCCGGACACCTACGACCCGCTTGCTCCCGCCGAGCTTACTGAGGCGGAGCTTATTCCCGCAATCGAGGTTGCCGCGAAGAACAATGTGGCAGTGGAGATCAGCCGCCGGGCCCTCGCGCCAGAGCAAAGGCCGTTTCTCGTGTCGTTCTACAGGCTCTGCAAAGAGGCGGGACTGAAGTTCTCTATCGGAAACGACGCGCACCAGTTGAAAGATGTGGGGCAGACGTGTCTGGTCGAGCCGATTGTGCGCGAACTGGGCCTGACGGATGAAGACATCTGGCTGCCATGCAGTAGAACGTCATGGTGAACGCCCACAACGTCATGCTGAGCTTGACTCAGCATCCAGGAAAGCTTATCAAATTAGTGGAGACTCCTGCTTCGGGATGAAAAGCGATCCCGAAGCATACGGAACTCCTTGGTTCAGGGTGACGTGGTTATTGTTCAAGATGATGTCTTTACTGAAAGCTGACTATTCCTACACAAAGCTGTGAAGCGCCGTCGTAAGCGCTATCAGGCCAGCACCTATTATCAAAACCGAGTTTGCCCGTTTTCCGCGCCAGCCTGCGCTGCTATGGGCTATCAGGTAAAGAGCATATACCACCCATGTAAGCCCGGACGCCATCAGTTTGACGTTGGCGTTATGCGCTTCCTGAATACCTGTAAACTTTACCCCTGCTATACCTGCCGCGATGCCTATAGTCAGCATCGGAAACGCGATTACGACTAAATGGAACCCAAGCGCATCTATAGTCTCAAGCGGAGGCAGCCTGCGGAACATCCCTTTGAACTTCTTTGACTTCAATAGCTTGTTCTGCACCAGATAGAAGACCGCGCAGCAGAATGCCTGGGCAAAAAGCGCAAAGCTCGCGATTATTGCGACTATGTGAGCCCTCAGCCACACATCACCTGCAAATGGTTGGCCAGTTGACGCAGGAAACCTGTAGACCAGCGTAAGCGCAATCAGCGAAAGGGGCATCGCAAGCGCACCAAGCGCTGGAATCCTGAAGCGGATAAAAGTCAGGAGATAAATCGCGGTAATCGTCCAAGACAAAAAGAACATCGCTTCCGGGGCATTTGCAAAGGGCAGTTCACCTGCGGCTGCCTGCATAACTAGCCTTACCGATTGCAGCGCGAAGCCGACAGCGGCGGCGGCAGTGCCGTAGGCTGCAAAATACTTTCTCTTTACGTGTAGATTCACAAGATAGAGTATGGATGCGATAATATAAGCTGCAAGGCTTGCGCCGAGGAGTGTCGATGTCATTCGCCGTCCTCCGTCTCATCCAGCTCTATCCCAAAAAGCTCGCGGACTATGTCTAGTTTTTCGCAGCCGTCAGCGCAGGATGAGTATTCCTTCATCTTCACCAGAGGGTTGTGGGAGATCTTGTTTACAAGCGACTGCATCATCATCCTGACCGCCTCTTTGTCCTTTTCAGACAAATGTGTAAGCTTCGAGCTGGATCGCTGCCATTCAGCCTCTTTGAGATCATCCAGATGCTGCCGCAGGCTCTTGATGAGCGGCACAGCTTCGAGTGTCTTCATCCAGGCGGAGAACTTACTGGTCTCTTCGGCGACTATTTCCATCACCTTTTCGGTCTCTTTTTGCCGCTCGTTGGCCGATTCCTGCACTATCGACTGCAGGTCGTCTATATCGTAGAGATAAACATTGTCGAGTTCTGCGACAGACGGTTCGATGTCTCTCGGAACGGCGATATCGATCATAAATATGGGCCTTTCTCGACGTTTGCGCATGATTTTCGTCACCTCATCCCGGCTCACGACCGGCTTTGTCGCACCTGTGGAGCTGATGACTATATCGGCCTGAACCATGGCAGCCGGCAGCGACTCGAACGGCACAGCGCGGCCATTGAGCGCTTCTGCGAGCTTCTCAGCCTTTGATAGCGTTCGGTTGGCGACAATAACGGACGCCGCTCCGGCAGCTTGCATATGCTTTGCCGTGAGCTCGCCCATCTTCCCCGCGCCGATAATGAGAATTGTCCTCCCGGAGAGTTCTCCGAATACCAGCCGTGCGAGCTCGACCGCTGCATAACCGACGGAGAATGCTCCGTGTGAGATGTCTGTCTCCGTTCTGGCACGTTTTCCGACAGAAAGCGCCTGCTGAAAAAGGGCATTAAGCACCGTTTTTGTGGAATCGCAGTCACAGGCTGCAGAAAAAGCATTTTTTACCTGGCTTATTATCTGGTTCTCGCCGACCATCATCGAGTCGATCCCCGAAGCGACCGAAAAGAGATGTTCAACCGTCTTGTGACCTCTGTGGCGGTAGATATACGGCTCGAAATTCTCACCGAGGCTGCTCATGAAGTCGAGAATTGTTTCTTCATCTTCATGTTTGGAGGTTACGGCATAGACCTCAGTGCGGTTGCAGGTGGAGAGGATGCAGCACTCAGATATGGACGGGCACGCGCACAGAGACTCCAGCGCATTCGGAAGTTCTTCCTCCGAAACCGCCAGGCTCTCCCGCACCGCTACCGGCGCCGTTTTGTGGTTAAGTCCTATAACTACAAGGTGCATTTTTCGTTAGGATACAGGATTTAGCTGGTCTTCGTCCCGGCTTTCTGCTTTTTGAAACGCGAATTGCGCGAAGAAGCGCGAATGACGCGAAATGGGATTAGTGGATATTTGTAAATTTCCACCTTCCGCATCTCAGTTCCTTCTGCGACTCCGCGGTTCAAAAAGAAAGCAGCATGAAAAACGCCAGCTTTTGGGCTTCTTCCCGCTTGCCCTGGCGTATCAGTTCCGGCACATCTGAGTCCAAAACTTTATCAAATAGCTTTTCGCGCTCGCTCTGACTGGAAATCTTCGACTTTGCGGCCTCTCTGAGTTCACCCATCAACTCCGTCAGCTCTGCGTACTCCGGGCCGATCACTTCTTCTATTTTCTCACGCACACGTTTAGCTAGAGCAGGGCTGTTTCCGCCTGTACCGATGCTTATGACGAGATCGCCGCGCCTCACAACGGACTGCACGATAAAGCTGCAGAGTTCAGGGTCATCAACCACATTTACAGGCACTCCGGCTGTCTGGGCATCCGCTGAGACCTGCAAATTGACTTCTTTATCGTTTGTCGCGGCAATCACGAGCGCGCATTTGCCGACATCGCTCGATTCATAGCATCTTTCGCAGAGTATCACCCTGCCGGAATCGGTAAGCTCGAAAATATCCTGTGTAACGCACGGGGAAACGACGGTCACGTGCGCGCCGAAATCGAGAAGGGTCTCAATTTTCCTCAGCGCAACCGTTCCGCCGCCCACAACGAGCACATTTTTATCTTTTAAATCAACCGCAATCGGATAGTAAGTCATATTTCACCCGTCGCCAGTTGCAACAGCAAGATCTATCAGTTCTTTATATATATCCAAATCCAACAATTTGATTATATCACCAGTGCAGGGAACTTTTACAGGCTGAGGGGCTGTTGATTCGCCAGAATTGGGGGTTGGCAGACCTTCATATTGTTGATAATGCAATAGAATAAAATATGCCCGCTTTCGCTTTTGCTACGGCGGGCACTGAAGTTAGAGGTGAAAGTTAAAGTGGAATTTACGCTTTACGTCGTCTCAAACAGAGCAGCGATGCCAGTCCGCCGGCTAAGGCGATGATCGATGACGGCTCAGGAATCTGGGAAACGCGGAATCCTTCTCCTCCATCACCTTCGTAATCCGGGCGAAGGGTGCTGAATTGAGCTGATGAGAGTGAGCTTCCATAATAACCGTCGTAATAGCTGCCGCCGCGTAAGCCTCGGTTGGCCGTGTTAGCCTCGGTCCACTCCCACACATTGCCGCCTTGATCATATGTGCCGTAGGCGCTCTCCGAGTTCTCAAACTCTCCGACGTTGGTTCGGTAATAGGGGCTGCCCGTAGTGTAACCATTATTATTGAAGTTGGCATTGTTGCCGGGGTCAGGATTGGTCAGGTTATTGGATGGAAGGGAATTACTTTGTGTTGGATACGCCCAGTAGCCTGAGTTTGTCCCCTTGCCTTTGTAGTACGCAGCCTTATACCACTCATCCTGGCTTGTCACAGCCCAAGTCCATTCGGTATTCCGCTGGATAGTCCGGCCGTCATTACCGGTATAACCGTTCAAGGTATATGCTCCGGTTTCAGTACTACCATTGCCCTGACCATTATTGAGCCAGTTAGCGAACCGGCAGGCATCCCAGAAGCTTACATAGTTAACAGGCCGGTTAGCCCAGTCGGTAGCTACGCTATAGGTGTAATTGCCTGAGGTGCCTGTACGTTGAATCTTGCAGCCGTCGACATTGCTCCACATACTGGTGTTATACAGACCATAATCATCTGTTTTTGCCTTGGCATTAAGGAAATCACAGTACTGCTTAGCTGTTACTTCATACTTGCCGATGTTGTAGTTGTAGCTTACGGAGCCTCTGCCATTTGTGTCGACTGTATTTCCGACATCGCGTACGGTGACTGTTTCGAGGTTGGTGTATCCATTACCGAGGTTGAACACGTCAGCCTGGGCAGCAATACCCAAGCCCAGCAGTGAGATCACTGCTGTTACAACAAGTAGCCTTTTCATCTTTTTTCTCCTAAGTGTTGTGTTGTGACCTTGCGGTGTCTAATGCCCGCTTATAACACAACGTGTGTGGACAACTATGAACTATTATGCATATAAAATCGTGGATATGTCAATGGCTGCTTGCTTAAAATATGGTTAAGACGCAAAAATGTTGCAAATAAAAATAGAAATCGTTGAGGAATCAATTGCAGCGCCAGTATCAGAGGCAAAGGAAGGCGCAAAAATCTGTATTCCACCAGCAGCGGCGCAAGTCCGGCCAGGAAGTAGCAGTGATGTCGCTTTTAAGATACGAAATTATATCTTTGCGTTTGCTATAAGGGAACTGCCGAGAGAAGTCTGAAGCTTTCCTGTTATTATTGCTTCGACGGTCTCGCCGACTTTCGCTCCAGCTCCGAGAATTACCACCATGGTCTCATCAGGCAGATGGGCTATGCCATCATTGTTGCAGATGCCCTGTCGGTCTATCTTCAGAGCGATCTCATCTCCGGTCTGGTAATGTATCATCCTTGCACTCCTAATATAAATACATTAGTCGTGAAACGAACAGTATTTCGGTTCTATTCTATAGCCTTTTGCGGACACTCACCGGCTGAATACATCTGCACTCCGCGCCCGGCGATAAGCGAACCCACTAACACCATGATGAAAAGCAGGCCGATTTGATAGAGAATAACAATGGCCGACCGGCTCAGGGCAGTCGTCGCGGGTTGGGTGCCGGGTTGCGGAGAGGAAATGGCGAGTGCGTCCGCAGGCGAGGTAAATAGCCTGTACGCGATGATAAACGAGATTACTAATATTGCTATGCCGATAGCGAAAACTGTCAGGCCTGTGATTCTGGCTGATAGGTCGCGACTTTGCATGCAGTCCTCACGGTCTACGTCGTTCTTTGAACTACGAAGTTATCTTACCCAACTTTGGTTGGGTACCACTTATTTTATTTAGCCATGGATTCCTCCATGGATTTTGCAGAATCGAATATTCAGTTATGAGAAATGAATATGGGAGGATTTATTCTCCGAACGCGTTTTGTATGACTTCTACAGAGATGGGTTTTCCACGCTCGAATTTAACTTCGACTACATCGAACCTGCAGTCCGAATCCGATGCATTTTTGGAGGAAAGGTAGTGTTTTGCCGTGATTATGAGCTTGGACTGCTTCTTTTTATTGACCGATTCAGCAGGGAAGACCGGAAAGTCTGAGCGGCGGCTTCTGACTTCAACGAAGACTATCGAGCCCCTGTCTTGCGCGATAATATCGATCTCGCCGTAGCGGCACCGGTAGTTTGTCTCTATGACCTCATAGCCCTGGCGTATGAGCTCTTTGGCTGCGAGTTCCTCTGCCCTTTTTCCTAGAAGAGACTTTTCTGTGGGCAATCGCCGTTCACTTTCCGGGCTACTGGGGAAAAGCTCTTCCTATGGATGGCGCATGCACCGTGCTCCTCTATTGCTTGCAGGTGCGCCTGTGTGCAGTAGCCCTTGTGCTTCTCGAAACCGTAGTTAGGATACACCTTAGCCATCTCACGCATGATGCAGTCCCGCGTCACCTTTGCTACAATTGATGCGGCGGCGACGGACGCGCTCTTGGAATCGCCTTCGATTATGGCCGACTGTTCTACACCGAGGTCAGGAATGGTGTGGTCGCCGTCGACCAGTACAAAATCAAAGGCAGCGCCCATATCTTTGAGCGCCGCCCTCATTGCTTCGTATGTAGCCTGCAGTATATTTATCTTGTCGATGATCTCCGAGCTGATTATTCCGACCCCGACTGCCTTCGCATCTGCCGTTATTCGTGTATAGGCCCTCTCGCGCTGTGCTTCAGAGAGCTTCTTCGAGTCGCGTATGCCGGTCAGATCGAAGTCCTTGGGAAGGATTACCGCCGCAGCCACCACCGGCCCTGCAAGCGGACCCCGACCTGCTTCGTCAACCCCTGCAATTTCAGCGTGGCCCGATTGCTGCGCTTCGTGCTCGTACTTGAAGAGGTCGGTTACCTGTCCCACTGAAACCTGCCAAACGGGAAGAAGGTAAACATCGCCCTGCCGACAACCCTGTCGCGGTCGAGTGGTCCCCAGAAACGGCCATCACTCGAATGGTTGCGGTTATCGCCCATCATAAGGTACTCGCCCTTGGACAGTTTGATCCGTTCGTGCCCTTTGTTCTGGATGAGCTTGAGCTTGCCTTCCGCGATCATCTTCGGCAGGTTGGTGCGAGCATCACTAAGGTCAGGGTACGCCGAATCAGGATCCTCTGCGGTATACGGCTCGTTCAATATCTTGCCGTTCCGCCAGACATAACCCGGATGTATCTCTATTTCAGGGTTGACCCGGTCAAGATAATCAGCCAACTCTTTGCTGCTGATCCGCTTTCCATCGACATAAACACCGTCTTTAGCCAGCTTAACCGATAGATCATCCCTTGGGTTGCCTGAATTATCGTAATAGATATAACCCGTCTTTTTGGCGATCTGTTGTTCGATATCTAATCGAGAGAACTTTACGCCATCTACGAGGACATACCCTGGCACTACATATATTTCATCGCCTGGCACCCCGATTAACCGCTTGATGTAATCGATCTGCTTAGGTTCCAGAATACCGCTTGCCTCAAGCGCTGCGGGCGGAGCGTTGAACACAACAATATCCCCATGCTGCGGGTCTCTTACCCTGTAGACCGCCTTATTCACCAGAATATGGTCGTGTATCAGAAGAGTCGGCACCATAGACTCGGACGGTATAAAGAAGGCCTGCACAAAGAACGGGCGGATGATAAGAAACACGAGTCCCATCGCGATTGCGAGGGATTCGGCAACTTCCGCCATGGACTTAGCCGAGGGCGTTCCCCGCTTGAGCAGCGCGAACCTGGCCACTATAAGCACGATTATTGTTGCAACAACCGTATACCAGGGCAGATTAGCTAGCCACTCGGTGATGTTGCTCATCTCTTTTCCTTGATTCTTGCGGCCTTTCCGACTCTGCCTCGGAGATAGTAAAGTTTAGCTCTTCGGACATCGCCTCTTCTTGTTACTTCGATCTTGGCGATCTTTGGTGAATGGAGTGGGAAGACCCGCTCGACACCTACGCTGTTCGAAATCTTTCGGACTGTGAAAGCGGATTTCAAACCGCCATCCTTCTGTGCGATTACTACACCCTCGAATACCTGGATGCGCTCTTTACCGCCTTCGACTACCCGTACGTGCACACGAACGGTATCACCGGGTCCGAAGCTCGGAACATCCTCTCGGATCTGTTCGCGCTCCAGTTGCTCAATTATCTGCATTAACGTCCTCCTCAATAGAGTCCTGAGTTACAGGTTCTAACTTCTCAGTATTTCGCTGTTCTTCCAAAAGTTCCAGCAATATATTTCTATCTTTATCTGTAAGGGCAGCATGTTCCAAAAGTTCAGGCCGCCTCTCAAGCGTTCGTCTCAACGACATCCTTCGACGCCATTCGGCGATCATTTTGTGATGCCCGGAGATCAGGATGTCCGGCACTTTCCACCCGCGGAACTCCACAGGCCTCGTATAATGCGGGTATTCGAGAAGCCCTTCCGAAAAAGACTCCTCGACAGCTGATTCCTCATCTCCGAGCACACCCGGCAGGAGCCTTGCGACCGAGTCTATCAACACAAGCGCGGGAAGCTCTCCGCCGGTCAGCACATAGTCTCCCATCGAGATCTCTCTATCGACCAGATGCTCCCGGACACGCTCGTCCACGCCTTCGTAATGGCCGCAGAGTATTATCAGCCGGCTTTCAGCCGAAAGCTCCCTGGCAATCTTCTGCGAATAAGGCTCGCCCTGAGGAGTCATCATCAAAACTTTTGACTCTCCGGGCTCTTCGCCCTCTCGGATAGCTTCGACCGCCTCGAATATAGGGTCCGGTTTCATAACCATCCCCGCACCCGGCCCAAAAGGCGCATCATCCGTGCTTCGGTGCCTGTCATGAGCATAGTCCCGCAGGTTATGTACCTCTACTTCGAGGGCTTCCTTCTCCTGCGCCCGTTTGACTATGCTATATCCGGTTCCAGCCTCGATAACCTCCGGAAAGACGGTGATAACATCAATCCTCAAAATATAACCCTAATCTGACAGCATCCCGTCGATCAGTTTCACGATCATTTTGCCGCTTTCCAGATCTATTTCCCGCACGAACTCTTTTACAGCAGGAATCATCGCCTTCGGCGTGACATAGATGTCGTTTCCGGCTCCCTGCAGCACGTCAATCACCTTGCCGATACTCTCTCCGTCAGTAGTATATACGTCGAGTCCCAGAATATCGTGCACATAAAATTGATCGGTATCGAGCTCCATAAGCTCCGATTTGTCGATCAAGAGCTTGGCATTTCTCAGCTCTTCGGCAGAGTTTCGGTCGTCGCACCCCTCGAACTTGATGAGCACCCCTCCCTGGTGGAAGCGGATACCCTCAATTCGAGTCATCCGGCCATGTCCGGCCTCAGGTTGAAGCCAGATTTCCTCCTGGTCTTCGAACCTTTCGGGAAAATCGGTCTCGATCTTTACCTTGACCTCTCCTTTGATGCCGAACGGAGCAACTACCGTTCCTATGACTACATCAGGTTCTTTCCCGGAACCGGTCAACCTTCTTTGATCTCCTGAACGATACCGTCTTTTATGGTAATTTCAGCGCCGTTCATCTTTTCGACGAGGTTATCCCCGACCGCGACTTCCACTTCGCCTTCTATCGTGCCCTGCACGAACTCGGCCCCGATCTCAAGCCCTGTGATCTCATTCAGCTTGCTGTTGACTTCGGCCTTCATGCTTTCGTAATGCTGCTTCTCAGCTTCGATCTCCCGACGAAGGCGTCCCGCCTGTTCGATGTCGGCTTTCGCCACCTCGGGCACGTAACGCCGGAGCTGGAATTCGAGCTGCTGGCTTGCCGTGTCTATCCTTGAAAGTGTTTTCGTGAGTTCTTCCTTCAGACTGCTCTTGAACTCCTCGGTGACTATCACTTTTATCGTTACCGCGTGCTTAAGCTTCATTGTCCTCCACCGGTACATAAAATAAGTTCAGATCAGGGACATAATTCCAGACGTGTCTGAAACGGCATCCGAAATCCGAAAATACTCATCCTGCTTATGATACTATATCGATAAAGACTTTGTTGCCTTCCTTCATAGCCGCGGCTTTTGCCACGGTGCGGAGGGCATTGGCGATCTTGCCGTCTTTACCGATGACTTTTCCCAGGTCGCTCTCGTCCACATGGACCTGGTAGGTCACGGCGCCGTCATGAGCGACTTCCGTGATCTCGACCCGGTCCTGCTCACTTACAAGCGCCTTAACCAGAATTTCAATCAGATCTTTCAAGATTGTCCTACTCCCAATCGGAGAGATTTAAGAGACAGCTGACGAGCGGAAGTTATGCTTCCTCTTTCTTTGCTGCCGCTTTCTTCCTTCTCTTGGGCGCTGCTTCAGGTGCAGGAGTTTCCTCTGCAGCCGGAGCTTCAGCCTGAGCGGCTCCGATTACGCCCGATTTCTTAAGAAGTCCCCTTGCCGTGTCGGTCGGCTGTGCTCCGCGACCAAGCCACATTTTGGTCTTTTCTTCATCGAGCTTCATGGTTGGCGGCTCTGTGGTCGGATTGTAATAACCCAACTGATCGATGAATCTTCCACCGCGAGCCGTGCGGCTGTCGGCCACTACTATCCTGTAGAAAGGCCTTTTCTTTGCGCCCATTCTGCGCAGTCTGATCTTTACTGCCAATACATAGCCTCCAATTTAGTGTTCGAGTCCTAAGTTTCTTATGCTTCGGGACCGCTTTTTCGTTCCGAAGCACGACTGTGCTATTTAAAAAACGGCATCGGCGGCATTTTCTTGCGTTTTCCGGACTTTATCGATTCGTCGTAGCCTGTCAACTGCCGCATCATCTTCCGCATTTCATCAAACTGTTTGATCAGCCGGTTTACATCCTGAATACTGGTACCGCTTCCGTCCGCTATACGCCTTCTCCGGCTGCCGTTAATTATCGCAGGTTCGCGCCGCTCCTCTTTTGTCATGGAGCGGATTATCGCTTCGACCTGGCCTATATCATGCTCGTCAACTTTGATCCCCTGTAGCTGTTTCAACTGGCCGAAACCAGGGATCATCGATATAAGCTGATCGAGCGGGCCCATCTTGCGCATCTCCTGGAGCTGGTTCAGATAGTCATCGAACCCGAACTGGTTCTCCCGGAGCTTCTTTTCGAGCACCTTTGCCTGCTCCTCGGTTACGGTGGACTGTGCCTTTTCGATCAGGCTCAACACATCGCCCATACCGAGGATGCGCGAGGCCATCCGGTCCGGGTGGAACGGCTCCAGACCGTCCATTTTTTCGCTCGTTCCTGCAAACTTGATAGGCTTTCCCGTCACGCTCTTTATCGAGAGCGCCGCTCCGCCTCTGGCATCGCTGTCGAGCTTCGTCATAATGACGCCGTCTATCGCGATTGCGTCGTTGAACGCCTTTGCGACGTTTACCGCGTCCTGGCCGGACATGGAATCGACGACTAAGAGCACTTCAGTGACCGGAATCGATGCCCGGATGCGCTTCAGCTCGTCCATCATCTCATCGTCTATGGTAAGCCTTCCGGCAACGTCGAGGATCACATAATCGTGTCCGCCGTTCGCCGCAGCCGACATAGCAGCTTTGCAGACGGCTACACCGTCCTGCTTGTCGCCCATTGAAAAGACTTTGACCCCGATCTGCTCACCAAGCGTATTAAGCTGCTTGATGGCTGCAGGCCGGTAGACGTCCGCAGCGACTAAAAGCGGGTTTTTGCCCTGCTTTTTCAGATTGAATGCGAGCTTTCCAGCGGTAGTCGTCTTACCAGCACCGTGGAGCCCTGAGAGCATGACAACGGTCGGCGGCTTGGCGGCTATTGTGAGCTTCGCCTGCTGCCCTCCGAGAAGCGAAATTAACTCCTCATGGACGATCTTTATGACCATCTGCCCCGGCGATAAACTCTTCAGTACATCCTGGCCGACAGCGCGTTCCTTTACGCGCGCGACGAAATCCTTCACAACGCGGAAGTTGACATCTGCCTCAAGGAGCACGAGCCGCACTTCACGAAGCGCTTCATCGACATCTTTCTCCGTAAGTGCGCCTTTACCTGTCAGCCGCTTGAATGCATTCTGAAGTTTTTCGCTCAGGCTCTCGAACACCTGTTTACTCCATCCAATCAGCAAAATCGGGAACGCGAGACGTGACTTAGGGAGCGGATGCCGACATCCGTTCCCTGAAACAACCCCGGTTCCCTACTCTGTTATAGTATATCGGCTACGGGAACCGTTGTCAAACTCAAAATGGACTGTGAAAGACCTGCATGCGGCAGGCAGGCAAAAGCGGATGCAAAGTCAAAAAAAGGAGCCGGCAGCCGGTCCCTCAGGGCCGTACCGCCAGCTCGTTCACAGGTTTTCGGCACCTGCTGATTCCCGACAATCGTTCGAAAATCTCCCGGAAGGTTACAGGCATGACTTGAACCGGAAACTCATCCAGGTTACGGGGCTGGCCGAAAAGCTTTTTTCGGGCTCTCCGGTGTGCGAGACAAGCGAAAACTGACTCACCAGAAAGCCTATAGTAGTGGCTATTGTTGATAATGCCGCCTATCGACGGCACATTGTAAACTTATTTTTTCAATACATCGGGCAATTCTTCGCTTTTAATCGATTGTTGAGCAACCCGGATGTTCTCGGCTTTGATCTGCTCCAGCAGTTCCTTGCGATGTACGGAGATAGCCTTCGGCGCATCGATACCGATTCTTACCTGTTCGCCGCGTACTTCGATAACGGTAAGTTCAATATTGTCGCCTATGATAATCGATTGGCCTACTTTTCTGGCTAAGACCAACATTGTGCTGTCCTTTCAGGCTGCCTTTGCCGTGCGTCTCGCTGTCCCGGTCGTAGATTTCCGGGGCTGCGATCGGCCGGTGCTTTGGCGCTCGCCATCTAACACTACCTGGAGGCCGGTCAATGATTTGCTGTTTATGATTATCGGGCAAGCAAAGTTAATGGTCACTTCGCAATCGTTCGAACCAGCATCCGCAACGGTCAAGGCTAGAATATCCTCTGAATGATAGGCATCCAGATAATCGGCTTCAACCGGGCTCAACTCTATATGATAATCGGGTGCGACCTCCCATGGGTCCACGACAAGAAGTGCAAGGTCGGGACGAGTGGTGCACTGCAGCCAATTGAATACACTGTCGGGATGCTCGCGCAGAATACAAAACTCCGTAGCATCCTCGTAGCCGATGATTCCCCTTTGCAGGTTGATCAACGATTTATCATCGACTTCTATTCGTCCAAAACGCGTAGTCTCGATTATCATCTGGTTAAAGCCCTTAAGTCCTTATTACAGCATCTGACACCGGTTGCAGGTGTCTCAAGCATAGTGAAGCATTACAAGCCATCATCCACTCATGCTGAACTACTACCGATTGTTTAATCAGCAAATTTACCAGGAATCTTTAGGGTTTTGGTTGAAAAAACAGGAGAATAGATGGAAAATTTTCAGATGAACTCTATTCTTTTGAAAGCCTGTCCTCTATATACTCATAGAATTCGAGGTTGGTAGCTTCACCATGATCGAGATCTATCTCGGGCATCGGCCTTTTCATGACGTATAGCAGGTGGCTTTCGAGGGCGCAGAGGTCGTGTTTTCTGTCGATCTCGAGGAGGCCTCGGAGTGAGCTGTCGGGGATTCTGCCTTTAAGTTCGTGGGGGATTGCTGCGAGGAATGTGAGCCTGTATACGTCATCCCTGGTTATTTCCAGATCTGGATAGACGGTTTCGATATATCTGGCCAGCTGGCCGTCCTGGTTGCCGTTGTGACCGGCGAATTTTTCGATGGTGTCTACTGCATCAGCAAGAAATGTTCCGACTGCGGCTGAGAGCCCGTGGAGCTTTCCTGCTATCACGATTGCCGCGTCGTCCGATTGTCCCGGCCCGCCGGTGTGCCTGATGAACATATTTATGGTATTCTCATCGGGGTGATCGACTATCAGCCCTGCTTCCCGGAACTTGTTGAGCCTGCTTGCATGTGCTTCATGAGCGAGCACATCTCCGGTCAGCCCCATCTCCTGCATGACCTGCTTGTTTACCGGATAATTCTGTCCGGAGCCTATCTCCGCTCCATAGCGCTTCTCCGTTTCCAGCCTTATGGATGGTTCGTCACGCATTCCACCCAGATACAACCCCTGCAGCACTCCTTTCGGATCTACCTGCAAATATCTGAATGTGCCGACCCGGAAAAGCGGTTCGCCGTCGGCATTGGAAAGCGAATTATCCGTCTTTCTGTTGACGGTCCGGTCTATGTAGTCCTTGATTTCATCGATGAGCGACTGGCGGTCGCTTTTGACTATGTCCGGGTTCATCCTGAGCGCCCGCACGACATCGTCTTCCGTCGTATTCCTGAACTGGCGGCCGTGGAAGATGCCATGCCCCATGTGCGCATGGCTTGTGACTGAATCAATCAGCACAATATGCTGCACATCCCAGGATGTGCGCATCGTGACCCTCGAAATAAGCTCTCGAAAGTCATCATTTATGACATCGCGCGGTGGAACATGGTTTTTGAATTGCTTTTTGGATGACCTGTTCTTCATAAACCTCAGCCTTTCTAATAAATCTTAACAATAGCAGGGCTTTCGGTCAAGACTTCGCGAACAGGTCTTCTCGTAATTCTTTTTGTGATTCAACAGCCCAAGAGCTCTTCAATCAGCAGACTTTTCCTGAGCACCCGAAGACGCGCATCCGCTCCCGAACTGTTTCCTTGACAGCTTGGCGCGCAGGAGCCAGAAATTTACGGATGTCATATTTTCTCGTCTTTCCCAATTGGTCTGCTGTTTCGTGTTCTTTCTCCGTTTCAGCGATTATTTCCTTAGTAGCTTCATACCAGGCCACCCTCATCTGGGTGTCTATGTTGACCTTCCGTATACCAAGAGAAATAGCCTTCGTTACGGCATCGTCCGGGACACCTGTGCCGCCATGCATGACCAAAGGGATGTCCACAGCATTATTTATCTGCTCAAGCCGGTCATGAACAATTGTAGGAACCCCATGAAAGAGCCCGTGTGTCGTCCCTATGGCTACTGCGAGCGAATCGATACCTGTCATTTCGACGAATTCCTTCGCCTGCTGAGGATCGGTAAGGGCTTTTCCAGGGTCATCGGTGGCTATTTCCGCTCCGATCTGGCCCAGCCTTCCGAGTTCAGCCTCGACCGTCACCCCAAGTGCATGAGCCGCCTCGACCACCTTTTGCGTGACCTCCACATTCTCTTCGTAGCTTCTCGGCGTCTTTCCATCTGGTTGAAGAGACCCATCTATCATTACGGATGAAAAACCGATCCTCAAAAACCTCATGACGATGTCGAATGAGCGTCCGTGGTCGAGATGGACCGCAATCGGCATCTTCGATTTACCGACCAGCACGAATACCATAGCGGCAAGTTCTTCCGGGTCGGTATAATTCATTGTCGTCTGGGTGATCTGAAGTATAAGCGGGCTGTGTTCGTCGTCAGCAGCTCCGATAATCGCCTGTGCGGTCTCCATATTGACTGCGTTGAACGCGCCGACAGCATAGCCGCCTTTTTCCGCCGCCTGAAGCAATTCCTTAGCGGGAACCAGTGTCATCTTCATTCCTCCGGTTCGAGAAATTTATGTACTTTACTTGAATATACCTTGCAGGATGATCGCTGAACCGCACTTGCAGAGTTCCGGCAGTTGATATAACGGAATTACCCGAAACGCGGTAGATAAAAGCCCCGGATTCTATCGGAAATATGCCTTACAGATACTCGTCTTGTTTGCTTGTGTGGTAAAAAACTACTTTTGGAGGTCTGGAGAAATGAAGAGATTTTATGTATTGCTCGTTGTATGCCTGGTGGCTGCGATTGCAGCGCCGCTTTACAGCCAGTTTTCCTCGTTGACGTCGAACGGACTTATGATGTCGTTCAACACGAGCCAGGAAAGATATGAGGTTACGGAGCCTGTAGACCTGCAGATGGTCCTGGTGAACAAATACCACGCTGCTTTGCAGTATGAATTCGTCAATACGCCGGTCTGCGACTTCTGGATTACGACGTCGAGCGGCAAAGAAATATGGCGCTACAGCACGAGCCGGTCGTTCAACGGCAAAACAGAGGTCAAACTGGAGCCGGGCGAGTCAAAAATCTGCAGAGTGACCTGGAGACAGACCGACAACTATGGCAGGCAGGTAGAGCCGGGCTGGTATGAGGTATACGCGAAGTTTTCACGGGCTGACAGGGACGTGGAGCCTTTCCATACCAAGATCAAGATAGACGAAAACTCCGGCACATCTTCGGTTACGGTCGTAATCCCATTGACGACTGATAAAATCGACCCGGTTTCTGATGTAGGAAAGAATGTGACTGTCAATGGGACTCTCCGCCGCAATAACCAGGGGCTCTACATAGAAGTGAGTGATATCCGGGTAAAACGCTAAGGGTGAACTTTATGAAACTATTGTTTGCAGTCATAGCAGCGGCAGCGATTGCCACACCAGTTTTCGATTCCGGAAAACCCGGCATTTTTCATATAACGAGGATTGCGAACGTGACTACTGCGGAATCAACAGTACCGGCGCAGCCTGTAAGCGGCGTCAAGACAGATAAACAGAGCTATTCTCTCGGCGAGCCCATCAAAATGACATTTGTGGTGGAAAACCCCACGCAGCGGAATATCGTTTTGAAGTTCTCATCCAGCCAGATCTACGACATCTGGGCAGAAAAAGACAGTAAAGAGGTGTGGCGCTGGTCCCGCGGCAAGTTCTTTACGCAGGCGCTTACTTCCATCACGTTGAAGCCGGGTGAAAGGCGAACCTTCCAGGAGACTTGGAACCAGACTTCGAACGATGGGCAGCAGGTCTCTCCTGGAGCCTACAGCGTTTTCGCCCAGCTCATGACGATGCAGCCAAGGCCGACACCTGTCATGACGCAGATAACAATCGGCAGCGTGCAGGCAATCATAAAAACGATGACCGTCAGCGCCATAGTCAGCAATATCGATGCGGCAGTCGGACAGACGGTGCAGTTGAGCGGCACGTACCTCGGCTGGAGGCCGGACCCGAACTCTCCGGTTTGTAAACAGGGGCCGCCTGTTACCAGATCGGACTGGGCGATATCCGACCAGACCGGATGTATATACGTGACGGGGCCAAGCGGACTGGACCCGACCGATGATTACGGTAAAAGCATCTCCATCACTGGCATAGTGAGGAAGACGGCAAAAGAACAGCCGTATATCGAAGTGAGGACAGTCATATTAAACCAGCCTTAGCACGAACGGTTATAGTCCAGGAGCATAGAACAGGGACGAGATGCATACTGAAGATAGAAGTCTGCACCATTCATACCAACCACCATCCCCATAATAAAAGAAGCCCCGTTCTGCGCCTGGGTTTTACTCCCGTCTCTTTCATCTCCGGCTTAACCGGAAATGTCGTTAGGGAGAACCATACGCAGGAGCGGGGCTCTCTGGTATCTCACTGATATTATACCCGGCCGCAGCAGGTTATAACCCACGCGCAGCCGGGTGGTATGATATTATTCGACAATCTCCAGAGGAAACTTGATTGAGTTGGAGTTTCCTGCTGCGTCAATGGCCTTGACTTCCACTGTGTGCTTGCCCAAATCGATTGGCTGAGTCTCAACGGTAAACTGTTCGGATGGAGAATCGAATATTCCGTCCGTTGCCGCCGCTGCCATCCAATCGCCGTTATCGATCCTGTACTGAACGCCAACGATTGCAATCGAGTCGTGGTAAGCGGACCCATTGAAACTTACACAGCGGTCTGGACTGATCTTGGCATCCTTCTTGTATACTTCCACCTTAGGTGGCTTGTTGGATATGGTGATCGGGCCGACTACCTTCTCGCCCGTCAGGAACCCTACCGCATTGCTCACTCTATCGCTCGCAACGACTTTTACCATGTAAGACCCGTCAGGGACTTTTGTCGTGTCCCAACTATAATTTGTCTGCCTGGTCGAACCGTTCCCGGACGAACTGCCTGCCGGTTTAGCCGCAGGCTGTGAAGTCTGGCCTGCACTGGCACTGATTACCTTAGCTATCGCAGCCGGAGCCTGAGCGAGTATTTGTGCTTTTGCTTCCGGGGTTATCTCCGGGTGCTTGTCCAACTCGGCTTTGATCTTCGCAAGCACCTCACTCTCGTTCTTCGATGACCTCAAAAGCGCACCCAGGTCGATACTCATCACTTCGGATGACTTAGGCCTGGCCTGCTGCTGTGCCTCCGGCTTGGCCGGGGCAGGCGCTGCCTCTCCTGACTGCTTTATACCGCTTGTAAGGGTATGCCAGGTCTTGCCTTCGTCGGCTGAGTAGTAAAGATCGTATGAAAGTGAGTCCTTGTCCGGGTCCAGCGCAGTCCATTTTATAGTCTGGGTCTTGCTCACGATAGATCCGGCGGCTGGTTCATTGATAGAGACCATCGGTGCGCGGTTCTCGGTCAGATATGAGATATTCACTTGGTCGAGTACCGGCGAAGCCGCGTTTGAACCGCTCAAGAACGCTCTGTACTGGATGTACCGACCGGCGGGACTGCTGATTTCCTGTCCGGACGCATTCGTATAAGCCGCCGACCATGCACTCCAGCTATTGTCGGGCTTCGATATGCTGCCTGACCTCGTCTGCAGCATAATCGATGAGCCTTCGGGGTTCTGGGCAATCCAACTTATCCGTCCCCATTTCGCCGTCAGCCCCGCATCGTGAACGGGCGATGTGTAAGTCCCGTTGACCGGATCAATTGAGCTGTAGACTGATCCCATATTGGCTGTACCCGCGAAGAGCGCGCCGTCAGGAGTGATCGCAAGCGATACAAACTGCGCACCTGAGTTCCTGGCATCGAGAGCCGCTGTTGTCTCGTCGGGAAGTATTTTGTATATCTCTTCATCGGAAGCCACATACACGTTGTTCTCGTGGTCTGTGACGAGGGAGAGCGCGTGCGGCGCTCTGTCGAACACAGGCTTGGCCATCCCTGATGGGGATATTCTGTAGATAATACCTTTGCTCGACCCGGTACCTGCATAAATGTTACCGAGACCGTCCGCCGCAAGGCATGTTACGGAGTCTTCCGACGCATTGTAGATCGGAGAAGCTGTTCCATCGGGCATAATCTCGAAGACCACGCCGCCATTTCCCGTGCCGGCATAGAGGTTGCCGGTCTTGCCTACTGTAAGTGAAAGCACGGAGCTTTTGGGCAGCTTCACGAACTCTTTGGCTTGCCCGGAAGGAGTGATCTTGTAGATGATACCGGCGTCGCCGGTCGCGGCATAAACATTGTCGCTGTCGTCTACGGCCAACGCCACTATATACTTCTGCTCCGCGTCGAAGACCACTTTGCCCTTGCCATCCGGGCTTATCTGGAAAATCTTGCCGTTGGGGGATGTCCCAGCGTAGACATTTCCTTTTGAGTCTCTTGCAAGGCTGTGTACCTGAAGCTCTCCGGTCTTGAAGAAGACAGAGTTTGCACCGTTTTTATTTATCCGGTAGATAAGTCCGCTGCTGCCTGTGCCTGCGAACGCTCCGCCGTTTCCATCCGGGATTACCTGCCAGACATAGTCCGCAGACAGATCGGAGAGTTTGTCCATTGCCGGGATCAGCCGGATGTCGTTGGCATCGGTTGCCGCTGTGGACTCGAACTTACCGGCTGAGAACTCCTTCAGGCTGCTCTGATTCCAGACGCTGGGCTGCCTGCCTACTGGTTTCTCTTCACTCGATGCTGCAGGGCTCTGTTCCGGCTTGGCTTCCGGTGCTTTTGCACCAGGCGCTGCTTCAGACTTGACTGCATTCCCATTCGCCGGTTTTGTCGTGACGGAAGCACTCTTCTTTTCGATCTTGGGTGTGACCGAAGCCTCAGCCATAGGGACATTCGACAGTTCAGGGGACTCGGTTGCCCGGCTTGCATAGAATGCTTCCGAACCGTCCGGCACAGGACTGGCATCTTCAGCGGATGCCAAAGACGCGGTCTGCGGGGCGGACGGGACTGCCTGCGGCTGGTCCGAAGCCGGTTTTTCACCCGTCTGCTGGCGCTCGACCTTGATGGTAAGCGACTGTGAGCCGGTCACGATGCAGTCCATTGGTTCCACAGTCTTGATCTCATCGCGTTCCAGCTTGAGGCCGGTAGCTTTGGGCGATTTCATCACATTTGCGATAGAATCAGGAAGATCGGTGAGCTTCTCTCCACCGACGTTCAACGCCATAGTCGGAAGCTGCAACCTGGCAACGAGGTCGTTGTTCTGATCGCGTTCCAGATACTTGTCGATGATCTGCCGGATGTTTTCGGCACCGCCGCCGGGCGCGGGAGCCGCCTTGGCGGTATCACCATCAATGGCACTGAGCGCCAGAGTCTGGCTGTCTCCACCGGCGATTCCGCCGGAAATCTTCAGGCTGAGCTTGCTGTCCGGTGTATCTTCCGGCAGCTTTACCTTGATGTACTTCGTGAACTTTTCACCTTTGTACGGCCTGAGGTCCACGCCGACATTGATCGTTTCACCGGGCTGATATTCGTTCTTGGGGATAAATATCCGTTCTATGTCCGCTGTCTTCCGTCCGGACTCGATCTTGACTGTCATATGGACGGACTTGACATCTACCGGATGGAATCGGTTTCCAGCCAGAATGCTGAGCAGCCCCTGAAGGTCATCCATCGATTCAACTTCGATTTCCGATGGGTTGAAAAATATATTTTTGCGCTCGATCTTTCCGACCTGGTCCGCATCTATCGTAAGATCGACAGTAGCCATTGCATCGCCAGGTATTCCGTGGACCTGGGCAATGGCTTCTGATGCGACTGACAGGATCAGCTTCGGCGCAAGAGCCGGATGGTTGACTACTTTGACGTTCAGAGTGCGCTTCCTGCCGATGGCTTTGTCGTCCACATCCACTGTAACGGGGATCATCTTGGGCATTTTGCCGATCTCTCCACCGATGGACCACGGTCTGTCTTCGAATATCCGCCCGACGGTCTTCATCGGTGACGCGATCTTGAACGAGACATTGTAATCCGGATAGACGTCATGTACCCATGCGGTGGTCATAGGAGCATCGATTGGCCCGACTTCGAGCATCGGGTGGCCGAATGCCACGATTTTGTTTCCTCTTCGGTAAGTGACGGTCCCCACACCGGTCATATCGATGTCGCCGGTGACGAGCGCCATTCCGACGGATGAACCAGGCTTGAGTTCGACCTGAACAGGATCAGCCTTTGCTCCGGGTCCAGCCATGGGGAGCATTCCGTAGGGCGCGAACATATTGGTGAGACCGGTTATGCCCCGGCTGCTCATTCCGCTTACCATAATCGGAGTCATCAGCTGGGTCATAACGAGCGTTCCCTTGGCAGGAGTGGTACCGGCGGAAGCGGAATCTCTGAACTCGATGCGGTTTATGATCTCACCGTCGATATTGAGAGGCGTGTTGAGCTGGGTTGTCGATGAAGCAGTGCTGGAAAGGCCTGATGGATGAGCTGGAAGTTTCGGATCGAGCGAGTCCAGCATATCCTCTATCGGCGTCAGCATTCCGAGCGGTTCTCTGGAGAACGCGCCGGGGCCGTACGCGACCGCGCCTATGATCCTGCCGTTTACATAGACCGGGCTGCCGCTCATCCCCTGGATGATATTAGCCTTGCGTTCCGTTACGGGGCCGCCGATGAGCCTTACGAAAATCTGATCTTTGCCGTTATTGGCTTTTCGGAGGATTCCGAGAACCTCGACATTGAATTTTTCGATCTTACTCCCTTTGAAAACCGTCAGCCCGTAGCCTTTCATTCCGGCATGGACCTCCGATAGAGGCATTATGTAATTCAAATCCTCTTTAATGACGCCGGGGGAAGTGCCGGCATAGGCAAAAGAGGCGATCATGGAAATAGCGAATGCCGCTACCAGAAAGATACCGATACGTCTTTTTAACATTGATGAGCTTTCTCCCAAATTCTCTACTGAAATCGGCAAAAAAGTGCGGACATATTTTTGCATTCAGTTGATTCAGATGATATTAATACCGTGGCCGACTCCGCCGCAAGAGTTTCGTTTGTGAAACACATAGAATTAATACGCACGGTAGAGCCGAAATGATGCCCTTCAGTCATTACTTTTCACGGTAGATTATTCTATTGGGCGGGATTTTGGTCAGTAATGAGGCAAAATCCGCCGTGATATTTATAGATTTTCGGCAATAGCCGAAAATCCTGCAGAGAGTTTCAGCTAATAACTGAAACTCATTAAATACAGACGGCTGCCTGGAGCAAAGTGTTAACCCTGGTTTCCCAGAAAACCCCTGATCAGCCGGGCAACCTCATCAGGGCGTTCTTCCTGCGGGCAGTGGCCTGATTCCTCTATTATATGAAAATCAGCCGTCTCAATCTCCTGCGCGAGCCGTCGGCCAAGCTCAAGAGGGATGACCTTATCGTACCTGCCCCATATAATGCGCGCTGGAACGGATATGGCGGAGTAAGAAGATACGAAGCCGTCCACATTGGATGGTATGATGTTCTTCGCCGTGGCTATAAGCGAGGAATGAGCCCCTTTTGACTTGAGCGCGCGGGTGTATGTCTCGACATTCTCGCTCTTCATTCCCCGTTTGCATATAGACCTGGCTGAGTATTTCATGCCCCATCTCTCCGGAAATACCTTCATGACAAGCGCGGGCAGGACGGGAACCTTGAGAAACCGTATGAACGCAGGGATTTTCTGCGGATAACAGACGCTGTCCACCAAAACCAGACCGGAGACTGCTTTCTGATGGGCATTTCCCATCTCCTGAAGTATCGCAAGGCACACTCCGCCGCCGAGCGAATGTCCAACAAGCACAGGGCGTTCCAACCCCAGCTGATTAATTGCTCCAAGGAGCAGTTCGGCCTGCCGTTTGTAGGTGTACGGCTCCTTACGCGGCTTGTCCGAGTCGCCGAACCCCATCAGATCGAAACAGACAGCCCTGCAGGTGTCTGAAAGCATCCCCGCAACGGAATTCCACGCAAAAGAGGTTGCGGCAACGCCATGTACGAATACTACAGGCTTGCCCTGGCCGTAATCTTCGTAAGCCAGCGTTATGCCATCGACAGTTATACGCTTTTTTCTCCGTCCGCCGTCGGACATGGGTCTAGAGGGTCCCTTTTGTGCTCGGCACTCCCTTTATTCGATCACTTATCGATATGGCTTCGCCGAGCGATCTTGCGAACGACTTGAATGCGGCCTCTACGATGTGATGAGGGTTTGTGCCGCCAAGCTGGCGGATGTGTATGGTCATCTTCGCATTTCTGGCAAGCGATATAAAGAACTCCTGCACCAGATCAGCAGGAAGATCACCGATTGCCTCGGTGGGAATATCGAGTGAGTACTCGAGGTGGCCGCGCCCGCTGATGTCGATAGCGGACATCACGAGCGCCTCGTCCATAGGGGCTGTAGTCGACCCGTATCGGTGTATGCCTTCTTTTGTTCCAAGTGCCTCGTCGATAGCCTGTCCGAGAGTGATCCCTACGTCCTCCACGGTGTGATGCGGATCGATTTCCAGGTCGCCGGACGCCTTAACATCCAGGTTGATCAGCGAATGGCGGGACAACTGGTCCAGCATGTGGTCGAAAAACCCCACGCCTGTGCTTATGGAACTCTCTCCAGCGCCGTCCAACTCGACTCTTACTCGAATATCGGTCTCTTTAGTCTGCCTGTGAATCTCCGCCGTTCGTGCCATGATGGCTCTCCTTCTTTCCATTGACCCTGATCTTGATGGTGTCTGCATGGGCAAAGAACCCTTCAGCTTCCGCCAGGTCTATGACGGTCGGCGCTGCTTCGCGCAACGCATCCTTCGAATACGATATAAGGCTGCTTTTTTTTACAAAATCGTCGATTGTCACGGGCGAGCTGAACCTTGCTGTGCCTCCGGTCGGCAGCGTGTGGCTGGGCCCGGCAGCGTAATCCCCAAGCGGTACCGGCGAATAAGCTCCGAGCATAATAGCTCCGGCGTTTTTGATCAGCGGAAGCACTGCCCACGGGTCGCTGACCATAAGTTCAAGATGCTCAGGAGCGAACTCGTTGACTATTTGAGCTGATTCTTCGAGCGTCCCCGCAATCACAATGACTCCGTTTTCGGCCAGAGACTCGGAAACGATTTCTTTACGCGGAGTTATTGTCTTCAGATGTTTGATCTCAGCCAGCACATTGTCGGCAAGTTTTCTGCTCACCGTGACCAGCACCGATCTTGAATCTCCCGCATGTTCAGCCTGCGAGATCATATCTGCTGCCACGTAGTGAGGATCGGCGCTTTCATCCGCGACTATCATAATCTCGCTCGGACCGGCGATCATATCTATACCGACTACTCCGAAAAGCTGCCGCTTGGCCTCGGTCACGTAGGGGTTTCCCGGCCCCACGATCTTATCTACCTTGGGAACCGTACTCGTTCCATATGCCATAGCTGCGATTGCCTGCGCTCCACCTATTTTGAAGACCTCATCTACCCCAGCTTCACGAGCGGCTATCAGCATCATAGGGTCTATGCCGCCGCCGGACTGGGCGGGGGAGCACATTATGAAAAACGGTACGCCTGCGACTTTCGCGGGCACAGCGGTCATAAGTACGGAACTCGGATATGTCGCCTTTCCTCCCGGAGCGTAAAGCCCGACGCGCTCTATCGGCCTAATGATCTGGCCGAGAGTCATACCGTCCCTTATATCTATCCAAGACTGCCTGAGCTGTTTTCGGTGGTAGTATTCGATGTTGGCTTTGGCTCTTCGAATGGCGGCGATCAACCTTGGCTCGACTTGTTCGTATGCCGCTGTAAACTCATCTTCTGTTACGGACAGTGAGCTGAGCTCGGCTGAATCGAACTTCTGTCCGAGTTCAATAAGGGCCTGATCGCCTCTTGATTTGACATCGGCTACGATCTCTTTTGTAATCTGCTCTACTTTTTCCGTAGTTGGTCGCTCTGGCGAAGCAATCGCGGCGTCGATCTCAGACTGGGGATCTCGTCCGATCTCGAATATCTTCATACGCTGCTGGTCTCCTCGAATGGTGTTGCAAGATTATACCAGAGAGCCGGAGACTTGGGCAACGGGCGCAGGGGATGGTAGGGATGAGATGATGTAATTTTCCACCACTCATCCCTCATTCCTGATTTTACATTTAGGAAGCCGGTTCAGCAGGTGACTCCGGCGTGACAGGATTACTTGGATTTGCCGGTGACTCAGGGGTCTCTGGCATTGGCGCAGCCGGTGTCTCTGGTGTCTCAGGCGCCGGTGTCACAGTGGGACTCGGCTGGGTTGGTCCGGCTCCAGAGGGAGTTGTTCCTGTCGATTCCGAGGCAGCCGGTGACTTTGGAGTCAGCTGGACATTCGAGAATGTCACGTCGACAGGAGAAGTAAACCTGTCTCCCAGGTTGCGGTCATGCCGCAGAATATCCGGCGCAGGCGCCTGAACCCTGATCGAGTATGTACCCGCAGTAGGAATGGAGAAATTCGCGCCATAATGGTCAGCCATCGGGCTCCAAAAGTAAGAGAGCTGCTTCGATTGCACTACATTTCCGGACTGATCGATAATATTGATTGTGGGCGAGACCGGAATAGGCTTATTTGTGAGAGAGTCCAACACAACGACTTCGATGTGCTGAGTCTCGCCGGGCGCAGGCGGCACCCAGGTCAGCTGCCCATTCATTGTCTGATAGTAGCCTTTCGGCGGGTCTACCATATAGGCCACCTGGTAATCACCAACAGTGCGCTGGCCGCCGGACTGTTTGATGGAGTTCATCAGCATCTCCTGGGACTCACCCATGTTGTCCACGTGTCCGCGCTGCTGGATCACTGAAATCGGCGCAATAGAGATAGCTGACACCGCCTCGCCAGGACCGGCGCCGGTCGGCTGAGTCGTCGTAGTCTTTTTCTTTCCGTTAGCCCAGACGCCTCCAGCCATTAGCAATACCAAAAGCATGATCATCGCCAGGAAAACAATTCTACTTCCCTTCATTGCAGATTAGCCTCCTCTTTTCATACCTTGCTTCCGCAAAATACAGTAACTGGATACAAAACTACCCATCGTTAATCGTCTATCAAACCAGCAATAGCTGCATATTGATTGACGCAGTATCGTACGGTGGGTAAAATCTAGATAAGAGATTATATTGGAGGCCATATATTGTCGAATTTAAGCCGCCGCGCCTTATTACCGGCTTTTGCCTGCGCGGCTCTTGTTGTTATCACAGGTTTATCAGCCCGCGCCGAGTTCGTCCCACCGGTGGACTACGCGGCAAGAGGGAGTGAGGCTGTAGTTACGATAAACGACCGCGTAGCAATCAGGTTCAAAGTACCCAATGCCAAATTGACCCCGCTTGAACGGGCAAAATTGACCGCCAGCAGGTTGAAGCCGCTCGCAACCGGCGGCTGGAAAGCGATTACTGTAAAATCCGCAAGTAAGAAACGTTCTCAAGTTGTTGTCAACGACAAGGTGATATGTATAGCCACTGCAGCGGATGCGTCTGCTAACGGGACATCTGCACAAGCGCTCAGCGAAAGCTGGGTAAGGAGTATCAGGCGGCTTTTCTCCATGCCGCCCATAACACTGACGCCCGCAGAGATCACCATACCCGAAAGCGAGAAGCGCATGACCGCTATCGGTGGGGCAGCACAGGGTGCGATAACCCTTTCAGACGGCAACCCCGCTGTAGCGGTATCATCTTTCGATTCTGCTCGCCGGTCTGTAGTTGTCACAGGCAGGGCGGTAGGGCGTTCCACTGTAGAGATAAGCTGCCAGGGCTGCAGCTGTAAACTTGTAGTCAACGTAAAACGGTATGCCGGAAGAGTGACAGGCATGAAGATGGTTGAAGTCACCGGAGAGCCCGCGCCGGACTGGCTGCTTAATAAAGTGGCGAGGAAGGCCGCGGCTTCGGTTGTGGCGCTCGAACCGGGAGCCGCAGCGACGTTCGGCAGCCCGAAGATAACGTGCGACTCTCTTGGAAAGGGTGAAAGTGTCCGCGTTCTTGTTCCCGTAAGGGCCAGAGGCTCCAAGTTCATCACCGCAGACCTGTTTGCGCCGGTCGAGGTTGTCAACCGGCCGCTGTCTCACAAATCGGCTGTAGACCTGTTCTACAGCAACGATCCGGAGCGGCTTACACAGTATGGGACACTTTTCACCGGCAAGCTCTCTTTCGATGAGAAGACCAGGCTCTTCTATCACCACCAGAACATGATGGGTAAGCGAGTGAGGCTTGCAGTCGAGCTTTTGAACGCCGGAGATACAGAAGCAGGAGTCCAGACGATAAGCGGAATTGGCCGCCCCATAGTCGATACGGTGGTTGTCGGCTATATGGCTGGAATGGACTTTATCCGGGACCACCTGCGTAACGTGGGGATGGTCTACCGTATCCCGCCGAGATCGAAAATCGTCGTCTACGCTGATAATCTGAGCCATAACATCACCGCAAGCGGCATTATAGACCTGAGACAGTTCGCTGGAGGAGATGTGTATGTCAAAGTCACCGCAAATCCTCCGAGCCTGGGGCAGTTATCGGACGGGCAAGTTGCGTCGATCAGCGACACGGAAATACCCAGGCATTTGTCCGAGCATGTATACATGACCCCGACAAAGCAGTTGGATGCGAAATACGTCATAGGCGAGCGCTGGGAATTTATCAGGATTGGGAAGTACGCGATCAAGGATGCAGCCGACAAGAAGCAGCTTTTCGGCAACTACGGAGTGATTTACAACATCAATATCCGCATTGAGAACCCGACCGCCGATGCCCGGACTGTCAAGATCATCTTTGATCCTACAGCAGGCCCCGCATCGGGGATTTTCGTCGTCGAAGGCAGGATAATAGGCGTAAAGATGGTCGCGCCGCCGAGAGAGTTCCAGATAACGGCTGTTCGGGTACCCGCCGGACAGTCAAAAGAGCTGACCATAACCACTATGCCGCTCGGAGGCTCGGCCTATCCTGCATCGATCGTGATCAGACCGTAAATTGAACACGGATGAATTCTTTCTCTCACGAAAGCACGAAATAAGGAAAACAGGTAGTGGCATTAACTAACTTGGCGGTGGCCTGTAGGATACCAGTTCCCGCATTGTCCATATATGATCTGTAAGTCCTGCAGCCATTGCCGGTGTTCGATTTTGCCATTTTCGTCGCCCTCGTGGC